>JARLIS010000006.1 GCA_031291615.1 Parvibaculum sp.
TGAAGTTCGCGGCGCAGGGACCGCGCGTCTTCGAACTGGTCGACGGTATTTACCGCCGGGAGTTTGCGTGTGGCTTCTGTCGCGACGA
Organism: Parvibaculum sp.; assembly: GCA_031291615.1. Lineage (GTDB taxonomy): Bacteria > Pseudomonadota > Alphaproteobacteria > Parvibaculales > Parvibaculaceae > Parvibaculum. The sequence goes on from JARLIS010000006.1 coordinate 89, forward strand.
GAGCGGAGAAGGCCCTCACCCTCCCGCGCATACAGCGCGGGCCCCTCCCTCTCCCCGTGGGAGAGGGAGGGGTTGAAGCGCCAATCCCATCTCTAGCCCTCTCCCATTGGGAGAGGGTTGGGTGAGGGTCTTCGTTCCATTGGGCGCTGAAAAGAAAGACGAGGATGGCCCGGACGAGCCGGGCCATGACGGGTGAGGTGGAGGTGAGGGCCTTTCCTACTTCTTCGCGTAGGCCTTCAGCCGTGCGCTCGACTCCGCGAGGATTGCGTCCTGCTTGCAGAAGCAGAAGCGCGCGAGGTGGCGCGGCGCGTGGGCAGCGTTCGGGGCGTAGAAGGCGGACAGGGGAATCGCGGCGACTTTCGCCTTGATGGTGATGTCGCGGCAGAATTCCTCGTCGGTGCCGTTGAAGCCCAAGGGGCGGAAATCGGCGCTGATGAAGTAGGTGCCGTTCGTCGGCAGCACGTCGAAGCCCGCGTCTTTCAACCCGGCGGCGAGGATGTCGCGCTTGGCTTCGAGCGAGGCGGCGAGGCCTGCAAAATAGCTGTCGTCCTTGCCGAGGCCGAAGGCGATGGCGGTCTGGGTTGCGGGCGCGGTGGTGAAGGTCACGAACTGGTGGGCCTTCATGATGGGCGTCATCAGATGCTCGGGGCCGGTGATGTAGCCGATCTTCCAGCCGGTGAGCGAGAAGGTCTTTCCCGCCGAGCCGATGCGGACGCAGCGCTCGGCCATGCCGGGCAGCGTCATCAGCGGAATGTGTTTGTGACCGGAGAAGACGAGGTGCTCATAGACCTCGTCGCAGACGGCATAGGCGTCGTGCTTCACCAGAAGCGCCGCGATGGCGTCGAGCTCGGCGCGGGTGAAGACCTTGCCGGTCGGGTTCATCGGCGTGTTGAGAAGGATGAGCTTGGTCTTCGAGGTGAAGGCGGCGGCGAGCCTGTCGAGCGGCAGCGTCCAGTGCGGCGGCTCAAGGGCCACGGTGACGATCTTCGCGCCGACGGCTTCGATGACGGGCTTGTAGCTGTCATAGGCCGGTTCGATGAGGATCGCCTCGTCGCCCGGATTGAGCAGCGCCATCAGGCAGTCGTTCAAGGCTTCGGTCGCGCCGGACGTGACGAGCACCTGCTTCTGCCAGTCGACGTCGAGGCCGTAGAAGCGCTTGTTGGCGGCGGCGACCGCCTGGCGGAGCGCGGGCAGGCCCGGCATGGGCGGGTACTGGTTCGGACCGTCGATCAGCGCCTTCGCGGCGACGGCGCGCACATCGTCAGGGCCTTCGTCGTCCGGGAAGCCCTGCCCCAGATTGATCGCGCCATGTTCGGCGGCAAGCGCCGACATGACGGTGAAGATGGTCGTTCCAAGGCCCGAGAACACATGATTGGCCGGCCGCATCCCCTCGCTCCTCAAAACTTGTTCGCGCCCCTCTTTACGGCGGCGCGCGAGGATGTCAAAGAGCGTCACGCCGCGCAAATCGCCACAAAAACAGGACGTTGCCTATTTTTTAATCAACGTGACTATAAATCGCTCAATTGCCATGCGCGTAATTCGGGCAAATTTTATCCACAGACCGTAGGCCATTGATTTAGCTGTGTTTTTAAGAACGTGGCATGTGGCACGGCCCATGCTAACTAAGCCGATCAATAGGCCGGCATTCGGCCCAAGGGTAGAGGACGTCAGCGAAATGAAGAAGATCGAGGCGATCATCAAGCCGTTCAAGCTGGATGAGGTGAAAGAAGCGCTTCAGGAAGTCGGGTTGCAGGGCATCACCGTGACCGAAGCGAAGGGATTTGGACGCCAGAAGGGGCATACCGAGCTTTACCGCGGCGCCGAATACGTCGTCGACTTTTTGCCGAAAGTGAAAATCGAGGTCGTGCTCGACGACGGCATGGTGGCCAAGGCCGTCGAGGCCATCCAGGCCGCCGCGCGCACGGGCCGCATCGGCGACGGCAAGATTTTCATCTCTACTGTCGAAGAAGCGATCCGCATCCGCACCGGCGAAACCGGCGTGGAAGCTATCTAAACGCGGTTTGTCCGCAGACTAACGAAAACAATTCACCTCACAGTTACCTAACACGGGGAACGACGACATGGCTGATTACGGCTCCATTCAGCAAACCATCAAGGAAAAGGACGTCAAGTACATCGACCTGCGCTTCACTGACCCGCGCGGCAAGATGCAGCATGTGACGTTCGACATCGGCTTCTGCGACGAAGACTTCTTCGCCCAGGGCACGATGTTCGACGGCTCGTCCATCGCGGGCTGGAAGGCGATCAACGAATCCGACATGGTTCTGCTGCCGGACCTCGACACGGCCGTCATGGATCCGTTCTACGCCCAGAACACGCTTGCGATCCTCTGCGACATCGTCGAGCCCTCGACCGGCGAACTCTACGGGCGCGACCCGCGCTCGACGGCGAAGCGCGCCGAGGCCTATGTGAAGTCCGGCGGTTTCGGCGACAGCATCGTCTTCGGCCCTGAAGCCGAATTCTTCATCTTCGACGACGTGAAGTTCTCGACCTCGCCCTACAAGACGGGCTTCGAGCTCGACTCGATCGAACTGCCGACCAACTCCGACACGCATTACGAAGTCGGCAACCTCGGCCACCGCGTCCGCACCAAGGGCGGCTACTTCCCGGTGAACCCGATCGACAGCGCGCAGGACCTTCGCGGCGAGATGCTCACCGTGATGCAGGAGATGGGCGTCGTCATCGAGAAGCACCATCACGAAGTCGCCTCGGCCCAGCATGAGCTTGGAACGAAGTTCCAGACGCTGACCACCGCGGCCGACCACATGCAGATCTACAAGTATGTGATCCACAACGTGGCGCAGGCCTTCGGCAAGACGGCGACGTTCATGCCGAAGCCGGTCTTCGGCGACAACGGCTCGGGCATGCATTGCCACCAGTCGATCTGGAAGGGCGGCAAGCCGCTCTTCGCCGGCAACAAGTATGCCGACCTGAGCCAGGAATGCCTCTGGTACATCGGCGGCATCCTGAAGCATGCCAAGGCGCTCAACGCCTTCACCAACCCGTCGACGAACAGTTACAAGCGCCTCGTGCCGGGCTATGAAGCCCCGGTGCTACTCGCCTACTCGGCGCGCAACCGCTCGGCCTCCTGCCGCATTCCGCACGGCACGTCGCCGAAGTCGAAGCGCATCGAAATCCGCTTCCCCGATCCGACGGCGAACCCCTACCTCGCCTTCGCGGCCATGTGCATGGCCGGCCTCGACGGCATCGAGAACAAGATCGATCCGGGCCAGCCGATGGACAAGGACCTCTACCACCTGCCGCCGGAAGAGCTGAAGCAGATCCCGACGGTCTGCGGCTCGCTCCGCGAAGCGCTGAAGTCGCTCGAAGCGGACAACGCCTTCCTGCTCAAGGGCGGCGTGTTCACCTCCGAGCAGATCGAAGCCTATACGGACCTGAAGTGGGAAGAGTGCCTGCGTTACGAAATGACGCCGCACCCGGTCGAGTTCGACATGTACTACAGCGTCTAACCGGACGCACGAGACCGCAAGGAAAGGGCCGGAGGAAACTCCGGCCCTTTTCATTTGTATGCAGATTTTTATATTAATCCCTATACGGATTTATTAGGGCAACGCTGTTGACTCAATATCGCCGCAGGGATTCCGGTGCGATTTCTGTTGACGTTCCGTGCCGTGCAGGCCTAGCCTTTTTATGACGAAACGAACGGAGGAGGTTCTGAAGATGGCTCCACCGACGCAAGGAAAGCTCTGAAAGATCAGAAACTTTCCGTACATCGCAAAGCCTGCCGCGTTCTTACCGCGTGACCGGTCAGCAAACCGTTTAGGCCAGAGAGCGCAAACATACACTGACGCCCGCGTTACGCACATTGAGTGCGCAGGCGAGACTACGATGGAATGGCCCGGCTCATCAGCCAGGGCGAGTGCGAGCAGCACATCCATGATGCAACCCCGCGAGGGAACGCCCGACAGGATCATCCGGGGCTTCCGTTTGAGCGGGGTTGCGCATATGAGAAATCCCCACTGAAATTATCGAACTTCGTCCCTATTTCCCTTCGGTCGGGCTTGATCCGGCGCAATGACGCCCGCTTGTGCGGCGGTCCAGCATTGCGGCGGCGGCAGACGGCAGCTAGCGTCGGCGGCGGAAGCTGCCGAACCAAACGAGGGATTTATGTCGAACGGACGCATTGTTCTCCTGAGCATTCTGGGCGTCATCGCGCTTGTCGCGGTGTGGATTTTCTCCAACATCAACACCATTCCCCGCCAGGACGAGGCGGCGAACGCGGCCTGGAGCCAGGTGCTGAACCAGTATCAGCGCCGCGCGGACCTCGTGCCGAACCTCGTCGCTACGGTGAAGGGTTATGCGGCGCATGAGGAAAAGGTGCTGACGGAAGTGACCAATGCGCGCGCGCATGTGGGCCAGATCGCAACGCCCGATCCGAACGATCCGAAGGCCGTGGCGAATTACGAAGCGGCGCAGCGCGAGCTTGGCGGGGCGCTGTCGCGGCTGCTCGTCGTCTCGGAGAATTATCCCCAGCTCAAGGCGAACGAGAATTTCCTGACGCTGCAATCGCAGCTCGAAGGCGCGGAGAACCGCATCTCGGTGGCGCGGCGCGATTACATTCAGGCCGTGCAGACCTACAACACGACGCTTCGGACCTTTCCGGGACGGCTCATCGCGTCGCTCTTTTACAGCGACATGAAACCGCGCGCGAATTTCACGGCGGATGTCGGCGCGGAAAAAGCCCCGCAGGTGCAGTTCTGATGAAACGGCTCGCCGCCCTCGCCTTCGTCCTGGCCGTCGCCTTCGGCGCCGCGCCAGTCATGGCGGACGTCAAGGCGCCGGCGCTGACGGGACGCGTGGTGGACGATGCGCATGTGCTGCCGCCCGATGAGATTGCGCGGCTCGACGCAATGCTTGCGGGGCATGAGGCGAAGACGACCAATCAGGTGGTTGTCGCAACCGTCGCCTCGCTCGACGGCAACGACGTCCAGACTTACGCCAATGAAGTGTTCCGCGCCTGGAAGCTCGGGCAGAAGGACAAGAATAACGGCGTGCTGTTTCTCATCGCGCCCAACGAGCGCGAGATGCGGATTGAGGTGGGCTACGGGCTTGAGGGCGAGCTCACCGACGCGATTTCATCGCAGATCATCCGGGAGATCGTGACGCCGAAATTCAAGGCGGGCGATCTACCGGGCGGCATCGAGGCGGGCGCGAATGCCATCGTGACGGTGCTGGGCGGCGGCGCGCTGCCGCCGCCGCGTGGCGGACAGCAACAGGATGACGGCTGGCAGGGATGGATGTTCCTGCTGATCTTCCTCGGCATCTGGATTTTCGCCTTCGTCAATCGCGGGCGACGCACCGGCATCTGGTGGGGCGGCGGCGGATTTGGCGGCGGCGGATTCGGAGGCGGTGGCGGCGGCGGTTTCGGCGGCGGGGGCGGAAGCTCCGGCGGCGGCGGCGCGAGCGGACGCTGGTGAGGCGCTGAAGGCCCTCACCCTCCCGCGCTTATAGCGCGGGCCCCTCCCTCTCCCAAGGGGAGAGGGGTTGATGAGTCCGCTGTTCCTAGCCCTCTCCCGTTGGGAGAGGGTTGGGTGGGGACTTTGGTCCATGGCTTCGAAGAAAAGACGTGGATGGCCCGGACGAGCCGGGCCATGACGGGTGAGGTGGAGGCGTGGGACTATCGTAAGGCCCTCACCCTCCCGCGCTTGTCGCGCGGGCCCCTCCCTCTCCCGAGGGGAGAGGGGTTTTAGGTAGGCGTCAGTCGGCGAGGCTGCGGTCTAGGGATTTGAAGATGGCGGCGCGGGATTTGGCGTCGACTTCGAACCAGGGAACGGGCGTCGATGCGAATGAGTTCGACAGGATGACGTCGAAGCTCACTTTGGAGAGCGCTTGCATGGTCTTGCGCATCTGGGCGCGGTTCACCTTCGTCACCCAATATTTCCATTCGCCGTCGACGGGCACGATCGTGTCGCCGATGAAAAGAAATTTCCGGCCTGCCTTCGTCCAGAGATAGGAAAACGCGCCGCGTGTGTGGCCGGGCGTCGGGATGATTTCGATCTCGGGCGTCAACGCCGCGGGCTCGAAGGGGAGCGGCGCGGCGATGTCGATGCCCTTTTTCATCAGCACCGCCGCTTCGATGGAGGAACAACTGAGAGGCACGCCGAGGCGTTTTGCCAGCGCCTCCGTATGCGGAAAGGCGTGATGGCGGTCGCCAAGCATCATGTGCGCGACCTTGCCCGCCGCCGCGATGTCCTTCTGCCGCGCGGGCGTGTCGGCCTTGGTGGCGAAGAGGATGTTTCCCGCCTTGCGCTTGATGAGATAGGTGAAGGGCGTTTTCCCGTCGGGCCGGTCGGGGCCGATGACGAAGAGCGAGGGGAATATCTCTTTCATATCGACCTCCGGTTCATCGGGCGGGAGCGGCAGAAAGGCCCTCACCCTCCGGCGCTTGCAGCGCGGGCCCCCCCTCTCCCAAGGGGAGAGGGGTTGAAGGGTTCATCGCACCAGTGCGGCGGCCGCCTTCGCCTCGTTCTTTGCGTAGTCGCGGAAGGCCTTGAAGACGCCGAGGTGTTTGTCGGGGTCCTTGCCCTCGCCCATGCGGAGGAGTTGCAGGCAGAACCAGCCCTGCTGGCCCCAGCCGTTCAGCGCCTTCATGATGTTGAAATAGCTGTGCGGGCCGAGGATGCCGGGGCCGATGCGCAGCGTTTTCTCGTAGGCCGGAATGTCGCGGACCTGGCCGCAGAGAAGGCGCGCGGGCGCGGAAGGATCGACGCAGAGCGGGCGCGCGACGCCGACCACATCCATGGTGGCGGAGGCGAGCGCGGCGTTCATTCCCGCCACGGTGCGGAAGCCGCCCGTGACCATGAGCGGCAGTTTGACGGCGGCGCGGATGTCCCTGGCGTATTCGAGGAAATAGGCTTCGCGCGCGATGGTGCTTTCCTTGCGCGTCTCGGCTTTCTCGGGATGGAGCGTCAGATCGTCGAGGCCGACGAGGCGCGGCTGCTCATAGGTGCCGCCCGAGATTTCGAGGAGGTCGAGCGCTTCGTCGTTCAACCACGAGGCGACCCTGATCGAGTCTTCGTGGCTGAAGCCGCCGCGCTGGAAATCCGCCGAGTTGAGTTTGACGGAAATGGGGAAGTCCGCGCCGACCGCCTTGCGCACGGCGCGCACGGTTTCGAGGAGAAGGCGGGCGCGGTTTTCAAGGCTGCCGCCCCATTCGTCGGTGCGGTTGTTGACGTCGGGAGAGAGGAATTCCGAAATCAGGTAGCCATGCGCGCCGTGGATCTGCACGCCCGTAAAGCCCGTGTCGCGGGCGACGGTTGCCACATGGGCGAAGCGGCGGATGACGTCTTCGATTTCGGCGCCGGTCATGGCGCGGGGCTTGCCGAATTGCGCGCCCGGCATGTCGAGCGGCTTATCGGAAGGCGCGAGAGGCTCCTTGCTCACCGAGATAGGCGTCTGGCGGCCGGCATGGCTGATCTGCATCCAGAGATGGGTGTTGTTGGCGGTACCCGCCTTGGCGTATTCGCGAAGCGCGGCGATCGCCTCATTCGACTGGGGCCCGTCGATGGCGACGTTGCCGGGGCGCTCCATATAACGGCGGTCGATCTGGACGTTGCCGGTGAGCAGCATGCCCGCCCCGCCCTCGGCCCAGCGGCGATAGAGGCGGACGTGCTTCTCGGTGGCGCGGTTCTGCCCGTCGGCCAGGCCCTCAGTCATCGCGGCTTTGGCGATGCGGTTTTTCAACGTTGCGCCGCAGGGCAGCGTCAGCGGCGTTGAGATGGTTATCTTGTCGGTCATGTCAGCGTCCCCGGATTTCATATGGGGCGATGGTGGCACAGGCGGGAGGCGGGATGGAAGCGGGGTCAGGTTTGCTCCCCTTCCCCTCCCCGCCCTACAATCGGCGTCGAATCACCCCAGCACAGTCTTGAGTACTCATGGCCGCTCGCAAGCCGACCAAATCCGACGATAGCGACGATCTCTTTGCAGCTGCGGCCAAGGCGCCGAAGCAGGCAACCCCCAAAACGGCGAAGGCCGACAAGGGAGATGGGAGTTATTCGGCCAAGGATATCGAGGTGCTGGAGGGGCTGGAGCCGGTCAGGCGCCGCCCGGGCATGTATATCGGCGGCACCGACGAGAAGGCGCTGCATCACCTCTTTGCCGAAGTTCTCGACAATTCGATGGACGAGGCGGTCGCGGGCCATGCCGACTGGATCGACGTGACGCTGCATGAGGACGGAAGCCTCACCGTCGCCGATAACGGGCGCGGCATTCCGGTCGATCCGCATCCGAAGTTCAAGCCGAAGTCGGCGCTCGAAGTCATTCTCACCATGCTGCATTCGGGCGGCAAGTTCGGCGGCAAGGCCTATGAGACGTCGGGCGGTTTGCACGGCGTCGGCATTTCGGTGGTGAATGCGCTTGCGGACCGCTTCGAGGTGGAGGTGGCGCGCGAGCAGGAGCTTTATACGCAGAGCTATTCGCGCGGCGTGCCGACCACGAAGCTCATCAAGCAGGGCCGCGTGCACAACCGGCGCGGCACGAAGATCACCTTTCATCCCGATGCCGAGATTTTCGGCAAGGGCTCGGGCTTCAAGCCGGGGCGGCTTTACCGCATGGCGCGGTCGAAGGCCTATCTTTTCGGCGGCGTCGAAATCCGCTGGCATTGCGCGCCGTCGCTCATCACCGACGAGACGCCGGCCGAAGACGTGCTGCATTTTCCGGGCGGGCTTGTCGACTTCCTGCGCGCCGAAGTCGGCTCGCGCGACTGGGTGACGGCGGAGCCCTTCGCCGGCAAGGTGTCGAAGGCGGGAAGCCACGGCTCGGTCGAATGGGCCATTGCCTGGCATGGCGGCGAAGACGGCTTCATTCATTCCTATTGCAACACCGTGCCGACCATCGAGGGCGGCACGCATGAGGCGGGATTGCGCGCGGCGCTGCTGAGGGGCCTGCGCGCCTATGCCGACATGACCGGCAATAAGAAGGCCGGGCAGATACAGGCGGAAGACATTCTGGGCACCGCGTCGGCGCTGCTGTCGGTCTTCATCCGCGAGCCGGAATTTCAGGGACAGACGAAAGAAAAGCTCGCAAGTCCCGAAGCGCAAAGGCTTGTCGAGAAAGCCATCGGCGATCACTTCGACCATTGGTTGACGGCGGCGCCGCAGACGGCGACCAAACTGCTCGACTGGGTGATCGACCGTTCGGAAGAACGGCTGAGGCGGCGGCAGGAGAAAGACGTTGCGCGGAAAACGGCGACGCGGAAGCTGCGCCTGCCCGGCAAGCTCGCCGATTGCGCGCAGGCGGGCGCGGAAGGCTCGGAGCTTTTCATCGTCGAAGGCGATTCGGCCGGCGGCTCGGCCAAGCAGGCGCGCGACCGCTCGAGCCAGGCGATCCTGCCTCTGCGCGGCAAGATATTGAACGTCGCGTCGGCGACGGGCGCGAAGATGCAGGCGAACCAGCAGATCGCCGATCTCATTCAGGCGCTCGGCGTGAGGACCGGCTCGCATTACCGCGACGAGGATTTGCGCTACGAGAAGGTCATCATCATGACCGACGCCGATGTGGATGGCGCGCATATCGCGTCGCTGCTCATCACCTTCTTCTATCAGGAGATGCCCGAGCTCATCCGGCAGGGGCATCTCTATCTCGCCGTGCCGCCGCTCTACAAGCTGGCGCAGGGCGGCAAGACGGCCTATGCGCGCGACGACGCGCATAAGGACGAGCTGTTAAAGAAAGAGTTTAACGGCAGGGGCAAGGTGGAGATCAGTCGATTCAAGGGCTTGGGAGAAATGCTTCCCGCACAGCTCAAGGAGACGACGATGATTCGCGCCAAGCGCACGCTGCTGCGCGTGACCGTGCCGGTGGATGAAGCGAACGAAACGCGCGGCGCCGTCGACAGGCTGATGGGCAACAAGCCGGAGCTGAGATTTCAGTTCATCCAGGAACGCGCGGCGTTTGCCAAGGATCTCGATATCTGAGCTCGAGGCTAGGACGCCCTGGCGACGAGCGCAGGGCGCGCCGGGTCGGCATGGACGCGGGAGGCGGGAAAGACGAGCGCGATGGTTGTGCCCTCGCCCGGCTTGCTGCGGACGACCAGACGGCCGCCATGCAGATCCATCATCGCCTTGGCGAGCGGAAGGCCGAGGCCGGTGCCGGGTTGGTTGCCGCTTTGCGCGTTCGGCACCTGACCGAACGGCGTCAGCGCAACCTTCAGATCTTCCGCCGACATGCCGACGCCTGTGTCAGTAATCGAGACGACGAGATTGCCGTTGTCGCGCAACTCGACCAGGAGCACGACGGAACCGCCTTCCGGAGTGAACTTCAAGGCGTTCGACAGAATGTTGATCATGATCTGCCGGATCATGCGGGCGACGGCGACGAGGCGGACGTCAAAAGGCGGCAGAACGAGATCGAGGGCGACGCGCTGGCGCTCGGCCAAGGGGCGGACCATGGTGCGGGCGACCTCGGCGGCGGCAAGCAGGTCGAATTCCTCTTCATTCTCGGTCGTCTCCTGACCGGATTCGATTTTCGCCAGATCGAGAATTTCGTTGATGATGGCGAGCAGGTGCTGGCCGCTGGCGTTGATGTCGGCGGCATAGCCGAGATAGCGCGGGTTCTGCATCGCGCCCAGGAGCTCGTTCTGCATGATGTCCGAAAAGCCGATGATGGCGTTCAGGGGCGTCCTGAGTTCGTGGCTCATATTGGCGAGGAAGCGCGACTTCGCGTCGTTGGCGCGCTCGGCATTGTCAAAGGCGAGAGCGAGGCGCTCGGTCATGAGGCGCAGGGTGCGGCGCGAGGATTTGAGCTCGCGGATGACGATCTGCGAATAGACGATGATGGGCGTGGCCGTCATGACGGTGACGATGATCGCCGCCGTCATGACGCGCAAATCGAAGGAGAAAATGCCGGTCTGACCGAGAGCCCAGTTGAGGCCGACCGCGACGGTGACGGCGAAGACGAGGAGAATGGCCGTGGCGCCTGCGAGGCTCAACTGGCCGAAGCACCGGTTGATCTCAGCCCAAACGCCGGCGCGCCGGTCGGCCTTGCGGGGCTTGCCAGCGGAAAGACGGCCAGTCTGCGACGCGCGGTCGATCGCCATGGCGAAACTCATGCCTTTTCCGGACAAGGCCGAATATGCGGCAGAATCATTAACGGCTCGAAAAGCGGCGATGGACACGAAGGTACGGTGCGGGCCGCCGGACTGGGCCGTTTTCGCAACAAAGCCTGAAAATCCGACATTAAACGCGCCAATACCCATGCGGCATAGCGCGCTTGGGCCCCGCCGCACGTTGACAAAACGCCGATAAATCCTATGTTTCGCGCAGACAAGCGGATTGCGCGGCCGCGGAATTACGCGCGAAAGCTGCCCTGAACAAAGCGTCCACGGGCCCCCGAGTGGGCCACCATAGGGCAGCGCTCACATGGTACAGAACAGGCCCCAAATACATGACATTCGATGAACTCGGCCTTGGCGCCGAGGTGCTGAAAGCAGTGGCCGAGACCGGCTACACCGAACCTACTCCCATTCAGGCGCAAGCCATTCCCCAGGTGCTGGCGGGCCGCGACGTGCTCGGCATTGCGCAGACGGGCACCGGCAAGACGGCATCCTTCACGCTGCCGATGATCGAGAAGCTGTCGCGGGGACGCGCCCGTGCGCGCATGCCGCGCTCGCTCATTCTCGAACCGACGCGCGAACTGGCGGCGCAGGTGGCCGAGAATTTCGAGAAATACGGCAAGTATCACAAGCTCTCCATGGCGCTGCTGATCGGCGGCGTCTCCTTCGGCGACCAGGAGAAGAAGCTCGATCGCGGCGTCGACGTGCTGATCGCGACGCCTGGACGTCTGCTCGACCATGTGGGCCGCGGCAAGGTGCTGCTGACCGGCGTGCAGATTCTCGTGATCGACGAAGCCGACCGGATGCTCGACATGGGCTTCATTCCGGACATCGAGGAAATCTGCAAGAAGATCCCCTTCACGCGCCAGACGCTCTTTTTCTCGGCGACCATGCCGCCGGAAATCCAGCGGCTCACCGATACGTTCCTGCAAAATCCGGAGCGCATCGAAGTTTCGCGTCCGGCTTCGGCCAGCACGAACATCACCCAGGCCGTGGTGAAGACGACGCGCGAAGGCAAGCGCGACCTGCTTCGCCATCTCATCGACACAGAGAACGTCAAGAACGCGATCATCTTCTGCAATCGCAAGCGCGATGTGGCCGTGGTCTACAAGTCGCTTGAGAAACACGGCTATTCGGTCGGCGCGCTTCACGGCGATCTCGACCAGTCGACGCGGACGAAGACGCTGGACGGCTTCCGCAACGGCAGCATCAGGCTGCTCGTCGCCTCGGACGTGGCGGCGCGTGGGCTCGACATTCCCGATGTAAGCCATGTCTTCAACTTCGACGTGCCGACGCATTCGGAAGACTATGTTCACCGCATCGGCCGCACGGGCCGCGCCGGCAAGTCGGGCGCTGCCTTCACCTTTGCGACGCGCGAAGACGGCAAGTATCTCACCCAGATCGAAAAGCTGATCGGCAACAGCATTCCGGTGCATGACGAGGCGGCGATCATTCCGCAGGCCCCCGCTGCCACCGAGGCAGTTGCGAGCGATGCACCCGCAACGGCGGATGATGTTGTAGCCGAGGAAGGCGCTGAAGTGCGCAAGCCTCGCGAACGCCGGGCACGCGGCGGACGCGGACGCTCGAAGGGCGAGCGCAAGGAAAGTGCGCCTGTCGCCGAAGATGCGCCGCAGCCGCATATCGCCGATCCGGTGGCGGAGCTTGTCGCCGAAGTGATCGAGCATCCGGCGGCGCGCGAGCCGAGGCGGAACGAACAGCCCCGGCGCGAACGGAACGACCGCAACGACCGGCCGCGCGGGCGCAACCGCGACGACGATGACGGCCCCCGCGTGGTGGGCCTTGGCGATCATGTGCCCGCCTTCATGCTGCGCGCGGTCAAGCTGCCGGCACGGCGGCCCGACGATGCGAAAGAGCTTGAAGAGATCGAGGAAGAAGACCTCCCGGAGAATGTGAACGAGATCGAGGAGATCGACGAGATTCCCGAGATCGACGTGATCGAGACCGAAGAGGCCTGAGCTCTTCGCGGACTGGTTCGGACTGTCCGATCCTTAAATTCAGTTGAGAATGACAAGCGGGACGGCCGGTTAACGGCTGTCCCGTTCTGTTTTCCGGGTACGGAAATCCTCCGCCTGCCCTCGCCCGCCGCATCTGGACGGGCCGAAACCTGCTTGCTAGCGTAATCGGGGGAATAGTCAGGGGAGCGGAAGATGCTGCGTCGGATTATTTTGATGGTTCCGCTGGGCTTGCTGGCGGTCGTTGCGGCGACGCCGGCCACGGCTACGGACAAGCAGGATGTCGTCGCCGCCGTGCAGGCCTACAACGATGCGGGCAACAAGGGCGACCGCAAAGCCTATGCTTCATCCTGCACTTCGGACGCCGTTGTCGTCGATCATGTGCCGCCTTACCTGTTTCAGGGGCCTGCGGCCTGTGCGGACGAGTATGACGCCGTTGTGGCCTGGGGCGCGGCGAACAAGATCGGGACCGATGATCTCTATCAGAAGGTCTACGATCCGGTGTTCTTCGAACGCTCGGGGAAAAACGCTTATGCCGTGTTTCCCGTGAAGGGCTGGTTCAAGCAGAACGGCCGGAAACAGGTCGAGAAGCTCTACCTGACGACAGTGCTGCGCCGCGAGGCAGATGGCTGGCGCATCGCCCGACTGGTCTACTCAACCATGGGCTGGGCGCCGGAGAGTCGGACTCGACACTAGACTCTCCGGAGCCATTTTTTTCTGGAGCGCCCGCCCCCGCCCTTCAGGGCTTGGGTGCGGCGGGCGTCACGCGCCAGATGACATTGCCGACATCGTCGGCGACGAGGAGCGCGCCGGACTTGTCGGTAACGACGCCGACCGGACGGCCCCGGGCATTTTCCTTGTCGTCGAGGAACCCCGTCAGCACGTCTTCGGGCGCGCCGGAGGGCTTGCCGTCGGCGAAGGGCACATAGATGACCTTGTAGCCGCTGAAGGGCCTGCGGTTCCAGGAACCGTGCTGGCCGATGAAAGCGCCGCCCTGATAGTGCGCGGGGAGAAGCGTGCCGCGATAGAAATCGAGACCGAGCGAGGCGGTGTGCGCGCCGAGCGCGTAATCGGGCGCGATGGCCTTGGCAACCAGTTCGGGATTTTGCGGGCTTACGCGCACATCGACATGCTGGCCGTAATAGCTGAAGGGCCAGCCGTAGAAAGCGCCGTCCTTCACCGAGGTCATGTAATCCGGCACGAGATCGCTGCCGATTTCGTCACGCTCGTTGACGGTGGTCCAGAGCGCGCCGGACTGGGGCTGCCAGTCGAGGCCGTTCGGATTGCGCAAGCCCGAGGCGAAGATGCGCGACTTGCCGGTGGCGAGATCGAGTTCGTGGATGGCCGCGCGGCCTTCTTCCGCCGCCAGACCGTTCTCGCCGACATTGCTGTTCGAGCCGACGGTGACGTAGAGGCGCTTGCCGTCGGGGCTGGCGATGATGTTTTTCGTCCAGTGGTGATTGATGGGCCCGGCCGGAAGATCCATGACCTTTTCGCCGGGCGCGGTGATTTCGGTTTCGCCGGATTTATAGGGGAAACGGAGGATCGCATCGGTGTTCGCGACGTAGAGGTTGTCGCCGATGAGCGCCATGCCGAAGGGCGAGTTGAGGCCCTTGAGGAAGACCGTCTGCACGTCGGCGACGCCGTTGCCCTTGGTATCGCGCAGGAGCGTGATGCGATTGGCGGTGGGCGCGTCGGCGCCGGCGCGCTTCAACACCAGACCGGCGATCCAGCCACGAATGCCGCCCGCTTCGCCCGGTTGGGGCGGCGTGTTGGTTTCGGCGACGAGCACATCGCCATTCGGCAGCACATAGAGCCAGCGCGGATGATCGAGACCGCTGGCGAATGCCTTGACGGCAAGGCCTGCGGCGGGCGTCGGCGTGACGCCCGCGGGCCAGCCAGTTGCGGTTGCGATGTGGATCGTCGGCAGCAGGCTCGAATGGGGCTCGGGCAGCGTCGGATTGGGGCCGAAGCTCGCGCCGGGCGGCAGCTTCGATTCATCGGCCGAGGCGGCAAAGCCCGACACGAGCAGCACGGCAAGCAGGGGAAGGGCAACGACCTTGCGCATCAGGCGTCTCCGGTTGGATGTGGATGGCTCTCGATAGCGATCAAATGGGGCGAGAGGGGGGCTGCTTCCAGCCCCCTGCCCGATTTCAGGCCGCCTGCTCGTTGAGGAAGCGATGGGCGATGGCGGCGTGGAGCGCGATGCCGACCTTCATGCTGTCCTCGTTCATGACCATGTGGTTCGAGTGGCATGGCGCGACGTGGTCGTGATGGCCTTCGGGCATGACGCCGAGGAACATCATGCAGCCTGGAATGCGCTGAAGCACATAGGAGAAATCCTCCGCGCCCATGACCGGCGCGGAGGCCGGGATGTAGTTTCCGACGCCGAGAAGATCGGTGGCGACGGCGCGGGCGAAGGTGACGAAATCGGCGTCGTTGATCGTGACGGGATAGCCCTTCTCGATCTTCACGACTGCCTCGCACATATGCGCGGCGGCGATGTTTTTCGCCACGCGCTCGATGCCCTGATGGGCCGCGTTGCGGGAATGCTCGGAACAGGCGCGCAGCGTGCCGACCATTTCGGCGGATTCCGGGATGACGTTGTTCGTCGTGCCGGAGGTTACTTTCGCGCAAGTGAGCACGACCGGATCGAAAGCGTCGATGCGGCGCGTCACCATGGACTGGAGCGCGAGACCGATCTCGAACATCACGGGGATGGGGTCGACGGCCATATGCGGCATGGAGGCGTGACCGCCCTTGCCCTTGATCTTGACCGTCCAGACGTCGGCGGAAGCCATCATCGGGCCCGGCTTGCCGAGGATCATGCCGGCTGGCGCATTGGGCGTGACGTGAAGGGCGAAGGCGGCGTCCGGCTTCGGGTCGGCGTCGATGAGACCGTCCTCGATCATGAAGCGGGCGCCCGCATAGCCCTCCTCGCCTGGCTGGAACATGAATTTGACGGTGCCCGGCAGTTCGTCGCGATGGCGATGCAGCAGGTGCACGGCCTGAACGAGCATGGCGGTGTGCGCGTCATGTCCGCAGGCATGCATGCGGCCCTCGAACTCGCTGGCGAAGGGCAAGCCGGTTTCTTCCGGCATGGGAAGCGCGTCCATGTCGCCGCGCAGCAGGATGGTGCGGCCGCTTTGCGAACCGGGCTTAGTGCCCGTGAGCGAGACGACGAGGCCCGAGGTCGAAGGCCCGCGCGCGATCTGCACATCGAGGCCCTTCAGATTTTCGAGGACGGCTTCGGTCGTTATCGGAAGGTCGAGGCCCAGTTCGGGCTTGGCGTGAATGCGGCGGCGCAAAGCGACCGCGGCCGGCAGGAGGCCCGCGGCCTCGTCGAGAAATTTGCTTACGTCGGACATGGGTGCCCTCCCAAGGCTTTAATGAAAAAGGGCGACGCAGGAGCGCCGCCCTCGTCTCTTATGTTCGTGACGAAATCACTTCTTGATCTGGCCGGCGAGGAGTTTCCTCGTCTTGGGGCCGTAGGGCGCGCGGAACATTTCGGCGACCATTTTGGCCTTTGCCTGGACGTAGATCGCCTTGGCATGGCTGAAGGTCTTGAAGCCGTCGCGGCCGTGATAGGAGCCCATGCCCGAGGGGCCGACGCCGCCGAAAGGCAGGTCTTCCATCGAGACGTGCATGATGACGTCATTGACGGTGACGCCGCCGGAGGTCGTGCGGTCGAGCACCCTGCGCTCCTCGCCCGCATCCTCGCCGAAGTAGTAGAGGCCGAGGGGACGGGGATGGCCGTTGATGTAGCCGATGGTCTCGGAGACATCGCGATAGGTCTTGACCGGCAGGACCGGGCCGAAGATTTCGTCCTGCATGACCTTCATGTCGTCGGTCGGGTTCAGGACGATGGTCGGCGGGATGCGGTGCGCCTGCTGCTGGCTGAAGTCCTCATTGGCCGGATTGATCTCGACGATCTTCGCGCCCTTCGCCCTTGCATCGTCGAGATAGCCGTTGATGCGGTCGTAGTGGCGCTGGTTGATGATCGAGGTGTAGTCGGGATTGTCCTTCAGGGTCGGGAACATCTTCTTGATCGACTTCGTCGCTTCGGAGACGAATTCATCGACCTGGCCTTCCGGCACGAAGACATAGTCGGGCGCAAGGCAGATCTGGCCGGCATTCAGCGTCTTGCCGGTCATGATCTTGGCCGCCGCGTCGGCCATTTTCGCCGACTTCGAGACGATGACGGGCGACTTGCCGCCGAGCTCCAGCGTCAGCGGCACGAGGTTTTCGGCCGCCGCGCGCATGACGTGATAGGCGATCGAAGTCGCGCCGGTGAACAGCAGATGGTCGAAGGGCTGCTTCGAGAAGGCTTCGCCGACGGCGGGGCCGCCGGTGACGACGGCGACTTCCGTCTCGTCATAGGCGGAGCGGATCATGCGGGCCATCAGTTCCGACGTCGCCGGGGTGAATTCCGACGGCTTGATCATCGCGCGGTTGCCCGCGGCGAAAACGCCGGCGAGCGGCGTCCAGGTCAGGTTGATCGGGAAGTTCCACGGGCTGATGATGCCGATGACGCCCAGGGGCTGGAACTCGACGCGGGCCTTGGCACCGAGAAGATTGAGCGGGAACTGCACCTTGCGCTTTTCCGGCTTCATCCATTCGCGCAGATGCTTCTTGGCGTGCTTCAGGGGTCCGATGGAGCCCATGACGTCGGTGAGCAGGGTCTGCTCGTGGCTGCGGTGGCCGAAATCGTGGGCGAGCGCCTCGGCGATTTCCTTCTGGTTGTCGACAACCAGGGCAATGGCGCGGTCGAGCCAGTCGATGCGGCGCTCGGCGGAGGGGGGGCCGTCCTTTATATGCGCCGCCTTCTGACGGTCGAGAATGTTGCGGATCGACGCCGAGATCGCGCTCACGTCGTTTTCGGGGGATTTCTGTTCGGCAAGGCTCATAGATCGTTCCTCCATCTGCCGGTTTTCATCTGCCGGGCTTGTTGGGGGCCGGCGGCGGTTTTGCTGGAAATATTACATACTTTTAGAACCTCCGGCAGACCCTGTTAACCGATCTGCGAAGGAAAGCGGAGCCGGGGCTCCTGACGCAGCGTAAGGGGCCGGGAAAACGCCCGGTTTCCGGCGCGATTTACCGCCACGTAACGAAGTTGATCTAGCGTCGGCCAGGACGGAGAGACACTTCCACCGTGCGGCACCGCGCAGGCCTTCCCTCGGCTCCTGCCGGCGGGGAAGCCAAGGGGCAAGGGCATTTACGTGAATACCTATACAGACGATATCGCGGTAGCCACCGAATGGAGCATGAAGGCGCTCGGCCTCATGGCGCGCCATCAGGTGGTTCCCCTGCCCACGAACTACGAAGTCTGGTTCCGCTATGCCTCCGGCCAGGATGCCGATCTCAACGAGGAAATCGACAACCGGCTGAAAGACGGCAAGAAGATCGACGAGCAGGTGGCGACCGACCTGCATCAACGTTTCGTCAGCCACACCTCGCTCACCGACACGACGCTGGACGCCGGCGACAAGTTGAACAGCGAAGTCGACAAGATCCTGAAACTCGTTCAGTCGACCGTCGGCGACTCCACCGCATTGGGTTCCGCCGTGCGGGAAGCCAGCGACGGCCTGACCAACAAATCGTCGCCGACCGATGTGCGGCGCGTGGTCGAGGCCATCGTCAGCGCAACCGTGCAGATGGAGAACAAGAGCAAGGAGCTCGAGAAGCGGCTGCACGAGACCAAGGGCGAGCTCAATACGCTTCAGACGAACCTGACCAAGGCGCGCAACGAGGCGCGGACCGACGGGCTGACGGGCGTTTCGAACCGCAAAGCCTTCGACGAGACGTTGAAGCAGGAAATCGCGCGGGCGACCGCAGAAAAGACGAGCCTCTGCCTCGTCATCGGCGACATAGACCATTTCAAGGCGTTCAACGACACTTGGGGCCATCGCACGGGCGACCAGGTGCTGCGCCTTGTCGCAAGCTGCCTCAAGGCGGGCGTGCGGGAAACCGACACGGTGGCGCGCTATGGCGGCGAAGAATTCGCCATCATCATGCCGGGCGTCGGAACGGAAGGCGCCGAGAATTTTGCCAACGCCATGCGTGAAGCGGTGCAGGCGCGCGAGCTGGTGAAGCGCTCGACCGGCGAAACGCTGGGCCGCGTGACCATGTCACTCGGCGTCGCCATGCTGCGCGCCGGCGACAGCTCCGCCTCGCTGATCGAACGCTCGGATGCCTGCCTCTACACGGCCAAGCGCTCGGGCCGCAACCGCGTGGTGACAGAGGCGCAGGAAGTCGCGCCGAAGGCCAAGGCGGGCTGAGGCGCGGTGCATTTTCCGGCCCTGCTCCAAAACATCCATTCTTGACGCAAGGTAAGACTGTGCCCGTTCATGGCCGAACGCGCATGACCGCGCCCACGCGCCCTTTCGCCGTCCCCACCTCGCGTCTATGCTCTGCCGATCAAGAAACGACGGGACGGGACACCGAACATGACTGCGCGCGAAACCATCACGCTTGAAACCACAAACGGCATTGCGCTGCTGACGCTCAATCGACCGGCGGTACTGAACAGCATCAACATGACGATGATCGCCGAAGTGCGCGCGGCTGTGGCCGAAGTGGCGGCCGACAAGCAGGCGCGCGTGCTGTTGATCACCGGCGCCGGGCGCGGCTTTTGCGCCGGCGCCGATCTCGCCGCGCAGGGGCAAAGGACGGAAGGCATGAGCGTCGGCCAGGGCGTCGCCCACGGCATGAAGGTCGCCTTCAACCCGATGATGAGCGAGCTTTATGCGCTCGAGAAGCCGATCGTCTCGGCGGTGAACGGAACCGTGGCGGGCGGCGGCGTCGGCCTCGCACTCGTTGCGGACATCTGCATCGCGGCGAAATCGGCGAGCTTCATTTCCGTCTTCGGTCCGAGGCTCGGGCTCATTCCTGACCTTGGCGTGACATGGCAGCTGCCGCGGCTGATCGGCCGGGCGCGTGCGCTTGGCATGGCACTGACCGGCGACAAGCTGCCGGCGGAGACGGCGGCCGAATGGGGCCTCATCTGGAAATGCGTCGAGGACGCAGCGCTGATGGAGACGGCGACGGCCGTCGCCACGAAGCTCGCCAATGGGCCGACGAACGCCTTCCGCGAAATCCGCAAGGCGATCGACGCGGGCGCGCGCAACGGCTATGCCGAGCAGCTTGAATATGAGCGCGTGACGCAGGGCCAGCTCGGCGACCATCCGAATTTCGTCGAAGGCGTGAAAGCCTTCCTCACCAAAAAAGAACCGCAATTCCAATCCTAGGGAGAAGACAAATGGAATTCGAACGCGCAAGGCTCGACATAGACGGGCCCGTGGCCACGCTGACGCTCAACCACCCGGAAGTCATGAACGCCGTCTCCATGGAGATGCTGGGCGGGTTGATGAAGGCGCTGGACCAGGTGGAAAACGAGAGCAACGGCGTGCGCTGCCTCGTGATGACGGGCGAAGGCCGCGGCTTCTGCACCGGCGCGAACCTGCAAGGGCGCGGCGACAATAATGGCGGACGGGCGGATGCAGGCTCGGCGCTCGAAACGGCCTATCACCCTTTCCTGCGGCGGCTGCGCAACCTGCCGATGCCCTTCATCACCTCGGTCAACGGGCCGGCGGCGGGCGTGGGCATGAGCTTTGCGCTGATGGGCGATCTCGTGCTCTGCGCGAAGTCCGCCTATTTCCTGCAAGCCTTCCGCCGCATCGGCCTTGTGCCGGACGGCGGCTCGACCTGGATCCTGCCGCGCCTCGTCGGCAAGGCGCGCGCGATGGAGCTTTCGCTGCTGGGCGAAAAGCTGCCCGCGGAAACGGCGCTTCAATGGGGCCTCGTCAATCGCGTTTTCGATGACGCCGCGCTCAAGGAAGAGACGAAGAAGTTCGCGCTCGACCTCGCCAACGGTCCGACCGTTTCGCTCGGCCTCATTCGCCAGCTCTACTGGGAGAGCACGGACAATTCCTACGAAGAGCAGCTCAACCTCGAACGCCAGCTTCAGCGCACGGCGGGTGCGAGCAGCGACTTCAAGGAAGGCGTGCGCGCATTCCTTGAAAAGCGTCCGGCGCAGTTCCGGGGCGAATAGGGCTTCCGACAGGCCGGGTGCATGATATATTGCATGCCTGTCGTCATTGCGGCGGTGGCACATGCATCCGGCACTTTTGTTCCTCTCGGCTTGGGCGCTCTGGGCTTTGTCGTGGCTTCTCGCGGCCGGCTGGACCGGACGAACCGAAAAGCGGGTTTCTCGCGCGGGCAGCGAAGTCTGGCTTTATCGTTCGCTTCTCACCGTTGGCTTTGTGCTTCTCTATTATCGCGTCTCCGAAGCTCTCGGCATGCACAGACTGTGGCATGTCGGCTATGACGGCGCCTATGTGCTGGCGGCTGCGGCCATTGCCGGATTCCTCTTCACATGGTGGGCGCGCCTTCATCTCGGACGACTGTGGTCGGGCGCCGTGACCCGCAAGGAAGGTCATCGCGTCGTCGACACGGGGCCCTACGCGATTGTAAGGCATCCCATCTATACGGGCATTCTCGCGGCGGCGATTGCGACGGCCGTGACATTGGCCACCGTTCCCGCCCTGGCCAGCATCGTCTTCATCGCGGCAGGTTTCTGGCTGAAGGCAAGCATCGAGGAGCGGTTTCTGACAGCGGAGCTTGGGCCGGACGCATATGGCGCCTATCGACGCCGGGTGCCGATGCTCGTTCCGCTTGCGCCGGCGGGGAAGTGACTTAGCTGCGCTTCGTCCCGGCTTTTTTCGGTGCTGCCTTTCTTGTGACGCCAGAGGACCTCGACTTCTTCCCGGCGGATTTTCCTTTCGCCCCGGCCTTCTTCGCCGCGTTCTTCTTGCGCTCGGCTGCCTTCGCCGCCCGGGCGAGTTTTTCGGCGCGGACGGACATCATCACGTCGAGCGCCTTGCGCGCCCATTGGACGAGTTCGTCCGGCTCGTCGTAGAGGCGCTCGGGAACTTCGTAGTAACGGAGATGGCCCGTGGTGCCGTCAGTCATTTCGAAGGTGAAAGGGCCCTTGCCCTCGGCTTCGTAGTCGGCGCGGTTGCGATCGTCGACCTTGAAGTAGAGCGTTTCGTCGAAGATGACGCCGAACATGAGATCGTCGAGATAGACGCCCGCGCCGCCGAACATGCCACGCATCTTGACCGGGCCAAGACGCTCAAGCTGCTCGACGATGAATTCCTTGTATTCGGGGCTGACGGGCATGGCTGAAATTTACCGCAGGGTTCGGGCCTCGCCCTTCGAGACGGCTGCTGCCGCAGCCTCCTCAGGGTGAGGATCAACCTAGCAAAGAGACCTCATCCTGAGGAGCCGCAAAGCGGCGTCTCGAAGGATGGCCTCTCAGACGCGGGCGGGCTCGATGGTCACGCTTTCGCCGCAACCGCAGGCGTCTGTCTGGTTCGGGTTGTTGAACTTGAAGCCGGAAGAGAATTTTTCCGTCTGGTAGTCCATCTCCGTGCCAAGGAGAAAGAGGACGGCCTTGGGCTCGATCAGAATCCTGACGCCCTTTTCCTCGACCACTTCGTCGAGGGGCTTCACGGCCTCGGCATATTCCATGGTGTATTCCATGCCGGCGCAGCCGCCGTTCTTCACGCCGACGCGCAGGCCGACATATTTGCCGTCCGAACGCGCCATGATGCCGCGCAGGTGCTCTGCGGCCCTGTCGGTAAGCGTGATCGCCTTGGGAAGCTGCCGTGCCATGTTTCTTTCCTCAGGCCCTACAGATGGACATTAGATCCAACCCGTTCAAGTTCCGTCAATACATGTTGAGGGCGACGCGGGCCTCGTCCGACATACGGCTAGGGTCCCAGGGCGGGTCGAAGGTCATGTTGACCTTCACATCGCCGACGCCTTCGACCGAGCGGACGGCATCCGCCACCATTTCGGGCATGGTGCCGGCAACCGGGCAGCCGGGCGCGGTCAGCGTCATGTCGATAGTGACGTCGCGGTCGTCCGATACGTCGACCTTGTAGATGAGGCCAAGCTCGTAGATGTCGACCGGGATTTCCGGGTCGTAAACGGATTTAAGCGCCGTGACGATGTCGTCGGAGAGCCTGTCCAGCTCCTCCTGCGGGATCGCCGAAGGGGGCGCGAGATCGGCCAGCGTGTTTTCATCCAGCGTATTCATGTCGTCGGACATGGCATATTCCTCAACCGAAGAACGTCTTGGCGTCGATGAGGGCAGCGGCCAAGCGGTCGATTTCCTCATTGGTGTTGTAAAGGGCGAAGGAGGCGCGCGCCGTCGCAGTGACGCCGAAGCGTTCCATCAAGGGCTGGGCGCAATGATGCCCGGCGCGGACGGCGACGCCGGCGCGGTCGATGATCGTCGCGATGTCATGGGCATGGGCCGCACCCATGGTGAAGGAGATGATGCCGCCCTTGGTGCGCGACGTGCCGATGATGCGCAGACCGTCGATGGCGGAGAGTTTCTCCGTCGCATGGGCGAGCAGGCTTGCTTCATGGGCGGCGATGCGGGCCCGGCCGAGCGTGCGCACATAATCGAGCGCTGCGCCGAGGCCGATGGCCTCGACGATGGCGGGCGTCCCCGCCTCGAAGCGGTGAGGCGGCGCGGCGTAAGTCACATTGTCAAGAGAGACTTCACGGATCATCTCGCCGCCGCCGCGATAGGGGCGCATTTTCGCCAGCCGCTCCTTCTTGCCATAGAGAAGGCCGACGCCGGTGGGTCCGTAAATCTTGTGGCCGGTGACGGCGTAGAAATCGACATCGAGATCGCGCACATCGACATCGAGATGGACGGCGCTTTGCGAGCCGTCGGCGACGACGGGGATGCCGCGCGCGTGAGCAAGGCGCACGATTTCCTTCAGCGGCGTCACCGTGCCGAGCACGTTCGACATATGGGTGACGGCGACGAGCTTGACCTTCGGCCCGAGCAGTTTCTCGTAAGCCGCCATGTCGAGGTCGCCCTCGTCCGTTACGGGAATCCATTTCAGCACCGCGCCCTGCCGTTCGCGCAGGAAATGCCACGGCACGATGTTCGAGTGGTGCTCCATGACGGAGAGCAGGATTTCATCGCCGGGTTCGATCAGAGGCGCGGCAAAGCTCGATGCGACGAGGTTCAGCGCGTCGGTCGAGCCGCTGGTGAAGATGATTTCATCGGTCGAGCCCGCATTGAGGAAGGCGCGGGATTTCTCGCGCGCGGCCTCGAAGGCCTCGGTCGCCGCATTCGACAGGAAATGGAGGCCGCGATGGACGTTGGCATATTCCATTTCCATCGAATGGCGCATGGCATCGATGACGGCGCGCGGCTTTTGCGCCGAAGCGCCGTTGTCGAGATAGACGAGCGGCTTGCCATAGACTTCGCGCGACAGGATCGGGAAGTCGGCGCGCACGCGGGCGACGTCGTAAGGCGCTTCCGCGAGCTTCAGGTCATGTTCGGTCATGCGGCACCTCCGCCCAGGCGGAACCAGTTTGCGGCGAGGCCACGCAGCGCCTCCCTCGCCTCTTCATTCGCCACGGTTTCGAAAGCGGCATCGAGGAAGGCGGAGATGAGAAGCTGACGGGCCGTTTCCTCGTCGATGCCGCGCGAGCGCAGATAGAAGAGCGCTTCGCGGCTCAACTCGCCGATGGTGCTGCCATGGGCGCATTGCACGTCGTCGGCATAGATTTCGAGCTCGGGCTTGGCGTTCATCGCCGCGTCGCGCGAGAGCAACAGCGCGTTCGTCATCTGGCGGCCGTCGGTCTTCTGCGCGTCGGGACGGACGAGGACGCGGCCCTGGAAAACACCGGTCGAGCTGTCGTCGAGCACGGTCTTGAAGAGCGTGGCGCTGGCGCAATGGGGCACGGCATGGTCGATGACGACGAAATGATCGCCATGCTGCTTGCCGCGCAGCGCGACCGCGCCGTTGACATGGGCCTCAGCGCCCTCGCCTGCAAAAGTGACGAAGGACTGATTGCGGGAGAGGCCCGCGCCAAGCGTCATGGTGAAGTGGGCGAAGTGGCTGCGCGCATCGAGGCGAGCGGTGAGTGTCGCGAGATGGATTGCGGAGGGCGCCTCGTCCTGCACCTTGACGATGGCGAGGCGCGCGCCTTCCGCCAGCGAAACGTCCGCCGCGTGGTCGGCGAAGGAGGACGCAGCAGCCGCGCCCGCATGGGTTTCAAAAATCGTTGCTTCCGCGCCTTCTTCCAGACGGATCAGGTTGCGGACGTGGAAGGCGCCCGCGTCAGCGGCGAAATGGAGGATATGCAGAGGCTTGCCGAGCCTGACGCCCGCCGCGACGTGAAGGCCGAGGCCGTCGCCCATCATGGCCGTGTTGAGCGCGACGATGCCAGACGCCTGCGGCGCTTCGAGAAGCGGTCGCGCCCATGGCGCGCGTAGCGCTTCGGCGAGCGGCACCAAGGTGACGCCGGACGGAAGGCCGCCAAGGTTAGACAAGTCGGCGCGGAAGCGACCGTTGACGAAAACGAGCCTGTGGCCGTCGATCGCGTCGAATGCCGTTGTGGGCAAGAGCACAACGCCTTCATGTGCCGGTGCAGGCGCGAGGCTTGCCTTCGACAAAAGCTGACGCAGATCGGTGTAGCGCCAATCTTCCAGGCGGCGATGCGGCAGGCCGGCTTCGGCGAAGGATTTCATCGCTTCGTCGCGGCGGGCGTCGAGCCATGGGAGGTCGGCGGCGGGAAGCGAATTGCGCTCCCGCTCATAGGTCTCGATGAATTTTGTGGCAGCGTCGGTCATTCCATCCTCACGCCGCGAATTCCGCGTAGCCGGTCTTCTCCAACTCGCCCGCCAGCTCCTTGCCGCCGGTGCGCACGATCCGGCCCTTGGAGAGAACGTGCACCACGTCGGGCACGATGTAGTCGAGAAGGCGCTGGTAATGGGTGATGACGATCATGGCGCGCTCGGGCGAACGCAGGGCGTTGACGCCTTCGGCGACCACTTTCAGCGCGTCGATGTCGAGGCCGCTGTCGGTTTCATCGAGAACGGCAAGGAAGGGTTCGAGCAACGCCATCTGCAATATTTCGGCGCGCTTCTTCTCACCGCCCGAAAAGCCGACATTGAGAGCGCGCTTCAGCATTTCGTCGGAGATGTTGAGCGGCTTCGACTTTTCGCGGACGAGCTTCAGGAAGCGCGGCGCATCGAGTTCGGCTTCGCCGCGCGCTTTGCGCTGCGCATTCAGCGCGGTCTTCAGGAACGTCATGGTGGTGACGCCGGGAATCTCGATCGGATACTGGAAGGCGAGAAAGACGCCGGCGCTGGCGCGCTCGTCCACGCTCATGGCGAGGAGATCGCGGCCCTTATAGGTGACGGAACCTTCGGTCACCTGATAGCCATCGCGGCCCGCCAGCACATAGGACAGCGTCGATTTACCGGAGCCGTTCGGGCCCATGATGGCATGGACCTCGCCCGCGCCAACATGGAGGTCGATGCCCTTCAGGATTTCCTTGCCGTCGACGGCAACGTGCAGGTTCTTGATCTCAAGCATGTTAGCCAACGCTTCCTTCCAGGCTGATACTGACGAGCTTCTGCGCTTCGACGGCGAACTCCATGGGGAGCTGCTGAAGAACATCGCGGCAGAAGCCGTTGACGATGAGCGCGACCGCTTCCTCGGCGGGGAGGCCGCGCTGCATGCAATAGAAAAGCTGCTCTTCGCTGATCTTGGAGGTCGTCGCCTCGTGTTCGAGGATCGCCGTCGGGTTCTTCGCCTCGATATAGGGAACCGTGTGCGCCGAACAACGGGGACCGATCAGCAACGAGTCGCATTGCGTGAAGTTGCGGACGTTCTCGGCCTTCTTGTGGACGGAGACGAGGCCGCGATAGGTGTTCGACGAACGCCCGGCGGCGATGCCCTTGGAGACGATGCGGCTCGAAGTGTCGCGGCCGAGATGGATCATCTTGGTGCCGCTGTCGACCTGCTGGAAATGGTTCGAGATGGCGATCGAGTAGAACTCGCCGCGCGAACCGTCGCCGCGCAGGATGCAGCTTGGATATTTCCAGGTGACGGCGGAGCCGGTTTCGACCTGCGTCCATGAAATCTTGGAACGAGGACCACGGCAATCGCCGCGTTTCGTCACGAAATTATAGATGCCGCCCTTGCCGTCCTCGTCGCCGGGAAACCAGTTCTGCACCGTCGAATATTTGATCTCGGCATCGTCCAGCGCGACAAGCTCGACCACGGCGGCGTGAAGCTGGTTCTCGTCGCGCTGCGGCGCGGTGCAGCCTTCGAGGTAGCTCACATAGGAGCCCTTGTCGGCGACGATGAGCGTGCGCTCGAACTGGCCGGTCTGCTTTTCGTTGATGCGGAAATAGGTCGAAAGCTCCATCGGGCAACGGACACCCGGCGGAATGTAGACGAAGGACCCGTCGGAAAAGACCGCCGAGTTGAGCGTCGCATAATAGTTGTCGGACTCGGGCACGACCGAGCCCAGATATTTCTTCACAAGCTCGGGATGCTCGCGCACCGCTTCGGAGAAGGGGCAGAAGATGACGCCCACTTCGGCGAGCTTCGTCTTGAAGGTCGTGACGACGGACACGCTGTCGAAGACGGCATCGACCGCGACGCCGGCAAGCAACTGCTGTTCGACAAGCGGGATGCCGAGCTTCTTGTAGGTTTCAAGGAGCTTCGGATCGACTTCGTCGAGGCTTGCGAGCTTCGCATTCTGCTTGGGCGCCGAATAATAGTAGGCGTTCTGGAAGTCGATGGGCGGATAGGAAACCTTCGCCCATTTCGGCTCTTCCATCTGGAGCCAGCGGCGATAGGCCTGCAAGCGCCAGTCGAGCATCCATTGCGGCTCGTTCTTCTTGGCCGAGATAAAGCGGATCGTATCCTCGGAAAGACCGATGGGCGCGCGCTCGGATTCGATGTCGGTCGTGAAGCCGTATTTGTACTTCTCGCCGGCGAGCTGATCGACCGTATCGACTGTTTCGCGAACTGCGGTCATGTCAGTTCCCCACTTTCTCAAGCACCTGCGCGGGCGCCGCCTTCGACGCCATGCGCTTCACAATTCCCGACCAGCTCGCGACGAGCCGGTCCACATCTTCTTCGGTGTTGCCGCGTCCGAGGCTGACGCGGATCGCGCCGCGAGCGAGCGCATCCTTGACGCCCATGGCGGCGAGCACATGCGACCGCGCGACCTTGCCCGACGAACAGGCTGAACCGGCGCTGACGGCAAGCCCGTCGAGATCGAGCGCCATGACCAGCGTTTCGGCATCGAGGCCGGGGGCGGCAAAGAGGCTCGTATTGGCAAGGCGCGGCGCGCGCGCGCCGAAGATCGTGACATCGGGTGCGGCAGCACCGATGCCGGCTTCGAGACGGTCCCGCAAGGCGGCAAGCGAGGCCACGCCCGTGAGATCGGCCGCAAGGCGGGCGGCGGCGCCGAAGCCCGCGATGCCCGGAAGATTTTCGGTGCCGGCGCGGCGGCGCATTTCCTGACCGCCGCCACGGATCAGCGGCTCGGAGGGCAGCGTGTCGCGCAGGATGAGCGCGCCGACGCCTTGCGGGCCGCCGAGCTTGTGGGCGGAGAGGATCAGCATGTCCGTGTCGAGCGCGGCGAAATCGACGAGCATCTTGCCGGCCGCCTGAATTGCGTCGGTGAGGACATAGGCGCCGGCAGCGCGGGCGAGCGCGACGGCTTCGGCGACGGGCTGGACGACGCCCGTTTCATTGTTCGCCAGCATCAGCGCGACGAAGGCCCTGCCGGGCGCCGCGAGAAGGCGGGCAAGCGCATCGAGATTGACGAGGCCATCGGCATCGACGGGCGCGATCGCCAGAGGGAGATCGAGAGCTGTGGCGGCGGCGCGCACGCAATCATGCTCGACGGCGGAAACGATCAGGCGTTCGACGCCGAGCGCCGAGCGGGCCATGTAGAGCGCAAGGTTCGCCGCTTCCGTGCCGCCGCTTGTGAAGATGACTTCGGCGGGCTTTGCGTGAACAAGCGCCGCAACATCCCGCCTTGCCTGCTCGACAAGCTGGCGAGCGGCGCGGCCTTCGCCATGCACCGACGAGGCATTGCCCGTGAGCGACAGAGCGCGCGCGACCGCTTCCGCCGCTTCCGGGCGAACCGGCGCGGTGGCGTTGTGGTCGAGATAGGCACGCTTCATCGTCATTCGACGCTCATGTCCTGCACTGTCTTGTGGGCCGCGGTATCCGCGCAATCAATCGGCGGCGGCGATCTTCAGTTGCTTCTCGGCTTTCAGGTCCGCCGCCGTGTTCGTCACGCGGCCATTGATCACGTCGCCGAGCGAAACGGAGCTGAGGAAGACTTGAATCTGATGGCTCAACTCTTCCCACAGGTCGTGGGTAATGCAGCGGCTGGAGGACTGGCCGAGGCAGCCCTTGGGCGAGCCGAGCTCACAGCGCGTCGCCTTGATCGGCTCATCGACCGCGAGGATCACATCCGAGATACGGATTTCGTCGGCGATGCGGGCCAGCAGGTAGCCGCCGCCGGGGCCGCGTACGCTTTTCACAAGGTCGCCGCGGCGCAGCTTGGCGAAAAGCTGTTCCAGATAGGACAGTGAAATTTCCTGCCTTTCGGCGATGTCGGCGAGCGCCACGGGCTTGCCCGTGCCATGGCGGGCGAGATCGGCCATGGCCATGACGGCATAGCGCCCCTTGGTCGTGAGTTTCATGGAGCCAACTCCTCATCCAACCGGTCCGGCAGCGCCATATGGCGCTTCGGGGGCCAAAAGCCTTGCCTAACCGGCACAACCTCGTGTTAAGAACGGGCACCTTCCGGCCCAAACGGGCCGAAAGGCGCGTTGCGGACCCGGTTATTCCGAGCGCCACAGTCAACTATTTAGCGGTCTCCGCCTCTGATTTCCAGAGAAAAAGCCGCTAAAGGTCCATTTTAATTCCCAGATATATGCTGGGTTATTTTGCCGCAAGAGACCCTGCGGCGCGTGCAAGGTGAGACGAGAAGAGTATGCCCGAAGTCATCTTCAACGGTCCCGCCGGCCGCATCGAAGGCCGCTACCACCACAGCCGCAAGGCGAACTCGCCCATCGCGCTGGTGCTGCACCCGCATCCGCAGTTCGGCGGGACGATGAACAATCCCGTCACCTACACACTGTTTCAGAACTTCGTGGCGCGGGGATTTTCGGTGCTGCGCTTCAATTTTCGCGGCGTCGGCCGCAGCCAGGGCGCCTTTGACGGCGGCATTGGCGAGCTTTCGGACGCAGCCTCGGCGCTCGACTGGCTGCAATCGCAGAATGCGGACGCCTCGCAGTGCTGGATCGGCGGCTTTTCCTTCGGCGCCTGGATCGCCATGCAGGTGCTGATGCGCAGGCCCGAGATCGAGGGCTTCATCGCCGTCTGCCCGCCCGCCAACATGTATGACTTCTCGTTCCTCGCGCCCTGCCCTTCGTCGGGCCTCATCATCAACGGCAGCGCCGATCAGGTCGCGCCGATGGCCGATGTGCAGAAGCTCGTCGACCGGCTGAAGACGCAGAAGGGCATCACCATCGAGCATTCGACCATCGAGGGCGCGAACCACTTCTTCGATGCGCATCTCGAACCGCTGGCGAAAATCTCGGGCGCCTATCTCGACAAGCGCATGGCGGCGCAGCAGCAGCGAGCTTAACGTCCGCCCAGCGCTTCAGCGCGCATGTCGGACGGCGTCACGCCATATCGCCGGCGGAAGGCCCGATTGAAGTGGGACAGGTCGTTGAAGCCTACTTCATAGGCGATGGCGCTGATCGGCTTCAGCGCGAAGCGCCGATTGACGATCATGTCGCGGACCCGCTGAAGGCGTTTCTCGAGAACGAAAGCCGAGAAGGTCACCCCCTCGCCTTCGAGCAACTTGCGTACATAGACCGTCGAAATTCCCTGACGATGCGCGACCTGCTCGATCGTCAAAGGTTGCGCGCCGATGTTGGCCGCGATGTCCGCCTTGACACCCCGAAGACGCGCGGCGCGCAATCCGCGCCGCCTGGCCTGATCGGCGGTATCGCCTGTTGCGCCCATCGCCAGCGCCGCCAGATCGCAGATGTGTGATGCAATCCTCTCGCTGAGTTCCGCCGAGGGCCTGCCGAGGAGATTTTGTACGGACTCGGCGTAGTTCGCCAGCAGGTGCATCGCCTGATTATCTTCAGGCACCGCCCGCTTCAACGCAAGGTCCAGGTCCACATCCGCCGAGATCAAGGCCTTACGCGGCAGTTGCACCTGTATGCAGCGCACGAGATCGCCCTTGATATGTCCGGTCGTGGCAACCTCATCGGCCAGAGTGAAATAGCCTTCGCCATTTCCGAGAACGAACTCCGCGCCGCGCTGTTCGACAAATATGCGGCCCTTGGGGAAGACCGACAAAACGACGTCGTCAGATCGCTTCGTTAGAGAACGTGTGCGCGTGAAGCGCGTTCCCGAGCACCAGGCGGTCGCAATCGCGAGGCCCGGCAAGAGCGTCGCCGCTCCATCGTTGAAGAAATAATCTTCGGGCATCGTTTCCGTTTCATAGGAAAGAATGCTCCTGCCCACGGCCTCGCCGAAAATGCCGGCCCGTTCCTTCTCCGGCAATTCCTCGCTGGAGAAGCGCAGGACAAAGGGAGGATCTTCGCTTTCGGCCATTACGATTTACTCTGCTCACGGAGATGCATGAAATAACGGCCCGAAATCAGCGTTTCATAATATCCGGTAAATCCTTGACCAACAAGGCCGACTGCGCCAGCTCGCAATTGCCGCGCTTCGGTATCACCCAGGCCCAGCGCTTTTATCAAATACGCCAAGAGGGCCTGCGAACCTCCCACTAGTTTCCCGCTTGCCGACATGAGGCGGATTCGCCGCTCGGGCAACCAGGGACTAGCATCGTGTTTTCAACCCGCAACAAGGGGCGCTCGGCGCTCGGAACTTCGTCGAGCTTGCGCCGCCAGCTCCTGTCGTCAACCGCCGTCGCGCTTGCCGCGCTGACGCTGGCGGGATCGGGCAACGCCCAGGCGGTCGAAGGTTCACTAAAGCCGCTCGGCACACTGAATACCGTCGACTATTCATCCACCGGCAACGCCGTGTCGAACAACGGCACGGTCGTCGGATTTTCCTATATCGACACCACCGACTGGCACGCCTTCTACTGGACGGCGGCATCGGGAATGGTCGACATGGGCACGCTGACCGGGACGGGAAAATCGGTCGCGCTGGGCCTGAGCGCCGATGGCGATGTCATTGTCGGATGGAGCACTGTGCAGGGCGGCGCCCTTCGCGCCTTTCGCTGGACTCAGCCCGGCGGGATGGTCGAGCTTGGCACTCTATGGTCGGACAGCACGGCCTTCTCTGCGGCCACGGACACAAGCGGCGATGGCTCCGTCATAGCGGGCTACAGCTCGATAGACGCCAACACCTATCATGCATTTCGCTGGACGCAGTCCGGCGGCATGGTGGATATCGGGACGATTGGCAACATTGCCGGCAACTCCGTCACTTCGGCGATCAGCAAAGACGGCATGGCCATTACCGGCTATAGCGACGTCGCAGGCGGCCAGAGCCACGCCTATTACTGGACGCAATCCGGCGGCATGGTGGACCTCGGCACCATCGGCAATTTTGCCGGAAAGTCCTACGGCCTGGGTATCAGCGGCGACGGGACGACGGTCGTCGGCTACAGCCAGCTTGCCGGATCACTCGATCACGCTTTCAGGTGGACGCAAGGCGACGGATTGGTCGATCTGGGTTCGATCAACAATGGCGGCGGCAAATCATATGCCTATGCGACAAACGAAACCGGCTCGGTGATCGTGGGGCGCGGCTATATCAATGGCAATCAGGGCCGCGGCTTCCGCTGGACCGCCGCAACGGGAATGGTAGACCTGAACACCCTGCTCACCG
Source organism: Parvibaculum sp. (assembly GCA_031291615.1). Classification (GTDB taxonomy): domain Bacteria; phylum Pseudomonadota; class Alphaproteobacteria; order Parvibaculales; family Parvibaculaceae; genus Parvibaculum. The sequence continues at coordinate 32,893 of JARLIS010000006.1, forward strand.
ATGCGGGTGTGGATATGACCGGCATCAGGGTCATTACAGCCAACGGCATATCGCAGAGCGGCGAATTCATCACCGGCAATGTGCTGGTGGCGAATTCGATCGTCGATCAGGCCTATCTCATTCGATATGTGGACGCGGCGGTTGCGGGCATCACCTCGGCGGATTCCGTGCAGGGTTCGGTCGATGGTCTTGCCGATGCGAAAGCGGGCGTCGCGGCACAGATGCAAGGTTTCGCGGCGCAGCTTCTGGGCGCCGATACGGCCATCGGCGCGGGCAATGAGGTGGGTGCGTTCGGTTCCGTCGGATCGGCGGCCGGCGGCGTTTCCGGCAAGGTCGGCCTCGGGAACGGCGTTTCACTCATCGGCGGTCTTTCCATCAATGAGGAAACTTTCAAGGACGTCCGCATGCGCCACACCGGCATGGCGGCGCTTGGACTGCGCTATGTCTATTCGGACGGCGGCGCGGCTCATCCCTTTGTCGAAGCGGGCGGCTGGATTGCGCCGAACGGCTCCTTCACTTTCTCGCGCCGATATGCGAACGGCGCAGGCCAGGCAAACGGTACGGGCTCTGCCGACGGATCGCTGAGCTACCTCTATGCCAAAGCGGGCGCCGCCTATGATCTGACGACCGATGACGAGGCCGTCCTCGCAGCGGAGCTGGGCCAGTCGCGCTTCCACACGGATGCCTATTCAGAAACGGCGACGCCGGGAAATCCCTTCAACGCCGATGTCTCGTCGGGAACGTCAAAGCTTTCGGTTGCCAAGATCGAGGCGAAGCTCACGCATGAATTCACGCCGAAGATCGACACGACGTTGCGCGTTGCCGCCGCACATGGCTTTTCAGCGTCGAGCGATGTGACGGCGGTTGTGGCCGGCTTCGGGACAATTGCGGCACGGGCGGAAAACCAGAACTGGGCCGAATACGGACTGCGCGCCGGCTACAAGATTGCCGCGGGTACGACCGTCAACCTGTTCGCCAATGGCGTTTCCGGCAATGGCGGCATTCACACCGAAAACCATTTCGGCATCGATCTCAAATTCGATCTCTGACGGCTAAGGGCGGGCGGCTTCATGAAGTTGTCCGCCCGTCATCGGCGCGGGCACGCCGGTCGTCGACGGCAGGCTGAGGGGCAGGCCCTTCAACGAGCGGACGGCGAGATAGGCGAAGGCTTCGGCCTCGACGTCGTCGCCGCGCCAGCCGACATCTTCCGCCGGCAGCACGCCACCTTGAAGGCGCTTAGACAGCATCGCCATCAGCGTCGGGTTCCGCCTGCCGCCGCCGCAGACGATGAAGCGCGAGGGCATGCCGGGAATATGCGCAAGGCCACGCGCAATCGCTTCAACGGTGAAGGCGGTGAGCGTCGCCGCGCCGTCCGGCGGAGAGAGATGCTCGACGGGCGCCGGCGAAAAAGAAAAGCGGTCGAGAGATTTCGGCGGCGGCAGGTCGAAGAAGGGATTGTCCATCAGCTTTTCGAGCGCATCGACATCGACCTCGCCTTCGGCGGCAAGCGCGCCGTCGAGATCAACGGGAATGTCGGTGTGACGATGGGCCCAGTCGTCGATCAATGCGTTGCCGGGTCCGGTGTCGAAGGCGATCAGCGACCCGTCGAGGCCCACATAAGTCACATTGCCGACGCCGCCTATGTTGATGATGGCGACGGGCTCTTTGACGCCGAGGCTTTTCACCAGCGCCTGATGATAGAGCGGCACAAGCGGCGCGCCGTGCCCGCCCGCCGCCACATCGGCACTGCGGAAATCGTTCACCACGTCGATGCCGGTGAGGCGGGCAAGCTCCGCGCCCATGCCGATCTGGACCGTGCGGCGGCGATCGGGCTGGTGCAGCACGGTCTGGCCGTGAAAGCCGATGACGTCGATATCGGCGGGGGTGAGCTTCGCCTGTTTCAGGAGCGCGCGAACGGCCTGGGCATGGGCGAGCGTGAGCAGCCGCTCAGCCTCAGCCACGGCCTCGGGCATAGGCTCTCCGGGCAGCCATCCCTTCGAAACTTCAAGCGCCGCTCGAAGCACAGCCCGTTCCTCCGGCGTATAGGGGACCGCGAGCGAAGGGCCCGGACGGACGGCATCCTCGCCATCCGTCTCGATTATCGCGGCGTCGACACCGTCGAGCGAGGTGCCGCTCATCAGACCCAGGGCGCGGAACATGAGGAATCGTCCGTTTTTCGCTTCGTCAAAGCGTGATACACCAGCCGCGAGCCCGTGACCATTTACAGGGCGTCTTAATTCTCATTCGTCATGGCCCGGCCTGTCCGGGCCATCCCCGTCTTTCTCCCCCGATTTCCGGCGCAAAGACGTGGATGCCCCGCATGAAGCGCGGCATGGCGCATCGAGAGGCGAGCGCGCCGTCAAAATCGAGACTGATATGACCGCCTATAAATCCGACTTCCTGCGCGAGCTGACCGCCCGCGGCTTCATCCACCAGATCTCCGATCCGGAGGCGCTGGATGCCTATGCGGCGAAGGAAACGGTAACGGCCTATATCGGCTTCGACTGCACGGGGCCGAGCCTCCATGTCGGGCACCTGATGGGCATCATGATGCTGCGCCGTCTCCAGCAGGCGGGCCACAAGCCGATCGTGCTGATGGGCGGCGGCACAACGAAGGTCGGCGACCCGTCCGGCAAGGACGAGGCGCGCCAGCTTCTGACCGATGCGCAGATCGCCGCCAACATGGCCTCGATCAAGACGGCCTTCACGCGGTTCCTGACATTCGGCAACGGCAAGACCGACGCCGTGATGGTCAACAACGCCGAGTGGCTGGACAAACTCGAATACATCGCCTTCCTGCGCGACTATGGGCGGCATTTCTCGGTCAACCGGATGCTGTCCTTCGACAGCGTGAAGCTCCGGCTTGAGCGCGAGCAGCCGCTGTCCTTCCTCGAATTCAACTACATGATCCTGCAAGCCTATGACTTCGTGGAACTGGCGAAGCGCTATGGCTGCCGGTTGCAGATGGGCGGCTCGGACCAGTGGGGCAATATCGTCAACGGCATCGAGTTGGGACGCCGCGCGGCGAGCCTCGACCTTTTTGCCGTCACCTGCCCGCTCATCACGACCTCGTCGGGCGCGAAGATGGGCAAGACGGCGGCGGGCGCAGTCTGGCTCAACGCCGACATGCGTTCGCCCTTCGACTACTGGCAGTTCTGGCGCAACACGGAAGACGCCGATGTGGGGCGCTTTCTCCGCCTCTTCACCGAGCTGCCGCTCGACGAGATCGCACGGCTGGAAAAGCTGCCGGGCGCGGAATTGAACGAGGCGAAGAAAGTGCTCGCCACAGAAGCGACGGCGATGCTCCACGGCCGAGAGGAAGCGGAGCGCGCGGCGGGAGCGGCGAAGGCCGCCTTCGAGCAGGGCACCATCAGCGCCGACATGCCGACGGTCGAGATTGCGGCCTTCGAGCTTGAAGGCGGCATGGGCGTTCTCAACGCGCTTGTCACGGCGAACCTCGTCGCCTCGACCAGCGATGCGCGGCGGCAGATCAAAGGGGGCGCTGTGCGCGTCAACGACGAGCCTGTGTCCGACGAACGGCTGACGCTGACGACGGCCAACGTCGTGGACGGCGTCGTCAAGCTGTCGCTCGGCAAGAAGAAGCATGTGCTGCTGAAGCCGAAGGGGTAGCGCCCCTTCGCGGCTGCACATTCACGGGCTGCGTCTCAACGAATAAAAAAGCCGTCCGCTTCGAGGAGTTCCGACGTTTCGGGATCGCGCGAGCCGTTGGAGATTCCGAACAGCTTGAAGCCGAACGACGACATGAGCGCGACCATTTCATCCATCAAGGCGGCGCCGTCATACATGGGCACGAGATTCATCTCGGCTTGCACGGCGACGATGCGGTCCATGATGCCGGTCGAGCCTTTGATCACCTCGCGCTCGAAGCCTTGCGTGTCGATCTTGAGATAGAAGCGGTCGTCGGGGCTGCTATATCGGCCTGCCACCTCGTCCAGCCGCTTCAGAGGCGCATCCACCTTGCCGGTGCTCGACGTGCCGGGAAACGCCTTCAGATTGCGTTCCGTGCTCTCGCGGATGGAGGAAGACGGTGAAAATTCGGACGCGTTGACCTGCACGACGCCGTCGGCCTCGCCAATCGCCATGCGCTCGGCAACCGTCCAGACCGGATAGCGCGCGGCATTGCGGCGCAAGCGATCATAGGCTCCCGGCAGAGGCTCGAACGAGACGATCCGGCGGGAACTTTCCCGCTTCAATATGTCGAGCGCAAACTGGCCCTCATTCGCCCCGACATCGAGAACCAGACTCGACCGCGACAAATCCATGAGGCGAAAGGCGAGAGCGACTGCGCTTTCCGACTTGCGAATGCGCTGTAGATCGAAGCCGCGCAGCCAGGCGAGTTTACGCCGAAGCCCCATGTTCTTTCCCCCATATCCAAGATGGCCCGTAGCTGTAGATAGCATAAATTCTTCGCCTGGAAGCCAACAGACGAAGCGGCGCGGCCAGCAAAAAGGCCCTCGCCGGCTTGCCGGGAGGGCCTTCTGTTGCGTAGCCCGTTTAGGCGGGGGCCTGGTGATCGGCGCGCGCTATTCCGCGGCCGCGACGTTGCCCATGGCGTAGATCGCCGCCTGACCGCCCGCACCGTTGATGGCGAGGAGCGCGCGGATGCCCTGCTCGGCAATGTCGTCGCCGATCATGCGGTCGCCTTCGCCGTGGAGCTCTTCCATAGCGACATAGGCAGCATAGCTCGACGCGGTGCGCTTGGTGATGATGCCGGCTTTCAGCAGCGTCTTGATGAGGACGCGGAAGACGCTGGTGCCTTCCATCATCGTCTGGCGCAGCTTGCGGTCGGTCATGGCTTCGAGGAGCGCGGACTGCACCCAGCGCCAGTCGAGGCCGACTTTTTCATAGATCACCTTCTTCTGCTCCGGCCCGGTCGAGTTGCGCAGGAGCGTCATGAATACCTCAAGCGCCCAGTCCTCGATCATGTCGCGCTCGGCTTCGGGCAGGTTCGGCACGGTGCGGTCGGCCCAGATCTTGCCGAACTTGTGATGGAAGGCCTCGTCCGTCATCACGAACTGCATTAGCTTCTTCATCAGCGGGTCGTGCGTTTCGGAATAGAATTTCGCGAAAGTGCCCATGGCGAGGCCTTCGACGATCATCTGCATGCCGACGAGCTTCTTCCAGGCGAGCGGCGTCGCCACGATGTCGACGAGGAGGTCGCGCAGCACGATGCCGCAGGCCGTGGGCTTGCCCCAGCGGGCCTGAATGTATTTGGCAAAGCCGGTGACGTGGCGGGCTTCCTCGCGCGTCTGGTTGGCGGCGTATTCCTGCGCGCCCGGGTCTTTCAGGATGTGGCAGAGCGAAGCGGAGAGCGCCAGCGCGCCCTGCTCGCCATGCAGGATCGAGGACATGGTCCAGCGGACGGATTCGTTCACCAGATAGATCTTCTGGCCTTCGTCGAGCTTGTCGGAGACGGCGGATTGAAGCTCGAGGTTGAAATCCATCGGCACCAGCAGATCCCGGTCGAGGTCCCACTTGTCGTTGAAGTCGATGTATTTCGGATCGAGCGGATCCCAGAAATGATCGTGGGTCGCGGAGATGATCTTGTCGAAGGCCGTCGAGCGATTGTTGTAGCGGTCGACGTCCATCATCGCCGGGAAATCGTCGGGGGCGACGGCTTCATAAGCGGCGTCCATAGTCATGCGTTCATTGCCGAACGTCTTTTTGGGTTCGAGCATTGGGTTCCTCCTCCAAGTGCCAATGCGTCACTATAGATATGCGGAGTTCAACTCCGCAATATCAATCGGCACTCCGCATTTCGCGGAAAAAGGACGATCCGCCTGATTCTCAGGGCTTTGCAGGTGCGGGCGCCGGAACGGCCTCGGGTAGCGGCACGGCCGACTTGCCGGACGCCGCAGGCGCAACGGTGGGCGTCTCGGGCGGCAAGGAGCTGCTGAACTCGAAGAGGCGGCGCAGGAAGCCCGGCGCGATGGCCGAAAGCGGGTTCACGATGACGCTCGGCTTGTCAGTATTGCCCTTCACCGCATAGGTGAAGCCGAATATGCCCTCGCCCTTACGGCCGACAAGGAGCGGCCCGAGGAGCGGCACATTGCCGAGCACGGAGTTAATCGTATAGGCGGGCACGAGGGTGCCTTCCATGTCGGTCACGTTCATGGACCGGTCGATCTGGCCGTTCATGGTGAGGCCAATGGCCGGTCCCGACATACGCGCTTCCTCGACATGGATGCGATGGCCGGTGACCCGGAAGGGCAGCTTCAGCGAATCGAAGAAAATGCCCTCGCCCGTCAGCGTGTCGCGGATGCCGGTCAGCGAGCCCAGCGACAACATGCTGGCAAGGACGGGCGCCTTGACGATGCGGAACTCGCCGACGGTGATTTCGCCATTCATGGGCGAGCCGGGCAGCTTGTCGTCGATCGTGGCGTTGGCCGCGAAAGTTCCGCCGACGATGCTGTTGAAAAGATCGAGCGAGCGGAAAACCAGACCCGCATCGTTTGAAGTCATCGAAAAGCGGCGCGTGCGTTCGCTCTGCCCACGAATGGTGGCGGCGAGCGGCAAGCCGCCCTGATCGGTTCCACCCAGTTCCATCAGATAGACGCTGCCGTCGATCAAGGTGAAGCGGCCATCGACATGCGACAGCTTCGTTCCGTTCTGCGCCGCCACTTCGTCGAAGACGGCGCTGATCTGGGTCCGCCGCGTCGGGTCCTGTTCCATCTCCGGCGTGAGGACGCGCGTCGCGGCTTCCTCGGCTTCCTTCTTGTCGCCGTTTCCTGAAATGAAATCATGCAGAATGCCGCGAGCGTCGTATTTCGCGCCCTTCAGGGCGACGAGAAGCTGGCCACGATCGTCGCGGCGCACATGGGCGACGAGGTCGTTGTCGGGCCCGAGCTTCAGCGTGGGGAAGTCGGCCAGCATGATGCGGCCGTCATTGGCCGCGGTGAAGGCGCCGCGCACATCGACGCCCTCGCCCGCCGCTTTCAGGTTCGTGGCCGCGTAGGCATCCTTGGTGATGGCGAGCTTCAAATCGACGGTTACGGATTTGCCGGCAGGCTTCGTCCAGCCCAGTTCGGTCACATTCAGGACGGCGGGGGCAAGGTCGGCATGAAGATCGACGCCGGAAATCGCCGCGCCCTTGCCGGTCAGCTTCGCGTCGATGACGACGGGGCCCGTCAGATATTTCTCAAAATCGAGTCCTATCGAGGCGCGCGCGGCGGCGTCGAAGTCGCCGGTCAATCGGTAGCTGGAACTCGGTCCCGACCCGGCATTGAAACTCTCGGTCCAGAGGATGCCGAGCGGCGTCGAGTTGTTGAAGCTGACAATGCCTTTGCTCTTCAGACCCTGGCGCGTCACGTCGACGTCGAGCGTGCCCGACGTGATCGACATGTTCTTGTCGAGATGCGGAATCGAAATCTTGTCGGCATGCGCCTTGCCGGAGAAATCCACATCCGAGATTTTCACCGTCTTGACCAGAGGCAGGCGAAGCGCGGCGGAGAGCGTGCCGGTTCCGCCAACGGTCGATGGATCGAGGCCGAAGCCGCGAATGAGCTTCAGCGGCTCGTGCTCGAGCAAGCCGAGAATGTCGGCGGTGGCGCCAGCGCCGGTAAATTCGATGTCGCCGATGCTATGGGGATTGGCGATGTCGCCGTCGGCGAAATGTCCGTTGGAAACGGCGAGCGTTTTGCCGGGCGCGACATTAACGATGGCCGAGGACACCCAGGCGTCGAAGCGGTTCGGCTGCACAAGGCCGCGCGCCGTCACATTCTCCAGCGGCGGCATCGCATCGAGATAGCTGACAGTCGCGCCGTCGACGTTGAATTCGAAATGCACGCTGCCGGCCGGCAGGGGCGCATGGGGCGGCGTGTCTTCGATGACGTTGGCGGCGAAATTGACGTTGAAATTCGCGGATCGAAGCGTTCCGCCTTTCATATGCTCCGACACCCATTCGCGCGCATGATCGGAAAGGACCAGCGGCCAGACGGTGCGCGCCGTTGCGATCGGCACAGACTCGATCGTGCCTTTGAAGGAGATGGCCGGAGAGCGCGCGCCCTCTTCCAGCTTGCCGGAAGCGGCGATCCTGCCGCCGCCGACGCCGAGCTTTATGTCCTCTACGGTCATGGAGCGCTTGTCGAAGTCGAGCAGCGCCGCGACGTGAACATTGTCGAATTCGACGGGGCCTTCGAAGAAGCCCGGAATTTCCGTCGTCGTCTTGCCTGCGGAAAGTTCGATGCGGGCGGTCGAGATGTTGACGCCGGCGCCGAGCGTGTAATCGACATGGCCCTGCATCGAAATGCTGTGCGGGCCGGCCTGGAAGACGAGCTTGGCGAGGTCGAGACGGTTTGCCGCCGCATCGAGCGTCAGCTCCGCATGCGCCTTCTCGATAGGCACAGGCGCCTGCTCAAGGCCGGGCAAGGTGAATGTGCCTTTGCCGGCATCGAGCGAAAGGCGACCCGACTTCACCGTGCCGTCCCGGGCGAGTTCGAGGTTTCCATCGGCGTCGATCGGCGCATCGAAGAGCGCGTAGTTCGCGAGGGAAGGAGACGTGCGCGCGAGCGCTGCCGGGACGATACCTGTGGCGCGCATGCCGAGCTGGATGGTCGAGGCCCCTTGCGGCAGAGCGCCGCTGAGTTCGATATGGCCCTTGGTGTCGCCGAGCGCGAGGTCGGCGCTTAACGAGCCCGCGACGCCGCCGCCGCCCCGGAAGAGCGCGAGATTGGCGTTGGGCGCTTCGAAGGAAACGCCGTTCACCTCATCGACGAAGTTCAATGTGGCGTCGCGTATGCCGACATGACGCAGGTAGCCGAGGATCGAGTTTTCGGTTTCGCCGGTTGCAAGCGCCGAAAGCATGGGGCCGATCATGGCCGAGGCTTCGCTTGCCGGATTGGGTTTTTCGCCCGCCGAGGCGAGGCCGAGCGATATGCCGACGCCCGGCCGCCGCACGATGGTGGCGTTGATGCCGTAGAAATCGACCGATGTCGGCGCCAGTCGCCCGATCAGCAGCGCAGGCACGCTGAGACGAAAGGACAATTCCGGCGCCGCCGCGACGCGGTTGCCGTCGGCCCCCGTCAGGCGCACGTCGCGCAGGCGCAGGCCGAGCTGGCGATCTTGCGCCGACCAAATGAGGATCGTGTCGCCGATATCGAGACGCCCCCCCGCCAGCTGAGAGCGGGCCGAGTCCTCAATGATCTGGCTCAGAATGGGCAGCGAGATCGGACCGGAGGACAGCCGCCAGGCCAGCACGGCAAGCAGCAGCGCCGTCGCCGCAACGGCAACGCCTACAACTTCAAGTGCGATCTTGCTCGTCCGGCGTATCAAGGGACGATTGGTCTCCTGTCGTTCGTCACCGGGCATGCGCCCGTGTGTGCCGCCTCGTATGCCGTCGGGGGCGGCCGCGAACGGATGGACCGGGACGGAGGTACTTGTATTCTTTTACCCGCAGACCCCGCGGAAGTCTTCACTTTTGGCGCTAACCAATCTCGCAAGATCACGGCTCAGGGGTTACGATGCCGCCAACATACGCATCTCGAATGCGTGAAAGCGGCAAGGATCGGAGGCTTGGAATGGCTAAGGCAGTTAAAGCTAAAAAGTCCGGCGTAAAGAAGGCGAAGGCCAAGAAGACAACAAAGGCGGCGGCTGGCAAGAAGCCGGCCGGAAAGGCTGCCAAGAAGACAGTAAAGAAGGCGAAGAAGCCCGCGGCAAAAGCGGCCAAGAAGGCGCCGGCAAAAAAGAAGGCTGCCGCCGCGAAGAAAGCCCCGGCAAAGAAGCCGGCGGCCAAAAAGAAAGCCGCCGTGAAAAAGGCCACCAAGGCGCCGAAGAAGGCTGCCGCGAAGCCGAAGAAAGCAGCGGCGAAACCGAATAAAGCCGCGCCAAAGCCGACGAAGACGGCAGCGAAGCGCCCGGCCAAAGTCGCAGCTCCGAAGGCCGCGCCGACGCCGGTCGCCGTCCCGCAGATGGCGGCCACAGCGCCAGTCCCCGCGCCCAAACTTCCCGCCGTCGGTGATAGAGCGCCCGACTTCCTGCTACCCGCCGACGACGGCGCCATGGTTTCGCTGGCCGGGCTCAGCGGCAAGAAAGTGGTGCTCTATTTCTATCCGAAGGACGACACGCCCGGATGCACCATAGAAGCCCTCGCCTTCACGGCGCAGAAGGCCGCGTTCGATGCGGCAGGCGCGGTAGTGCTCGGCGTGTCGAAGGATTCCGTCGCCGATCATTGCAAGTTCCGCGACAAGCATAACCTGACGGTTCGACTTATCTCGGACGAGAACGGCGAGATGCTGAAGAAGTACGGCGTCTGGGTCGAGAAGAACCTTTATGGGCGGACCTATATGGGCATCGAGCGGACGACATTTCTGATCGACGGTTCGGGCGTCATTCGCAAGGTCTGGCCGAAGGTCAAGGTTGAAGGTCATGCCGAAGACGTGCTTTCGGCTGTGAAGGCGCTCTGAATCCTGTGACGGTCTCCCGCCCCTCCGGCATCGCCTCGCTTGTCGAAGGGGCGCGGGCCGTTCTCGATTGTCCTCAGGCGGAGGGGAAGGCGCGCCTCGCACACGAGGTGGCGGCGCTCTGGCGAAAGGGAACGCTGCCGCTCCTCGCTGCAGAGTGCGCCCTGCCGATGCCGGACCGCCCGGCCCGGCCAGCCGAGCCGCGATTACTCCCTCCCAACGAAATGCCCCGGCGGACCTTCAAGGGTCCGCGCGGGCGGTTCGCGCTGCTTCATTCGCTGGCGCATATCGAGTTGAACGCCATCGATCTTGCCTTCGACATGGCGGGGCGGTTTGCGGGAGAGGCGCTCCCCCGCGCCTTCTTCGACGACTGGGTGTCGGTGGGCGACGACGAGGCGCGGCACTTTCTGCTGCTTCAAAGGCGCCTGGCGGCGATGGAGGGGCAATATGGCGACCTGCCCGCCCATGACGGGCTATGGCAGGCGGCCGAGGAGACGCGGCACGATCTTCTGGCCCGGCTGGCGGTGGTGCCCTTGGTGCTTGAGGCGCGCGGGCTCGACGTGACGCCGGGCATGATCGAGCGGTTGACGGGCGCCGGCGATATGGAGAGCGCGGCGATGCTCGGGGTCATTTACAGGGACGAGCAGGAGCACGTCGCCGCAGGTTGGCGGTGGTTTGCCCATCTCTGCCGGGAACGGGGCCTCGCCCCCGAGGAAACCTTTCACGGCCTGGTCCGCCGCCATTTCCGGGGTTTGCTGAAGCCGCCCTTCAATACTGCGGCGCGGGAAGCGGCCGGACTGATGCCGGATATGTATGAACCGCTCGCGTTGCGCTGAACGGCAGAGTGTTGAAAGGTCTTTACTTTTCCATTCCCGTTAAGCGACAGTAAATGGTCGTCGGGGGACGGCACAAAACTTTCTCAATGGGATGTTAACCTTAAACGGCAAAAATCGAGACGATTGCTGAAAAGTTGACTTAAATCCCATTGCGACAAAGCTGGTAAGAGGGGGTATGGCGCATGAGGGGCGTGCACCATAGAAACTCGGATTTTGGCGATGCAGTGCGTAGATTTGCGCGCCATCACTATGTCGAGCGTCAGATATACATCCGCAGCCACGGACAGGTGCAGTTCATCTCCCTGTCGCCGTTCACGCAGGCTGTATTTGCGGGGATCGCCTTCCTGTTTTTCAGCTGGATCGCCTTCTCGTCGGTCAACGTCGTCTTCAAGCAGCAGATCATCGCCTCGAAAGAGCAGCGCTACGTCAAGATGCAGGGCGCCTATGAAGAGCGCCTGGCGCAGCTTCAATCGGCCTATGACGAGCTCAACGGCCAGCTTGTGATCTCGCAGGAGCGCTTCCTTGCGACGACGCGCGAACTGGAAGAGAAACACCACCAGCTCACGGAGCTCATGAGCCAGCGCCAGTCGGCCAGCCTCCAGCTCGACGGGATGCGCCAGCGCTACTCCGCATCCCTGCGCGGAACGGCCGGAGAGGCGCATGGAAACACGATCCTGATGTCGGTCGATGAGGCCGATCAGGGCGCCGATGTCGGCCAGACCACCACCCGGCCCCAAAGGGCGGCGGACGCCGAAAACTTCGTCATCGACGGCGCGGATGGCGGCGGCATCGACATTGCCGGTCTTGCCGGCGGCGGCGACCGTAACGGCACAGCCTCCCAGATTGACACAAGGCTGACCAAGCTCGACCGGGCCCAGCAAGGGCTCATCAACTCCGTCGAGGAGACGACCGACAAGCGCATCCGCGAACTCGCCTCGATCATCGGCATGACCAATGTCATCGATGTGAAGGCGCTGATGAAGCGCAAGGATGGCGGCGCGCCTGCGGGACAGGCGTCGGGCGAGGCCGAGGGCGGCCCCTTTCTCGGCCTGGCCGAGGGTGAGGCGCTGGCCGGCGGTGGTGACGAGAGCGCCTTTTCACGGCAGCTCTACCGGGTCAGCCAGAACCTTAACACCATGGCAGGCCTTGAGAATTCCATTGCGAAAATGCCGCTGGCCGAACCTCTGATCGGCTATCACGAAACGAGCGGCTTCGGGCCGCGCGTCGATCCCTTCAACGGCAGGATGGCGTTTCATGCCGGTGAAGATCTGGCGACGGAGTACGGTTCGCCCGTCTATGCGACGGGGGCCGGCACCGTTACCTATGCCGACTGGAAGGGTGCATACGGACGGATGATCGAAATCGACTTCGGAAACGGTTTTCGCACCCGTTACGGCCATCTGAGCCAGATCGGCGTCAAGGTTGGCCAGAAAATTGCATTTAGAGACGTCATCGGCAGAGTCGGGTCCTCTGGGCGTAGCAGCGGGCCGCATCTTCACTATGAGGTCTGGTTCGACGGGATTGTCCGCGACCCCTCCAAGTTCATTGAGGCAGGTCATTATGTTTTCGCGAAGCAAGGATAAAGAGACCGAAAAGCCGACCGCCGCTCAGGCATCGGCTCCGGCACCCATCGCTCCGGTCAAGCGGACCGGCGTGCGTACCGCGCCTTCCATCATCTCCACGGATCTCGTGGTGCATGGCAACCTTGTCGCCACCGGCGACATTCAGGTGGACGGCACCGTCGAGGGCGACATTCGCAGCCAGTCGCTGACGATCGGCGAGAAGGCATCGATCACCGGCGAAATCGTCGCCGACGACATCGTCATTCGCGGCCGCGTCATCGGCACCATTCGCGGCCGCCGCGTTCAGCTTTCCTCGACCTGCCATGTCGAGGGCGACATTCTTCACGAAGCGCTGGCGGTTGAGACAGGCGCTTTCTTCGAAGGCAATTGCCGTCATTCGGACGACCCGATCGGACAGGCTTCGGCACCGAAGCCGATGCTGCGCCCGAGTGCGGGTCCGATCCCCACGGCACCGCGCCCTGCGCCGACGCCGCGTCCGGCCGAAGCGACGAGCAGCCCGGTCGTGGTCGGCGACGGCGGCGTCGTCGTGAAGCGCCCGGCGGCTCAGTAATTCAATTGGTATCGCCCCTCAGGGGCGAGAAAATAAAACTGCGGCGGAACGATCTCCGCCGCAGTTTTTTTTGGATATGAACGCGCCTGGCTCTAGTCGATGTCTTCGACGACGGCGCCTGCCCCGCCCTTCACGCGGGCGGCAAGCGCGGCGGCCATGAATTCGTCGAGGTCGCCGTCGAGAACCGTCGCGGGCGCGGGGCTCGTCACGCCGGTGCGCAGGTCCTTCACCATCTGATAGGGCTGGAGCACGTAAGAGCGGATCTGGTGGCCCCAACCGATATCGGTCTTGCTCGCGGCTTCGGCTTGCGCCACGGCTTCGCGCTTTTCGAGCTCAAGCTCATAAAGACGGGCGCGCAGCATGTTCCATGCAGTGGCGCGGTTCTTGTGCTGCGAGCGTTCATTCTGGCATGCGACGACGATGCCGGTCGGAATATGCGTGATGCGCACGGCGCTGTCGGTCGTGTTGACGTGCTGGCCGCCCGCACCCGACGACCGGAAGGTATCGATGCGGCAGTCGCTTTCCTTGACGTCGATGTCGATCGTGTCGTCGACGACCGGGTAGACCCAGACGCTCGAAAAGCTCGTGTGACGGCGCGCATTCGAGTCATAGGGCGAAATGCGGACGAGGCGATGAACGCCCGATTCCGTCTTCAGCCAGCCGAAGGCATTGTGGCCCTTGACCAGGATGGTCGCGGACTTGATGCCCGCTTCTTCGCCGTCATGGCGTTCCATCAGCTCGACCTTGTAGCCCTTGCGTTCCGCCCAGCGCGTATACATGCGCAAGAGCATCTGCGCCCAGTCCTGACTTTCGGTGCCGCCGGCGCCTGCATGGACTTCGACATAGGCGTCGTTGCCGTCGGCCTCGCCGGCGAGCAGCGTTTCGATTTCGGCTTTGCGGGCTTCCTCGCGCGCGGCCTTCAACGCGGCTTCGGCTTCCTTGACGATGCTTTCATCGCCTTCGGCTTCGCCGAGCTCGATCAGTTCGAGATTGTCGTTGAGCGCGCGCTCAAGGCCCAGATAGGCGTTGATCGCCTCATCGAGGCGCGTGCGCTCGGCCATCATGGAACGCGCCTTCGTCTGGTCGTTCCAGAGATTGGGGTCTTCGGCGCGGGCGTTCAGCTCGTCGAGGCGCTTCTGGGCTGTATCCCAGTCAAAGATGCCTCCTCAGCAGCGCGAGCGACTGCTTGATTTCATCGGCGATATTCTGGGTCTCGGCGCGCATTTACTGGCCTCCGTGGAACGCGGAGCGGGAAACTAGGACGATAGCCCGTGTCAGTAAAGCCCGCCGGTGCCGGAATTGATGGCGGTGCCCGCTCCCGGTTGCGGCGTGCCGGACGGATTGTCGAGGCCGGAAACGGGCGTGCCCGTGACGACGCCAACGGACGGGCTCGCGGACGAGGTCTGCGGTTCCGTGCCGTCCTTGAAGGCTTCGAGGATGACGTTGCTGCCGCTGGACGAAGCGAGCTGACCCGTCTTCAGATCGACCTTCACCAGATTGATGCCCGGCGGGATGCGGAACGGGATCGCGGGCTGGCTGCCGATCGCCTGTTGCATGATGTCGCGGAAGATCGGCGCGGCGGTGCGGCCGCCGGTTTCAGCATGGCCGAGCGGCGTCGGATTGTCGTAGCCGACGAAAACACCCACGACGAGATTGGGCGAGTAGCCCATGAACCACGCATCGCGCTCGTCGCTCGACGTGCCGGTCTTGCCGGCGAGCGGCACGGGCACGCTCTTGATGATCTGGCCGGTGCCGCGCTGGATGACGCCTTCAAGCATCGAGGTCATCTGATAGGCCGTCTGCGGATTTTCGACCTGCTCGCGCGTGTCGGGAAGTTCCGGCGGCGGCTGGTTGGCCCAATCGGCGTTGCAGGCGGCGCAGGGCCGGTCGTCATGGCGATAGACAACCCGACCCCAGCGATCCTGAACGCGGTCGATGAGCGTCGGCTGCACCTTGTGGCCGCCATTGTCGAGAATGGCATAGGCGGCTGCGAGCTTGATCAGCGTCGTTTCTCCGGCGCCGAGCGCCATGGAGAGCACAGGCGACATGTTGTCCATGATGCCAAAGCGATGCGCATAGTCGACGATCGTGTCCATGCCGATATTCTGCGCGAGGCGCACCGTCATGACGTTGCGCGAATGTTCGATGCCGAAGCGAAGCGTCGAGGGCCCGAAGAAATCGTGCTCGTAGTTCTCCGGCTTCCAGAGCGCGAGCCCCGGTCCCTGATCCATGACGAAGGGCGCGTCGAGCACAAGGCTCGCCGGGGTGAAGCCATGATCGAGCGCGGCGGCATAGACGAAGGGCTTGAAGGACGAGCCCGGCTGGCGCATCGCCTGCACCGCGCGATTGAACTCGCTCTGGTCGAAGCTGAAACCACCCTGCATGGCGAGCACGCGGCCGGTATGCGGGTCCATGGCGATGACGGCGCCGTTGACGGCGGGCACCTGGCGCAGCGCGTAGTGATCGGGCTCCGCGTCGCCCTTCTTCTTGTAGATCGGCTCGACATAGACGACATCGCCGATGGCGAGCGCGTCGGACGGCTGCTTGATGACGGGGCCGAGATACTGGTCCTTGATCGACTGACGGGCCCAGGACATTTCAGAGAAGGGAATGGCTCCCATCTTGATGCCGGTGGCGAACTTGCCGTTGTCGAGCTTTTCCGGACGCAGGCCGATCTTGGCGGCCTGCGGCGTCAGTTCGAGCACGACGCCAAGCGTCCAGGGCGCGAGGTCGTCGGCGAAAGCCTGCTTCTGGAGCGCGTCCTGCCAGTTCGCGCCGGGCTGCAACTTCGCCAGCGGACCGCGATAGCCGTGGCGCATGTCGTAATCCGTCAGGCCTTTACGCAGCGAGGCGCGGGCAATGCCTTGCAGATGCGTGTCGATGGTGGTGCGGACGGAGAGACCGCCTTCATAAAGTTTCTGCTCGCCATATTTCGCGTAAAGCTCGCGGCGAACCTCCTCGACGAAATATTCGGCATCGACGAGTTGCAGGCCCACAGGGCGCAGCGTGACGTTGAAGGGTTCGTCGCGGCCTGCCGCGGCTTCCTCGGCCGTGATGAAACCGTCTTCCTGCATGCGGCTGATGACCCAGTTGCGGCGCCCGATGGCGCGGTCGCGGTGGTCATAGGGCTGGTAGTTCGACGGCGCCTTGGGCAGCGACGCAAGGTAGGCGCATTCGGCGACGGTGAGCTGGTCGAGCGGCTTGTCGAAATAGATCTGCGCGGCGGCGGCGACGCCGTAGCTGCCCATGCCGAGATAGATTTCGTTCAGATAGAGTTCGAGGATCTTGTCCTTCGTGTAGGCCTTTTCGAGCCTGAGCGCGATCAGGGCTTCCTTCAGCTTGCGCGTCAGCGTGCGGTCGCTGTTCAGGAGGAAGTTGCGCGCGACCTGCTGGGTGATGGTCGAAGCGCCGGCGAGGCGGCGGTCATTGACGATGTTGATGATGTTGTCGACCATTGCGCGCGCGATGCCCGAAGCGTCGACGCCGCCATGGCTGTAGAAATTCTTGTCCTCGGCGGCGAGAAAAGCGTCGATCACGCGCTTCGGTATGACGCTGATCGGAACGTAGAGACGGCGCTCCTTCGCATATTCGGCGATGAGCGTGCCGTCGCCTGCATGAACGCGCGTCATGACGGGCGGCTCGTAGTTGGCGAGCTTCGAATAGTCCGGCAAATCCTGGTTCATCTGCCACAGCATGTAGCCGCCGGCGAGAAGGCCGCCGAACAGCAAAACCAGGAAGATCGCGGCAATGGTCGTGAAGACTCTCAACATCGGGCTATCGCCCCACCCTTAATTGAAATGAAGGCGGTTTCGTCCGCCGCTCCAGCCCGTTTTGGCACAGCCTGCCGACACATTTAGCACGCGGTCCGCTGGCTCACAGAAAATTATCCGCCAATCCATGCCGCATGGTTAACAGGGGTCCGGCCGCGACGATCTAGGAGCGAATTATGGCAGCCGGATGGCGAGGACAGGATGCGTCAATTCGGCCCTTCGGCCAGCCGGTCGCCGAAATAACGGTCAACGGCCTTGACGAAGGAACCGGTGACCGAGTTACGCCATTTTGCGGATGTGAGCCGCTTTTCGTCGCCGCCATTGGTCAGAAAGCCGAGTTCCACCAGCACGGAAGGCACATCGGGCGCCTTCAGGACGACGAAACCCGCGAAGCGATGGGTCGGCTCCAGAAGCGTCGTGGAATGGCGGGCATAGTCGACCACCGATTTGGCGAAGCGGGCCGAATAATTCTTGGTCTCGCGCTGGGCGAGATCGATCAGGATTCCGGTGACTTCAGGCGACTCGCCCTTGAAGTCGATGCCCGCGATCGCGTCCGACAGGTTCTCCTTGCGGGCGAGCGCGGCGGCTTCCTTGTCGGACGCCGTTTCAGACAGCGTATAGACCGACATGCCGCTCACATCGGGCTTGGAGATCGAGTCTGCGTGGATCGAGATGAAGAGATCGGCCTTGTGGGCGCGGGCGATCTGCACGCGCTCGCGCAGCGGAATGAAGATGTCCTTGTCGCGCGTCATGTAAACATCGTAGCGGCCGGTATCGCGCAAGCGCTTGGCGAGCGCGCGGCCGAAGGCAAGCACGACATCCTTTTCGACGACGCCGCTCGAGCGCCCATGCGTGCCCGGATCGACGCCGCCATGGCCGGGGTCGATGACGACGACACGGCGGCGGTCATGCGCGGCGGGAGGCGTGGGCGGCACGACAGGGATCGCCGCGGGCTGGGCCTCGGCCTGCGCAGCGGCCTTGTCGGCGGCAGGCAGGCCCACCGATGCAAGGAATGTCGCGCGATCCGTTGCGGCCAGATCGAGGACGACGCGCCGTCCAAAGCCGCCTTGAGGATCGAGAATGAAATCCCGAGAAACGGAGACCGGACCCGTCGTGTCGATGACGATGCGGAAAGTATTGTTCTGGAACTGGCCATAGCGATAGTCGGAGATCAGTCCCCGGCCCTTCAGCGCGGTATTTTCCGGCAGGCGCGAGGGCATGTTGGGCAAATCGACGACGACGCGGTAAGGGTCGGCCAATGTGAAGATGTGGTACTTCACCGCGTCCGCACCGCCGAGCTCGACGACGAAGCGCGTTTCGGCGCCCCGGTCGCCCAGTCTGATACCCGTGACCGCCGTCGCGCCCGGCGCGGGAGCGGCGGCCGGCGCGAGAGCCGTTGCGGACATTGCGGGTTCGTCAGAGGTGGTATTGTCGGACGGGTCCTGAAGGGAAGCCTGGTTGATGCTGCCGGTTTCCGTGACCGGCCGGGCAATGGGCAGCGTGCCGAGGGTGCGGGGCTTGGGATCGGCTCCGCCCTGCCCCGCGGAAAGGAGGACCAGCGCAACAGCCAGCGCCGCCGTCAGCGGCGACGACCGGCCAAGCACAGCCCATTTTCCGTTATTACCCATAAATATTCCGCAACCCGCCCGTCAGCTCCAGGCCCTGCCTTCGCGCGCGGCCGCGAAACGCGAATCGCCTGCGCCCAAGGACCAAAGTCGGTCTTAAGCTATTCTGGCCAGAATGATTTATAAACCCTTACCGGCTCGAAAATTTTACGAAGTCTCAAGGGTTAGCATGGTTAATGGCATCGGCCTCCATGCGGGTAAGCCATGCTTGCCAAATCAGCACCGCGCCCGTACAAAGCGGAGGCTAGCCGGTCTGGTATCCCTTTGAGGAGATTCGGCCTTCCGGGCTTCCGAGGCCCGACCTGCCGAGAGATGCGACGAGCTTGGCGACCGCCCAGTCCCCTTCGGATGACGGCATCAGGTCCTTTCAGCTCCCCGCCCTTTCAGCCCGCCAGACAGGTCCGAGTGTGCAAACGCTCGTTCCGCTGCCGCAGACGCCTCCAGATATGGGCGCCCAAGCGGTCATAAAGAATTCCGCCCGCCTCCCGGCGACGACAGGGAGGCGTCAAAGGTTGAGATGCACGACGCGGCAATGCGACCAGATGCAAGACAGGTAGAGAACGCTCGCTCCAAGCGCGCGCCGCACGCCTGTCTGGCACTCGTTCATGCCTCTCCCAATCCGATGCGCAGTGCGCTCGCCATTCTTTCATCGCAGACCCGATCCCGTTTCCTCGCTGCATCGTCATTCGATGCGGATGCGGCCAGCCGGATCCACACAATCGGCGCCCGCCCGCGCCCGCTCGGCCGCATGAATTTGCGCCGGGTCTCGCGCGGCGGCCGGCGCCCCGGAGATACTCTCAATGGCAAACAAGATGCTTATCGACGCGACCCACCCCGAGGAGACTCGGGTTGTGGTCGTGAACGGCCACCGCGTTGAAGAATTCGACTTCGAGTCCGAGAACAGAAAGCAGCTGCGCGGCAACATCTATCTCGCGAAAATCACGCGCGTAGAGCCGTCGCTTCAAGCAGCATTCGTCGAGTATGGCGGCAATCGCCACGGCTTTCTCGCCTTCAGCGAAATCCATCCCGACTATTACCAGATCCCGGTCGCGGACCGCGAAGCGCTGGTGAAGCATCAGGCTGCCCAGGCGCGCCGCGCGGCCGAGGAAGAAAATGCCGACGGCGACAACGAAGCTGCGACGCAACTAGTCGCCAACCGTTCACCCTCGGCGGAGATTTCCACACCGCACGACGCCGAAGCGCATGACGACCACGAGCCCGAGGTCATCGAGAGCGTCGGCGCGGGCGAGGAAGCGGACGATCATCACGACGACGCCGGGCATCATGACGACGCGCATGAGCACGATCACGGCGATGCAGATCATCATGAGGCAGACGCCGCCCCGGTCGTAGAAACGAGCGAAGCATCCGCGGAGCACGGAGAGACCGAGACCGTCGTTTCCGACCACGCGGTCGAGGCCGTCGGCGCCGCAGACCCGCTGGAGGAAGCGCACGAGGAACGCGAACCGCGCAAGCCCCGGCACAATTTCCGCAATTACAAGATTCAGGAAGTCGTCAAGCGCCGGCAGATCATGCTGGTGCAGGTCGTCAAGGAAGAGCGCGGCAACAAGGGCGCGGCGCTGACCACGTTCCTGTCGCTTGCCGGGCGCTATTGCGTGCTGATGCCCAACACGGCGCGCGGCGGCGGCATTTCCCGCAAGATCACCGTGGCGGCGGACCGTAAGAAGCTGAAGGCGATTGCAGAGTCGCTCGACGTGCCGGAAGGCATGGGCCTCATCATCCGCACGGCAGGCGCCAAGCGCACCAAGGCGGAGATCAAGCGCGACTATGAATATCTGCTGCGCATGTGGGAAAGCGTGCGCGAGCTGACGCTCAGATCGACGGCGCCCGCCCTCGTCTACGAGGAAGGCAGCCTCATCAAGCGGTCGATCCGCGATCTCTACGACAAGGACATCGACACCGTATTCGTCGAGGGCGACGAAGGCTACAAGGAAGCCAAGACCTTCATGCGCATGCTCATGCCGAGCCATGCCAAGAACGTCCAGCTTTACAAGGACAAGCAGCCGCTCTTCCAGAAGCATCAGGTGGAGCAGCAGCTCGACTCGATGTTCAACCCGACCGTCACACTGAAGTCGGGCGGCTATATCGTCATCAATCCGACGGAAGCGCTCGTCTCGATCGACGTCAATTCGGGACGCTCGACGAAGGAGCGCAACATCGAGCAGACGGCGCTTCGCACCAATCTCGAAGCGGCAGAGGAAATCTCGCGGCAGATGCGCCTGCGCGACCTTGCCGGTCTCATCGTCATCGACTTCATCGACATGGACGAGAACCGCAACAACCGCGCGGTGGAACGCAAGCTCAAGGATTGCCTGAAGACCGACCGCGCCCGCATCCAGGTCGGCCGCATCAGCCATTTCGGCCTGATGGAAATGTCACGCCAGCGCATGCGTTCAGGCGTGCTCGAAGGCTCGACGGTGAAATGCCCGCATTGCCAGGGCGTCGGCCTCGTCCGTTCGGTCGAGTCGATGGCGCTGCATGTGCTGCGCGGCGTCGAAGCCGAAGCGATCAAGGGCCGTGCCTCGGCCTTCACGGTGAAGGTGCCGGTCGAAGTTGCGGTCTATATTCTCAACCAGAAGCGCGCCAACCTTCTCGACATCGAGGAGCGCTACGGCACCTCGATCTATGTCGAGGCGGAGCACACGCTGAAGGGGTCCGAACACCGCGTCGAACAGGCCGAAGCGCGCGCCCGGACGCGGACCCGTCCGGCCGCCGGCGCGATCAACATCGAAAACACCTATGCCGATGAAGACCCTGTCGTCGAAGACATCGTCGATGAGGTCGAGGACGAGGAAGAAACCGAAGAAGCCGAGGCGCCCGCCCGTCAGGGTCGCGGCGAAGCGCGCGGCGAGGAACGCGAGGACAACCCGCGCAAGCGTCGCAGACGCCGCCGCCGCAAGGGCGGACAGGAGCCGCATGGCGAACAGGCTGCTCATGGCGATGCCCCGCGCGAGGAAAATGCCGAAGCGGATGACGAGGGCGAAGACGACGAGGACGAAGCATCGGGCGATACCGATACGTCCGCGGCCGGCGACGCGCAGAATAATGAGGGCGACGAAGGCGGCGAGGACCGGCCTCGCAAGCGTCGGCGGCGCGGCCGTCGTGGCGGTCGGCGCAATCGCGGTCGTGACGGTGCGCCGGAAGGCGTTTCCGGCGAGGAACTGCGCGAGGCAACGGGCGTCATAGACGAGAATGCGAGCAGCGGCGCGTCTTCCAGCGAAGACGACGAAGCGCCGATCCTGCTTTCCTATTCGCGCGACGATCTCGCGCTGGAAACGCCGGTCGAAAACGAAGCGCCGGCGGAAGATACCCGCCGCGACGAGATCGAAGCCGCGCCCAGGGAAGACCTCGCGTCATCCCTGCCCGCCGCGCCCGAGGAAACGACCGCCGCAGTTGAACCTGAAGCGGCCCCTGTGGCCAGCACACCGCCCGAGAAGGCGCCCGAGCAGCCACAGCGCCGCGGCTGGTGGCAGCGCCGCTCCGGCTGACACGGGCCGAACGTCATCCCGAAACGATCATGCCCCGCAAAATGCGGGGCATGATTTTTTTGGGCTTTAGAAAATACGCCGCCAGATCAGCGGAAGAGGCCCTTAGACGATTTTTTCGCCAGGGCGCTGAAACCGACGCCATCGCCCTTTGGATTGGGGTTCAGCGTGCAGGTGCCGGCCGGCAATCCATCGGGACAGACGATTGCGTTGACCGGAGAGCTGATATCGGCCGGGCCGGACTGAAGCGCGGCGACGCCGCCGCTTCCGCCCTTGGACACGGCAGCCATGACCGCGCCCTCGATCGCCGCCCCGCCCTTCGGCGCGCCCGCGCCAGCGCCCGCGACGTAGAGACCCTTGGTTTCAGGGTTCACCACCATCACCGGCACGAGGAAGGCCGAACCGAGACCCTTGACCGGCGCTTCCGGCGAGGAAGCGAAAGCAACGCCGGTTCCTTCCGCGATGCGGCCGCTGCCGAATGCGCCGTTCATGGTGACGGCGCAGGCGACCGCGCCGCCCCTGGTGTCGACGGTGGCGAAGGTGGTTGAGCCGAAGTCGCCGTTGAGCGCCGCGCCGCCCGGCGCACCCAGCGCGACGGCGGTGCGCTCGGCCGCAGCGGCCAGCGCCTCGGCGCCCGAAGCGCCCTGAATGTTAGGCCAGAGCGCCGAGGCAAATGCGCCGGCGCCAAGTCCCTTGGCCGGCAGGGCGACGGCGACGTCGCCCGCTGCGATCAATTGCGCGGGCGCGACTTCGGGCCGGTAGTCGGTCAGATCGGACTGGCTGAGCATGCCGCCCTTCTGATGCGCCTGATCGACAAGCAGTCCGCCGGTTTCGCCTTCATAGAAGCCGCCGACGCCGCGCGAACGAATCCGGGCGAGCGTCGTCGCCAGCGCAGTCTGCGAAAGAAGGTCCGTCTCCTGATAAGGATGGCTGCCGTCGCGATCATAGATGGCCGCGAGATCGGATGAACCGGCGATCACGGCGGCTGCGTCGTTGAGACGCCGCGCCGAAGCGCGCGACACGTTGAATCCGGTGCCGGCGATGCGCTCGGCAGGCGAGACCAGTTCGGACCAGAGCGCCGTGCCGTGGCGCGCCTGCAAAAGGGCAAAGCCGCGGACATTGCCGGGAATGCCGAAGGGCCCGCCGTCGCGCGGGCGGCGCGTCAGAAAGGCGATGCTTTCGACCTCGCCGAGTTTCACTTCGGCTTTCTTGCTGCCTTTCTTCTTCACGCCGTGATCGGCGTCACGAACGAGGCAAACGCCGCCGCCGCCGAGGCCGGCGGCCGAGGGATAGGTTACGGAAAGAGCAAAATAAAGCGCGGTGGCCGCATCTGCGGCGTTACCGCCGTTTTCCAGTACGCCGCGCGCAATCAGGGCCGCCATCGGCTCGTCGGCAACGACGGCACCGGCAAATGAGGAATCCGAGGTGTCCATCGCGAGTTTCTTGCCGGCGATGTCGTCGCGCTGCGATTTGGTTTCGAGGTCGCTTGTCACAGTGGAGCCGAGCGGGCCGTCGGACGAACTTCCCATTCCCATGTCCGGCAGCATGGAGCAGCCCGCAAGGGTCGCTACGAGTGCAAGATTGACGGCGCGGGCAACTTTGGGCCGATACGGCTTTAACCACGTCATGCGCACTATGGGGTCCCCCCGTTTGGCCGTGCCCGGCCGTTTCACAATTCGGCCTTTATTCCCGGCTTTCCTCGTAACATCCGAGTGGCGCCGGATTCGCCGTGCTCTATTTTGGCAGCATATACGATTTGACCCTTCGCACGTCGGCTTTGCCGCGCCATGGACGGCCTTATAATATCGCTAATACCGTTTAGTCGGCTCGGGTTGCCGTTTCAACGGCGATTTATTGTCGCGAGGCTTAGAGGTGACCGTTGAAAGCGGGACTTTGGGGATCAAGATGAAATTCTCCCGGTACATTAAAAAGACAGGCGCGTTCTGCCTGTCCTCCCTGCTTGTCTTCGCCGGAGCAACCGTTCCGGCGCGGGCCGACGGCATATCTCTGGTGCGCGACGCGGAAACCGAGAATTTGATCCGCGACTATTCGGTGCCGATCTGGCGCGCGGCGGGCCTGCTGCCCTCCTCGGTCCGCGTCTATCTCGTCGAGGACGGCTCGATCAACGCCTTCGTCGCCGGCGGCCAACGCCTGTTCATCAACACCGGCCTGATCACACAGATCGACGAGCCGATGGAGCTCTACGGCGTCATCGCGCATGAAACCGGCCATATGGCCGGCGGTCACCTCGCCCGCGGTTCCGAGGCGATGGACAAGATGAAACTGCCCATGATCGCCACCATGGTGCTCGGCGTTGGCGCGATGGTCGCAGGCGCGGGCGATGCCGGCATGGCGGTGCTGGCGGGAGGCGGTCAGGTCATTCAACGCTCGCTGCTCGCCTATAGCCGCCAGCAGGAAGGTAGCGCCGACGAGGCCGGCGCCACATTCCTGCAACGGGCGGGTCTTTCCGGCCGCGGCATGCTCGACCTCTTTTCCAAATTCCGCGACCAGGAAGCCCTGAGCACGACGCAGCAAGATCCCTTCGTTCGCAGCCATCCGGTTTCCGAGGATCGTCTTGCCGCCCTTGAAGACCGCGTCAAGGCGTCGCCCTATTACGGCAGGAACGACTCCCCCGAGAGCGTGCACAGATTCAAGATGGTGCAGGCGAAGCTCAACGGCTTCATGGACGATCCGGAAGTCACCTTCCGGCGCTACCCGAATTCGGATCAGAGCGATTATGCGCGGTATGCGCGTTCGATCGCCTATCACAAGGCGGGCAACAACGATAAATCGCTGGCCGAACTCGATCCGCTCATCAAAAAGGATCCCAAAAATCCTTATCTTTGGGAGTTGAGGGGACAGGTGCAGTTCGAGAGCGGCAAGGTCGCCGAATCCGTGCCGGACTACAGGAAAGCGCGCTCGCTGCTGCCGGACGATCCGCAGCTCCAGCTCGAGCTCGCTCAGGCTCTGCTTTCAGTCGACAAGTCGGACCTTGGCAACAAGGCGCTCGACGTCAGCAGTTCGGCAAGCGATGCCCGAATTGCCGGCGCCGACCAGACAGGCGTGCTGCCCTCGCCGCTTCCCTCGAACAAGCCGCAGCTCCAGACCATACCCACGGAAACGCAGCTTACGCGGGAGGCGCTCGGCTATCTCCAGTCCTCGGTCAAAATCGATCCGGAGAACCCGACTACCTTCTATCAATTGGCCATCGCCTACGGGCAGCTCAACAACATCGCCATGGCGGAACTGGCCACCGCCGAGTATTACGAAAGCATCGGCGCCATGCGCGATGCGCGCGGCCACGCCGCCAAGGCCCAGAGAATGCTCAAGGAAGGATCGCCTGAATGGTTGCGTGCGCAGGACATCATCACGGAAGGCGGCGGACCGGGGGGAGGGCCGGAATGATGCGCGCACTCGTCTTCGCCGCCGCGATGCTTGGTTTCATCGCGAGCGCAGGCGTCGCGATGGCCGCGCCGCAGACTGCTCCGAAAAGTTTCAGCGATGCGCAGACGCGCAGCATCGAAACGATCGTGCACGACTACCTGTTGAAGCATCCCGAAGTATTGCTTGAGGCCATGCAGGCCTATGACGACAAGCAGGCCGCCGCGAAGGCGCATGCCCAGAACAAGGCGGTCGCCGCCAATCGCGCGCCGATCTATGACGATCCGACGTCTTTCGTAGCCGGCAATCCGCAAGGCGACGTCACCATCGTCGAGTTCTTCGATTACCAGTGCGGCTATTGCAAGCGCGTATTCGAGCCGTTGATGGACGAGATCAAGAAGGACGGGAACATCCGCCTGATCCTCAAGGAGTTTCCCATTCTCGGGCCGAAGTCGGTGGTCGCATCTCACGCCGCGCTCGCCTCGATGAAGCAGGGCAAATATTTCGAGTTTCATCAGGCGCTCTTCCGCAACAAGGCGGCGCTCACCGACGACCGGATCATCGAGATCGCCAAGAGCGTCGGCATCGATCCGGTACAGATGAAAAAGGATATGGCCGATCCGAAGATCATCAAGATCATCGACCGCAACGAGGAGCTTGCGCGCGCGCTCGCCATCGACGGCACGCCGGGCTTCGTCATCGGAGACAAGGTTCACGCAGGCGCGCTCGACGCCGATGAGCTGGCGGCGGAAGTAAAGGCCGCCCGCGCCGGCCAGGAAACGTCTAGATGAGGCCGGAGAGCGGCGAGGACGGGTCGGCGTATTTCTTCTTCGGCATGCGGCCGGCGAGATAGGCAAGCCGGCCCGCCTCGACGGCAAGCTTCATGGCGCGCGCCATCATCACCGGGTTCTTCGCCTCCGCGATCGCGGTGTTCATCAGCACACCGTCGCAGCCGAGTTCCATCGCAATGGCGGCATCCGACGCCGTGCCGACGCCAGCATCGACGAGAACGGGTACTTTCGATTGCTCGACGATGAGGCGGATATTGATGGGGTTCTGGATGCCGAGGCCGGAGCCGATGGGGGCCGCAAGCGGCATGATCGCCGCGCAGCCCAGGTCTTCGAGTTTCTTCGCCATCAGCGGATCGTCGGTGCAATAGACCATCACCTCGAACCCGTCTTTCAACAGCACGTCGGCGGCGCGTAGCGTCTCGATCATGTCGGGGTAAAGGGTCTTCGTGTCGCCCAGCACTTCGAGCTTCACCAGGTTCCAGCCGCCCGCCTCGCGCGCCAGGCGCAATGTGCGGATCGCTTCTTCCGCCGTGTAGCAACCAGCGGTGTTCGGCAGATAGGTCACCTTCTTCGGGTCGATATAGTCGACGAGCATCGGCTCCTTGGGATTGGTGACATTCACGCGACGCACCGCGACCGTGACGATCTCGGCGCCCGCCGCTTCGACGGCGGCGGCGTTCTCGGCCAGATCCTTGTATTTGCCGGTGCCGACGATCAGGCGCGAGCGATAGGTTTTGCCGGCGATGGTGAGTCCATCCTCGCCGCGCGCCCTTTCAACCGTCGTGACCTTTGCCGTTTCCACCACTTCACTTCTCCTCGTTCGCCGGGGCCGTCAGCCGCCTCCGACAAAATGAACGATCTCCAGCCGGTCGCCCTCGCCCAGCTGCGTGTCGCCATAGGCCGAACGCGGTACGATTTCCAGATTGCGCTCGATGGCGACCTTGCGCGGCTCGAGGCCGAAACGTTCGATGAGGCCGAGAACCGAAATCGGTCCCTCGACCTCGATATTATCCCCGTTAACCGTCAGCTGCATGTCGGACGCCGTTTCCGCCGGGGCACCCTCGGGCCCTGTCCGGCGGGATAATGGGTGAGGCAACCCGCCATTTCAAGCAAGGGTTAAACCCTTTCGCGGTAAAGGAGACTTGCGTATAACTGGACCGCCTCGAATCGAGGCTTCGACCGGGGTCTCGGGGGCCCGATCCGGGCGAGCGAGCGAAAACCTTTCCTATTTTGTCGGCCCACCACGGCAGGCGCGGACCTCGGAAACGAAGATGGCCAAGCGGACATCCAAAGCGAGCAAGTCGAGCAAAGGCGGCGCGAGAAAGCCCGTCTATGTGCTGAACGGACCGAACCTCAACCTGCTCGGCCAGCGGGAGCCCGAGATTTACGGCTCGACCACGCTTGCCGACATCGAGAAGCTCGTCGCCGCCCGCGCCAAGGCGCTCGGCCTCTCCGTCATCTGTTTGCAGTCGAACCATGAGGGCGAGCTCGTCTCCTGGATTCAGGAGGCGCGCAGCATGGCGTCGGGCGTCATTATCAACGCGGCCGCCTACTCCCACACGTCGATCGCCATTCACGACGCGCTGGCGATGCTCGACATTCCCGCCGTTGAGGTTCATATCTCGAACGTCTACAAGCGCGAAGAATTCAGGCACTACTCCTACGTGTCGTCCGTCGTCAAAGGCGTGATATGCGGCCTCGGCGTGCAAGGATATGCGCTTGCGCTTGAGGCGATCCTCGCCGACATTTCGAAATAAGACAGGAACCGGGACATTGGCCCCTACGCGCCCCAAGGCCCAGACACAGGGAAGCACCGCAAGCGAGATGAGCAAAGCAGGCGTCGATCAGGATCTGATCCGGCAGTTGGCGGCCCTCCTCAAGGAGACCGACCTCAGCGAAATTGAAATCGATACGGGCTCGTTGAAGCTGCGCGTGGCGCGGCAGGTGAACCAGGTGTCGGTCCCGGTGGCCATGCAGGCAGCGCCCGTTGCAGCGGCGCCTGCCGCCGTCGCGGCGCCTGTGAGCGACGCCGCGAACCCCGGTGCGTTGACGTCGCCCATGGTCGGCACGACCTATCTCGCCGCCGAACCGGGCGCCGCGCCCTTCGTGACGCTCGGCACCAAGGTAAGCGCGGGCCAGACGGTGCTCATCATCGAAGCGATGAAGACCATGAACCACATCCCGGCGCATCGCGCGGGCACGGTGACGAAGATACTCGTCGAAGACGGCCAGCCGGTCGAGTTCGGCGAACCTCTCGTCATCATCGAATAGGCCGGAGGCCATGTTCGAAAAAGTCCTGATCGCAAATCGCGGCGAAATCGCGCTGCGCATCCACCGCGCCTGCCGGGAGATGGGCATCAAGACGGTCGCCGTGCATTCGACGGCCGACGCCGATGCCATGCATGTGCGCCTCGCCAATGAAAGCGTCTGCATCGGCCCGCCGCCCGCGAGCGAAAGCTACCTGAACATTCCGGCCATCATCTCGGCCTGCGAGATCACAGGGGCGGACGCCGTCCATCCGGGCTACGGCTTCCTGTCCGAAAATGCGCGCTTCGCCGATATTCTTGATGCCCATGGCATCACCTTCATCGGTCCGACGGCGGATCACATCCGCCTGATGGGCGACAAGATCCAGGCCAAGGTCACGGCCCGGTCGCTCGGCATCCCTTGCGTGCCGGGTTCCGCCGGCGCCATCCGCACCGACGAAGAAGCCTATGAAGTCGCCAAGGAGACGGGCTATCCCGTGCTCGTGAAGGCGGCGGCGGGCGGCGGCGGGCGCGGCATGAAGGTCGCGCGTTCGGAAGACGAGTTGTCGGGCGCGCTTTCGACCGCCCGCGCGGAGGCGAAGGCCGCCTTCGGCGACGATGCGCTCTACATGGAAAAATATCTCGGTCAGCCGCGTCACATCGAGATGCAGATCATTGCCGACAGCCATGGCAATGTTGCGCATCTGGGCGAGCGCGATTGTTCGCTTCAGCGCCGCCACCAGAAGGTGCTGGAAGAGTGCCCCTCGCCCGCCCTCAACGCGGTGCAGCGCCAGAAGATCGGCGATATCGTGCGCGACGCGATTGCGAAGCTCGGCTATCTCGGCGTCGGCACGATCGAGTTCCTTTATGAAGATGGCGAGTTCTATTTCATCGAAATGAACACGCGCCTTCAGGTCGAGCATCCGATCACCGAAGCCGTCACCGGCATCGACATCGTGCGCGAGCAGATCAGGATCGCGGCGGGGCTCGAAATGAGCTTCACGCAGGACGATGTGACCTTTTCCGGCCACGCCATCGAATGCCGCATCAATGCCGAAGATCCGCGGACGTTCACGCCCTCGCCCGGCACGATCAAGGGCTTCCATACGCCCGGCGGCCTCGGCGTGCGCGTCGACTCGGCGGCTTATTCCGGCTATCGCATCCCGCCCTATTACGACAGCCTGATCGGCAAGCTCGTGGTGCATGGGCGTAATCGCAACGAATGCCTGATGAGGCTTCGCCGCTCGCTGCATGAATTCGTCATCGACGGGATCAAGACGACGATTCCGCTGTTCCAGGACCTCGTCAACGAGCCCGATTTCGTGAATGGCGACTATCACATTCACTGGCTTGAGAACTACCTCAGGAATAAAGCCTGAGGCGACGACCGATTTTCTTTTCCGTTCGCGGTGAACTTCGTCCCAGGGGACCGAAGGCTCGATGAGCAACATTGATTCCGATGTGCTGCTCCGCGCTTATGCCTATGGCGTCTTTCCCATGGCGGAGGCGCGCGACGATCCGCAACTTTACTGGATCGACCCGGAGCGGCGCGGCGTGCTGCCCCTAGACAAGTTCCATCTGCCCAAACGCCTGAAGCGCACCGTGCGCTCGCGCCGTTTCGAGGTGCGCATCGATACGAGCTTCCGCGAAACGATGCTCGGCTGCGCGGAGACGGGCGCGGCGCGCGAAGGCACATGGATCAACGACCGTATCGTCGATCTCTATGTCGATCTCTTCGAGCGCGGCCACGCTCATTCGGTCGAATGCTGGCGGGAGGGGAAACTCGTCGGCGGGCTTTACGGCGTGTCACTCGGTGCGGCCTTTTTCGGCGAGAGCATGTTCAGCCGCGAAACCGATGCGAGCAAAGTCGCCCTCGTCTATCTCGTCGCGCGGCTGATTGTCGGCGGCTACAGGCTGCTCGACACGCAATTCGTCACCGAGCACCTGAAGCAGTTCGGCACTGTCGAAATTTCACGCGACAGCTATCGCGCGCGGCTGCACGAGGCCACGGCGATGCGGGCGGATTTCTACCGGATGCCCGTTCAGGGCGCCTTGGGTGCGGCCGGAGCGGCGGGAGCCGCAGGAGACGGCGGCGTCATCGACGAGGCGATGGGCGACCCTTTGCAGGTGTTGAGCCAAACGTCGTAGACCGGGTGCTCCAGCGCGTTGAGGCCGGGGCTTTCGGCAAACATCCAGCCTTTGAATATCGGGTTCGGATCGACGACGTTCTTTTCCTCGTCGATCTGCCTGACTTCGAGATAGGCGGCCGTCTGCGGCGGCTCCTCGGGGGGCTTCTTGTCGCAAGCCCGCACCGTGACTTCCAGCGCGCCGAAGCGCGTTGGCTTGCCGACTGGCGCGTCGAACTTCGTCACCCGCGCCGTGATCTTGTCGAGACCGCTGAATGTTGCGACCGGATATTGATCGGCGCGCGCAGAACCTGCCGTCAGACCGACGGCAAGCGCCAAAGCGAGCCCGACAAGAAGCGAATGGGTTGATGCGCGCAAGGCGGGGCCTATTTCGTTCCGGCGGCGGGTGCCGTGCCGGAAGGCGCGGCGGCGCCGGAGGGCGTTGAACCGCTCTTGGCGCCCGTCGAGAAGAGCGCCTGGCCGATGAGGCCCATCAGATCGACGGAGCCTTGCGTGAAGCTGATCTCGCCGCCATCCTGAAGATAGTCGGTGCTGCCGCCCGGCGTCAGCGCGATGTAGTTGGAACCGAGCAGGCCTTCGCTCGTGATCTTTGCGCTGGAGTCGTCGGGGATCTTCACGTCCGGCGCGAGGTCGAGCACGACGATCGCCTGATAGTTCTTCGGGTCGATCGCCTGGCTGACGACGGTACCGACCTTGATGCCGGAGAGCCGAACGTCGCTGCCCGTGGTGAGGCCGTCGACGCGGTCGAACTCGGCTTTCACATGATAGCCGGCGGCGCTGCGCATGCCCGAAGTCGTGTAGCCGTAAAAGAGAAAAACGCCTGCAATGACGACGACGATTGCGCCGATCAGCGTTTCAACGAGATTGCTTTGCATACTTGTCCTCTATTCGGCTTTCGCTATCGAAATGCCGGTCACGAAGGCCGCCAGGGCTCGTAGTCGCCAGTCGCCTTCGGTCGGTCGCCGCCGCGGATGATGCTGCCCTTGGGGCGATAGGCGCGCGGCGTGCCCGTCATGTTCGCAACATGGGGCTGCTCCCAGGCGCGGGGTTTGTAGTCTTCCTTGGTGGGCGGAAGGTCGAATGTGTTATGCAGCCAGCCATGCCACTCGGGCGGCACGCGCGAGGCCTCGGCGACGCCGTTATAGGTCACCCAGCGGCGCGGATAGCCGCCATTGGTCTCGCCGTCCTTCGCTTCGTAATAGCGATTGCCCTGGGCGTCGGTGCCGACAAGGCGGCCCTTCTTCCACGTATAGAAGCGGGTGCCCATCGTCTGGCCGTTCCACCAGATGAAAATTTCGGAAAAGAGACCCATCAAACCACCGTCGTGAGGCCCCGGCGCGCCCGGGGCCTGTTCGATTCTGCCTGTTCAAGAAGGCGGGCCGAATATGGCATCCGCTGGCGGGATGGTCCAGTGCGCAGCAACCGGGCCTAGTCGAGCGTCCAGACGTCGTCGGCGGGCTTGCGGGCCGGCTGGGCGGCGGGCTTGGGCGCGGGCTTCGGCAGGCGCATGTCCTGACGGTAGATGTCGCCGCATTGTTCGAAGGGGCGATCATCCTCGAGCACCCAGCCGATGCGCTGAAGCATGTTGGCCGGGGTCACGGGCTTCACCAGAAGCTGGGTCGCACCGCAGTCGAAGGCTTCCTGTATGAGCTGGCGCGAGGCGTGGGCCGTCAGGACGATGATCGGCACGAAGCAGAGCGGCTCGCGGCCGACGCGGCGGACGGCGCGAATGAAGTCGCGGCCGTTCATGGGCGCCATTTCCCAATCGGAAATGATGAGGGTCGGGGCGCGGCGCTCCATCTCGGCAAGGCCGGTGGTGCCGTCGCGGGCCTGACGCGCGTCAGGCAGGCCGAAACTGCGCAGGATGGTGCGGACGAGAAGCCTCATATTGGCGTTGTCGTCGACGATGAGGACGTCCAGATCCTTCAACGGCATGCCGAAGGCCGTGCTGATGTTCTGCGCCATGGCGTTTGTGAGGCTCCACCCTATTTCGCCCCTAGCCTAGAGAAGGAACCCTTACCACTCCGATAACCGGCAAGGCTTCCGCTCCGTTACCCAAGGTGATTCGGATCGCCGGGGCCTAAGGCGAGCAAGAACTATATTTGGCGGAGGAGACGAATTCCCACGCTAGATGTGGTTGACGGGCGAGCCCAAGGGCGTAGGATTTTCTTTCGATAAGGGGCGGTGCGAGGGCCGGAGGCCGGACTACAGACAAAGATGGATTTTGGCGACTGAAACCTTTTCCAAATCAATCACTTGGGTGATTGACAGGAAAAGGGGACGGGCGCGGCGGAAAGATTTTGTCTGACGTCGGGCCGAGGCCTCCCGCAACGCCCGGTTAAAGCCGATAGCGAGCACGAGAACCGGGGGCCAGATGCGTATCCAGCGTTGCTTCACCGTTGAGGGCCAGTCGCCTTACGAGGGCATTTCCTTTCGTTCGGCGACGAGCGAGATCAGGAACCCGGACGGCTCCATCGTCGGCCAGTCGTCCGAAGTCACCGTGCCCGCCTCGTGGAGCCAGGTCGCCAGCGACATTCTCGCCCAGAAATATTTCCGCCGAGCCGGCGTCGCTTCGGTGCTGAAGCCCGTGCCCGAAAAGGACGTCCCTGAATTTCTGTGGCGGCACGAGCCCGACCATGAGGCGCTGGCGGCGCTTCGCCCTGCCGACCGCTTTGGCGGCGAGCACGACGCGCGCCAGGTTTTCGACCGGCTCGCCGGCACCTGGACCTATTGGGGCTGGAAGGGCGGCTATTTCGAGCGCGAGGAAGACGCCGCCGCCTTCCGGGACGAGCTCTGCTTCATGCTGGCCACCCAGATCGCGGCCCCCAATTCTCCGCAATGGTTCAACACCGGGCTTCACTGGGCCTATGGCATAGACGGCCCGGCACAGGGGCATTTCTATGTGAGCCCCAAGAGCGGCAAGGTGAAACAGGCAACCAGCGCCTATGAGCGCCCGCAACCTCATGCCTGCTTCATCCAGAGCATCGAGGACGATCTCGTTAACGAGAACGGCATCATGGACCTCTGGGTGCGCGAGGCGCGGCTGTTCAAATACGGTTCGGGCACCGGCACGAATTTCTCCAGCCTGCGCGGCGAGGAGGAAAACCTGTCGGGCGGCGGCAAGTCATCCGGCCTGATGAGCTTCCTCAAGATCGGCGACCGGGCGGCCGGCGCGATCAAATCCGGCGGCACGACGCGGCGCGCGGCCAAGATGGTCATCGTCGATGCGGACCATCCCGACATCGAGCAGTTCATCAACTGGAAGGTGATCGAGGAACAGAAGGTCGCCGCGCTGGTCACCGGCTCGAAGATCAACCAGAAGCATCTTGGCGCCGTGATGCGCGCCTGCGTCAATTGCGAGGGGCCGGCCGGCGACTGCTTCGACCCGAAGAAGAACCCGGCGCTGAAGCGCGAGATCATCGCCGCGCGCCGGATGCATGTGCCCGAAAACTACATTCAGCGGGTCATCCAATTCGCACGGCAGGGCTATACCGACATCGACTTCCGCATCTACGACACGGATTGGGATTCTGACGCCTATCTCACCGTTTCCGGCCAGAACTCCAACAACACCGTGCGCGTGACGGACAATTTCCTGCGCGCCGTGGAGGAAGACGGCGACTGGAACCTGACGCGGCGGACGGACGGCATGGTTTCGAAGACGCTGAAAGCGCGCGAGCTCTGGGACCAGATCGGTCAGGCGGCCTGGGGCTCCGCCGATCCGGGCATCCAGTTCCACACCACGATCAACGACTGGCACACCTGCCCCGCCTCCGGGCCCATCCGCGCCAGCAATCCGTGCTCGGAATATATGTTCCTCGACGACACGGCCTGCAATCTCGCCTCGCTCAACCTGATGACGTTCCGCGAGACCGGCGGACGTTTCGACGTTGAGGCGTTCGAGCATGCAACCAAGCTCTGGACGCTCGTGCTCGAAATCTCGGTCCTGATGGCGCAGTTTCCGAGCCGCGAAATCGCCGAGCGCTCTTACCGCTACCGGACGCTCGGCCTTGGCTTTGCCAATATCGGCGGGCTGCTGATGTCGCTTGGCCTTGCCTATGACAGCTCGGCCGGGCGCAGCCTTTGCGCCGCGATCAGCGCCATCATGACGGGCGTCGCCTATGCGACCTCCGCGCAGATGGCGAAGGAACTCGGGGCCTTCGAAGGCTTTGCCGAAAATCGCGAACACATGCTGCGCGTGATGCGCAACCACGCGCGGGCCGCACATGGTCTCAGCGACGGCTATGACGGCCTCGCCACCCTGCCCCTGCCTCTCGACCACGCGAACTGTCCGCAGCGCGACCTTGTCGACCATGCCCGTGCCGCATGGGACCTCGCCGTCGCCATGGGCGAGCGCAGCGGCTATCGCAATGCGCAGGCGACCGTAATCGCGCCGACGGGGACCATCGGCCTCGTGATGGATTGCGACACGACTGGCATCGAGCCCGACTTCGCGCTGGTGAAGTTCAAGAAGCTCGCCGGCGGCGGCTATTTCAAGATCATCAACCGTGCCGTGCCGCAGGCGCTGCGCACGCTCGGCTATTCGGAACGCGAGATCGAAGCCATCGTCAATTTCGCGGTCGGCTTCGGCACGCTCGAAAATGCGCCGGGCGTCAATCACCGGATGCTTGCGGCAAAGGGTTTCACGCCCGAGAAGATCGAGGCGGTCGAAGGCGCTCTCGCCACCGCTTTCGACATCCGCTTCGCCTTCAACAAGTGGACGCTGGGAGAGACCTTCTGCATCGACACTCTCGGGCTCGACGCCGAGGCGATGGACGATCTCGATTTCGATCTTCTCGCCGCCATCGGTTTTTCAAAGGCCGAGATCGACGCCGCGAACCTCCATGTCTGCGGCGCGATGACGGTCGAGGGCGCGCCGGGCCTCAAGGACGAGCATCTTGCCGTCTTCGATTGCGCCAATCCCTGTGGCCGGACCGGCACGCGGTTCCTGTCCACCGAAAGCCATATCTACATGATGGCGGCGGCGCAGCCCTTCATCTCGGGCGCCATCTCGAAGACGATCAACATGCCGAATGCGGCGAGCGTCGAGGATTGCAAGGCGAGCTACATGCTGTCCTGGAAGCTCGCGCTCAAGGCCAATGCGCTTTATCGCGACGGCTCGAAACTGTCGCAACCGCTCAATTCACAGATCCTCGAAGACGAAGTGCTGGAGGAAGACGAGCCGATTGCCGAGCGTATCGCCGCCATGCCTGCGCAGGAGCGGGCCCGCGTCGTCGCCACCGAAATCGTCGAGCGTGTCGTCGAACGCGCCAAGGAGCGTCAGAAGCTGCCTGATCGCCGCAAGGGCTACACGCAGAAGGCGTTGGTCGGCGGGCACAAGGTCTATCTCCGGACCGGCGAATATGAAGACGGCACCATCGGCGAAATCTTCATCGACATGCACAAGGAAGGCGCGGCCTTCCGCTCGCTGATGAACAATTTCGCCATCGCGATTTCACTCGGCCTGCAATATGGCGTGCCGCTGGAGGAATATGTCGAAGCCTTCACCTTCACGCGCTTCGAGCCGGCGGGCCTCGTCAAGGGCAACGACCGGATCAAGAATGCGACCTCGATCCTCGATTACGTATTCCGTGAACTTGCGGTCTCCTATCTAGGCCGGTCCGACCTCGGCCATGTCGATCCGAAGGATATCGGGTTCGACGTGATGGGCGGCGGTGTCGAGCAGGGCAAACTTCCGGCGGCGAGCGTCGTCAGCCCCGGCTTCACGCGCAATCCGCAAATGGCGAATTTCTACATCGTGCAGGGCGGCGCCGCGGCATTGCGCGGAGCGGTCGCTGGCGCAACGGCGACGAAAGCGATCCTCGATGCGTCGGAACATGCCGAGGAAATGGCTGTCAGCGCCACCCTGCGCAGTGAAGCGGTTTCCTTCTCCCGCGTTGCCGAAGCACGCCTCAAGGGCTATGAGGGCGAGGCCTGCAGCGAATGCGGGAACTTCACCATGGTGCGGAACGGCACCTGCCTGAAGTGCGAGACCTGCGGCGGCACGAGCGGCTGCAGCTGAGGCATATGGGAAATCCCGCCCGCAACGGCGGCGAGCTTCGTTCCCGGCCTGCATTGCCCGCCCGGCGCGCATCGTGACAAGATGCGGCCGGGCTGAATGATCGTCTTTTTTCCGCCGCCCCCCGCAGCCCTGAAACTCAAGGTTCCCGATGCGCTTTGCACAGCTCTTTCTCGCGGCGGCCTTGTTCTGTTTCGGCATTCTCCCCGCCCTCGCCTCCGATCCGCAATCCGAAGCGCGAGCGGCAATAGATGCAGGTGACTATGCGAAGGCCGCGAAACTCTTGCAGGCGCTTGCCGACAAAGGAGACGGGGCGGCCGCGTTCAATCTCGGCGTGATGTACGGCCGCGGACAGGGTGTCGCAAAAAGCGACGTCATTGCGGCTTCATGGTTCGAGAAAGCGGCGCGCGACGGCAATGCGCTGGCCCAGCTCGATCTCGGCATCATGTATCGCAATGGTCAGGGCGTCGCCATCGACTTTCCCCACTCATATATGTGGCTCGACGTGGCCGCCTCCAATCTCACGGGCGCGGATGGCGCGCAGGCGATGAAGTTCCGCGACGATGTTGCAAAACGGATGACGCCCCAGCAATTGCAGGACGCGCAGGACATGTCCGACAATTGCAAGCTCGCCGGCGTGAAAAGCTGCGACTAGCAATTTTCGACCCAAAGCGTCATTGCGAGGTGCGAAGCGTTTCCATCAAGGAGGTAACGCCTTCGTCCACCGTCAGCGCGCTTCTCTCAGCGTCCGTTCCGCCAGAACTTTCGCCGCGATGTCCCAGGCGCCGAACTGGGCGATGCGTTGCTCGCGCGGAATGCGCTGCAATCCCGTCTGCGAGATTTGCGACGAAAAGTGCCAGGTGTTGCCGCCTGAATTGTTTTCCAGCACGAAAAGCTTTCCCGTCCCGGCTTCGCGAATGATGTCGAGGCCCTGAAGCGGTATCGCCGGCATGGCCGCCGCCGCGCGCCGGGCGAAGTCCAGCACCTCCGTATCTTCGACCAGTTCGTGCAGATAGTCGTCGCCCGCATTCGAGGCGATAGGTGCTGCAAGCAATTCCTCGTCCGACGCCGAAAGCGGCGCGCGCGGCCTTT
Source organism: Parvibaculum sp. (assembly GCA_031291615.1). Taxonomy (GTDB): domain Bacteria; phylum Pseudomonadota; class Alphaproteobacteria; order Parvibaculales; family Parvibaculaceae; genus Parvibaculum. The sequence goes on from JARLIS010000006.1 coordinate 70,857, forward strand.
GCTGACGAAACGTCATGCAGTAGAGCGGCTCGCCGAACAGCGTCAACACACGATAGCTTTCGGGATATTCGCCGGTGTCGATGAACTTCTGCACGAGTATGGGCGATTTGCGGATGGGATGGTCGGCCGGAAAGAGGCGCGGCGCCAGCTGCGCCACGCTCTCGGTGCGCAGCAGATAAGTGAAACGGCCATTCGACATGCTGCCGGGGGCCGTCGGCTTCACGACGACATGCTCGCCCCAGAACGAAGGCGCCAGAGACCGGCCGAATTGATAGTCGACGGTCGGCGGGACGGCGATCCCGGCGCGGGAGAATTTCCGAAGCTGCTCCATCTTGGCGATGCGCCTGCCCATATAGATCAGCCCACGGACCGGCCTGAAGTCTTCGAGTTGCAGAAACGAGACGGTCAGGGTCGGCCGGTTCCAGAAGCCGGATGGGAGGTTCGCCCCCTCGCCTCCCGCGATAGGCACCACCGCCACCTCGATTTCGGGAGCGAGGGCCCGGATCTTCTCTCCAATCTCCTCAAAATCGCGGCGTCCCTGCGCTGCGGGGTGGTGAACGAGGATCAGGTTTCGGGTGGCTTCGTGCATTCGGGGCCTGCGCGGGAGCGGATTGTGATGATATCGTAACCTTCCGGACAGGCCCGCGCATGGCCGAATCCGCACGGTCCGGAGGATATTGTGTTCCCGCCCGCCGGGGCCTGTCTCAATTCAGTCAAAATGCGTCCGTAGTTTCGCTAACACATACGAAAGTGGCAAAATCCCTTGCCGAGGTGCCCCATGATCAAAACGAAACTCAAGCTCAGAACCCTTGTCGCCGCCGCAGCGCTTTTTGCGGCCGCAGCCACGCCGGCGCTCGCGGCGGAGTCGATCTACGACACGCTCAAGGCCGATCCGCAGTTCTCGACGCTGGTGAAGGCGATCGACGCGAACGGCGTCAAGTATCAGTACACGGCCAAATCACCGCGCACCGTATTCGCGCCGACGAACGATGCCTTCGACAAGATCAAAGGCGGCTATGGCGACATGATCTCGCCCGGCAATGCGAGCGACAGGCAGAATACGCAAGCCCTGTTGCTCTACCAGATCGTGCCCGGCCGCTATACGCCCGAGAGCCTGCAAGGCAAGTCGGTGACGGTGAACACTTTCCAGAAAGACCCCGTGACCATCGACGGGTCGGGACCGAAGCTGCGCTATGGCGGCGACGAATTCGCCGTCACGCAGTCGGGCGCCGCCATCGCGGCTGCGAACGGCGTCATCATCCCCGTCGACGGCCTGCCTACGCCCGTCTTCTCGCAGACGGACGAAACGAGCAATTCGGGAGCGCCCGCCCCTTCAGCGCCAGCCGCTTCCGGCATGGCGCCCGCCAGCGGATCGTTAACCGCACCGCAATAGCCGCGCAATTCGGATTGCGACGAACGGAGAGGCCGGAAACCAGTTTTTCCGGCCTTTTTCGCTGCGAACTCGTCCGGAGCACGACACTCCGCAAGCCAAACCATCAAACGTTGAAAACAAAGGCTTTTTCAGCCGCTTTGAGAAGCCTTGTGTACAAGTGTCGTGACCGCGCCGTCAATAACATTCCGAAGCATCCACCTTTCATGCCTCGTCAGCATCCGCCGCTGGCATGATCGAAAGTAGCTCAGGCTCTATATCCAGTTCGTATATCACAGCCAGCTTAGCGACGTGCGCTCCGATGGTCGCGCGAAGCTCACCCAAGCAAACGAAGAAACCGGGATCAACCGCTTGGCGATGTGGTCTAGTTGGATGATCGTGGAAGAAGTGAAAATCTAGGTTGTCGGAAGTAAGGAACTTTCTGCAAGCCGTCCTTATCGCACGGACATTATCTCGCCCCTCTGCCAAGTCGGTGAGATTTTGAAGTACACGAGTCGCCTCGCCGCGTATTTCTTGTACCGAGCGCGAGACCTGATCCGGTATTTCGAGGATGTATGGAACATAAAGGACACGCCTGTCCTCCAAGAAGGTCAGAAAGCTCTTAATCACGTTCCGGTCTACAGGCGCGGCAGTCCACTGAAGTCCCACAATGGGCGTTGAAAAGCCGGTTATCCTGTTCAGCAATGTTTGAAATGCCGTGCGTGTCTTGTTACCTGCCATATTGCCCCACGTGGCCGTTTTGGGCTTTGGTCTGTTGCTGTTGCCGATACCACTCGACATCTTCAACGGCCTTGTCATAGACAATCTTCACAACTGTCCTATGCACGATTTCCTCAAGTGCGTTCCAATCAATCGGCGCTTCCTTATCAAACACGCGGAAGCCCCATCCCTCGACCTCATCGGGCCACGTCTCGACCATTACGCCAAGGTCTCCTAGAGGCCCCCGTAGGGCAAGCGTAAGGGTGGCAGGCGACCAACCCGGAAGGCTATACGCCATTCTGTTGACGCGGTAGCTCGCCACTTTGCGCATTGATGATTTAATTGCCGCCGTCATTCCACACTCTCCATACGAGAGGGATTAAATCCGCACCCTGAAAATATTCTATCACAAATTTACAAGCGGCCAATCGTGGGGTGGTATCCGCCGATTGTCCCCCGTGCCCCTTCGCGCCCGCAAGCACAGAACAGCACCCGCTCGCACCCGCCTAGGCGCGCGAAGGAATGTCTTTAGTCGCCACCGGCTTCCCCAGTCTATGACCGCCAATACCAATCGCTTCACTCCCGACATGGACGCCCGCTGGGAGTCGCTACATCGCCTGTATGATCTTTTCATTGAGACGCTGACGGCTGAAGCGAAAGCACCTGAGCCTAAGGCGTCAATGCTCAACGTCATTCGAGAGTTCCTGAAGGACAACGCTCGCTTCCTTGCGGACCACATGCCGGCGACCACGCCCGGCCAGCTTCAATCTGTCAAAGCGCAAACCAAGAAAGAGCACGACGGCTGGGGCATCATCGGTGGGAACGCCACCTTGCCTGACTTCAAAGTCTGAGATGAAGTCACTTCAGTTTCAAAATCCTTGAGTCCATCTGTTATTGACCTCGAATGATCTAGGTGTCCCTAGGGCTGCCTAAACTCTTCCGACATCAAACCCCTCAACAAACCTCCAACCACCAACATCCCCCTTCAAACGCAACATCAAGTTGACGCATGGAGAAAGTGTGCCTGCACCTGAAAGTGAACGACAATGCAATACCAGACAGAAATCCTCGATACGAAGACCGGGGAGCTGAAGACCATCTATGAAGACTGGATTACCGTCACCGAACTTGGCAGAGCATTCAATCTAGGCAGCCGACAAGTCCGACAAGTTCTCACCGAAATGGGATGGCTATATCAGGTAGCAGGATCACGAAGGCGCCTCTTCAAACCCGACATCATCGCCAAGGGATATGGACGACACATCCGACCAAAGGTGGGTTATCCATTCGATGTTGTTTCACCTGAGGGCCAACGGCTGTTCGCACTCTCAGTGGCCGACACACTCACCAAGATCGAAGAGAACGACACAGAGTCTATTGAGATTGCCCGCCAACATCTGAAGACCTTCAAGGCTGACAGACATTCCACCAAGATCACAACTCGGATGGAGGTTTCTTGGTTGAAGTTTCACCTCCCGGCCCTCTCAAGTCGCGACATTGCGAGAGTGCTGCGTATCTCAGAACAACTAGTGAGCTATCACCTGAACTCGGAACTATCAGAGCGAGAGAAGATGCGATCTAGGTTGGCTGCCTACCTCCAATCCACCTCCCCTGCCCCCGTCGCTGTCCCTCCTGTTGCACCGAGACTGCGCCTGAGAGTCGCGGTCTAGTTCACTCTCATCTTCCGCCTGAAAATCACTTCACCGAAACCAAACAGCCCCGCTACGTGGGCCTATTAGTGTTGAAAGCTATGAACCTCATAATTCCCGAAAAGACAAAAGAGCTACCGTCTCCCAAGGACAATGCGACCACGCCCGGCTTGGTCCATCGTCTCCACCATCCGACAAAGCAGAACCTCACAACAATCGTATGTCGGCTCAACTCAGTTGATGACATTCACTGGGATGATTTGCCTGAGTTGGATGTTTGCCATTTGCAGTATGCGGATATGTTCTCTCCGGTCCTTCATCGCCTGAAGACCATTGAGACCGAAGAACCGATCACCCACAAAGGCATGTCCCAGTTTCCTCGGAAGCTGCGCTACCAGAACCTCAATGGGGTGAGTGACGTTGACCTGACGCAGTTCCCCGGTAAGGACCATGCGACCGCTTACGGTGACGCTCAGGCGTTGTCCGGCACCATCGCCGACGCCAACGGCAGGGTGCTTCCAAAGGCGCTTGCGGATTTGATTGGGTCCGATGCCTACAAGAACCAAATGACGGATGCGCCGGGTATCGGTGGCCGTCAGGACGCTCTTGAGGGTGTCATCCATCAATACCGGAAAACTGCTACCGACTTGATGGTCACACCTAGCAGCCCGTACTACCGGAAAGATATTGCGGACGCGCTCAGGGCCTCAGAGTCGGCTTTCTTCCGCGCGCACGTTCAGCAACCTGCTCACTAACGACTACGCCCGCTGCCTTGATGTGTCTCGAAAGGGATGCGTTGAGGTGGCGGGACGCCCCGCTTCTAGGCCTCACCCATATCCAACCAAGGTGACAACCCAATCGCCTCCGGGCGCGGTAGTCCTTGAATTGTTGTTTCCTCGGCATCACCATCTAGTGGATTGCCGGGAATTTTTTCGATTATGCTTTTAATCAGTCCATAGAGAACTTGATGAATGTGGTAGTTCGCATTTTTTACATCGTCCATGACTAAGCGAACACCCTCCGCAACACTTTTGTCGAAGCTACGTCCAACCTCAGGGGAAACCTCGTCCCCAACCTTGGAAAAAATCGAACGAAAAACAACCGCCGATCCAAGAAAGTACAGGGTGTTTGCTGGGTTTTGCGCGAGATGAATTGTGTTCTCACCGTCTACAAGCTCTTTGAGCGCCCTTTCCATATCCAGTCCGCCATAATGGAAGGCTGTCGTATTACGAACTATCTTGATGGCGCATTGTTTTGAATTTGACTCCGAGTCTCCGAAATAATCGAGCAACCATCCGAGGCTGACTCTATGATCTTCTGATAATGCCTCCATCACCGCGTCTTTTTCCCGGCGAGGGATGACACGCTTTAGCATCATCAGCCAAGTCTCAAATATCTTTCCCGCCAGAAGTTGTAGGATGCACCATATTTGCACGGATTGAGCATGATCGTGTAATCCGCCGTCGGCTACCGAGTTTTGGGTGAACATCAGTAGACGGTTTAGAAAGGTCAGTTCGTCATGTGCAAACATGCAGCCAAATAGCTGATTGCGGTGACGCTGGGATAGTTCTCCAAGCGCGGATCGGTCAATTGCATATGTCAGAATTTTCATGGCGTCATATCCCATTAATCGACGGACCTAGTCCTGTAGCGCTCTCACGCAAACTACGCCTTCACCTTCGGCAACTTCAAAATCTCCCTATGCAGACCCCGCATGTCGCCATATTCCTCGCTCATCCCCGGCAAGGCGTGACCAAGGATGTACTCACGCTTCTCAGAGTCCATGCCAACTTCGCGAGCGATGGTGACGAAGCGATGCCGCCAGCCGTGGTTTGGCTGCACTCTCTTGTCCGTGATACCAACATCTTCGCGCACCCACCCGGCAACGTTCCGTCCCACATTCGCGGCGGGTGACTTGCTGGCCGTCGGATTGCGCTTGGGATCGTGGTCATAGAACAATGGGCCAACGCCTGCGTTGACTACTAAATCCAAGAAGCCGTCTTCAATCAGTTGGTCATGCAACGGAACCTTACGTGGCAAGTCCGGCTTTACCGTCCCCGCCTCCGGGGTGATTAAAACAACCCAGATGCCCTTCTCTTGGAACACGTCCTTCTTTCGCAACTGGGTCATCTCGTTTACGCGAGCGCCCGTGAAGGCGCACAGCCAAGGAACCCACCTCAAGGCGGCATGTGCTTTCTTCTTCCGCTTGCCGACTGCGACATGCTTGGCGGCTTCGAGAATGCTCAGAGCCTCTTCATCGGTGAAGCCTCTCTCCCGCTCGCGCGGTTTCCTCTGAACCTCCACCCTAACGCCCTTAGCCGGGTTGACGGGAAGAAGGTCATCATCCACCCAGCCCGTGTAGACGGAACTCAGCGCGGCGATGTAGACGGTTCGCACCGTCCTTGCGGATATGCCTTGGCCTAGCAGGTGGTCGCGCCAGCCGATGACCTGCGCCTTCGTCAACTGCCTCGCATCGGAATGACCAAGAAATTCGGGAAGCCGGGCACAGATGATCGGTCGCCACCGTCTCACAGTCGCGGGCTTGCGCCGTTCCTTCCGCTTCAGCCACTTCTCAAATAGGGCATCAAACGAGATGGACGCCTTCTTGACGGTGATTTGGTCAGCGGACGCCCATGAGGGGTAACGCTGAAGGTTGTCATCTGGCGAGTAGTCGCCTTCCGCATTCCGCCTTAGCTGACCGGCGACCTCATCAAGCGCCCTCGCCACCTGCGCCAGCACCCTCAGGCGGCTTTCACTGTCCACATGCAAGCCCTTGGTGGAGAGCATCGCGTCCGTGATCGGGCCGAACCTGAGTTCCATCGCCCGCGCCACCCGTTCATCCGATCCGATGACCAAGGCCGCTGGCCCCGTGTTGCCCTGCCGGGCCGCTTCATTGTCCCTGAGAACCTTCGCCCATATCTCCGGTCCCCTAGGGTCATGCTCAATGGATGCGGTGAACGCCCGGTAGACCTCGCCAGCGAGCGCCACGGCCTCTTTGTGGTTCAGCTTGCGCGGTCCCTGCCTCAGTGCTTCCCAGTGCATCTCAAGGGCAGCATGGGCCACCGCAAAGAGCCGCTTGGCATCGCCGTTGTCTTTGGTTCGGAGAGACACCTTCACCACGTCGCCAACGCGCGCACGGGTGAACGTCTGGCCGACTGGAAGGGTGACGAAGGTTCCCCGTGCCGACGCCAGCAAGTCAGCGGGCACTCTCTCACGAAGGTAATAGACGCCGGACTTCGTATCGCGATGTGGACGCGCCACCATAAGCACCATGTGTACCGCTCCTGTGTACAAGTGGAGCGGCTGAAAAGGTCTTGATAGACCTTAACTTCCTGAGTTTCCAAGGGAAAACGGTGGTGGGCGGTGAGAGCACGACATTCCGATCAAAGATCAACCGGACCCGATGTGACCATTTTGGCACAACAAGTCCTTTATCAGATAAGTGATCTACCTGTTTCGTTGACAGACGCCGCACCCGGAAAGAACATTTCCCCGATTACGTCAAAACTGACATCTCAACGGGGGGACTAATATGAAATTTTCCAGGATTCTGCTCGCATCGACCATGCTTTGCGCCCTGTCGGCGCCGGTCGCCGCCGCGGAAATCAGCAACGGCAACACCTATGCGAAACTCTCGGCCGGCGCGATCATTCCTGAGGACATCGACGGCTCGGTCGGTGCCACCAACGTCAAACTGAAGTTCGATACGGGTTGGACGGTCACGGGCGCCCTGGGCTACTGGGTCAGCGACTCCGTCGCGCTGGAAGGCGAGCTGGGCTATCTGTCGGCCGACTTCAAGAACGCCTCCGCGCTGGGCGTCACTGTGCCCGTCGACGGCGACCTCAACTCGGCCTTCGCATTCGCCAATGCCAATTACCATTTCGCCGGCAAGAGCGCCGGGTTCGATCCCTATATCGGCGCCGGCGTCGGTATCGCCCGGTCGAAAGTATCGATCAATTCGATCAACGGCACGCCGGTCAACGGCTCGGACAGCAGCACGGACGGCGCGTTGCAAGCTTCGGCCGGCTTCAATCTTGCCGTCGGCAGCGGCACCACGATCGGTGCGCAATACCGCTACCTCTATCTGGACACGGGCGAGGACGGCACGGACTCGTTCACCGGCCACAACATCACGGCGAATGTGACGTTCGCCTTCTGACACGCCGTTGCGACCTTGAATCGGGAGGACGCGAGTTTCGCGTCCTCCCTTTTCATTTGTCTCGCGAACCGACGCTTCACAGCATCGTTTCGGCGCGCAGATGGTCCAGCAACTCCTTTGCGGAGAGATGCGTCAGGTCTTTCGCGATTTCCGCCTTGATGCAGGCTTTCGTTGCATCGTCCAGCGCCGCGCGCAAATCGCCCATCATTTGGTGCGGCGCGACGATGACCAGCCGCTCGAACGACTTTTCCCGCGTCTTGACGGCAAGAAGCTCTGCAATCTCATGGGCGAAGGTCCGCTTGCTCTCGCGGTGCGGATCGACGCGGGGCTCCACCGCGTGGCGCGCGACGCCGCTGCTTTCATGGACGCGGCCGGGATGGTCCGTGCCCTGGTTGCGGCTCGCCGGGTTCGGATGGCGCAGCTCATAAGGAAGCGCAGGTTCGATTTTCGCCGCCGGGCCCGCCAGGGAATAAAAGCGCGCGACCGCGCCGTCGGCGACAACGATCCAGGTATGAGGCGCGTGCATGGCGGTACTCCCGAACTATTGGTTCAGGAAAGCCTCCCACATATCGGGCATGCACCTCTTGATCGAAATCAACCGGCGCTGTCCCGCACAGGTCTGACGCGGTCGTAGATCAAGTGGAAAATATAGGTGTAGACCGCATAGCCCATGGTGAAGGCGATGTCGGCCATGAAGGCGGTCCATAGGCTCGCCCCGCTCATGATGCAGATGATCGGCACGGCGAAGACGGTGATCGTGGCTTCCAGGATGAGCGCATGGACGATGCGTTCGAGCGTGTTGCGCTCATGCGCCGCGCGGCCGGTGAGGTGCAGATAGGCCCTGTCGTAGAGGCTGTTGTAGATCGAGGACCAGATCATCACGGCAATCGAGATCGCCGCCATGGTGACGAGCGAGTTCGTCACCGTCACGTCCATGGCATAGCCATAGACGGGCGTGACGATTGCGAGGCCGACCGCTTCGTAAATGGCAGCCTGCACCAGTCGCTCGCGGAAACTCCGCAGCTTCGCCATGGCCTACCCGTCCGGCTGTGGATCAGCCCTTTTTCTCGATCGGCGGAACCACGCGGATATGCAGTTCCTTCAGCTGCTTCGGTGTCACTTCCGAAGGCGCCTGCATCAGCAGATCCTGCGCCTGCTGGTTCATCGGGAACATGGTCACTTCGCGCAGGTTCTCGACGCCCGCGAGCAGCATGACCATGCGGTCGATGCCGGGCGCGAGACCGCCATGGGGCGGCGCGCCGAACTTGAAGGCGTTCAGCATGCCGCCGAACTTCGTCTCGACGGTCGCCTTATCGTAACCGGCGATGGCGAAGGCCTTGTACATGATCTCCGGCTTGTGGTTCCGGATCGCGCCCGATGACAGCTCCACGCCGTTGACGACGATGTCGTACTGATAGGCGTTGATCGTCAGCGGATCCTGATTTTCCAGCGCCTCGAGACCGCCCTGCGGCATGGAGAAAGGATTGTGCGAGAAGTCGACGCGCTTCTCCTCCTCGTTCCATTCGAACATGGGGAAGTCGACGATCCAGCAGAACTTGAAGACGCCGTCCTCGATGAGGCCAAGCTCCTTGCCGATGCGCGTGCGCGCCGCGCCCGCAAAGGCCGTGAAGGTCTTCGGCTGGCCGGCGACGAAGAAAACGGCGTCGCCTTCCTTGAGACCAAGCTCCTTGCGAAGCCGCTCGGTGCGTTCCGGGCCGATGTTCTTGGCAAGCGGCCCTGCGCCTTCGAGCGCGCCGTTTTCGGAGCGGTAGAAGATATAGCCCAGCCCCGGCTGGCCCTCGCCTTGCGCCCATGAATTCATGCGGTCGCAGAAGGCGCGGTTGCCGCCGGTCGGAGCGGGGATCGCCCAGATTTCGACCTTGGGGTCTTTCTCGATCATGCCCGCGAAGACCTTGAAGCCCGAGCCGGCGAAGATATGCGTGGCGTTCGACATCTCGATGGGGTTGCGCAGGTCAGGCTTGTCGGAGCCGTATTTCCGCATGGCGTCCGCATAGGGAATGCGCGGGAAGGGATAGGCAGAAACCTTGCGGCCCTCGGCGAATTCCTCGAAGAGACCGTGCAGCACCGGCTCGATCGCGGAGAAAACATCGTCCTGATCGACGAAGCTCATCTCGACGTCGAGCTGATAGAACTCGCCGGGCGAGCGGTCGGCGCGGCCGTCCTCGTCGCGGAAGCAGGGCGCGATCTGGAAGTAACGGTCGAAGCCCGCCACCATTATGAGCTGCTTGAACTGCTGCGGCGCCTGCGGCAGCGCGTAGAACTTGCCGGGATGGATGCGGCTCGGCACGAGGAAGTCGCGCGCGCCTTCGGGGCTCGATGCGGTCAGGATCGGCGTCTGGAATTCGTTGAAACCTGCATCCGTCATGCGGCGGCGCGCCGAGGCGATGATCTTCGAGCGCAGCAGAATATTCTTGTGCAGCGTCTCGCGCCGGAGGTCGAGGAAGCGGTAGCTGAGGCGGATGTCTTCGGGGTAGTCCGGCTCGCCGAAGATCGGCAGCGGCAGGTCCTGCGCCTCCGACAGCACTTCGAGCGAAGCGACCTGCACCTCGATTTCGCCGGTGCCGAGATTGGGGTTCACGGTCTCGGCCGAACGGGCGACGACCTTGCCCTCGATCTTGATCACGAATTCCGAGCGCACTTTTTCGGCAAGCCCGAAAGCCTCCGCACGGTCCGGGTCGAACACGAGCTGCGTCAGGCCGAAATTGTCGCGCAGGTCGATAAAGAGCAGACCGCCATGGTCGCGCTTGCGATGGACCCAGCCCGAAAGACGGACGGTTTCGCCGACTTGCGACTTACGAAGAGCGCCACAGGTGTGGCTACGATAAAGGTTCATTCTGCAAGGCCTTGAACTACAAGGACGAATCGCCGCAACGTCACGGACCGCAACGCGCGAATCCGGGGGAAAGTGCATGGAAGACAAGGACTTGTCAAAGGCCCGTGCGGGCTCGCGCGGCGACGTGTCCATCGGCGCCTGTGCATCCCTGCCCTCGCTCGGCCCGCGACAGGGCCGAAACGATGGGTTATAGAGGCGATTAATGAATATCATCACGACGACCGCCGAACTCGAGACCGTTTGCGCGCGCCTTGGCGGGGCGGGCTATGTCACGGTCGACACGGAATTCATGCGAGATTCGACCTTCTGGTCGAAGCTCTGCCTCATTCAGCTTGCCGGGCCGGATGACGACTACGTCATCGACCCGCTGGCCCCCGATATCGACCTCACCTCCTTCTACGATCTGATGCGCAACAAGAAGGTCGTGAAGGTCTTCCACGCGGCGCGGCAGGACATCGAAATCTTCTGGCACGAGGCCGACGCCATTCCCGATCCGCTGTTCGACACGCAGGTCGCGGCGATGGTCTGCGGCTTCGGCGACAGCGTCGGCTACGAGACGCTGGTGCGGAGGCTGACCGGCGGCAGCGTCGACAAGTCCTCGCGCTTCACCGACTGGTCGCGCCGTCCGCTTTCCGACAAGCAGCTCCAATATGCGACCGGCGACGTGACGCATCTTCGGAAAATCTACGAGGTGCTGGCGCGGCGTCTGACGCAGACGGGCCGCGCGCGTTGGGTGGCCGAGGAAATGGCCATCCTGCAAGATCCGGAGACCTATGCCGTCCGCCCGGAAGACGCCTGGAAGCGGCTCAAGATGCGCTTCAAGGGCCAGAAGGGTCTTGCGGTTCTGGTCGAGGTTGCGGCCTGGCGCGAACGGCAGGCGCAGGAGCGCGATCTGCCGCGCTCGCGCGTGCTGAAGGACGATGCGCTGGCGGAAATCGCGACACAGATTCCCCGTTCGGTCGAAGAACTGGACCGTCTGCGCGCGGTCCCCAAGGGCATGTCGAACAGCCGTTCGGCCGCCGCGCTCATGGAAGCAATCGAGCGCGGGCTCTCCATGCCCGAAGACAAGATTCCCGTCGTCAAGGATGCCGAGCCCCTGCCGCCCGGCATCGGGCCGCTGGTCGAGTTGCTGAAAGTCCTCCTCGCCATGCGCTGCGAGCAGCATGAAGTGGCGCAGAAGCTCATCGCCAAGGTGTCGGACCTTGAGCTCATCGCCGCCCATGACGAGGCGGACGTGCCCGCGCTCAAGGGCTGGCGGCGCGAGGTCTTCGGCGCCGATGCGCTGCGCCTGAAGCGCGGCGAGCTTGCCATCAGCGCCAAGGGCAAGAAGGTCATCCTGATCGAGACCGGAAAAACCGCCGCGAAATAGTCAGCGCCCGACGCGCGTTTCGCCCTTGCGGTCGATGGAGCGTGCGAGCGCGGAGAGGCGGCGGGAGACGACTTCGCCCAACAGCGTCTCGTAGCGGCGCGGCACGACCAGCGTCACCGTATTCTTGGAGATTTCGAGCCGCGTTTTCGGCAGCATCCCCGTCGTTGCCGCGCAAAGCGTGAAGGCGAGGCGGAGTGCGAGGCCGAGCACGAGCGCGCGGTAGTTTTCGGGTTCGGGCAGGATGCCGCTCAGATTGCCGATGAAGTTCGGTTCGCCCCTGCCCTCATGGCGATGATAGAGCACACGGGCAAGGAACAGGCGGCCGGCATGATCGACGCCGGAAAAAGGCGCGAGCAAAATCTGCGTCATCGAATGATGCGCCCGGTAGTCGGGATGCACATACCAGCCGACATCCGCCAGAATGCAGGCCGCGTGACGCAGCCGCGCCTCGCCCGCATCCTCGCCCAGAACGTTGGCGGCGAAGAGCGGTGCGGTCCAGGGCGTCAGTTCGGCGCCATGCTCGGGAAAACGCGCGAGCCGCATCGCAAGATCGTGGCAGCCTTCGATCAGCGGGTCTTTCGCCTGTTCGCGCTTGCCGAGATGATCGAAGAGAATGCCTTCGCGCAGGCCATAGGCCGAGACGACGACTTCCTTCGCCTTCATCGCGCCGATGAGTTTTTCGAGCACCAGCGCGCCGAAGGGCAACGTGTCGATGCGGCGCTCGGAAATGTCCGGTATCTGCGCCAGCGTTTTCGGCCCGAGCTTCTCGATCACCTTGGCGATGTCGGAGGCGTCGCGCGCCGGGATCACATATTCATGCAGCACATGAATGGGGTAGTTGCGCTGCGCCATGTGGATGCGCGCAAGATTTCGCCAAGCGCCGCCGACGACATAGAGCCGCTTGTTCTGGTTTTCCTTCAGCAGGTCGAGGCCCTTGAAGGCTTTCTCGACAATCGAATCCGCCGCCGAGAGCGAGTTTTTCGCCTGATCCATGATGCGCAAGGGGCCGATGGGCAGCGTCACGCCATCGCCCAGCCGCTTGCCGCCGCTGACGCTCACAAGTTCGAGGCTCGCGCCGCCGAGATCGCCGACGATGCCGTCGGCATCGGGTATGCCGGAGAGGACGCCTTGCGCGGCGAGGCGCGCTTCCTCGGTGCCGGAGACGAGCTGGATCTTGAAGCCGCAGATATTTTCGGCGTGGGCGAGAAATTCCGGCCCGTCTTCCGCGTCACGCACGGCCGCAGTCGCGGCCACGATCATGCGCTCTATTCCGATCTGTTCACGCAGGGCGATGAAACGACGCAGGGCGGCGAGCGCCCTGTCGATGCCCTTGGGGTCGAGCCTGCCGGTGCTGGCCAGCGTCCGCCCGAGGCCGCACAGCACCTTCTCGTTGAAGACGAGCACGGGCGCGCGCACGGCCGCCGTATAAACGACGAGGCGCACGGAGTTCGAGCCGAGGTCGACAATGCCGAATCGACCGGCTTTCTTCCTGCCGACGCTCACTCGCGATCCCTTCATTCTCCGGGGGAATTCAGTCCCGGCCTGCCTTGACGTCGAAACTCGGCGGCAGGTCTTTGCTCAGGGATGTTCCACGGCCGGAAAGGCTGGCGTTATTCATGAAATAGGTGTGCGCGTTGAAGGGCTCACCCCCCTCCGGCACGGACATGCGTTCATAGGTACCGTCTGACCGGAGCGCCCAACTTTGCTGATTGTCCCTCAGATTCGCAACCATGATCTGGTCGAGAACCTGATCGTGAACCGTCGGGTTCAGAATGGGAACCAGCACTTCGACCCGGCGGTCGAGATTGCGCGGCATCCAGTCGGCGGAGGAAATGTAGACCTTGGCCTTGTCCGAGGGAAGTCCATGGCCGTTGCCGAAGCAGATTATGCGTGAGTGCTCGAGAAACCGTCCCACGATGCTCTTTACCCGGATGTTTTCAGACAGGCCTGGCACGCCGGGACGCAGGCAGCAGATGCCGCGGATGACAAGCTCGATCTTCACGCCCGCGCGGCTCGCCTGATAGAGCGCGTCGATGATTTCGGGATCGACCAGCGAGTTGAGCTTCACCCAGATGGCGCCGGGGCGGCCCGCCTTGGCGTGCTCCATCTCGGCGCGGATATTGGCCAGCAGTTGCGGCCGCAGGCTGACCGGCGACAGAGCGAGCAGGTTCAGGTCTTTCGGCTCGGCATAGCCGGTGATGAAATTGAAGATTTGCGACACGTCGTTGGCGAGCAGCGGATCGCAGGTGAACATGGAAAGGTCGGTATAGATCTTCGCCGTCACCGGGTGGTAGTTGCCGGTGCCGAAATGCACATAGGAGCGCAGCGCCCCGCCTTCGCGGCGGACGACGAGCGAGAGCTTGGCGTGGGTCTTCAACTCGATGAAGCCGAAGACGACCTGCACGCCCGCGCGTTCGAGGTTGCGCGCCCAGACGATGTTGGCCGCCTCGTCGAAGCGGGCCTTCAATTCGACCAGCGCCGTCACCGACTTGCCCGCTTCCGCCGCCTCGATCAGCGCCTGCACGACGGGGCTGTCCTTCGATGTGCGGTAGAGCGTCTGCTTGATCGCAACGACGTCGGGGTCGGCCGCCGCCTGGCGAATGAACTGCACGACGACATCGAAGGATTCATAAGGATGGTGGACGATAATGTCCTTGGAGCGGATCGCGGCAAGGCAATCGCCGCCATGGTCGCGGATGCGCTCCGGGAAGCGCGCATTATAGGGCGGGAATTTGAGGTCGGGACGCTCGTCGACAATGAGCTGATTGGTCTGCGCAAGGCCGAGCAGCCCGTCCACCAGCACGAGTTCCTTGTCGCCGACGCCGAGATCGCTGACGACGAGATCGCGCAGCGAGGCCGGCGTCTTCGCCTGCATCTTCAGGCGGATCACCGAGCCGCGGCGGCGGCGCTTCAATGCGCTTTCGAAAAAGCGCACCAGGTCTTCGGCTTCTTCCTCGATTTCGATGTCGCTGTCGCGCAGCAGGCGGAAGGCGCCCTGCCCGATCACCTCATAGCCCGGAAAGAGCCGGCCTAGGAAAAGCCCGATCATGTCTTCGAGCGTCAGGAAGTGAATGTCCCTGTGGCCCTCGCGGTCCGGCAGGCGGACGAAGCGCTCGACCTGCGTCGGGATCGGCAAGAGCGCGTCCATCAGCTTGCCGTCCGTCTGGCGGCGAAGCTGAAGCGCGAGCGCAAAACCGAGATTGGGAATGAAGGGGAAAGGATGCGCCGGGTCGATGGCGAGCGGCGTCAGAACAGGGAAGACCTGTTCGAGAAAACGCGTTTCGAGCCAGGAATATTCCTCGGGCGTCACTTCGCCCGGCCGGAGAACGCAGATGCCCGCCTCGCGCAGCTCCTTGCTGATCGTCAGCCATTGCCGCTGCTGCTCATGCATCAGGTCGTTTGCCGCCGCGTTCAAGCGGTCGAGCTGCTGAGCGGGGGTCAGGCCGTCCTGCGACAGCGTATCGACGCCCGCCCGCACCTGTCCGCGCAGGCCGGCGACGCGCACCATATAGAATTCATCGAGGTTCGAAGCGGAGATCGACAGGAAGCGCAGGCGCTCCAGCAAAGGATGGTTGCGGTTCGCCGTTTCTTCCAGCACGCGCATGTTGAAGGCGAGCCAGGACAGTTCCCGATTGATGAAGCGATCGGTCGGGCTCACATCGTCCAACGGCCCGGACTCAGAAGGCGCAGGCTCGGGAGCCGCCGAAACCGACACAGGCTCGGCCTTTTTCGCCAGAGGCAGCGGCGCCAGCGGCGTCACGGATTTCTCCTCCTGGGAAACGGCATTGGAACGCGGGGTCGTGGTCATGGCTTACTCTTGCGAGGGGGGCGGACGGGTCCATGCCCCTTGTCCCTCAAGTCTATGTCAAACATATGACCGAGTCATTGCCGGGGGGATTCCCCTGCCCTAGCCCAAACCCAATTCCCGCAGCACTTCAGCGGCCAGCGGGACCGTGATCGGGCGCTTGCCGGAGAGCGAGGCGCGGTCCAGCGCCGCGACGATCTCGCGGGCCTGGGCGATGCTGCGCTCGATGCGGCTCGCAAGATAGGCGATCAGCGGCTCGGCGACGCGGAGCTGGCGGTCGTCGAAGAGCTTGACGAGCACGCCGGCCAGCAGCGCATCGTCGGGCGCGCCAAGCTCGCCATGCGGCAGCGCCTTCAGCCGCGATGACAGATCGGGAAGCCTTGTCGGAAGGCGTGCAGGCGGCTCACGCGAGGTGATGAGCAGCGATGCGCCCTCCTCCTTCACCAGATTGAGCAAATGGAAGAGCGCGCGCTCGCCCGCATCGTCCAGCGCCCCGAGATTTTCGACGATGAGGGCGCGGGCGGAGACGAGCGCCGGAATGTCCGCCGTCGCAAGCGTCGCGGCCTCGACAGTTATCGCACCGCTCGCCGCCCGCCAGACTTCCGCCAGATGCGTCTTGCCGCTGCCGGAAGGCCCCGAGATGGCGACGGCATGCGAAGGCCAGTCCGGCCAGGCGTCGACGAGGCGCACGGCGGCCTCGTTCGACGGCGCGACGAGAAAATCCTCCCGGCCCGATGCGGCGCGATGGCCGAGTTCGAAAACGAGCTGGCGCGGCATCTAGTCTCCGGTTTCGGCGGAAGGGTCGATCTCCGCCTTTTCTCCGAGATAGGCGCGGCTGTGCTCATACTGGCCGACGGCGAAGCGCGCGAGAACGCCGATGGCAGCCGCGACCGGCACGGCAAGCAAGGCGCCGGCAAAGCCGAACAGCGCACTGAAGGCAAACAGGGCGAACATCACCCATACCGGATGCAGGCGGACTTTTTCGCCGACAAGTTTCGGCGCGAGAAAATTGCCTTCGACGAATTGTCCGACGGCGAATATGCCGACGATGAGGCCGATATGCTCGTAGTTCGGCCAGAACTGGAAACAGGCGAGCGAAGTCGAGACGATGAAGCCGGTGATGGAGCCGAGATAGGGAATGAAGGTGAGAATGCCGGTCATGATGCCGATGACGAGGCCGAATTTCAGCCCGGCAAGCGAAAGTCCGAGCCCGTAGAAAATGCCGAGCACGAGGCAGACCGTGCCCTGCCCGCGCACGAAGCCGGACAGGACTTCGTTGATCTCGGTCGCCAGCGTGCGGATCGTCTCGGCATGCTGGCGCGGCAGCAATTCGTCGATGCGGGCGATCATGCGGTCCCAGTCGAGCAGCATGTAGAAGGCGACGACGGGCGTCACGACGAGCAGCGAGATGAGGCCGACCAGCGCCAGGCCCTGCGAGCCGATGGAGGGCAGCAGGCTCAGGAGCCAGGAAAGACCGCCGGTCGTGACTTCGTTCACCGCTTTCTGCACTTCCGATTGCCGCCCGAAAAAGGCGGACAGCCGGCCGTCGCTTGCTTCCATGACGAACTGGCGCGCGCTCTTTACGAGGCTCGGCACGATGTCGATGAAGGCGAGCGTCTGCTGATAGAGGATCGGTAGGATGAGCAGCGCAATTGCGACTGCGATGAGCGTGAAGAAGACCGAGATGACGGTCGTCGCCATCAGCCGCGACATCCCGCGCGCTTCCAGCCTGTCGGCAAAGGGATCGAGAAAATAGGCGATGGCGAGGCCGGCGACGAAAGGCAGCAGAATGCCGGAGAGCAGCCAGATGACGAAGGCCACGAGAACGATGGCGCCCAACCAGACCGCGAACTGGCGTTGCATGATCATGGGCGTCATCCGGTTGCTCGCCATCCTATTTCATCCGCAGCGACCAGCCGCCCTCCTGCTGCACCAGAGCGATGTTCTGCTGGGCGAGCGAAAGCGCAAGCTTGTCCGGCGTTCCGCGATAGTCGATCTGGATTTCCGCCCCGCCCGAGGCGATGCCCTCGACCTGGATGCCCTGCACCAGCGGCGTCGAGGTGAGACCCTTGCGGATCGCCTCCCACTGATCGAGGTTCGCATAGAAGGCGGATGCCGTCAGGCTCGCCTTTTCGCCGCCGCGCACGATGATCTGGTGCTTCCAGTCGTCGCCGAGCGCGAGAAGCACGCCGTCGGCGGCCGTCACGAGAACCGTATCGGCCGCGCCCTGATAGCTGCGCTTCATCGGCGTGGAAGTCGCCGCGCCATAGCGCGTGACCGTCACGTCGACCTTCGTGCCGTCGGCATTGGCGACGGCATAGGCGACAACGACTTCGTCCGTGCCGTAGCGCGAAACGAGGGCCGACAGGGCCGCCTTGTCGCCGGAGATGGCCTGCGCCGGCGTCACCATCGAAAATTCCTGCACATCGCCGAGCGGCATGATGACCGGCGTCATGGCATTGGCGAGGTCGAGCTTCGACCAGGCGTCGCGCCAGGGGTTCTGGTCTTCCCAGAGGATGCGGGTGCCGTCCGCCTTTTGCAGCACGGCGAGCAGCAGAGCGGGCTTTGCCTGGGTTTCGCCATAGGCGATGTTGCGGCTGGCGAGCATGCGCTTCACGGTGTCGGGCTGGAAGCTGACATTGAGGTCGGCGATGTAGCGGGTGGCGCTTGCCTTCTCGCTTGCCACCTGAAAGCCGCGCACGGCGTCCTGGGCGGTCTTGGCGTCGGGCTGGGGCAGCGAAGCCCAGTCTTCGGGCAGGGTCAGCCTTTTCAGCAATTGGCCGAGCGCGAGCTGCTGACCCTGGGCCTGGGCGATGGCGCGGGCGTCGGTCGCGCTTTTCGAGGTCTGGTCCACATGCACCCCGCGCACGGTGTAAAGATCGCCGGCATTGGCGGGCGCCGAGGCCAGCAGGGCCAGGATGGAAAAGGCCGCGGCAGCGAGCCCGGAGGTCAGTTTCATCTGATAGTCCCTTGATCCGTCACAGTTTTAGCCCCGGCAGCGCGGCCGAACCGGGGCGAAGACTATAGCATCGGACGGAACCGGCGAAGCGCGGATTGGGCTATTTTTCGGGCCGTCGCTTTTCCGCCCCTCGCGCCCATCGGTCCCCTTGCTTATGCGGGCAATTTCGGGTGTTTTGGGGCCCTTCCGATTCCCCCAGCCGGACTTCCGCATGGCCACCCCCAAGGATCGCCCGAACCGTTACACCTATGCTCAGGCCGGCGTCGACATCGACGCGGGCAACGCGCTTGTCAGGGCCATCGCGCCGCTCGCCAGATCGACCCGGCGGACAGGGGCGGATGCCGAGCTTGGCGGCTTCGGCGGGCTCTTCGACCTTGCGGCCACGGGCTACAAGGACCCGGTGCTGGTCGCCGCCAATGACGGCGTCGGCACCAAGCTCAAGGTCGCGATCGAAGCGGGCATTCACGACACGGTCGGCATCGACCTCGTGGCCTTGTCGGTCAACGATCTCGTCGTTCAGGGCGCGGAGCCGCTTTTCTTCCTCGATTATTTCGCCACCGGCAAGCTCGACGTTGAAACGGCGACCACCGTCGTCGGCGGCATAGCGGAAGGTTGCAGGCAGGCCAATTGCGCGCTCATCGGCGGCGAGACGGCCGAAATGCCCGGCATGTATGCGGCGGGCGACTACGATCTCGCGGGCTTCGCCGTCGGCGCGGTCGAGCGGAGCGAAGTCCTGCCGCGCGGCGTCGCGGCGGGCGATGCGCTGCTCGGGCTCGCTTCGACCGGCTTCCATTCCAATGGCTATTCGCTCGTGCGCCGCATCGTCGCCGATCACGATCTGTCCTATGACGCGCCCTTCCCCAAGGGCGACGGCAAGACCATCGGCGAGGCGCTGATGGCGCCGACGCGCATCTATGTCCGCAGCGTGCTGAAGGCGTTCCGCGAAACGGGCGCGGTCAAGGCGCTGGCGCATATCACCGGCGGCGGTTTCGTCGAAAATATTCCCCGCGTGCTTCCCGAAGGCCTAGTCGCCGAAATCGACGGCGCGTCCTGGCGCATGCCCGACGTCTTCCACTGGGTGATGAAGCTCGGCGGCATCGAGGAAGCCGAGATGGGCCGCACGTTCAATTGCGGCATCGGCATGGTCGTCGTCGTGCCCGAGGCGAAGGCCGTCGAGGTCGCCCGCGTCTTCGCCGAAGCGGGCGAGACGGTCTATCGCATCGGCCATTTGCGCGCGCGCGTGGGCGAAGAACCCCGCGCGATCATCAAGGGCGCGCTGGGAAGCCTCGCTTGAAAGTCGGCATTCTCATCTCCGGCCGCGGCTCGAATCTCAAATCGCTGATCGATGCCTGCGCGACGCCGGGCTATCCGGCCGAAATCGCGCTCGTCATTTCGAACCGCCCCGAAGCGCCCGGCCTCGGCATCGCGCGGGCGGCGGGCATTCCGGCGCTCGCCATCGACCACAAGCTCTTTGCCACGCGCGAGGCCTTCGACGCCGAGCTCGACAAGGCGCTCCGCGCCGCGGGCGTCGAACTCATCTGCAATGCGGGCTTCATGCGCATTCTCTCCGACGGTTTCGTCGAGGCCTGGCGCGACCGTCAGCTCAACATTCATCCCTCGCTCCTTCCTGCCTTCAAAGGTTTGAAGGTGCATGAGCGCGTACTGGAAGCGGGTGTGAGGATCACGGGATGCACGGTTCACATCGTGCGGCCCGCGATGGATGAAGGCCCCATTGTCGCCCAGGTCGCGGTGCCTGTGCAGCCGGGCGACACGGCGGAAACGCTCGCCGATCGCGTGCTCGCAGCAGAACACAAGCTCTATCCGCTGGCGCTGAAGCTCGTCGCGGGCGGGCATGTCCGCCTCGAAGGCGAGCGGGCAATTATTGACGGGGCGGTAGCCAAAGCGCAGGCGCCGCTTTTCGTTCCCGACATTTCCTGATCCAGCAGACAAGCCGGACATTGCCCATGGAAAAGCTGAGGCAGGCCGCGATAGACGCTCTCGGACGGGGCGACTTTCGCGCCGCGGAGCGCGCCTGCGACAAGCTCGCCAAGGCAGGCGGCGGCGCGGAGAGTACCTATCTGCGCGGCGTGATGAAGACGATGCAGGGAAAGCCGCTCGCCGCCATCCCGCTCCTCCGGCTCGCAAGCGAAAAGCAGCCCGAGCGTTCGGACATTCTCTACAATCTCGGCGTCGCGCTGCGTGACGGCGGCAGGCTTGATGAGGCGCTCGCCGCCTGGCGTCGCGTCACAGCGCTTGCGCCCGACCGCGTCGACGCCTGGCGAAATCTCGCTCTGGCGACGGCGGAAGCGATCGGCGGCGAAGCGGCGGCGGAGGTCTATGCCGAAGGGCTCCGGCGCCATCCGCAGGATCGCGAGCTTCTCCTCAATGGCGGCAATCTTCTCTATCGGCTTGGCGACTTCGAGGCCTCGCGCGCCTTGCAGGCCCGCCTTGTCGAAAGCCATCCGGATTTCGCCGCGGGATGGACGAGCGCCGCGATGACCAACAGGGCGCTCGGAAACTTCGCCGAGGCGGAAGCGCAATATCACCGCGCCATCGCGGGCGGCGATGCCGCCGAAGTTGCGCTCGCCCATTTCAATCTCGCCAATCTTCTTCTGCTTCAGGGGCGCTGGACGGAAGGCTTTACGGAATATGAGTGGCGGCGGCAGTTGCCCGGCGCGCCGGTTTCGCCCTGGCCCGCGCCGCGCTGGATGCCA
>JARLIS010000023.1 GCA_031291615.1 Parvibaculum sp.
GGACCGGATGGAGATCATCCGTCTCGCTGGCTACACCGAAGACGAGAAGGTCGAAATCGCCCGCCGTCACCTGATCTCGAAGGCGCTGGAAGGCCACGGCCTCCGGAGCAACGAATGGTCGATCGACGATGCGGCCCTGCGGCAGCTCATTCGCGTCTATACGCGCGAAGCCGGCGTCCGCAGCCTTGAGCGCGAGCTGAACAATCTCGCCCGCAAGGCGGTGAAGGAGATACTGACCTCCGACAAGAAGACGATTGCGGTCACGATGGCCAATATCGAAACCTATGCCGGAATTCCGAAGTATCGCTTCGGCGAGGCCGAGGGCGAGGATCAGGTCGGTGTCGTGACCGGTCTGGCCTGGACGGAAGTCGGCGGCGAGTTGCTGACCATCGAAGGCGTCATGATGCCCGGCAAGGGCCGCATGACGGTCACCGGCAACCTGAAGGATGTGATGAAGGAGTCGATCTCGGCGGCGAATTCCTACGTTCGCTCGCGTGCGACCCACTTCGGCATCGAGCCGCCGGTCTTCGAGCGCAAGGACGTTCACGTCCACGTGCCGGAAGGCGCCACCCCGAAGGACGGTCCTTCGGCAGGCGTCGGCATGGCGACGGCGATCGTTTCGCTGATGACGGGTATCCCGGTCCGCAAGGACATCGCGATGACGGGCGAAATCACGCTCCGTGGCCGCGTGCTTCCGATCGGCGGGTTGAAGGAGAAGCTCCTGGCGGCGCTTCGCGGCGGCATCAAGAAGGTGCTGATCCCGCAGGACAACGCCAAGGACCTCGCCGACATCCCGGACAACGTGAAGAACGGGATGGAAATCGTGCCGGTCTCGACGGTGGACGAGGTGCTGAAGAACGCGCTCGTCCGCATGCCGGAACCCATCGAGTGGGACGAGGCTGCCTATGTGGCCCAGCAGGCCGCGGAGCGGCAGCGCGGCGCGGCATCGGAGACGCAGGTCGCCCACTAGGATCGTCCCGATACTGGACAATTCCGGTTCGGCATCGAAAATGATCGGAAACGGGGGCGGAGACGCCCCCGTTTTCATGCCCGGTCGGTCTATTTTTCGCGGATTTCCGCTGTTTTTACTTTGACCCTGTTCTCAAGCGGCGAGTAAAGTCCGTAATGGTTCCGGGGAAATCCCGCAATCGCATCCAAAGGGGCCTGACCGTGAACAAGAATGATCTGATTGCAGAAGTGGCCGACCGGACAGGTCTGTCCAGGGCCGATGCGACGAAGGCCGTCGACTATGTGTTCGACACGATCACCGATTCGCTGAAAAAGGGCGACGAGGTCCGGCTCGTGGGTTTCGGCACCTTCACGGTGTCCAACCGCGCGGCGACCGAGGGCCGCAATCCGCGCACCGGAGAAACGATCAAGATTCCGGCGTCGAAGCAGCCCAAGTTCAAGGCCGGCAAGGGCCTGAAGGACGCCGTCAACAGCTAGACGCCGTCGACCGAACTCAGTTTCAAGGCCGGCCGGACCTCGAAAGAGGCGGCCGGCTTTTTACATTTCGGGCGCCGGTCAGGAAACGCTGGCGGGCTTCGCACCGTCCCCGTCCGCGCCGCTTTCCGCGCGTGGATCGAGTTCGGGCGGCGTCGGGTCGGTAGGCGGGAAGGGCACCGCGACGAAGTCCGCGCGCTGGTCGTCGGGCGCTGCCGGCGATGAGGCGATTCGCAAGGCGGTGAAGGTCGCAAAGGCGACATGCACCGCCGCGCCGAACATGAATATGAAGGCCATGCCGAAGGGGCCGGTGCCGAATGCCGCCGCAGAAGGGCCGACAATCGCGCCGACCGCATAGATGAGGAGAAGGCCGCCCGACACGCTGACGAAACTTTCCGTCGAGCTGCGGTCGTTCGTATGCGCCACGCAGACCGAATAGAGCGACAGCGCGAAAGCGCCGAACAAGAAGCCCGCCGCGAGAAGCAAATTCGGCACGCCCGCGCTATAGGCCGCGATAAGCGCGACTTCGCCGGCCGCGCTACCCAGACTGACGCCGAGGATGACGCGCCGCCGGTCCACATGATCGGAAAGCCGCCCGATGGGCCATTGTGCCACCGCGCCGCCGAGAATGGCCGCCATCATGAAGAGCGAAACGCCCCATGTGTCGAGGCCGCTCTTCTGCGCGAAGACCGGCCCGAGCGTCCAGAACGGCGCATTGGTGACGCCGACGACGAAGCTCCCCATCATGCCGACAGGCGAGAGCCTGTAGATCCGCAACACGTTGATGCTCGTCGTGCTGATCGGCGCCGGCTGAACGGAGGTTGTCAGCGAGATCGGCACCAGCGCCAGCGAAGTCAGGATCGAACAGATGGCGAAGAGCGTGAAGCCCGCCGGGTCCGCCAGGTTCAGCATGAACTGGCCGAGCGTGAGCGATGTGAGATTGACGACGAGATAGACCGCGAAGAGACGCCCCCGCGTCTCGTTCGTTGCCCGCTCGTTGAGCCAGCTTTCGATGACCATGTAGAGCCCGGCAAAACAGAAGCCGTTGAGCGCGCGAAGGGCGCCCCAGGCAAACGGGTCGATGACGAGCGCGTGGAGCAGGGGGACGACCGAAGCGAGGCCCGCCAGCGCGGCGAAGCTGCGTATATGGCCCGCGCGGCGGACGATATGCGGCCCGAGCACGCAGCCCGCCAGAAAGCCCGCGAAATAGACGCTGCCGATGCCGCCGATCGTTGTCGTGGCGAAATGCTCGATGCCTGCGCGCAGAGGAATGAGCGTGCCCTGCAATCCATTGCCGAGGAGCAGGATCGAGGTCGCGAGCAGGAGCGAAAAGAAGGGCGCAAGCGCGCGGGTCAAAAGGCACCGATCGAAGCTGGAGGACGCAGGGAGACGCAGGAACGACGCGCCCAAGATCGGGGCTTTGGCCCGATATTGCAATGGCATCGACCATCCGTTAGGAGTGGCCGTGTCGGCGGCCCGATGGGCCGCGTGAGGGCGGTTAGCTCAGTTGGTAGAGCGCCTCGTTTACACCGAGGATGTCGGCGGTTCGAGTCCGTCACCGCCTACCAGGACCCGGCATAAATCGGAACGGCAAACAGTCTCCAAACCTTTCTTGACAGGGCCGGGGCCTTGACGTACGTACCGCCCACTCTCAGAGCGGTTCACCGCTCCCGTCGGGGGTGTAGCTCAGTTGGTTAGAGCGCCGGCCTGTCACGCCGGAGGCCGCGGGTTCGAGTCCCGTCACTCCCGCCATTGCCTCTTTTCAAGTCCGCGCAAGACGCGTCGCCCCGCTGTTTGACGGCGGTATGCTGCATTGCGACGGACTCTTAGCAACGTCAAATGCCATAAGGATTTTTTTAGCTCGCGGCGCGGCCTTCGCGGCATTTGATTCTGCATATGCGAGGGATATACTGCGCGCGGATTCGACAGCCAATTTGCGTACCGGCCGGACAGAACTCGGTGACAAGCCGGGCATTCGGCAGGGGAGCCCTGGGGACAGCCGATGGAAGACCTGCTTCGCGAGTACCTGCCCATTCTGGTTTTTATAGGGCTGTCCCTCGTGATCGGTCTGGCCTTGCTGATCGCGCCTTTCGTGACCGCCCCGAGCAAACCCGATACCGAGAAGCTCTCGGCCTATGAATGCGGCTTCGACGCTTTCGACGATGCGCGCATGAAGTTCGATGTGAAATACTATCTCGTCGCGATCCTCTTCATCATTTTCGACCTCGAAGTGGCCTTCCTCTTTCCCTGGGCGATTTCGCTCGGCGATGTGGGCATGTTCGGCTTCTGGTCGATGATCGTGTTCCTGGGCGTTCTGACCGTCGGCTTCACTTATGAGTGGAAAAAGGGAGCCCTCGAATGGGAATGAGCCCGGAACCTGCGACGATGGAAAAGACCGCCGCGCCGGACATGTCCGACGACCTGCTGAAGCAGGTGTCCGATCAGCTTGCCGACAAGGGTTTTCTTCTGACCTCGGTCGATGAGCTCATCAACTGGTCGCGCACCGGCTCGCTGATGTTCATGACGTTCGGCCTGGCCTGCTGCGCGGTCGAGATGATCCAGAGCTCCATGCCGCGCTACGACACGGAGCGATTCGGTTTCGCCCCCCGCGCGTCCCCGCGCCAGTCCGACGTGATGATCGTCGCCGGCACGCTGACGAACAAGATGGCGCCCGCTCTCCGCAAGGTCTACGACCAGATGCCGGAGCCGCGTTACGTGATCTCGATGGGATCATGCGCAAACGGCGGCGGCTATTATCACTACTCCTATTCCGTGGTACGCGGATGCGACCGGATCGTTCCGATCGACATCTACGTTCCCGGATGCCCCCCCACCGCCGAGGCGCTCGTTTACGGCATCCTCGCGCTTCAGAAGAAAATCCGTCGGACGGGTACGATCGACCGGTGATTTTCGTGAACCGGGCGGTGGCTGGCTCAATTCGGGCTGGCGCCGTTCACGAGCTTCGAGACAGTTTCGATGGACGAAAGTCTGAAAAATCTCGGCGACCATCTCCGCGCGAAGCTCGGAGAGGCGATTGTCGGCTATGAAGTGGCATATGGGGAGCTCGGCGTTACGGCGCAAGCCTCGGCGATCCTCTCCGTGCTCACATTCCTGCGTGACGATGCAGAGTGCCGGTTCACCTCGCTGATGGACATCACCGCCGTCGACTACCCGACGCGGGAGCGCCGCTTCGACGTGGTCTATCACCTGCTGTCGATGCATCGGAACCAGCGCATCCGGATCAAGGTCGAGACGGACGAGGACACCGCCGTTCCCAGCGTGGTGAGCCTCCATCCATCGGCGAACTGGTATGAGCGCGAAACATTCGATATGTACGGCGTGCTCTTTTTCGGCCATCCGGATCTGCGGCGCATTCTGACCGACTACGGCTTCTCAGGTTATCCGCTGCGCAAGGATTTCCCGATGACGGGTTATGTCGAGGTGCGCTACGACGCGGACCAGAAGCGTGTCGTCTATGAGCCCGTGAAGCTGACGCAGGAGTTCCGTTCGTTCGACTTCCTCAGCCCCTGGGAAGGCACCGAATATGTGCTGCCCGGCGACGAGAAGGCGGAGACAAAGCCCAAATGACCGAACAGGCCCTCCAGAACTTCACGCTGAATTTCGGCCCGCAGCATCCGGCCGCCCATGGCGTGCTTCGCCTTGTGCTCGAGCTTCAGGGCGAAATCGTCGAGCGCGTCGATCCGCATATCGGCCTCCTGCATCGCGGCACCGAAAAGCTGATCGAGGCCAAGACCTATCTTCAAGCGCTCCCTTATTTCGACCGGCTCGACTACGTCGCGCCGATGAATCAGGAGCACGCCTATTCGCTCGCGGTTGAAAAACTTCTCGGCATCGAAGTGCCTCGCCGCGGCCAGTTCATCCGCGTCATCTATTCCGAAATCGGTCGCCTGCTTTCGCATCTCCTCAACGTGACCACGCAGGCGATGGACGTGGGCGCGCTGACGCCGCCGCTCTGGGGCTTTGAAGAGCGCGAAAAGCTGATGATCTTCTATGAGCGCGCATCCGGCGCGCGCATGCATGCGGCCTATTTCCGCCCGGGCGGTGTCCATCAGGACCTGCCGCCGAAGCTCGTTCAGGACATCTACGATTTCTGCGACCCTTGCGAGAAAGTGCTCGACGATCTGGAAGTGCTGCTGACAGGCAACCGCATTTTCATGCAGCGCAATGCCGACATCGGCGTGGTCTCGCAAAAGGACGTTCAGGACTGGGGCTTCTCCGGCGTGATGGCCCGCGGCTCGGGCCTCGCCTGGGACTTGCGCCGTGCGCAGCCCTACGAAGTTTATTCCGAACTCGACTTCGACATTCCCGTCGGCAAGAACGGCGACTGCTACGACCGTTACCTTGTGCGCATGGACGAGATGCGCCAGTCGCTGCGCATCATCAAGCAGGCGATCGAGATGATGCCGCAGGGGCCGGTGCATACCGAAGACGGCAAGATGTTTCCGCCTTCGCGCGGCGAGATGAAGCGTTCGATGGAAGCGCTCATCCATCACTTCAAGCTCTACACCGAGGGTTATCATGTGCCCGCCGGCGAAGTTTATGCCGCGGTGGAAGCGCCCAAGGGCGAGTTCGGCGTCTATCTCGTCTCCGACGGCACCAACAAACCCTATAAGTGCAAGATCCGCGCGCCGGGATTCGCGCATTTGCAGGCAATGGACCATCTGACGCGCGGACACATGCTGGCGGACGTTTCCGCCATTCTGGGTTCGCTCGATATCGTCTTCGGTGAGGTTGATCGATGAGTGTGCGGCGTCTGAGCCCCAACCAGCCGGCGAGCTTCGCCTTCACGCCCGAAAACGTCGAATGGGCGAAAGGTCAGATCGCGAAATATCCCGAAGGCCGTCAGGCTTCCGCGATCATTCCGCTTTTCTGGCAGGCGCAGAAGCAAGCGGGCGGCTGGCTGCCCGAGCCGGCGATCCGCTATGTCGCCGACCTGTTGAAGATGGATTACATCCGCGCGCTGGAAGTCGCGACCTTCTATACGATGTTCAACCTGTCGCCCGTCGGCGAGCATTACGTGCAGCTTTGCGGGACGACGCCCTGCTGGCTGCGCGGTGCGGACGAGCTGAAGGACGTTTGCCGTAAGCATATCGGCCCCGAGGGGCAGGTGAGCGCCGACGGCAAGCTCTCCTGGATCGAGGTCGAGTGCCTCGGCGCCTGCGCCAATGCGCCGATGGTGCAGATCAACGACGACTTCTATGAAGACCTCGACGGCAAGAAGCTCGAGGAAATCCTGGGCGCGCTGCGCACCGGCAAGGATGTGAAGCCCGGCCCGCAGAACGGCCGGCATGGGTCCGAGCCGCTTGGCGGCCTGACAAGCCTGACCTCGACGGTCGCAGGCGGGGGCAAGTGATGTTGCAGGACAAGGATCGCATTTTCACCAATCTCTACGGCCTCGGCGAGCCGGGTCTCCTGGGCGCGCGCAAGCGCGGCGACTGGGACGGCACGGCGGAACTGATCGCCAAGGGCCGCGACTGGATCATCGACGAGATGAAGAAGTCGGGTCTGCGCGGCCGTGGCGGCGCGGGCTTTCCGACCGGCCTTAAATGGTCCTTCATGCCGAAGGATTCCGGCGGCCGTCCGCATTACCTCGTGGTCAATGCCGACGAGTCCGAGCCCGGCACCTGCAAGGACCGCGAGATCCTGCGCAACGATCCGCAGAAGCTGATCGAAGGCTGCCTGATCGCGAGCTTCGCGATGGGCGCGCATGTTTGCTACGTCTATGTGCGCGGCGAATTCATCTGGGAGCGCGAGCGCCTCCAGGCGGCGGTCGATCAGGCCTATGCCGCCAATCTGATCGGCAAGAACAACATCCACGACTATCCCTTCGAGGTGATCGTTCACCACGGCGCCGGCGCCTATATCTGCGGCGAGGAGACGGCGCTGCTCGAATCGCTCGAAGGCAAGAAGGGCATGCCCCGGCTCAAGCCCCCGTTCCCGGCCAATATGGGCCTCTATGGCTGCCCGACGACGGTCAACAATGTCGAATCGATCGCTGTCGCCCCGACCATTCTGCGCCGCAGCGCGGCGTGGTTCGCCGGCTTCGGCGCCAAGAACAACGCCGGGACCAAGCTCTTTTCGATTTCCGGCCATGTGAACAGGCCGTGCAATGTCGAAGAGGCGATGTCGATTCCCTTCCGCGAACTGATCGAGAAACACGCCGGCGGCGTGCGCGGCGGCTGGGACAATCTGCTGGCGGTCATCCCCGGCGGCTCCTCGGTGCGCTGCGTGCCGGCGGAGCAGATCATCGACTGCCCGATGGATTTCGACAGCCTTTCCAAGCTGCAGTCGGGCCTCGGCACGGCGGCGGTCATCGTGATGGACAAGTCGACCGACATCATCCGCGCCATCGCCCGCCTGTCGCATTTCTACACGCACGAGAGCTGCGGCCAGTGCACGCCTTGCCGCGAAGGCACGGGCTGGATGTACCGGGTGATGGAGCGCATGGTCGAAGGCCGCGCCCAGAAAAAGGAAATCGACATGCTGTTCGACGTGTCGAAGCAGATCGAGGGCCACACGATCTGCGCGCTCGGCGACGCGGCGGCCTGGCCGATCCAGGGCCTGATCAATCATTTCAGACCCGTCATCGAGGCGCGGATCGATTCCTATACGGCCCGCGCCGCCAAGGACGCGGCCAAAATGGCGGCGGAGTAAGGAGTTTTTGCTTCGTTCGCGCCGGCGGGCGAGGCCAAGGGGATAAAATCCGCATCGGCGAAGCCGATGCCAGGAACGAACGTGACGCCGAGCTGACGCGAGGGGCGCCTCGACCGCCCTGCGGGCGAGGCAAAAAGGAAAGAGTGATGAGCAAGATCATCGTCGATGGCGTCGAGCTGGATGTTCCGCCGGAATATACTCTGCTCCAGGCCTGCGAAGCGGCGGGCAAGGAAATCCCGCGTTTTTGCTATCACGAGCGCCTGTCGATCGCGGGTAATTGCCGCATGTGCCTCGTCGAGGTCAAGGGCGGGCCGCCGAAGCCCATGGCCTCCTGCGCCAATACGGTGCGCGACCTGCGGCCGGGCCCCAATGGCGAGCCGCCGGTGGTGCTGACCAATTCGCCGATGGTGAAGAAGGCGCGCGAAGGGGTGATGGAGTTTCTGCTCATCAACCATCCGCTCGACTGCCCGATCTGCGACCAGGGCGGCGAGTGCGACCTTCAGGACCAGGCGCTGGCCTATGGCCGCGACCGCTCGCGCTATACCGAGGGCAAGCACGCGGTCGAGAACAAATATATCGGCCCGCTGGTCAAGACCGAGATGACGCGCTGCATCCATTGCACGCGCTGCGTCCGCTTTACCGCCGAAATCTGCGGCACTTCCGACATGGGCATGATCGGGCGCGGCGAGGATTCCGAGATCACCACCTATCTCCAGGAGGCGATGACCTCCGAATTGCAGGGCAATGTCTCCGATCTCTGCCCGGTCGGCGCGCTGCTGCCCAAGCCGCAGAATTTCCGGGCCCGCCCGTGGGAATATAACAAGACGCCGGGGATCGACGTGATGGACGCCCTCGGCTCGGCCATCCGCATCGACACGCGCGGCCGCGAGGTCATGCGCATCCTGCCGCGCGTCAACGAGGCGGTGAACGAGGAGTGGATTTCCGACAAGACCCGCCAGATCGTGGACGGGCTCAAGACCCAGCGCCTTGACCGGCCTTATCTGCGTGAGAACGGCAAGCTGCGCCCCGCGAGCTGGCCCCAGGCCTTCGCCGCGATCGCCGCCAAGGTTCAGGCGACGGCGGCGAACCGAATCGGCTTCATCGGCGGCGATCTCTCTTCCGTCGAGGACCTCTATGCCGCTAAATCGCTCGCCGAATCGCTCGGGACCAGGAATATCGACGCGCGCCAGGACGGGGCGAAGCTCGATCCGGCGCTCGGCCGCGCAAGCTATATTTTCAACCCGACGGTGGAAGGCATCGACCGCGCCGACGCTCTGCTGATTGTCGGCTCCAATCCGCGCTGGGAATCGCCGGTGCTCAACGCCCGCATCCGCCGGCGCTGGCGCCAAGGCGGTTTTCACAACGCCAATTTCCCGATCGCGCTGATCGGCGAGCCCTTCGACCTGACCTATAGTTACGATTATCTCGGCGCCGGGCCGGAACTGCTGGCGAAGATCGCCAAAGGTGAAGGTTTCGGCGAAATTCTCGCCAAGGCCGAGCGCCCGATGATCCTGGTCGGGCAGGGCGCCCTGGCGCGCGAGGACGGCGCGGCGATCCTCGCGCTCGCGGCCAAACTCGGCGCGCCCAGGAAGAATGAAAAAACCGGCGACTGGACCGGCCTCGCCGTGCTGCACACGGCGGCGTCAAAGGTCGGCGCGCTCGACATCGGCTTCGTTCCGGGCGAGGGCGGCCTCGACGCCCAAAAAATGGCCAAAGCCGGCGCGCAGGACGTGGTCTTCCTCGTCGGCGCCGACGAGATCGCGGTCGAGCCGGGCGCCTTCGTCGTCTATATCGGCTCGCATGGCGACCGCGGCGCCCACCGCGCCGATGTCATCCTGCCGGGCGCTGCCTACACCGAGAAATCAGGCACTTATGTGAATACCGAAGGCCGGGTGCAGATGTCCGACCGCGCCGCCTTCCCGCCGGGCGACGCCCGCGAGGAATGGGCGATTTTCCGCGCGCTCTCGGCGGCGCTCGGCAAGCCGCTGCCCTTCGATTCGCTGAGCCAGTTGCGCGCAAAGCTTTATGCTTCGCACCCATGGCTCGGCCATATCGACGCCATTCCGGCGACCGACGCCGCGCGGCTTGCCGCGCTGCCCGGCGGCGCACTGGGGCAGGGGGCTCTGGTCTCGGCGATTTCGGATTTTTACCTGACCAACCCGATCGCTCGCGCCTCGCGCGTGATGGGCGAATGTTCGGCCCTCGCCAAGGCGCGGCGGACCGCGCAAGCGGCGGAATGAGGAAACGAGAAAAATGGACCTCCTGATCTCCCTCCTCCTGATTGTGGTGAAAAGCCTGGCGCTGCTCGTCGTCGGGCTGGTTCTGGTCGCCTATTACATCCTGCTCGACCGCAAAGTCTGGGCGGCGGTGCAATTGCGGCGCGGTCCCAATGTCGTCGGACCCTGGGGCGTGCTGCAAAGTTTTGCGGATATGTTCAAGTTCCTGTTCAAGGAGCCGATCATTCCGGACGGAGCAAACAAGGGCGTCTTTCTGATCGCGCCTTTCCTTACCGCGACCCTCGCGCTTGCCGCCTGGGCGGTCATTCCGGTCAATGCAGGCTGGGCGGTGGCCAATCTCAATGTCGGCATTCTTTATATTTTCGCCATTTCGTCGCTCGGCGTTTACGGCATCATCATGGGCGGCTGGGCGTCGAATTCGAAATATCCCTTCCTCGCCGCCCTGCGCTCCGCGGCGCAAATGGTGTCCTACGAAGTCTCGATCGGCTTCGTCATGATCACCGTCCTGCTCTGCGCCGGCTCGCTGAACCTGAGCGACATCGTCCGCGCCCAGGACACCAGATGGGGGCTGCTCGGCTGGTACTGGCTGCCGCTGTTCCCGATGTTCGTGATCTTCTTCATTTCGGCGCTGGCCGAGACCAACCGCCCGCCCTTCGACCTCGTGGAGGCGGAATCGGAACTGGTCGCCGGCTTCATGGTCGAATATTCGGCGAGCCAATATCTGCTGTTCATGCTCGGCGAATATGTCGCCATCGTCACCATGTGCTCCATGATGACGGTGCTGTTCTTCGGCGGCTGGCTGCCGCCGGTGAATGTCGCGCCATTCACCTGGATTCCCGGCGTGATCTGGTTCGTACTCAAGGTGACCTGGTTCTTCTTCCTGTTCGCCATGGTGAAAGCCTTCGTCCCGCGCTATCGCTACGACCAGCTGATGCGTCTGGGCTGGAAGGTCTTTTTGCCGATTTCGCTGGCCGCCGTGGTCGTCGTGGCCGGCGTCCTGGAATTTGTCGGCAAAGTCGCCCAGTGAGGACATGAAATGCAGCTCGTTTCCTCCGCCAAGGCCCTTCTCCTCAAGGAATTCGTCGGCGCCTTCTTCCTGTCCTTCCGCTATCTGCTGAAGCCCAAGGCGACGCTGAATTATCCGCACGAGAAAAACCCGCAATCGCCCCGCTATCGCGGCGAACATGCTTTGCGCCGCTATCCCAACGGCGAGGAGCGCTGCATCGCCTGCAAGCTGTGCGAGGCGATCTGCCCGGCCCAGGCCATCACCATCGAGGCGGCGCCGCGCGGCAATGACGGCACGCGGCGCGCCACCCGCTACGACATCGACATGACCAAATGCATCTATTGCGGCTTCTGCCAGGAGGCCTGCCCGGTCGATGCGATCGTCGAGGGGCCGAATTCGGAATTCGCGACGGAAACGCGCGAGGAGCTTTTCTTCGACAAGCAACGCCTGCTCGACAATGGCGCGATCTGGGAGCGGGAAATCGCCCGCAACCTCGCCGCCGACGCACCCTATCGCTGAAGGCGGCCCCCGCCTTGAGCCGACTTTACCCCGCGCCGACCTTCGCTTATGCAGCGCCGGCGCGAGCATGATTCCGAAAAGTGAAACCCGGTTTTCGCTAAAGATCATGCTCAAACAAGGAGTTTAGAACGGATGCATTCCGCATCTGCTCTAAGAACGATCAAAGCCCGCGCGACGGGCGCACAGGTGGACCATGACGCTTGCGACGTTTTTCTTCTATCTGTTCTCGATCGGGATGATCGCTTCCGCCATCATGGTGATCTCGGCGCGCAATCCGGTTCATTCCGTCCTGTTCCTGATCCTCGCCTTCTTCAATGCGGCGGGGCTGTTCCTGCTCGTCGGCGCGGAATTCCTGGCGATGATCCTGGTCGTCGTCTATGTCGGCGCGGTGGCGGTGCTGTTCCTCTTCGTCGTCATGATGCTCGACGTCGACTTCGCCGAACTGAAACAGGGCTTTCTGCAATATCTGCCGATCGGCGCGCTGGTCGGCCTGATCGTGCTGGTCGAACTGGTCGCGGTGGTCGGAGTCTGGGCGGTCGCCCCGCAAACCGCGCTCGCCACGCCGACGCCGGACAATCTGTCCAACACGGAGGCGCTGGGCGTCGTGCTCTATACCCAATATGTCTATCTGTTCGAGGCCGCCGGTTTCGTCCTGCTGGTCGCGATGATCGGGGCCATCGTCCTCACTCTGCATCACCGGCCGAATGTCCGCCGCCAGAA
>JARLIS010000024.1 GCA_031291615.1 Parvibaculum sp.
GGCCCCAAAAAAAATTACTAAAGAGTTTCCAGTTTCAGTAATTGTTTGGCTCAATGGGGGTTGTTGTTGGTGGTAATGTTTTTGGGCAAAAATATATTTGTGAGGGGGTTGGGCGCCGGCGCCCAGGACTTTGTCGACCGCGACGCAAGCGACCGCGAACTCAAGGCCGTTATGCTGCGCCACCTGGCGGCGCGGACCAGCGCTGCGAAAGCGGACCGTGGCCAGATTGTCGCCGTCCTCAGCCCGACGCCGGGCGACGAGAGCCGCGACCTCGGCGTCAATATCGGCTGCGCGCTGGCCTCCGCCCGCCCGAACGATGGCGTCATTCTTATCGACCTGTCCCTGCCTGCAAGCGATGCGGGCATCGCGCTCGGTCTCGACCTGCAATATTGCGTCAGCGACGCGGTGAAGGAAATCAGCCGCCTCGACCGCGCCTTGCTCGACGGCGCGCTGGCGCGTTGTCCGCGCTCGGGCCTTTATGTTTTGCCGCTGGCGCGCCATGGCGACGACGAAGGCTGGGCGGTCGACATGCAGGATTTGCGTGCCCTGCTCGAAATCCTGCAATCGCTCTACGAAGTCGTGGTGATCGATTGCGGTCCATTCTCTCGCAACGAGGACGTGATCGGCCTGCCGGGCGCGAACGCCGTTTTCTTCCTTTCCTGCAACCAGCGCTTCACCTCGATCAAGGCGGCGGGCGAACTTCTGCGCAGCGTGCGCGCGGCGCGGTCCTCAAGCATCGATCCCGTGGTGGCGATCCACGAATTCGCGCCGACCCTGACGCCGGGCTTCGACGAAATCCGCGTGGCGCTCGGCGCCGGCGCTGCGGTCCGTCTTTCGGCGCGTTGGGCGGAGCTTGCCGACAGCGTCAATCGCGGCGTGCCGCTGGCGCTTGCCGGCCCGTCGGACTATGCCGATGAACTGAAGCGGTGCCTCGCGGCGCTCGACCTGCTGCCTGACGGACAGCCCGCAGGGGCGGCGGAACCGCAGATGCGCGTCTGGGCACGCAAGCTGATGGGAATTCTGCCATGAGCAAGCCGCTGGAGCCTTACGCCCGCGCTTCGCTTGCGGCGACTGCCGAAATCGGCGTCTCCGATCGCTATCAGCAGATCAAGTTCCGCGTTTTCGATCTGACGCTCGAATATCTGGAGCAGCAGGGCGTGCAGGGGGAAGCGATCCCCCGCGCGGTGTTGCAGGATGAAATCGCCCGCGCCATTTCCGTGGTTCTGATGTCACGCGGCCTCGCACTCAATCTGAAGGAGCGCGCCCAGCTTATCGAGGATGTGCAGAACGAGATCGTCGGCTTCGGCCCGCTCGAACCCCTACTCAACGATCCCGGCGTCGACGACATCATCGTCAACGGTCCGAACAGCATCTATGTCGAGCGCGGCGGCGAGCTTGAGCCGGTGCTCGCCCGGTTCCGCGACACGACGCATCTGATGAATGTCATCCAGCGCATCGTCAGCCCGATAGGCAGGCGCGTCGACGAAGGCTCGCCTTACGTAGACGGTCGCCTGCCCGACGGCTCGCGCGTCAACGTCATCATACCGCCCGTGGCGCTCGACGGCCCTATCGTCTCGATCCGCAAGTTCAAGCGCACGCCTCTGACCGGCGAGGATCTCGTCCGCACCCAGTCGCTGAGCGAGGAGATGCTTCAGTTTCTCTCCGAAGCCGTGCGCGGCAAGCGCAACATCCTGATCTGCGGCGGTACAGGCTCCGGCAAGACGACGCTCCTCAACGTGTTGAGCTCCTATATCGGCGCGAAAGAACGCCTCGTGACGATCGAGGATGCCGCCGAATTGCAGCTTCAGCAGTCGCATGTCGTGCGCCTCGAAACGCGGCCCGCCTCGCTCGACGGCGCAAGCGAGGTCAGCTCCCGCGATCTGCTGCGCAACGTCCTGCGCATGCGGCCCGATCGCATCATCCTCGGCGAAGTGCGTTCCAGTGAAGCGATCGAAATGTTGCAGGCGATGGGCACCGGCCATGACGGGTCGATGGCGACCATCCATGCGAACGGCCCCCGCGACGCGCTGGAGCGTCTCGAAATGCTGATCGGCCTGCATGGCTTTTCAAGCGACCTTCAGGCGGTGCGCCGCTTCATTGCCAGCGCCGTCGATATCGTCGTCCATGTCCAGCGCCAGACGGGCGGCGGGCGGCGTGTCGGCTCGGTGAGCGAAATCACCGGTCTCGAAGGACCGGCCTATTCGATGAGGCAGTTGTTCACGACGGAGGAGGGTGCCAAGGGCCGGCGCATCGTCTAGGCGTCCGGCGGCTCCCGGAGAGGACGGCATGATTTTGCATCTCGCCACGGCTATGGCGGCACTTCTCTGCCTGATCGGCGGCATCTTCGCTGTCGTGCTGTACCGGCGCGAGCGCGGCGCGCAGGAGGCGCGCGAGAGACTGGCAGCGCTTGTTCAGGCCACCCCCGGGGCGGGCGAAACCGAGACGGTCCGCCAGGAGGTCGACGTCCGGTCCTTGCTGCCGCTCTGGTTCCGCCGTCGCCTCTTCCAGGCAGACATACAGCTCGATGCGAGCCGCCTCGCGCTCGTCCTTCTCTCCTTCGTCGCGCTCTGGATTGTTCTGGTCCTGTCGTTCGACATTCTTATAGCGACTACCGCCACGACGGCATTGGCCGGCAGCGCCGTCGGCCTTCTCGACTATGCGGCGACCAGGCGCATGGAAGCCCTGTCGGGCTGCATGTCGGGATTTCTGGACCGCGTGCGGCAATTGCTCGCCGTCGGCAATGCGCTCTCGGTCGCTCTCGTCCGGGCGACGCAATCATCGCCGCCGATCCTCGTCGAGTTTTTCACCCCGACGATCCGGCGCATAGCCAATGGCGCGGGCGTTGCGGAAAGCGTCAACGCGCTTGCCGAGGAGCTCGACCTGCACGAACTGCGCCTCTTCGGCACAGCCATCGAAACGAACCTGCGCTTTGGCGGGTCGTTGACGGCCGTGCTCGCCAATCTCATCGAGAATATCCGCCGCCGCGGCGCGGTCGACCGCGAGGTGCGCGCAAACACTTCCCAGATCCGCGCCAGCGCCTGGATTCTGGGTCTGCTGCCGCTGCTCGCCAGCGCCGTCGTCATGCTCTCGAACCCGTCCTATACGCGCTACTTCATCGACGAGCCGGCGGGAAACAAAATGCTGATCTTTGCGGGCCTGTCCGAACTGGTGGGCGCATTCCTTATGCGCTCCATCGTGCGTATCAAGTATTGAGGCGAAAATGTTGAGCCCTGCCATCAGCGGGTTGATCTGGATCGTCGCGGGCCTCTCGGCCGTCGCGGGCGCTCTGGCGCTTGCGGCGTCGGGTTCGGTGCTGATCCGCCAGAGGGCCGCCGCCTCGCGCTTGTCCGCGCTGCTCGCAAGCACCCGCCTGCGCGCCGACGCGCTGGAACGGCTGATGCAGTTGCTCGAGCGGTTCGGCCGAAAAATCGCGCGCGGCGACGACGATCATCGCGAGATCAGGGAGCTCCTGTCCAAAGCGGGCTACTTCCGTCCGTCTGGCGTCTACATTTTCATGGGGCTGCGTCTTGGCGCCGCGCTCGCCGTCGGAGCCGCGGTGCTTCTCTGGCGCGACGGGGAAAGCGGCCCTGGAATTGTCAACATCCTGATCGCGGCGGCCTTCGCCTTCCTCTTCCATCGCTATGCGCTCATCGCGGTCAAGTATTGGGGCGAACGCCGCGCCCGTCGCATTCAGCGCGAATTGCCGACCGTTCTCGACCTCGTGCTGATGGTGCTCGACAGCGGCGTCAGCATCGACCAGTGCCTGCATTATGTAGCGGATGTGGCCGGCCGCGCCGCGCCGACCACGGCGGCCGTTCTCGGCAAGCATGTCGCGGATGTCGAATCCGGCGTTCCCTACGACGTGGCGCTCGACCGGCTCGGCCAGCGGCTGGCCGTGGACGAAGGCGTCGACTTCGCCAATCTCCTCAAGCAGGCCTTGTTTCAGGGCGGGGAACTCGGGCCGAGCCTGCGCCGGTTTTCGAGCGAATTGGGCGACAAGCGCCTTGCCCGCGCGCGCGAAGAGGGCGGCCGGCGCGCAACCTATCTCACGGTCACTATGGTTTTCTTCTTCGTTCCTGTCCTGCTCGTCATTCTCGTCGGGCCGGCAGTCGTGCAGGTCACCGACACGGTTCAGACCGTAGCTCACAGGACGCATAGCAAATGACGCGCATTTTTCACCGGCTGCTGACGACGACCTGCCTCGCGGCGCTGACCTTCCTGGCCGCCTGCGACAAGGCGACCCTCGATCAGATGACGGCCTTTCCGTCCTCGACATCGGCGCCTCAGCCGGTCACGGAGGGATCGACCGCCTCGCTTTATCTCACTGTCGTCGAGAGCCTGATCGCCCAGGGTCGAAATCGCGCCGCGCTCGGCTATCTCGATCAATATGCCGTTTCGCAAAGCACGACACCGCGCTACTTCAAGCTGCGCGGCGAAGCGCTTCTTGGCGTCGGCAAATATGATGAGGCCGGAAAGGCATTTGCCGAACTGAGCGGCACGGACCTCGCGGCCGCGGGTGATAACGGGCTCGGCCGCGTCGACGCCGCCAAAAACGACTGGAAGAGCGCCGAGCAGCACTTTGCCGCCGCCGTGACGGGACAGCCCTCCAGCGCCGACTACCTGAACAATCTCGGTTTTGCCGAGTTGCATCTCGGCGCCGACGCGCTTCCCAAGGCCGAGTTCAATCTGCGCCAGGCGCAGGAGCTCGATCCTTCGTCGAGCTCGATCCGCAACAATCTCGTTCTCGCCTTGATGATGTCGGGCAAGGAAGACGACGCCCGCGCGGTCCTCGACGGCATTCCGACGCCGCGCGAGCGTGCCGAAGTTCAGAAATTCGCCGCCGATTGGGTCGAGGCGCGCCACAAGCCCGCGACGACGGAATGAAAAAGGAGATGCGCGTGAAAACACGGAAAATCATGAGCGCTTTCGGGTTCGGCCTTTTGCTCGGCCTCTCGGCCTGCGCACCGCAATCGCCGGCCGGCCTCACGCAGGAGCAGCAGGTCATGGAAGCGCAGCGCGCCGCCCGCACACCCGGCACGGCGATGAACGGCGACGAAGCCGATGCGGTCTACAAAAACTATCTCGACAACATCGGAAAGCCGCTGCCCGCGCATGACGACGATCGCGGGATGGAGACGCGATGAGGCGGCAACAAGTAATGACAGCATACGAATTATTTTTATTGAATAGAAATAATGGAAGCGGATAATAAAACAGAACAGACGTCGAGAGGGAGAGTAATAGTAGCGCCGGATTATGATCACTGAGCATTACGATCAGTCGAATTTACTGTTATGCGGCGTTACGATTTCGATGGGTGTTGGAGGCGGAGGGCCGGTCCGGCAGGCACGCAGGACCGAACTCCGAAACAAAGGAGAGGGAAAGATGAATATGAATTTGAAAGCAGCGGTGAAGCGCTTCGTTGCCGACGAGAGCGGTCTTTCCGCCGTCGAATATGGTTTGCTGGCCGCCGGTATCGTCCTTGGCATCACCACCTTCATCAGCGGGATCGGCACCAATCTGGGCACGATCTTCAGCAATCTGGCGTCGGACGTCAGTTCGGCCGCGAAAGGTTGATGCTGTTGGCTCACACCGGACCGAGGCGCGCCCCCCCGCGCCTTGTGTCGGATGAGAGGGGTACGGTGGCGATCGAGTTCGCGCTCGTCGCCGGCCTCTTCCTCATGCTGCTGTTCGGGATCGTGGCCTTCGGATTTCAATATGCGACGCGCATCGCCCTGTCCTATGCCGTGGCGGAAGGCGGGCGCGCGGCGGTCGCCGGATTGAGCGACACCGAGCGGCAATCGCTCGCGACGACGGCCATCTCCTATGCGCTCAACGCATACTCGCCGCTGGTCGATCCGAACAAGGCGACGGTGTCGGTAACCTCGGTCGGGACCTCGTCGAATGGAGAGATGGTGAAGGTCAGCATTTCCTATTCGGATACGCGTTTTAACGTGCTGCCCTTCGTCCCGAACCTGTCCAGCCTGCCGCCCGTATCGACGACGTTCATCGTCGCCGATCCATCCGGCTGAAATTGACCACCATGATTTGCGGAGGCTCGCCGCCATGCGGCCGATGAATGCGCCGAGCGCGAACGAAATGGCCGTCGAGAGAATCCACACGCTCGACAGGGCCGTGTCGGATTTCGCGCTTGGCGTCGCGCGCGCGCATGAAGGCGAGGAATTGCGGAGGGCCTTGCGGCTCGGCCTCGACGATCTGTCGCGCGCCGGCGGCGGATTGCGCCTGGCCCTGTGCGAGATCAACGCCGCGCCGGACGGCATGCCGCTCATCGCCTGGCAGGAGGGCAGCGAAGGCTTGACCATCGCGGAAGGCGAAGAATTCAAGAACTGGTTCGGCAAGGCGCGCAGAAGTGTCGGCCATTTCGAGCCGGGTCGCAGCCGCGCCTGGTCGGGCCTTCTCTCCGCTTCCGGCGAACCCGCCGCCTGGGAGACCTATGCCGGTCTTTTCATCCAAGGCGACGAGCCCGGCGAGGAGCATCGCCGGCGCTTCGCGCTCTTTGCGGAACTGGCGGCAGCCGGGCTCGCCCGCATCGACCGCCGAAAGACCGAGATTCTCCATCGCCGCAGGCTCCAGGCTATGAACGAGGACGCGCTCGCCTGGATAGAACTGGGCGCCGACGTCATCTGGGAGGCGACCGCCGAGGGCGCGATGCGCTGCCGCCGCGTTCTCAATCGCCGCGACGATTTCGCAAGCGCCGTCGAAGGCGCAAATCTCGCGACTTTGATGGCAGGCGAGGGCGGCCGCAACATGCTCGATCTCCTCCGCGCCGAGCGAAGCGTCCGGCACTTGCGCGTGACCTTCGCTGGGGCTGGATTTCAGCCGGATCAGCAGCTCTATATGTCGGGGCTGTTGAAGGAGGGCGACTTCGGCGGCTTCTTTGTGGGCTCTCTGACTGCGGCCCATGCGCGCGTGAGCACCGGCGAGGCCGAAATGCTCGCGCGCATGCGCGCAACGCGGCTCCGCGAGGAGGAATTGCGCATAGAAGCCGAGGCCATGCTCGAAGGCCTGCGCCTTCTGCTCGCAAGTTCGACCTCGCGCGAAAAGCTCGCGCGTCTCACCGCTCTGTTGGCTGAAGGGGTGAAAGGCGACGGCGCCGCGATTGTCGAACTCGGATTCGACGGACTGCCGCGTGTGCTCGCGCCCGAGCCGCGCATGCTGTCCCGTTCCGTCGCGCCCGCGGTCGAATCGATTGCCAAGGATCTCGCCGATCGTTCGATCAGGCTCTATGCCGGCGACGACCCGCAAACCGGCGGGTTGCGGCAGGAGCTCGGCTTTGCCGACAACCGCATCCTCGCCCTTCCGCTGCCCTTGAAGTCGCAGACGGCCTATTTTCTCTGCGGTCTACGCGGCTCGCAAAGACCGAGCGCGACCGGCCTCGCCTTTGCCGAGCGGTTTGCGCTTCTGCTGCGCCAGGCTCTGCTGCTGCGCGAGGAGCAATCGCAGCTCGCCCAGACGGCCAAAATGGCCGCTCTCGGCCAGATGTCGGCCAGCATCGCGCATGAATTGAAGCAGCCCTTGAACACGATTTCTCTCGCCGCACAGAACCTCGAAGCTCTGCTCGCTTTGCCGAACTTCGATCCGGCGGCGGTCGACGTGAAAATCGCGCGCATGATGGCGCAGGTCGATCGAGCGTCGTCCGTCATAGACCGCATGCGCCGCTTCGGTCGCAAGAGCATCGGCGAACATGCATCCGTTCCTCTCCGCGAATTGGTTGAAGGCGTGCTGGCGATGATCCGTCACGTTCTCGATCAGGCGGGCATCGGCGTCGAGATGGATGTTGCGCCGGATCTGGCCGTGATGGCGGATGGCTTGCAGCTCGAGCAGGTGCTGACCAACCTCATTCAGAACGCGGCCGACGCCATGAACGGCATCGGCAGCGCCGCGCGCGACAAGCGGGGCGGCGCGCTCCGCATCCACGCCTTCGCCGCGCCCGATGAAATCGTTCTGCGCGTCGAGGACAATGGCCCGGGTTTCCCGCCCGCCGTGCTCGACCGCGCGCTAGAGCCTTTCTTCACGACCAAGCCGGCGGAGAAGGGGACGGGCCTAGGTCTTGCGATCTGCGACGCCATTCTTCGCGAAAGCGGCGGTCGCCTCACAATCGGAAATCACGACGGCGGAGGCTTCGTCGAACTTGCCGTTCCCGCCGCCCCCGCGATCTGACCCTCTTCTCAGGCGTCGGTCGGAAATCCGGTGAAGAGATAGCCCTTGCCGCGGATCGTCTTGATCACCATCGGGTGATCGGGGTTCGGCTCGAGCTTCCGGCGGAGTTTCACGACGATGCTGTCGAGGCTTCGATCATAGGGCTGCCATGCGCGGTTGAACACGCGGCGGCAGAGATCCTCGCGCGTCTGGGGGCGGCCCTCATGCGCGACGAGTTCGATCAGGAGATCGCATTCGGCGGTGGTCAATGGCACCAGCTCGCCTTCCGGCGAAAGAAGATTGCGCCGCACGGGGTCGAATTGCCAGGAACTGGACCCGTCGCCGCCGATGACTATGGGCGCGTCGCCCTTGCGGTTGTCGCCGCCCGAGCGGCCCGAGCGCCGCAGCAATGCGCGTATGCGGGCGAGGAGCTCGCGCAGATTGACGGGCTTCACCACATAATCGTCCGCGCCGAGCTCCAGTCCGACGACCTTGTCCGTAGCATCGCCATGCGCCGTCACCATGATGCAGGGCGTGCTGTGTGTCTGTCTGATCTCGCGCAGGAGGTCGAAGCCGTTGTCCTTGCCGAGGGAGAGATCGAGCACGACGAGGTCGAACTTGCTCGAGCCGAACTGGGTCAGCGCCGTCCGCGCATCGGGGGCCTCGCCGATGGCGAAGCCGTTGGCGGTCAGATACTCGCCAAGCTCGGCGCGTATGTCGGGGTCGTCGTCGACAAGCAGAATCGAAATGGGTGCTTCGCTGGAAGTTTCGCCGCCTTCATTGATCCGCGCCTCGGTCTCCATGGATTCTCCCTCCGAACCTGGTGATCCGAACGGCCAACTCCCCAGCGGCCGCATCGGAACTGGACTGAAATATTGACTGCAACTGTCGCCAAATAACGATCCGGCGCTTAATCCGACACCACCCCGCCTGTTTATTATCGGGCAAGCTCGCCTTCATGCCCAGCGACAACGGCAGGTTTTCATTCTCCTGTTGGCTCACACCTGTAGGTCGTTCCTGCACCGTTACGAAACGCTACAGATTTCAACATTCTCCGCCCGCGAATTCCCCCATCTTGAGATCAAGAAAAGAATAAATCGGCAAATCCGAAGACAAGGTTGAGAGGACCCGATCATGGACGACAAATATTTGTCGAGCGATGAAGCCATGACCCCGCTCGACGACGTTCTGACCGACCTCACCGTTGCGGTGCGAAGCCTGAACGACACCGAGTTGCGGGAGCTGCTGGTGGCCTTGCTGTCCGAATGGCGCGATCGGCGGGGCGCCGCGATATCGCTCCCCAACTAG
This sequence comes from Parvibaculum sp., assembly GCA_031291615.1. Lineage (GTDB taxonomy): Bacteria > Pseudomonadota > Alphaproteobacteria > Parvibaculales > Parvibaculaceae > Parvibaculum. The sequence continues at coordinate 9,469 of JARLIS010000024.1, forward strand.
TCCGATCGGGCCATCCGTCACCGGGATCATCGCGCCGCTCTCCGCCATGGCCTCTATTGCGCCGTGCTGTGCGGACGAGCCTTGTCCCCGCCGGCCGCCGTCTTGTCGCTGGCCTGGCTCGCGCAGGAATAGCCCCAGGCGAGGCTCGTCGCCAGATCGACGCTGGCCGGCAGGTCGCTGATCTGCGGCTTCTGTTGCAGGAGGTTCAGAAACAGCAGGCGAACCTGCTCGCCGCTGACGCCGCTTGCCGGCAGACAGAAGGAGACCGAGCCGAGATCGCGGCGCACCAGCCCGTAATGTCCAAGAAAACCTTGAATATAGGAGCCGCAGACGAGAAGGCGTTCGCGCTCGCCGGCATCTATGTTGTGAGAGTCTTGCGGGTTGGCGCAGACCTTCTGCAAGTCCGAACCCGTCTGGAGATAGTAGTGCTGCTGGCCGGGCTCCAGCGCGGCCATGGCTTGGGTGGTGCCGAGAACGGCCATCGCGCCGACGGCAAGTATGTGATGAACCCTTTTCATCTCGATCTCCCCGATTTCATGACGGAACCGCTTGTCTGCTCCGTAGGCCAATCAAAAGCAGGAAAACTCTATCAACTTCGCTCAGACAAAATATTTGCAAAGGGTGCGGTTTTGTCGTCGTTCGTAGCGCGGGACACACACGGACTGTTCGTTAACATCGCTTTTTCGCACAAAGGCATCGTTATCCCGCTCCGCCGCATCGTTAACGGCCCGTGCGGGGCAGCGCGGCCGCGCGTAGCGAAACATTGGGCCTGAGCACCAGCCTCGCTTGCGGCATGACATTGGCGGCGTTCAGAACCCGGATATGCGCGCGTCGAGCGAATGTCGCGAGAATGAGAACGGCCTCGAGAACGGCGAAGCTCGCGCCGATGCAGATGCGTGGACCGCCGCCGAAGGGCAGATAGGCATAGCGCGGCGTGGTCCGCGTGTCGTCGCCGAGAAACCGCGAAGGATCGAAGCGATCCGGCTCGCGCCAATGGCGACGATGCCGATGCATCAGCCATGGCGAAATGAGTATGCGTTGCCCGGCGGGCAGCTCGACGCCGGCCGGCGTTTCGTCGTCCTCGCTCGTCATGCGCATGATGTTGGCGACGGGCGGATAGAGCCGCAGCGCCTCGTCGATCACCGCGCGCGTATAGGGCAGGGCGGACGCGTCGTCCGCCGTCAGCGATTGCGCGCCGGCCACTTCGTCGACCTCGCTCTGCACGCGGCGCATGGCCTCGGGGTGAAGCGTCAGCAGATACCATGCCCAGGTCAACGTATTTGCGGTCGTTTCATGGCCCGCCAGCAGGAATGTCGCCACCTCGTCGCGCACCTGATCGACGCTCATCTCCTGCCCGCTGTCGGCGCGGGACGCGACCATCAGCCGCGAAAGCAGCGTGTCGTCGTGTTCCTTGTGCTTGGCCGCCTCGATGATGCGGCGGGCGAATATGTCGAGCCCGCGGCGTCCCGGCTTCACCAGCCGGTCGATGAAGCCATCCCGCGCCCATGGCGGGAGAAAGGCGCCGGCCAGGAACATCGCCGGAAATTTGTCGAGCGTGCTTGTGACGGAGTGGGCGATGCCGTCGAAATCGTCGCCTATGTCGGCGCCGAGAACGCTGGAGCCGATAATGTCGAGCGTCAGCCGCGTCATTTCATGATCGATGGCGAAGGGCTTCCCGCTTTCGAGCAGGCGCCCGACCGAGCGTTCCGCCGCGGCGACGAACAGGGGCGCGAATTCGCGGACGCTTGAATGCTGGAATATGGGGGCGGCAAGCTTCCGGTTGCGCCGCCAGACGTCGCCGTCCGCCGTCAGCAGGCCCTGCCCGAGCAGCGGTTTCAGAATGGCGAGCTGATTGTCGTCCTTGGGATAGTTGGCGGCATTGGTGACGAGAATGTGCCGGATCGTCTCCGGTTCGTTGACGAGCACGCCGCGCGCGGCGCTGGCGATGCCGACGCGGAAGTCGGAAAAATCCGCTTCGTACCAGTGGTCCGGATAGGAAGCGATGAGGTTGGCGAGAAGATGAGGCCTGAGCAGCGCGGCTGAAAGGCCGGGCGTCCTGAGCGGCGGAACGGGCCGCGCGGGAATGGGCCACGCAGGAACGGGATCGCCGAAAACTTCCGCCGCACTTTGTGCCGTCATGAAACGCTTCTCCAGCCTTGATCGGGACGTTCATTTCCAATGCCCCCATATGCACGCGCGAAGGGGCGGGAAAAGAGTGCCGATCCGGCCAATCGCGGGAGCGAATCCGGCCAAGTGCGATGGCGTTATGCCGAACAAAAACGCACGCAAGCGCACACGGCTCTACACCAGTTAATGGCGGCGAGGCGGTAGCGTCATCACACAAACCCGGAAAGGGGAGGATGAGATGCAACAGTTGAAATCTTTGAGGAATGTGTTGCTGGCGACGAGCGCCCTTGTGCTGCTTGCCGCCTGCGCGAGCGACGGCACCGGTTCGTCGCTGGGAGGCGGCGGTAGCGGCGGCGGTGCAAGCTCGTCCTCCGTCCCGCAATTGGGCGTAACCGGAACCGGCGGCGCAACGAGCGCGCTCGGCGTCTCGGCGCTGACCGATCCGATACTCGGCACCGGCGGCGTGCTCGGCGGTGGCAGCAACGGGGAGCTCGGGAGTCAGATACCCGCCGATCAGTTGAAGCCGCTTTCCAGCCAGCTCGCACCTGTGGCGGCCCAGATCGCCAGCGCGCTTCCGCTGTCGACCGTCACGAGTCAGCTTCCGGATCTCGGCGTGGCCGGCACGGGCGGGTTGCTTGACGACGTGGCGGGTCAGGATCCGCTGACCGGCATCGTCGGCACCAATGGCGTGGTCGGCACGCTTGTTGGCGGCGGCAACTCCGGCGCGCTCGGCAATGTGGTGCCTGCGGGCAGCGTCCCGTCTCTGCCGGGTCTGCCCGGCGGTCTGCCTTCGGGTCTCCCCTCGGGCCTCGCACTGCCCGGTGGCGATCCGACGGCGGTCATCACCTCGCTGGCCGGCGGCCTTACCAGCGGCACGGGACAGACCGCGCTGACGAACATTGTGAGTGCGGGCACGTCAAATCCGAACGGGACGGTTCAGGGCCTGCTGACATCGGTGTCGGGCGTTGCGGGCGGCGCCGGCGGCGTCGGCGGCGCCGGCGGCGCCAGCGCCGTCAGCGGCCTCGGGAATACCGTGTCGAGCGTCCTTCCCGCGCCTGTGGCGACGCCGGTCAAAGGCGCGCTGACCCAGGTCTCGACGGCGCTTGCTCCGGTCACGTCCGCCTTGCCGTGATTTGAACTATCCGCGCTTCGAGAACGATACAGGCGGGGTCGATGCCCCGCCTGTTTCCTTTGCGCCCGCATCCGTGTCGCCTCTAGGGCGTGACGATGGGGAAGTTCGCGACAATGGGTTCGATCAGGCCGACAAGCGCGTCGTAAAGCGTTGCGTCCCCTTCGATCGAAACATTGCCCGATGAGACGAGCGGGGCAACCGGCACGCCCGCAAGCAGCGTCATCAGAAATTCCACGCGCTTCATGCGGATGGTGGCGCCCGCCGAGGCGTCGCGAATGCCGGTCTCGTGGATCAGGACGCCGTTCTCGACTGTAATGAGATGCGTCTCGCCGCGATCGGTAAGTTCGACATTGATCATGAACCGCCGCTCGGAAGCCTTCTGCGGATTGACGCGGACGGCCGCGAAATCGAGCAGCATCGGCGTGGTCGTCGCCGCCAGAACGTCGGCATGCGCTCCTGCGGAGGGGAGTTGCATGACGCCGGTGCGAAGCTCCTGCGCGCCCGTGAGATAGATGTTGCGCCAGGTGCCGGCCTCGGACTGGAAGCCGAGCTGCGTATAGACGGCGGCGAGTTGCTCGCGCGCCTCTTTATTCGCGTCGTCGGCAAAGACGACATGGTTGAGCAGCGTCGCCGCCCAGCGAAGCTCGCCGGCAGCCGTTGCCTTTTCCGCGAGCGCCATGACGGCTTTCGCCCCGCCCATGGCCTCGACATATCGCTTGGCCGCCGGTTCCGGCGGCAGCGGATTGAGGTTCGCGGGATTTGCGTCGTACCAGCCGAGATAGCGCTGATAGACCGCCTTCGAATTGTGGCTCATCGTGCCGTAATAGCCGCGGTTGAACCATTGTTTCGCCAGCACGTCGGGCAGCTTCAGAACTTCGGCGATTTCCGTCGCCGTGAAGCCCGCATTCATCAGCCGCACCGTCTGGTCGTGCAGGAACTTATAGGCGTCGCGATGGCTGGTGAGAAAGCCCACGATCTCTTCCGTGCCGAAGCGCGGAATGCCGTGCGCGGCGAACATCGCGTCGCTCTTGTCGCCGAAGAGACGGATGGATTCCGTCAGATAATCCGCCCAGGCCTTAGCGTCGCGCACCAGCGCGCCGCGCGCGGGCAGAAGATTGTGCATGGTGAGGTTCGCATTCTCGGCCATGAAGAGAGCGCGGAACTGCGGCAGGTAGAAATTCATCTCGGACGGCGCTTCCGTGCCGGGCGTCAACTGGAAGACCATCGTGACGTCGCCCACCGTGATCTCCTGGCCGGTATGCGTGACGTCTATCGTCGGCGCGATCAGCGAAACCGTGCCCATCGACGGACGCGGACCGAGGCCGCAGGTCATCTCGCCATGCGTGCCGTGCGGCAGCGTGAGCCCGAACTGGAAACGCGCGCGGCGCAGCATGGCCGGGCCGGCGATGATGTTCTCGGAGACGGCTTCCTTGAGAAACCCTTCCGGCGCAATGATCGAAACGGCGCCGGACGCCACCTCGTCTGCTGTCGTGACGCCGCCGACGCCGCCATAGTGATCGGTGTGGCTGTGCGAATAGACAACGGAGAGAACGGGTTTCTTGCCGAGATGCTGGGTGACAAGCTCATAGGCGGCGCGCGCCGCCTCGACCGAGGTCAGCGGATCGACGACGATCCAGCCCTTGCCGGCATCGATGAAAGTCACGGTCGACACGTCGAAACCGCGAACCTGATAGATGCGCTCGGCGACTTTGAAGAGGCCGTGCTTCGTCAGGATCTGCGCCTGCCGCCAGAGGCTCGGATTGGTCGTATCCGCTGCCGTGCCATCCAGGAAATCATAGGCCGACAGATCGTAGGCGACGCCGCCGGCATCGCGCTTGATCACCGGATCGCTGCGCGTGGCGATGAAACCGCGTTCGGAGAAATCGAAATCCTTGCGGTCGTCCGCGGCCACGAGCTGGCGCACTTCTTCATTCGTCGTCATCGGCGTCCCTCCATTGTCCCTTTGACGGACGCTAGCAGAGCGCCGAGGCATGACTGTAACTGAGGTTACAATTCAGGGCCGTGAAATTTCGGGAATGGCGGTTGAGAAGTGCGAAGTCCCCCGGTCAACGGGTCGGTGGGGCGCCGGGGAATGTTGCTCCGGGGGGCTTCGTCTACCGCCTCGATCCAAGGAGGGATGAGGCATGACGAGATTGTCATTTTCGGACCCCGCCGGGAACGCTCGGAATCTACTCACGCTGAAGGGGCGTTGAACGCAGCGAAAACCCGGCGCTTCGAGAGCGCCGGGTTCCGATGAAGTCTTTCAGGATCTAGTTGTGGTCGTGCCAGCCATGATCCCTGTCGCGATTGTGATTCCAGTTGTGATAGGACGGCCCCTGCTTGGCCCTGTAGTCGCGCGCTTCATGCGAATTGCGCCAGCGATGCCAATGATGGGCGTGGTCCCAATAGCCGTCCTGATAGGCGAAGGCGACATTGCCCAGATTGAGCGAAATGCCGACCTCCGCGGCGCTCGCCGCGCCAGCCATCGACAAGGTCGCGCCGGCCAGGCCAAGGGCCAGAACGGCCCCTCTGATTGCAGTCTTCATGTTCGGTTCCTTCGGTATCGCCGGCCGCCGCACTTATGCGGACTGTGTCGGCTTCGGGTGAAATGCGCTCGGGAGGAAAGCAGCGGAAGGCCGCTAGTTCCCGGCGCCGTGGTAGAAAATGCCCGGAAGAAGCGCCATGCTCGCCTTCGCCAGGCGCTCGTCGCGGCTGCGGCTGAAGGCTTCCACATGATTGAGCAACGCGGCGATGCCGCCGAGGGTTCCCGCACCGATCGCTCCGCCGACGACAAACGCCAGAACGACCGTGCTCATCATGCTGGTGGAGAGAAGATTGGCGAGGCCGCACATGACGAATGCATAGGCGACGCCGGCAATGGTGCCCAGGATTGCGGCGTGAGATGTATTGAAAGCCTTCGATGCGATCATGCCCGTTTCTCCACTTGTCGATGGGAGCGCACCTTGACTGGCTTCGCGCCTCGACCGTTGACAAGGATATTGAGGTCGCGATGCGCCGAGCGATAGGTTCGGAATATACGCAGGCGAGACCTGGCCCGGTCTCCGGCCGGCTTCAGCGGCCTTCGTCCTGCACTTCCTTGATGGCGATCAGAACGGAATGCGGGTCCGACGGCGTCGACATGGCGAGCGCCTGGTCGTCGACGCGATCCGATATCATCGGATTGTCGCGGCGACCTTCTTCGAGAAGCTGGATGATTTTCGACGCCTTCTGATCGTTGAGTATGGCGAGTTCGAGGTTGAGTTGTTCGCGGTGGCTGGACAGCTGGTCCTCGCGGCGCTGCGTCGAAAGAATGAGCGCGGCGACATAGAGCCCCATCGCACTCAGCGCGCCCTGAAGCAAGGCGAATGGCGGCGGGTCCATCGGCCTGAAGCCTGCGAAACCCGCAACGAGATTTGCGGCCATCCACAGGATGATCGTCAGGGTGAGGCCGACCAGAAAGCCCGGATGTCCCACAAAGGCGGTAATCCGGTCCACGATCTGCTGGACGCCGCCCGTTTCCTGCCGGTGCTCGGTGCGAAGCTGCTCCGTCGCCTTTGCAATATCGTGGCTGGTCAACAGACTGGGAACGGCATCTTTCATTCGGCGCCTCGCGGTCAACAAAAACACGGTGCCGTGCGAAATCTCGGAGAAAAAGTCGCCGTATCGGCGTCGCCGAATTTCACCGCGCTGTCGGCTTAGACTCGCTTGTAGAGGCCCGCGCCGACCACAAGGAGGCCGAGCAGCACGGCGCCGGCGCTGAGAAGGGGCGGAACGGTGTGCGCGGTGCTTTCCGTCGTCTGAAGTCGAAGGTCGCCGACGCGAGCCACGTCTTCGGTCTTCTGGGTCGTGAAGATCGGTATCGCGAAGCCGAGAAGACCAAGCAGCACAATGGTCACGCCGCTCATTACCATGCGATTCATGAAGCTATTCCTTTGGGTGGAGCGAGTGAGGACGCGCGAAGCCGGATTGCGAGTGATGTTCATAAACCCGCAGGCGCGAACCGGGACAGACTCGGAAAATACCTATGATGGAAGACGTTCCGGCGTCGCGCGATGCATGACCGTCGCGGGTGGCCGCCGTTTAAAAAGCCGCGGCCCCGTCCGCCTTTCGGCAACCGGGGCCGCGACCGATTTATTCGCTGCGGTTCAGCGATTGATCCTTGAAATCTTCGTGCCTTCGATGCTGACGCCAGCCATCAAACCCTGCTGGTCGAAGATGAAGGCATAGGCATCGTCCTTCAGCGTCGAGGTCGAGAGATTCTTGGCGACGCCCGCGTCGACGATCACAACCGTCGGGCCGACGCCGATTTCCCAGCCATGCGTCTGATGAACGTACTTCACGGCCTTCTTCGACATCAGGAAGACGACATAGCCGTAGGACTGCGCGCCGGCCTGGAGGCCCCATGATCCGGTGACGGAGTTGTAATAGCCGTCGACCTTCGAGCCCTGCTTCAGCACGCCTTCGCCATAGGCGCCGCCGAACACAAGACCGGCCTTGACGATATTGGGGAAGACGAGGATAGCGCGCGCCCTCTTCGATATATCCGCCGCGACCGGATTGGTCCTGTACAGCGCCTGCAACGCCTGGTCGGCGTCCCTGTTGAGGTCTTCCGCCGTGGCGGCATGGGCGCGATCAAGCGCGCTTGTCGAAACGATGGCGGCCGCCATGGTCGCCATGGAGAGCGAGATGGCAAGAAAGAAACTTCTTACGTTTGTCATGGTTCTGATCCTGTTTCAGCGGGTTACGGCTTGACGATGACGGTCGTGTCGCCGCTGCCCGTCGCGCCCGTGCTACCCGTATTGCCCTTGTTGCCTTGCTTGCCGGCTGCGCCGGTGTCGCCGGTATTGCCCTGGCTTCCGGTGTCGCCTGTCGCGCCCGTGTCACCGGTATTGCCGGTATTTCCCGTGTTACCCGTTGCGCCGGTGTCGCCGGTATTTCCCGCATTACCCTGGTTGCCCTGCGCGCCGCGCGGACCGGGGGGGCCTTCGCAGGCTGCGAGCATGAGTGCAGCGGCGAACAGAGCGGCTGGAATCGCATATTTCATGATTGATCTCCCGATAGTCGAATTGTCCGGTGACGGAATTTTCCGCCGTTTTGCCGCCAGTGTTACTTTCGCAAGCTTAGGCGCGCGACGGACGGCCGGGCAGACTCGGAAACTACTCAGGGACGTTTGCGCCCGTGGAGATTGCGAAACATCGCGGGAATGGGAAAAGCGTGATAATATGTTTGCACGCCTCCCATTGGTGAGCGGCGGTTCGAGAAAAATCAAAATGCAGAAGAGTCGTCCGAAGGGGCCCAAGCCGGCCCGGGCGCGATCGGGCAAACGCGCCGTTCCGGCGCGCGCTCCGCCGAGCGTAGCTGAACATATTACCGTCGTCGGCATAGGCGCTTCGGCAGGCGGTCTCGATGCGTGCAGAAAACTCGCCCGTGCCCTGCCGGCCGACAACGGCATGGCTTTCATTCTGATCCAGCACCTCGATCCAACGCATGAAAGCATGATGGTGGATCTTCTGGCCGGACACACCTCGATGACGGTGCGGCAGGCCGCCGATGGAATGCGGATCGAGCGCAATAATTTTTACGTCATTCCGCCGGGTGCCTATCTGGCCGTCGCCGGCGGCGCCCTGCACCTCTCCCAACCCAAGGCGCGCCACGGCGCGCGAATGCCTTTCGATTTTCTTCTGCAATCGATGGCCGACGATTGCGGCCCGAGGGCCGTGGCCGTGATCCTGTCCGGCACCGGCACCGACGGTAGCACCGGCCTGAAAGCCTTGAAGGAAAAAGGCGGCTTCGTCATCGTGCAGGATCCCGACGAGGCGACTTATGACGGCATGCCGCGAAACGCGATCATAACCGGCGTCGTCGATCTCGTGCTGCCCGTCGATGAAATGGCCGATGCGCTAATCGAGCACAATCAGTTGCTTGCCCACGAACCGGGCGGCGCCGATGCGCCTCCCATGGAACGGCCGCATGATTTTCTGCCGGAGGTCGTCGATCTCCTTCGCCGTGAAACATCTCATGATTTCACGCTTTACAAGCGCGGAACGCTGAGGCGGCGGATCGAACGTCGCATGTCCATGACTGCTGGCAACATCGGCGACATGGGGCGCTATCTGGAATTTCTGCACAACGATCCGGTTGAACTCGGCCTGCTTGCGCAAGACCTGCTCATCAACGTGACCGCCTTCTTCCGCGACCGGCAGGTGTTCGACCTTCTGGCCGACAAGATCGTCCCGGACCTCGTGCGCAACCAGCTCTCCGAGCATCCGATCCGCATCTGGATTGCCGGATGCAGCACGGGCGAGGAAGCCTATTCCATCGCCATGCTTTTCCGCGAGCAGATCACGGCTTCGAAGCACAATGTCAAATTGCAAGTCTTCGCCTCCGACGTCGACCCCGACGCCATCGCAACCGCGCGCGAGGGACTCTATCCGGAGACGATAGAAGCGGATGTCACCCCGGCGCGCCTCGCGCGGTTCTTCTCCAAGGAAGAGCATGGCTATCGCGTATCGCCCGAGCTTCGCGCGGCGGTGGTCTTTACCGTGCACGATGTGCTGATCGACCCGCCATTCTCGCGCCTCGATTTCATCTCGTGCCGAAATCTATTGATCTATCTGCGCCCGGAAGCGCAGGCCAAGGCCATTTCGGTGTTCCACTTCGCGCTCCGCGAAAGCGGCATCCTGCTTCTGGGAAGCTCCGAAACGATCAGCAACTTCGAGGGTCGCTTCGAGGTGATTTCGAAGCCGGAGCGGCTTTACAGGCATATCGGACGCAGCAGCTCGGGAGAATTCGGCTTTCCGATCAGTTTCGGCGAAGGCATGCGGATTCCCGCGCGCCCCGGCCAGGGCCAGGCGCCGTCCCGCCAGGCGACGCTCGCCGATCTTTGCAGGCGGCTGGTGATGGAAACCTATGCGCCCGCTGCGGTGCTGATCAATCGCAAGCATAAATGCCTTCATTCCGTCGGCCCGATCGACCGCTATCTGCACGTTGCGCCCGGACAGCCCTCGCATGATCTCTTCGCCATGGCGCGCCAGGGGATGACGGGCAAGCTCCGCCCGGCCATCCAGCAGGCGACGCGGGAGAAGATGCGCGTCGTCGTCGCCGGCGGCCGGACGGACCGCAAGGGCGAAGAGGTTCGCTTTCACATCGACATCCAGCCGGTGCTCAGCGACGGCGAAGATTTGCTGCTCATCTGCTTCGTCGACGAGGCGAAGAGCGAACTCTCGCAGACGCGTCCCGCCGTACAGCCGGATGTGCCGCGCGTCGCGGAGCTGGAGCAGGAACTGGAGGCCGCGAGAGAGGAGTTGCGGGGTGCGATCCGCGACCTCGAACTGTCGAGCGAAGACCAGAAGGCGATCAACGAAGAGGCTCTGTCGGTCAACGAGGAATACCAGTCCACGAATGAGGAGTTGCTGACCTCGCAGGAAGAGCTGCAATCGCTCAACGAGGAACTGACCGCTCTCAACAGCCAGCTTCAGGAAACTCTGGAGCGGCAGCGGACCACCTCCAACGACTTGCAGAACGTGCTTTACAGCACGGACGTTGCGACGCTCTTTCTCGATTCCCACCTCAATATCCGCTTCTTCACGCCGGCCACGAAATCGCTGTTCAACGTCATACCGGGCGATGTCGGCCGCCCGCTCGCCGATCTGCATTCGCTGGTGGCGGATGAAGGACTTCTGATCGACTGTCGCTCGGTGCTCGCAACGCTTACGACTGCGGAAAGAGAGGTCGAGGCATCCCGCGGCGGCTGGTTCATTCGCCGCATATCGCCCTTCCGCGCCCATAGCGGCGCCGTCGAAGGCGTGGTTATCACTTTCACCGACATCACCGAGCGCAAACATATCGCCAAGGCGCTGGAGGCGGCAAAATTGCAGGCCGATCTCGCCAACATGGCGAAGTCCCGCTTCCTCGCCGCCGCAAGCCACGATCTCCGCCAGCCCCTGCAAACGCTGGCGCTGCTTCAGGGGCTTTTGGCCAAGATGGTTCAAGGCGCCGCGGCGCAGAAGCTCGTCAAACGCCTGGACCAGACGCTGGGAGCGATGTCGGGCATGTTGAACACGCTGCTCGATCTCAACCAGATCGAGGCCGGAACCGTGCGCGCCGAGAAGGTCGCATTTCCGATCAACGATCTGCTCGACAGGCTGCGCGAGGAATTCACATACAGTGCGGATGCGCAGGGTCTTTCGCTACGCGTCGTTTCATGCGGCCTCCCGGTTTTCAGCGATCCGCATCTGCTGGGCCAGATGCTCCGCAACCTTTTGTCGAATGCGCTGAAATATACCGCGAGCGGCAAGGTGCTGGTCGGTTGTCGCCGGCACAAGGGAATGCTGAGCATCCAGGTTCTGGACAGCGGCGTTGGCATACCGGCTGACGAGCTTGAGGCGATCTTCGAGGAATATCATCAGCTCGACAATGACGCGCGCGAAAGAAGCCGCGGTCTTGGCCTCGGCCTCTCGATCGTGCGACGGCTGGGAGAAATGTTGGACCACAAGGTGGCCGTGCGCTCGCAGCCCGGCAGGGGATCTTTCTTTTCCGTCGAGGTTGCGCTGCCCGCCGCCGCTACCCAAGCGGTACCGGAGCAGGAAGAAGAAGCTCTCAAGGAAGTCGTCGTCGAGAAGGCGCATCGTGGCGGCACGATCCTCGTGGTCGAGGACGATCCGGAAGTGCGGGAGCTTTTGGAGCTTCTGCTGACCGGCGAGGGCCATCGCGTGACGACGGCGGTCGATGGCGTCGCCGGATTGGAATTGGTGGCCAACGGGACGACCCGACCCGATCTCCTTCTCGCCGACTACAATTTGCCGAATGGCCTGAACGGCCTTCAGGTGGCCTCGAAGCTGCGCGCGAATCTCCGTCGTGAAATCCCCGTGATCATTCTGACCGGCGACATTTCGACGGAAACGCTGCGCAACATCGCGATCCAGCGATGCGTGCAGCTCAACAAGCCGGTGAAGTTGAGCGAGCTGACGCAGACGATCCTGCGCCTTCTTCCGGCAGCGCCCGCGACTTCGCTCGCCCGGAAACCGCATGCGGTGGAGCGGACCCCGCACTCCGCTGCGCCAGTTATTTACGTCGTCGATGACGACGCCAATATTCGCGCGGGTGTTCGCGGCTTGCTAGAGGAGGATGGGCGGGCCGTCGAGGACTTCGCGTCCTGCGAAGCTTTTCTCGCAGCCTATCGGCCGGGCGGCGAGGCCTGTCTTCTGATCGACGCCTATCTGCCGGGCATGAGTGGAATGGAGCTGCTGCAGCGATTGAACGACGACGGCCACAGCCTGCCTTCCATCATGATCACGGGCAACAGCGATGTCGCCATGGCGGTTCAGGCGATGAAGGCGGGGGCATCGGACTTCATCGAAAAGCCGGTCGGCCGCGCCGACCTCATCGCAAGTATCGACCGCGCGCTCGAACGTTCGCGGGACGCGGGCAAGGAGCTCGCCTGGCGCGAGACGGCGGCCGACAATCTCGCCGGTCTCACAGCGAGGCAGCGAGAGATCATGGACATGGTGCTGGCCGGGCACCCGAGCAAGAACATCGCGGCCGATCTCGGCATCAGCCAGCGCACCGTCGAAAACCATCGGGCGTCCATCATGAGGAAGACGGGTTCGAAGTCGCTTCCCGCTCTTGCGCGCCTGGCGCTCGCGGCGGCTTCCAACAAGCCGTTCTAACTCGACGCGCGCTAGGTATTTTCCGATCCTGTCTTGGCCGCTCCGCCGCGCGCTAGTCTCAGTCTTATTCACGCTGAGGAGCCGCGCATGACTATTGGTACGCTTTTATTGATTATCCTTGTCCTGATGTTGATCGGCGCATTTCCAAGCTGGCCGCATAGCCGCAACTGGGGTTACTACCCGAGCAGCGGTCTGGGCTTCGTGCTCATCATTGTCGTCGTGCTGCTGCTCATGGGCCGGATCTAGTCCCGGCCGGCCTGCCCGCACCATCATTTCATTTCCGATCGGCGCCATCCGCGCCGGCAACAACAGAGGTATGAACCATGGACAAAGACCGCATAGCCGGCTCCGGCAAGCAGCTCAAAGGCTCGATCAAGGTCGCCGTCGGCAAAGCCGTGGGCGACGCCAAGTTGCAGGTCGATGGCAAGGCCGACAAGGCAGAGGGCAAGGTCCAGAACATGATCGGCGCGGTCAAGGACTCCCTGAAGCGATAGGACGGAATGTCCCGACGCCCGAACCGGGAGGGTGCTTGAACTTGAAGCGCCGATTGTTCCGTGTCGGGGATTTTCGGTTAACCATTTGATCCGGCGCGCTATACTCATCGCATGAGGATGCGGCCCGCTCGGCGCTTTGCCGAACGGGTACGTGTGCATGTTCCATAAAGGTGCCACAATTCCAGACCATCCTTCTTGGCACACATACGATTGAGTTCAAGATGCGGGGATACAAATTGAGCCGAGTAGTCGGCACTCAGGGAAGTGCCGGCCTGCTTCGGCTGCTGCCGCTGGCCTGCATGTTGGTGGCTTGCACACCGGATTATTCGCCCGACACCTATTCGAGCAATGTCGTTCAGCAGGCCAACAAGGTTGAGCCGGGCATCGTCATCGGCGTCCGGTCCGTTGCGATCAGCGCCGATGCAACCGTCGGCACGGCGACGGGCGCGGCTGCGGGCGGTATCGCGGGCTCCCAGAGCGGAACCGGCGCCGTCAGCGCGCTGGGCGCGCTTGGCGGATCGGTTGCGGGCGGTCTCATCGGAAACGTGGTCGGACATACTGCGCAGGACACGCGCGGCTATGAATATATCGTGCGCAAGAAGAACGGCGATCTCGTCTCCGTGACGCAGAAAGACGCGACGCCGATCAAGGTCGGCCAGCGCGTCCTGATCATCGAAGGCCCGCAGGCGCGGGTCGTGTCCGATTATACCGTGCCCGTCGACACCGACGCTCCGCATCCGCCGGTAACGCCGCCGCCGGCAAAGGCGCCTTCAAGCAACCCCGTCAGGCCGGACAATTTCGCGCCGGGCAGCGGGCAGCAGAACGTCGAAGCAACGACGCCTGCCGCATCGACGCCGAATGCTGCGGAAAAAACGCCGGAGACGGGCGCGCCTGGATCGACGCCCGGATCGACGCAGGGCTCGCCTGCCGCACCTGCGGCAGAGACCACCTCCACACCGGCCGCCGCGACAACGCCCCCATCGACAACGCCGACGGCTCCGGCGAGCGCTCCCGCATCGGCGGCAACCACTCCGGCGGCCGCGACGCCGAACGCAGCCGCCGCACATACGGCGACACAGCCCGCCGCCCCGGCCTCCACCAATTCAAACGCCGCCCAATCCGCCGCGCCGGAAAGCACACCCGCCTCCGCGCCGAAAACGTCTGCCGCCCCGGCACCGGCGTCCGCTCCGGCCGGCACCGCGCCGCAGACTAGCGCACAGCCCGCGTCGCCCGCCGCCCCGGCATCGACGTCAACGAGCGGCGGCTCGCCGAACGGCAAGTCGACCGCGACACCGGGCGAGACATATTGAAGCTGGAAGGACGCGGCGTTCCGGATTCCCGACAGCCGCGTTTTCCAATCAGCTTGTCTTCGCGTCGAAGGCGTCGATGGTGCGCGCCGAGTAAACCATCGTCGCGCCCGCATTGACCATGACTGCTACACCGAGCGCATCGACGATTTCTTCCTTGGTGGCGCCGGCGCTGATGGCGGCATCCGTATGGGCATTGATGCAACCGTCGCAGCGCAGGGTTACTGCGACACCGAGGGCGATAAGCTCGCGCATCTTCGCATCGAGACGGCTCGACGCTGCATTCGCGCGGTGAAGGCCAGCATAGGCCTTCACGATTTCTGGATTTGCGGCGGCCATCTCCTTGACCGCGGCGTTGACCTGCGCACCGTAGGCTTTCCAATCCATCATCATTCTTGCAACTCCTTGAACTATTGATCGGCCCCCAGTTCCCGACCGCTATCCTGTCTCGCAAATCGGGCGGAGGCCATCGAACAAGGCCAAATTCACCCCGATTTTGTGCCGGTTTCGGCGCCGATGCGCCGATTGCTGTTGGCAGCTAAGGCAAATGCCCTAGGATAATTCCCCAAAGATTAAGTCGGACGGAAAAGAGCCGGCATCTGCGAGGGGAGGGCTGCAATGGCAAGGACCGGGATCGATTTGGGCTCGGAGGCGGCGGAATCGACCGTCGCGCTGAACCCGATTGTAGGCATCGCGCGCGAAGACCTGATCGGCGCGGTGGGCGCCATGCTTCGGGAAACGGCGGGCCAGCCGATCAAGACGCTCGGCCACCTGAAGAATTTCGGCGGCGAATTCGTCAGGATATTGAAGAACGATTCGGACCTTGTGCCCGACGCGAAGGACAAGCGCTTCGCCGATCCCGCCTGGACGACGAACCCGCTTTACAAGGCGAGCCTCCAGACTTACCTCGCGATCCGCAAGAGCATGCGCAACATGATCGACGAGGCGGGCTTCGACGAGCTTGAGCGCGCCCGCGCGAGCTTCGTCTCCGGCATGATCCTCGACGCTCTGTCGCCGACCAACACGCTGATCGGCAATCCGGCGGCGCTCAAGAAGGCGCTCGACAGCGGCGGCGTATCGCTGATCCGTGGTTTGAAGAACGCCTATGAGGACATGACGAAGAATGACGGCATCGTCAGCCAGGTCGACAAGCGCCCCTTCAAGGTTGGCGGCAATCTCGCGACATCCGAAGGCTCCGTCGTCTATCGCACCGAAATGATGGAACTGATCCAATATGCGCCGACGACGGCGGAGGTGCGCGAGACGCCGCTTCTCATCATTCCGCCGCAGATCAACAAAGCCTATGTCAACGATCTCTCGCCGCAGAAGAGCATCGTCAAGCTGCTGACCGGAGCCGGCATCCAGACATTCCTGGTGAGCTGGCGGAATCCGACCGCCGAACACCGCGCCTGGGGTCTCGGCGATTATGTCGATGCGCTGATCGAGGCGAGCGACGTCGTCTGCCGGATTGCGAAATCGAAGACGTTGAACGTCTCCGGCGCCTGTTCGGGCGGCATCACGGCGGCGACGCTTCTGAGCAAGCTCGCCGCGAAAAATGACAAGCGCGTGGCGAGCGTGACCCTGATGGTCTGCGTGCTCGATCCCCAGCCGAGCGACAGCGAGACGGGCGCGCTCCTGTCGAAACACGGCGTTGAAATGGCGCGCCGCCGTTCCGCCAAGGCGGGCGTGCTGAAAGGCTCGTCGCTGTCGCGCACCTTCGCCTGGCTGCGTGCGAACGATCTCGTCTGGAACTACGTCATCAACAATTATCTGCTCGGCGAAGACCCGCCTGCCTTCGACGTGTTGTTCTGGAACAACGATTCCACCAATCTTCCCGCCGCTCTCCACTCAGACTATTTGCGCGTCTATGAGGAAGAGCCCTTTGCGAAGCCCGGCACCGTGACGCTTGCCGACCACAAGGTCGATCTGAGGAAAGTCACGCAAGACTGCTTCGTCGTCGCCGGCGTCACCGATCACATCACGCCATGGAAGGCCTGCTACCGCTCGGCGCAGCTACTGGGTTCGCCCAATATCGACTTCGTGCTTTCGCAGGCCGGGCATATTCAGGCCCTGCTCAACCCACCTGGAAATCCGAAGGCGAAATATTTTCACGGCGCCGGGCGTCCGCCCGCCTCGACCGACGAGTGGATGGCAAGCCATGCGCAGGAGCATCAGGGTTCCTGGTGGCCGCTCTGGACGGAATGGCTGATCGCGCATGCGGGCAATCTGAAGCCGGCGCCGAAGTCTGTCGGTTCGCGCAAATATCCGGCGGGCGATCCTGCCCCCGGCACATATGTCTTTGGTTGAGAAGGTAAGCATGGCGTCGAAGTCCGAGGCCCCGGCCGGAATGCGTGAATTCGAGACCAGCATGATGAGCGTCGGCGGCCGCACGCTGCGCGTCGCGGTGTGGAAGGCGAAACCCGCCAAGGGTGCGGCCGCGCACCGTCCGATCCTCTTTTTCAATGGCATCGGCGCCAATATCGAACTGATGACGCCGCTCGCCGACTGGTTTCCGGATCGCGATGTCGTGACCTTCGACATGCCCGGCGTCGGAAAATCGCCTGCGCCCCTGTTCCCCTATCGGCCTTCGAGCATGGCATGGCGCATGACGCGGCTGCTCGACAAGCTCGGCTACGACAAGGTCGACGTGATGGGCGTGTCCTGGGGCGGCGGCATGGCGCAGCAATTCGCCTTTCAGCATCCCTCCCGCGTCGGCAAGGTCATTCTTGCGGCGACGTCGGCGGGCATGGTGATGGTGCCCGGCCGCCTTGCCTCGCTGTCGAAAATGGCGAGCCCGCGCCGCTATATCGATCCCGAATACATGCAGCGGAATTTTCGCAACCTCTACGGCGGCGAGACCGAAGGCGCGGGCGATCATGCAAGCCGTCTCTCCGCGCCGTCGCGCCTCGGCTATCTCTATCAGCTCTTCGCCATGATCGGCTGGACGAGCGCCTTCTTTCTGCCTCTGCTCAGGCAGAAGACGCTGGTGCTGATGGGCGATGCGGACAACATCGTGCCGCTCGCCAACGGTCACATTCTCTCGACGCTGATCCCGCGTGCGCGCCTCGAAATCGTGCCGGGCGGGGGCCATCTCTTTCTCGTCTCGCGCGCGAAGGAAGTCGCGCCCCTGATCGAGGCCTTTCTGAACGAGCCCGATTCCGGAATGTCGCCGCATCGCAGCGCAGCATGAATTTTCCGCCGGCACCGCGTCGGCGTGACGTTGCGGAACCTTGCGCAATTGAGGCTGCGGCGAACGCACCTCGCGCGCCGGTTTAAATGCCGCCGGATATATGGAAGAGTTGTCGAAACCTGAAAAGAAAGGGCACGCGCCGCATACGCGGTGAATGTGCCTGAGGGAAGCGGCGCGAGGATGGTTTCCGTATGGAAGACTACGATCTTGTCATTATCGGCGGCGGGATAGGCGGCTCCGCACTTGCCGCCACCATGGCGCGTGCGGGCGCCAAGGCGCTGCTGCTGGAGAAGTCCGAAGTCTATGAAGACCATGTGCGCGGCGAATGGATCGCGCCTTGGGGCGTTGCCGAGGTAAAGCGCCTCGGCCTCTATGATCTGTTGCGCCATGCCGGCGGCCACCACCTTGCGCAGCACATCACCTATGACGAGACGCTGGATCCTGCGCAGGCCGA
Source organism: Parvibaculum sp. (assembly GCA_031291615.1). Taxonomy (GTDB): domain Bacteria; phylum Pseudomonadota; class Alphaproteobacteria; order Parvibaculales; family Parvibaculaceae; genus Parvibaculum. Next base: position 27,841 of record JARLIS010000024.1, read on the forward strand.
AGCCGCGCCGCTGCCGCTCGACATGTTCGTGCCCGGCATTCCCGGACCGCTCTGCATCGGCCACCCCAAACATTGCCAGACGCTTTTCGACGAGGCGGGCCGCGCGGGCGCCGTCACGCGGCGCGGCGTCGAAGTGTTGAAAGTCACTGCCGGAAACGCGCCCTCCGTCACCTATCGCCGCGGCGGCGAAGAGCGCGTGGTCGCCGCGCGCCTGATCGTCGGCGCCGATGGACGCGCATCCTCGGCGCGCTCCGCCGCCGGGATCGAACTCAATCAGGACAAGCCCCATCACATGTTCGGCGGCATGCTTGTCGAGAATGCGTCGGGCTGGAACGCCGACAGGCAGGCTATCGGCACGGAAGGGGACTTCGCTTTCCTCGCCTTCCCGCAAGGCGACGGACGCATCCGCATCTATGGCAGCTACGCGCTGGAGGAGCGCAGGCGTTTCGCCGGACCTGACGGTCCCCGGCTTTTCCTCGATGCCTTCAAGATGAATTGCAGTCCGGAGAACCGGCACATTGCCGAAGGCCGCCCGGCGGGCCCCCTGCTCAGCTATTTCAACAACAATAGCTGGACCGACGAACCCTATGCCGAGGGCGTTGTGTTGATCGGCGATGCGGCAGGCTGGAACGATCCGATCATCGGCCTTGGCCTGTCCATCACCTACCGCGACGTGCGGATCGTTTCCGACCTGTTGCGCGGCGCAGCTCTCTGGAATGCCGACCTCTTCCGCGCCTATGGCGAAGAACGTCGCGAGCGCATGCGCCGCCTCCGCTTCGTCGCCGATATCCAATCGACGCTCGATGCCGAATTCGACGAGGCCGCGCGCGAACGCCGCCGCAGCTTTTTCGCGCGCGCCAAGGCCGATCCCTCGCTTCAGGCCTATTCCTTCGCCGTCATGGCCGGGCCGGATTCCCTGCCGCCGGAAATCTTTACGCCGGACTATCGCGCCCATGTTCTCGGTAGCTGAATTTTTCTAAGGTGCCCCGATGGCTCTCGACGTTGCCGACTTCAATGCCAGCTGGCTGAAAGCGTGGACAAACAAGGACGTGCCGCGGCTTCTCGCCTTCTATTCAGCCGATGCCATTTACAAAGACCTGCAAGTGCCGGACGGGTTGCGCGGGCAGGATGCGCTGGGCGCCTATCTGAAAGGGCTCTTTGCCCAGACGCCGCCCATGCGCTACGAGCCGCACGAAATCTGGCCGACGCATGACGGCTTCTGCGGCCGCTGGTATTGCACGATCGATGGAGCCGACGGCGCGAAAACCTATCTGCGCGGCTTCGATCTCGTCGTCCTGAAGGATGAACGCATCGCCTTGAATGAAGTCTATGTGCATCCGGTAACGGATTTGCCCTGAGCGGCTGCGAAAACAAAATTGCGGGGAGGAACTGATGCTGGATACCAAGCCGTCGATTGTCCGCCCGGCCGGCGTGACGCCGGACTGGATGACGGGCGTGCTGAGGCAGGCGGGCTACGAGGCGACGGTCAAAAGCATCGCCGCGAAGAAGGTCGGCACCGGCCAGGTCGGTGAAAGCGTCCGCTTCACGCTCGACTACAAGGGCGACGCGCGAGGCGCGCCGGCCACTCTCGTCGGCAAGTTTCCCTCGCCCGACGACGAAAGCCGCGCGACGGGCGTAACTCATGGCAATTACATCCGCGAGGTGAACTTCTACCGGCATCTCGCTTCGAATGCCGGGATCACGACGCCGAAATGCTATTTCACCGATGTCGATCCGGCGACGAGCGAATTCGTGCTGATCATGGAAGATCTCGCGCCCGCCGTTCAGGGCGACCAGATGCGCGGCGTCACGCTGGCAGAGGCCGGGCTCGCGATGGACGAAGCCGCCAAGTTGCATGCTTCGCATTGGGGCGACGACAGCATGGATGAACTTGCCTGGCTGATGGAAAGCAAGGCGGCGCCCGTCGTCGCGACCGGAGAACTGATGGGCGTGCTCTGGGCCGCCTTTCAGGAGCGATATGGCGACCGCATTCCGAAGAACTACCTTCCGATCGGCGATGCCATCATCCGCAACTACGAGTTCTACCGCAACGGCTACACGGGCCCGCGCTGCCTGATGCATTTCGATTACCGGCCCGACAACATGATGTTCGGCACGGCCGAAGGCGGCTATCCGCTCGCCGTGGTCGACTGGCAGTCGATAGGCTATGGCTGCGGCCTCTCCGATGTGTCCTATTTCCTGAGCGGCGCCCTGAAGCGCGAAGAACTGCGCCGACACGAGCGGGCGCTCCTTGAACGCTATCACCGTAAGCTACAGGAACTCGGCGTCAGGGATTTTTCTTTCGACGATGCGTGGGACGGCTATGTCCGCTACAGCTTCTCGCTCTTCGTCATGGCCTTTGCCGCTTCGATGATCGTCGAGCGGACGCCGCGCGGCGACGACATGTTTTTCGCCATGCTGCGCGGCGGCGCCGAGCACGTGCTCGACCTCGACGCGCTGTCGCTTTTCCCGAACTGAAACCACCGAAGGGTATCGAAGTCCATGAAGATCACCGCAGCCGTGGCCCGCGAGGGCAAAGCCGACTTCAGCATCGAGACGGTGGAAATCGACGAGCCTCGCGCCGACGAAATCCTTGTGAAGATCGTCGGCGTCGGCCTCTGCCACACCGACATGGTGGCGAAGACGGGCGCAATCGGCGGCTTGCCTATCGTTCTCGGTCATGAAGGCTCCGGCATCGTCGAGAAAGTGGGCGCTTCCGTTTCCAAGGTGAAGGCGGGCGACCGCGTCGCGATTTCCTTCCGCTCCTGCGGAGACTGTCCGCGCTGCAAGAGCGGCGATCCCGCCTATTGCCTCTCGATGCCATTGCTCAATTACATCGGCATGAGGCCCGACGGCTCGAAGGCACTGCGCGCGGGCGACGAGGCGCTTGGCAGCAATTTCTTCGGCCAGTCGTCATTCGGCACCTATTGCCTGACCTATGAGCGCAATGTGGTGAAAGTGCCGGCCGATGTGCCGCTGGAGCTTGCGGGGCCCCTCGGCTGCGGCGTGCAGACCGGCGCGGGCGGCATCATGCGTTCGCTCGCCTGTGAGGCGGGAAGTTCACTTCTGATCCTCGGCGGCGGCGCCGTCGGCCTCAGCGCCGTCATGGGCGCCGCGGTGCAGGGCTGCGGCACCATCATTGTGCTTGAACCGCATGAAGCCCGGCGAAACCTCGCAAAGGAACTCGGCGCGACGCATGTGATCGACCCGGCCGCCGCGCCGGACCTCGCAGCCGCCGTCCGCGCGATCCTGCCCCACGGCGTCGACTATGCTTTCGACACGACGGGCATTCCCGCACTTCAGCAGGCGACCATGAACAGCCTCGCACCGCACGGCACCTTCGGCATCGTCGGCATCAGCCCGCCCGGCACGCCCGTTCCCGGCGACATGATGCAGGTGATGACCTTCGGCCACACGATCAAGGGTATCATCGAAGGCGACAGCGAGCCCGACGTCTTCATCCCCCAGATGATGGATCTCTACAGGAAAGGCCGCTTCCCCTTCGACAGGCTGATCCGCACCTATCCTTTCGCCGACATCAACCGTGCCGTCGCCGAACAGCACCACGGAGATTGCGTCAAGGTTGTGCTGCTGATGTAGGGACGAGGCGTCTTCCGTCAGGAAACCCGGATGGAAAAGTCGCCGAGGTCGGCCGTGAAATGCGGCGAATAATAGGGGTCATGTTGCAGCTTGCCCCGCCAGCGACGGTGCAATGCGCTGACTTCCTTTAATGCGCGCTCGCGCTTCTCCGGCGTGACGTCGTAGCCGCGACTCAAGGATTCGTGGTGATAAAGAACCGCGAAGGGCGTGTAGAGGTTGAGGTAGCCTGCCTCCCGCACCTTCAGGCAAAGATCGACGTCGTTGAAGGCGACGGCGAGGTGTTCCTCGTCAAAGCCGCCAACCTCATGGAACAGGTCCGTTCGCATGACGAGGCAGGCGGCCGTGACGGCGGAATAATTCTGGCACACATAAAGGCGGCCGAAATAGCCATGCGCCTCCCGCGGTGAGCGCGAATGGGCGTGAACGGCGGTTCCGCTCGGATGAATGACGACACCTGCGTGTTGAATGGTTTCGTCGGCATAGATGAGTTTCGCGCCCACGCATCCGATCTCGGGTCGTACCGCCTGAGAGACCATTTCATCGAGCCAGCCCGGCTCGATGACTTCGGTATCGTTGTTGAGGAGGCAGACGAGGCTGCCGCGCACTTCGCGCATCGCGGAATTGTTCATGGCCGAATAGTTGAAGGGGCCCGGATATTTCACGACGCGGATGCGAGGATCGGCCGAAATCTCGTCCAGATAGGCGAAGGTCTCTTTCTCGCAGCTGTCATTGTCGACGATCAGGATTTCGTAGTTGCGATAAGTGGTCTTCTCAAGGACCGACCCGATGCAGGTCCGCAACACGGAGACCATGTCGCGTGTCGGCACGATAATGGAAACGAGCGGCGCGGGCTGCGGCACCTGCCTCCGGACGCGGAAATAGGGCAGGCCCGCCACCTCTTCCACCTGGCCTTCGGTGCCGCTTCGGACAAGGTGATCCTGGAGCGCGCGCAACGCCGCCGCTCTCGCATAGCTCTTGTCATTCGGATCGCGCGCCATCGAATGCAGCGCTGCACGCCAGTGATAGAGAATTTTCCGGATGTGAACGATGTTGCGCCGGTCGATGGTTTCGATGATCCTCAGATTGAGATCGTAGTCCTGCGCGCCGTCGAAAGCCGACCGCCAACCGCCCACCTTGCGGATGTTGTCGCTCCGGTGAACGATAAAATGATTGAGGTAGTTCCCGGACAGAAACAGGTCGGGAGAAAAATCCGGCTTGAAATGGGGCTCGTAACGCTTGCCCGTTTCTGAAATTTTGTCTTCGTCGCTATAAATGATTTCGGCGGCAGGATTGGCATCGAGCGCAAGGGCGATTTCCGCCAGCGCATTTTCCCTCAGCGCATCGTCATGATCGAGAAGCCCGATATAGTCTCCCCGGGCGATGCTGAATGCCGAGTTCGTCGCTTCGGAAATATGGCCGTTCCGCGTCCGGTAAATGACCTTGATCCGGCTGTCGCGGGCCGCCGCGGCGTTCAATATCTCCCTCACCCTTTCATCGGTCGAGGCATCGTCGGCGATGCAAAGCTCCCAATCGGTATAGATTTGGCTTTCGACGGAAAGGATCGCCCGGCGAAGATCGTCCGGGACCGGATTGTAGACCGGCATAAGGATAGAGATGAGCGGACGTCCCGAAAGGCCCGAGAGAGCGGCGACATATTTCGGCGTGTCGCGCCGCGGCTGGAAGTCGTACTTTGCCTGCCACAGGGCATATTCACGACCGACGTCCGGCTTTTGCTCGCGATACCAGTTCGAAAGAACCGATAGCGCCTGGCGCTGAAATCGCGCGCGCTCGTCCCGATTGTCTTTTCCCTGATGCATGAACCGAACGTAAGCGCCCACGACCGCTTTCGCGGCGGTCCAGCCGACTTCCCATGTTGTTTGCCGGGTTATTCAACACGCAGCGTGGCGGCTTGTCTACCGGGAGGCCGGGCCGGATGATCAGCAGGCGTTCTCACCGGCCGGCTGGCTCGAAATTCCGGTATCAGAGCCGGTAGAGCCAGCCCGGGCCCACGAATTCCTGCCCCTCGTCACGGCCGACTTCGGTCTCGATCAGCGCCGATGTCTGTGCATTGAGCCGCAGAATGAGGTCGCGATGCGCATCCGCGTCGAGCGCCAGATTGTTGAGCTCGTTCGGATCGGTCTCGGTGTCGTAGAGCGCAAGGTCGTTATGCGCGCGAAGCGTCTCCCAGTCCTTGGGAATATGGTGCTCGCCCAGGCCGAAGAAGCGCGCAAACTTGTAGCGCCCGTCATAGACGCCGCGATGGAGCCCGCGATTGGTCCGCGACGGGCCGAGGTGGCCGAGCTTCAGCGATTCGAAGAACATCGCCATCATGCCCGGCGTCTTGCCGGCGCGCATCATGGCTTCCATCATCTGCGGATCGATATAGAAGGGAACGCCGTAGTTGTAGAAGGCGCCGCGCGCGTCCCGCTCCGTCGCGTGCCCGCTCAGGGCGCCTGCAAGGCTGACGCCGGGGAGTTTGCCGAGCGGATCTTCAAGCTCGCCCGTCTTGCCGCCCGCAAATTCGTAAAGCGTCGGCAGCAGATCGACCGTATTTCCGAGATTGTCGACGACGCGCGACGTCCGCGCATCGGGATGGCTGATGTAAAGCGGAACGGCGACGTTTTCCTTGAAAATCACCGGGCCCTTCTGGCGCAGCCGCTGCGCGCCCGCCATTTCACCGTGATCGGCCGTATAGACGACGATGGTGTCGTCTGCGAGGCCGAGCGTTTCGAGCGCCGCGAAAAGACGGCGAACCTTGTAGCTCGCATCGCGCATGCAGTTGAAATAGTAGCTCTGGTTCTTGCGCCACACGGCTTCCTCGTCCGGCAGCGCGCCATAGGTGAGGTCGCATATCTGCCGATAGGAGCGCACCGCCCAGGGCTCGTTCTCCGCCGCCTTGTGGTGGAAACTTTCGGGCAGCGGAATATGGCTCCAGTCCTTGTCGTAGATATCGCTTGCGGGCGCGGGCGCGAGCGGCGACAGCACATCGGGATTGCCGCGCGTCGCGGTCTGCCCCGCCCAGGACTCGAAGAAGCAGATGTCGTGCGGGTTGACGAGATTGACGGCGAGGAACCAAGGCTGGCCGGCGGGCAGCTTGCGCGCGACCTCATCGAGCCACTGGATCGAGCTCGACACGGTCGGGCCGTCATAGCGATAGCCGTCCCACACCTTGCCGTGCGGATCGCCGTCGATGTTGTAGTCGCTGAAGCCGAAGGGCTCGAGCGAGCGGTCGGTTTTCTTGTAAGGCCCATAGCCGAGCTGCGCAGCGTGCGGAATGTCGCTGAGGTGCCACTTGCCCTTATAGGCCGTGTAGTAGCCGAGGTCGCGCAGATGATGACCTATGGAACGGAGCTTCGTGTTGAGCACCGGGAAGGGCGGCGCGCCTTCATTGACCACCATGTCGGTATGCTGCGTGTGCCGCCCGAAATAGATGGTCGAGCGCGACGGCGAGCAGGGCGTCGTATTGACGTTGTACTTGCGGAAGAAGGTGCCGCGCTCCTGCATCCAGTCATGCGCCGGAAGGTCGAGCTCGCCCGGCAGGCATGTCGTCGAGCGCTCCTGATCGGTCATGACGAAGAGGATGTTGGGCCGCTTGAACTTGGAAAGGGCCGGCGCGCCGAACGCCTTGCCCGCGCCCGCCGTCGCCAGCGCCGCAATGCCGGAGCCGAGGACCGCGCGCCGGGACGGCCCGGATGAATTCGTCTGCCTCTTCGTCATCGCTTTATCCTCTCAGGAGTTGCGGCCTTCGATCGACTGGATGATGTCCTGCTCCAGCGCCCAGAAACGGTCCTGTCCCCAATGCGCGGGCTTTCCGTCGACGCGGAAGGAGGGCGCGCCCCACAGGCCGGCATCGAAAAGCGCAAGCCGGTTTTCTTCCGCCACCTCGCGCCAGCTTTCATCCGCAAGCGCCGTCTTCACGACATCGGCGCTGAGGCCCGCGCGCTTCGCCACATCGGTCAGCCCCCTGTCGGACGCAAGCTCGATGCCGTCGGCAAAGGCCGCGCGCAGACCGAGTTCGGCGAAATCCTCGCCGCGCCCCAGCTTCACCGCCTGGTGCAGCACGGCAAGCGCGCGTTCCGCGCCCGGCCCCACCGGATCGACGATGGTGCCATAGGGAATGCCCGCGCGTTCCGCCTCGCGCTTGGTGTCGAGCGTGATGTACATGCGCTTTACGCCGGGCACGGGCAGGCCGCGCATGACCATCGGCAGGATGTAGCGCAGTCGAAGCTCGCAGTCGTAGTGCTTCGCAAGACGCCTCATGCGCGGAAAGGAAATCCAGGAATAGGGACTGCGAAAGGAAAACCAGTATTCGATCACGGGCCGCGCGCCTCTATGCGCAGGCGGTGTCCGCAGCACCATGTCGCGATAGGGCGCGATCATCGGCGTGCCCTTCGCCTCGCGGTCGAGGCCGAGGCCCGCAAGCCGCTCTTCGAGATGGTTCAGCCGGTCGACGCCCCAATACCACTCGCCCTCGAAATAGAACATGCCACTCAGATAATGCCCCAGGCGCTTGCGCTGACTGTCGCCCTCGGCGATGGCGGATGCGACTTCGGCGGGGCTCGCCTCGCCATGCTGCGCGGCGAGAGCGGCAAGGGATGCGCGATCTTCCGCCCACAATGCTTTTCCGGCCGCCGGTGCTATGTCGATGAACTTGCCGCTCTTGAGCGCAGCGGCGAGCACGGCTGAAAGTGCGGAGACGAGGCCCGCATCAGGAAGTTTCGCGCCCGAAGGGTATTCGAGATTGTATTCGGCCGCGAGGCGGGCGGCGTCCCGCAGGGCATAGATTTTCAGCCGCTCGCGCTCCGGCGCGGCGGCATCGTCCGGCGGCGATACGATCCACGGCACGAGCTTCACCCGATACCGCCGCAGCAGCGGCTGGAGGGTCTGCGCGGCGACGTGGCTATAGGGATCGTCCGGCTGATGGAAATAATGAACCGTCGGCACGCCGCCCGTGAGCTTGCGCTTCGATGTGTGAATGGCCCTGCGCAGATTCCGGAGCGTGCGACTTGTAAACATCGTCGTCACGGCCCGCATGAGCATGATTTTCATATCGGCTCTCTCCCGTCCCTCTTGACATCAATCTATATAGTGACACTAATAGTGTCAATACATGGCCGGGCCTGACAGGGCCGGATGGAGGAGCCGTCATGAAAGTCCTGAGAACGCCCGACGAGCGCTTCGCGAACCTGCCCGATTTTCCCTTCCCGCCCAATTACTTCGCGCTGGACGACGCCGAAGGTGCGGCACTGCGCCTCCACTATCTCGACGAGGGCCCGAAGTCGGCCTCGCCCGTCCTGCTGATGCATGGCGAGCCCTCCTGGTCCTATCTCTATCGCCACATGATTCCGGGCCTCGTCGCGCGCGGCCATCGCGCCGTCGCGCCGGATCTCATCGGCTTCGGCCGCTCCGACAAGCCCTCGGCGCAGGCGGACTACACCTATGAGCGCCACGTGAAGTGGATGAGCGCCTGGCTCACCGGCATGGACCTTCGCGATATCACGCTCTTCTGCCAGGACTGGGGCGGCCTGATCGGCCTGCGTCTTGTTGCGGCCTTTCCTGAACGCTTCGCCCGGGTCGTCGTCGCCAATACCGGCCTTCCCACCGGATCGGGCTTTACGGAAGGCTTCAAGCAATGGCTCGAATTCAGCCAGAGCGCGCCGGAACTGCCCGTCGGCGACATTGTCAGCATGGGCACCGTGCGCGGCCTGACGGCGGCGGAAAAAGCAGCCTATTACGCTCCTTATCCCGATGAGACCTACAAGGCGGGCGCGCGCTGTTTCCCGGCCCTCGTGCCCATCACGCCCGGCCACGCTTCTGTCGAGGAAAACAAGGCCGCGTGGCAGGTGCTTGAGCGGTTCGACAAGCCGTTCCTCACCGCCTTCAGCGATAGCGACCCGATAAGCAAGGGCGGCGAACGCGTCTTCCAGGCGCGCGTGCCGGGCGCGCGCGGTCAGGCACATGTCATCATCGCCAGTGGCGGACATTTCTTGCAGGAAGACAAGCCGCTCGAACTGGTCGATCTTCTCGACGGCTTCATTCGCAAATCGGCTTGAGGGAAACCCGATGAAATACGAAAACGCCGTCTATCCGAACCGCGAAAAGCTGATGGAGCTGGTAAACTCCAAGGACACGTCGCCCATCGTCATGGTCAACCTGCTGAAGTTCCGTGACATCGCCGAGTATAGGGACGGCCGCGACGAGAAGATCAGTGGCCGCGAAGCCTATATGCGTTATGGCGCAAAGATGCAGCCGCTGGTCGAAAGCAGGGGCGGGCGCTTTCTCGTTTCGGCGGCCCTGAAAGAGGTCGTCATCGGCGAAGTCGAAGGGCTTTGGGACGTCGTCGCTCTGATGGAATATCCCTCGGCGGCCGAATTCGTCGCCATCGCCTCCTCGCCCGAGGTTGCGGAAATCGGCGTCGACCGCGAAGCGGGCCTTGCCGGCCAGCTTCTCATTCTGTCGAATCTCCGTTGAGCGGCGCACGGTTCCAATTCGCCGGCATTGACGGCATAACTATACGCGAACATCCGCTTCGGACACGTAATGAAACGAATTGAAGCCATCGACGAGAAACCGGACGGCCGCCGCGCCCGCGGTCACGAAAACCGCCGCCGGATCGTCGAGGCCATGCTCCATCTCATCGGCGAGGGCGGTATCTCGCCCAGCGCCGAGGATGTGGCGACCAGGGCCGAGGTTGGCTTGCGCACCGTCTTCCGCCATTTCGACGATATGGACAGTCTCTATCGTGAAATTTCGGAAATGATGATGGCCGAGCTGATGCCCATCGCGGCGGCGCCTCTGCCGGACGGCGATTGGCAGTTGCGCATGACCGAGATGGTGGAGCGCCGCGCGCGCGTCTTCGAGAAGATGATGCCGTTCAAGGTCGCCGCCGACGTTCACCGTCACCGCTCCGCCTATTTGCGCGACGAGCAGGTGCAGCTGACGACGATGCAGCGTCAGTCGTTGCGTCACGCCTTGCCGCCGGACCTGCGCAAAAGCGGGCCCGTTTTCGAGTCGCTCGACCTGCTGTTCAGCTTCGATTCCTGGCGCCGCCTGCGGCAGGAGCAGGGGCTTTCGGTCGCGCAGGCGAAGAAAGTCGTGCTTTTCGCCGTCGCCGCCCTGGTGGAAGGCGGCAAGGCCTAGCGCGGCGGTCGTCGTCCGGCATGGCCGGAAATCTTCTTAACATTAGAAAATCATTGGGAAAATAAGCGCCGGCAGGCCGCGCCCCGTCGGTTGTCCTGAAAATAGGTCTTTTTTTCTAATATATATTAGAATACGGTTTGGATGTCCGGTGAGGGAGCGGACGTCCATGCGCCATGAACGCCAGTTGGAACTGCTCAGACGTATCGAAGCGGCGGGCGTCAGCCTGAACTCCGAGCCCTGGCCGCTTGCCGAGGCGACGATGCGCCAGCCTTCTTCCGCCTATACCGACCCGGCGCGCTTTGCGCGCGAGATGCGCGTGCTGTTCCGCCAGGGTCCGGTGATGCTCGGTCTGAGTTGCGAGCTTGGCGAGCGCGGCGCCTACCTCACCGCCGATCTGGGTGGCGTGCCGATCCTCGTCGTGCGTCAGAACGACGGAACGCTCAAGGGCTTCGTCAATGCCTGCCGGCATCGCGGCGCGCCCATCGCCGAAGGCCGCGGCTGCGCCAGGGGAAGCTTCACCTGTCCCTATCACGCCTGGAACTTCGGCCTTGGCGGCGAGCTGCGCATGCGGCCCTGGGCGGAGGTCGCGTTTTCGGACGCGCCCATGGCCGAGCTCGGTCTGATCCCGATCGCGGTGACGGAAGGCTACGGCTTCATCTTCGCCCGCATCGAAGGCGACTCGCCTTTGAGCGCCGAGGCGGCGCTTCACGGCGCGGAAGCCGATCTCGCCGATTACGGTCTTGAGAGCTACCACCACTTCGAAACGCGCATGGCGGAATGGAACGTCAACTGGAAGCTGGTGCTCGACACATTTCTCGAGTCCTATCACATACGCGGGCTGCACCAGCAGTCGATCTGGCCGCAATATCTGTCGAACGCCGGTCTCTTCGACGCCTTCGGGCCGCATCCCCGTTTCATCGGCCTCCTTCGCTCCGTGCTCGACGAGTTCAAGAAAGAGCGCGAGGAAGACCGCAGGCTGACGCCGCATGGAACGGCGCAATATATTCTGGTGCCGGGCGGGCTCGTCACCTATCAGCGCGATCACATCGAATTGTGGCGCGTGACGCCGCTTTCCGTCGGACGTACTCGCGTGATGACCAGCCTCTTCTCCGCCGAGCCGCCGACCACGGAATCGACGGCACGTTACTGGAAGAAGAACCTCGACCTCCTCGTCGACGTAACGGGCCGCGAAGACTTTCCATTGATGGAAAATATCCAGAGCAACCTCGCCTCCGGCGCATTGCCGGAACTTGTCTATGGCCGCAATGAACCGGCGCTCATTCATTTTCACAAGGCGGTCGATGCGATGCTCGCCGCCGACACGCAGGCGGCATAGTCATGGACCTCGGATTCTCCGGCGCTTCCGTCGTCGTCACGGGCGGCGCGTCGCATATAGGTCAGGCGATTGTCTGGGCCTTCGCCGCCGAGGGCGCGCGCATAGCCATCATCGACAAGGATGTGAAGCAGGCCTGCGCAACGGCCGAGGGCGCACGCGCGCGCGGCGCGGCGGAAGCTTTCGTCGTCGGCGCCGATCTCGCGGACCATGACGAAGCCGGCCGCGCCTGCGCCGAGGCGCTGCAATTGCTGGGCTCGGTCGATGTGCTGGTGCCCAATGTCGGCTGGAACAGGCCCGCCTTTTTCCTCGACTACGATCCGGCGCAATGGGACCACCTCCTTCATGTGAACCTCAGCGCCGCGATGTCCTGCGTCCACGCGCTGCTCCCTTCGATGATCGAACGTCGGCGCGGCTCGATCGTCGCCACCGCTTCGACGGCGGCGTTCGGCGAGCAGCGCCAGAGCGTATATGCCGCCGCGAAGGCCGGCCTCGTCGCCTTCATGAAAACCATCGCGCTGGAATATGGCCGCTTCGGCATTCGCGCCAATCTGGTCGCCCCCGGTCTCGTGCTTCCCGCCGAGGGTGAAACGCTGGGCGAGCAGTCGCTGTGGCAGGACCGAGAGGCGATCATGAACGACGCCCAGACGAAATATGTCCTCGACCGTACGCCGCTGCGCCGCCTCTCGGCGCCCGAGGACATCGCCAATTCCACGCTTTTTCTCGCATCGGAAAAGACGAGCCGCCAATTGACGGGGCAGATGCTCACCGTCTCCGGCGGCTTCGCGATGCGCTGACGAATTCACAGAAAGGTTGCGCCATGCATGTCGGCCTTGGATTGAGCTTCCAGAACCTCGACAGGAAGATGACCGATGCGGAGGTCTACAGGAACGAATTGGCGCTGGCCGCCGGCGCCGAGGACGCCGGGTTCGATTCCATCTGGACGCCTGAACATCACTTCACCGATTACATGATGACGCCCAACGTGCCGCAGTTCCTGTCTTGGGTCGCGGGCCGCACGAAAAAGATCAGGCTCGGCACCATGGTGACGGTGCTGCCCTGGCACGACCCGGTGCGCGTCGCCGAAAACTTCTGCCTGCTCGATCACCTGTCGGAAGGACGCGCCATTCTCGGCATCGGCCGCGGTCTCGGCCGCGTCGAATTCGACGCCTTCCGCCTCGACATGAACGAATCCCGCCGCCGCTTCACCGAATATAGCGCCGCCATCCTCGACGGGCTCGAAACGGGCGTCATGCAACATGACGGCGAGCTTTATCGCCAGCCGCGTCTGGAGCTGCGTCCCGCACCCTATGCATCCTTCAAGGGCCGCACATTCGCCTCCGCCATATCGCCCGAGTCGATCGACATCATGGCGAAGCTCGGCGTCGGGCTGATGGTCATCGCGCAGAAACCCTGGGAGACGGTGCGCGCCGATCTCGACGCCTATCGCACTCGCTTCCGCGAATTGAATGGCGAAGAGGCGCCGAAGCCGGTTCTCAACGTCTTTGTCGCCGTGCATGAAGACAGGGCCGAGGCGCAGCGCATGCGCGAAATATATATCCAGCGCTATGCCCGCTCGACGGTGCAGCATTACGAGTTCGACAACGTCAATTTCGAGAATATCCAGGGCTATGAATATTACGGCGGCCTCGCCCGGAACATAGCCAAGCACGGGATCGACAAGTTCAACAGCTTCCTCGCCGACCTTCAGGTCTGGGGAACGCCGGAAGACGTGACCGAACAATTGATCGGCCGCATCGGCGATCTCGATATCGGTGCGCTTCTCGTCATGCTGTGCTATGGCGGCATGCCGGCTCCGGTTGCGAAGGCCAATTACGATCTCTTCGTGAAAAAGGTTCTGCCGGCATTGAAGGCGCATGATGTCGGCGGCGACCTCGGCGCGCGATACGGCGCCACGGCCTCCCGGGCCGTTGCCTGAGGCAGGGGAGTTGCGAATGGCGAGGCAAAGGGCCGAAGCGGATGAAGCGCCGCCGAAGAAATCGGAACTGACGCGGCAGAGCATTCTCGACGCCGCCGCCCGCATGTTCCGCATGCACGGCTATTCGGGCACGCGCCTCAGCGATATCGCCGACGAAATCGGCATGAAGGCGGGGAGCCTCTATTATCATTTTCCTTCGCGGGAGGCGCTGGTCGAGGCCGTCATGGATCTCGGCCTCCAGCGCACCCACGCCGCCGTTCTCGACCGTCTTTCCATGCTGCCCGCCGATGCAGGTCACCTGACCCGCCTTCAGGTCGCCATCGAGACCCATCTCCTCAGCGTTCTCGAACAGGAGGACTACACCTCCGCCTCGATCAAGCTCATCTGGCAGGTGCCGGCGGGCATCCGCGAACGCCAGATCGCCGATCAGCGCGCCTATGGCGCCTTGTGGCGCAAGCTGCTCGAGGATGCGCGCAAGGGCGGCGCCATTCGCGCCGATGTCGATCTCTCCGTCGCCCGTATGGCCATCGTCGGCGCACTCAACTGGGCGGCCGACTGGTACAAGCCCGGCAAGCTGACGCCGAAGCGCATCGCGCGCGATATCTGCGCGATGGTGCTGAACGGCCTTGTCGCTGAGGACGAAGCGGCGGCTGCAAAACGGCGTCCGGCCACGACAAAACGCGCAAAGAAATAGAGGGAGTAGAAGACATGGCCGAGCGCTTTGCTTCAGGAGTGGCGCTTGTCGCTGGCGGGTCCGGCGGCATCGGCGCCGCGATCTGCCGGACGCTTGCGGAAGCAGGGTCCGACGTGGCGCTCACCTATCACAGCAACAAGGCGCGCGCCGAAGCGGTCGCCGCCGAGGTGCGGGCGCTCGGCCGCAAGGCCGAAATCCACGCCGTCGACCTCAATGACGACGTGGCCGTCGCCGCCTTCGTTGACGGCGCGGCGGCCTCGTTCGGCGGCGTCCATACCGCGATCTATGCGGCCGGCCCCTATATCAACATGCGCCACATTGCGCGCCTCGAACCGAAGCTCTTTCGCGATACCGTCGCAACCGATCTCTTCGGCTGCTATCACCTTCTTCATGCGGCGCTGCCTCACCTGCGTAAATCGCGCGGCGTCGCCGTCGCGCTGGCGACGCCGGCCATCCGCCGCTATGCGGTGAAGGATGTGCTCTCCGCCGCGCCCAAGGCGGCGGTCGAGGCCGTGGTGAAGGGCATCGCGGCGGAGGAGGGGCGTTTCGGCGTTCGCGCCAATTGCGTCGGCGTGGGCGTCATCTCGGATGGCATGTATCACCAGTTGCTCGCCACCGGCGATTTCGACGAAAGGTTCATCGAAACGACAAAGGCCGTCGTCGCGCTCAAACAACTGGGCACGGCGCAGAACATCGCCGATGCCGTCGCTTTCCTCGCCTCGGACCGCGCAAGCTACATCACCGGCCAGACCTTGATGGTCGATGGCGGCTACGCGATCTGATCGTCCTCAATCCGCAAACTTCGGACGGCGCTTTTCCAGATTGGCCATGATGGCTTCCTTCTGATGCGCGCCGCCGATGAGCTTGTCCTGCTCGACCGATTCCGCGAGCAGGATTTCAGCCGAGGTTGCGCCCGACGCCGAGTTCAGAATGCGCTTTGCGGCGCGGATGGCGGTCGGGCTCTTGTCGGCGATCTCGCGCGCCGTCTTCAGCGCTTCGGCATAAGGATCGTCGCAGAGCTTCGTCGCGAAACCATAGGCAAGCGCTTCCTCTGCCTGGAAGATGCGGCCGGTATAGGTGAGCTCGCGGATGACGTCTTCGCGCGCAAGGTGCCGCATCAGCTCCATGCCGGCCATGTCGGGCACGAGGCCCCATTTGATTTCCATGACCGACATGCGCGTGCCCGGTGCGACATAGCGGATGTCGGCGCCGAGCGCGACCTGGAAGCCGCCGCCGAAGGCGACGCCATGCACGGCGGCAATCACGGGAACGGGAATCTGCCGCCAGACAAGGGCCGCATATTGCGCCCGGTTGGCCTCGCCATGGGTGCGCTGCGCAAGACGGCCCGTCACCGAGCTTTCCTCGCGCTTCGCGCCGTCCGAGCTTGCCATGCGGCCGAAATTGCTCATGTCGAGCCCGGCGCAAAAGGCCCGGCCCTCGCCCGACACCACGACCGCCCGCACCGATTTGTCGGCCTTCAGCCGGTCGCCGGTTTCGATGAGCGCCATGAACATCGCATCGTCCAGCGCGTTCATCTTGTCGGCGCGCACAAGGCGCACATCTGCGACGCCTTCGGTAATAGTCGTTTTGATGCGCTCTTCCATGGCAAGTTCCTCCGCAGCGTTGTTTTGCGGTGACGTTATCGGGCCTGCCCGCGAATACCAAGAGGCCTGTTGGTCATGCTGACGCAGCGTCAGCAACGAAGGTGACGAGAGGGGCCGGAAAATTGTAGGATTGGGGTAACGAGGGCCACCCTCGAAATCGTATCCCAGTCAGGAAATTATGATGATCGGCAGATTGAACCACGTCGGGGTCGCCACCCCTTCCATTGAGGAGTCCGTGAAACTCTATCGCGATGTGATGGGCGTGACCGACATCACCGAAAAATGGGCGATGCCCGAACAGGGCGTCTGGGTCTGCTTCGTCAACCTGCCCAATTCGCAGATCGAACTCATTGAGCCCTACGGCGAGAATTCGCCCATTCACGGCTTCCTTGCCAAGAACCCGAAGGGCGGCCAGCACCATGTCTGCTTCGAGGTGGACGACATCTACGCCGCGCGCGACTTCATGAAGTCGAAGGGCGCGACGATCCTCGGCACCGGCGAGCCGCGCATGGGTGCGCATGGCGTGCCGGTCCTCTTCGTTCATCCCAAAGACATGGGCGGCGTCCTTGTCGAGCTGATGGTGAAGCCCGACCACGCGCATTGACCGCGAGAGACGGCGACAACAAAAAGGGTGGCCTCGCGGCCACCCTTTTCATTTGAAGACGAAACGCCTCAGGCCGTTTCGAGCGCCGGATAGTCGACATAGCCTTCCGGGCCGGGCGCATAGAAAGTCTGCATCTGCCATTCGTTGAGCGCTGCATGGGTGCGGAAGCGTTCGACGAGATCGGGATTGGCGATATAGGACTTGCCGAATGCGACGGCGTCGGCCGTGCCTGCGGCAAGGGCCGCTTCCGCCGTTTCCCTGGTGAAGCCTTCATTCGCGATATAGACGCCGCCAAAGGCCTTCTTGATCTGCGGTCCGATCGAATCTTCGCCGACATGCTCGCGCGCGCAGAGGAAGGCGAGCTTGCGCTTGCCCATTTCACGCGCGACGTAAGAGAAGGTCGCGAGCCGGTCGCTGTCGCCCATCGAATGAGCGTCGCCGCGCGGCGCGATATGGAGGCCGACGCGATCCGCGCCCCAGACGGAAATCGCCGCATCAACGGCTTCGAGCATCAGCCGCGCCCGGTTCTCGATGGGGCCGCCATATTCGTCGGTGCGATGGTTCGAGCCGTCCTGCAGGAACTGGTCGAGGAGATAGCCGTTCGCGCCGTGCAGCTCGACGCCGTCGAAGCCCGCGCGTTTCGCATTCTCCGCGCCCTTGCGATAGGCCTCGATGACGCCCGGAATTTCGTGCAGTTCGAGCGCGCGCGGGACGGGGTAGGGACGTTGCGGCCGGAGCAGGCTCACATGACCGTTGGCGGCGATGGCGCTCGCCGAAACCGGCGGCTTCCCGCCCAGCAGCGAGGGATCGGAAATACGGCCGACATGCCAGAGCTGCATGAAGATGCGCCCGCCCGCCTCATGCACGGCCTTTGTCGTGAGCTTCCAGCCTTCGACCTGCTCATCCGACCAGATGCCGGGCGTGCGTTCATAGCCGACGCCCATGGGCGTGACGGAGGTCGCTTCGGACAGGATGAGGCCGGCCGCAGCGCGCTGGCGGTAATACTCCGCCATCAACGCATTGGGCAGGCGCGCATCGCCCGCGCGGGCGCGCGTCAGCGGCGCCATGATGATGCGGTTCGGCAGGTCGAGCGCGCCGACCTTCAGGGGATCGAAGAGCGTGGGCATGAGAATATCTCGCAAATGTTGTGAAATAGCGGGAATGCCGATTGCAGCAGTATGTAGGAGCGGGGCGGCGAAAACCAATGGGGAATGGCGTCGCGGCCTTGGCCTCGCGGCGGGCGGCGGACTAGCATGAATTGGGAACCGGTCGCATAAGGCCGGCGCGTATGGGGGGCGACGATGTTCGGCACATGGCGGCTATTTGCGCTCGGCCTGGTTTTGATCCTGGCGGGCGGTTTCCTTGCTTCGGCGATCCAGACCTCGGGCGGCATCGAAATCCGGGATGTGAGATTCGCGGGCGCGGGCGGCGTCGAAATGAGCGCCTTGCTCTACGTGCCCGCCAATGCGACGAAGGCGACGCCCGCACCCGGCATCCTCGCCGTTCACGGCTATATCAATTCGCGCGAAACACAGAATGGCTTCGCCATCGAGTTCGCCCGCCGTGGCTATGTGGTGCTGGCGCTCGACCAGACCGGCCACGGCTTCAGCGGCGGCGCGGCCTTCTCGAACGGCTTCGGCGGCCCGGACGGGCTGAAATATCTGCGCAGCCTCGACATGGTCGACACGGCCAATATCGGGCTCGAAGGCCACAGCATGGGCGGCTGGACGGTGCTCGCCGCCGCGGCCGCCATGCCCGATGCCTATCGCGCCATCGTGCTTGAAGGATCGGCGACCGGCGCGCCTTTCGCCGCCGAAGGCTCGACGACTTGGCCGCGCAATCTTGCGCTCGTCTTCAGCCGCTACGACGAATTCTCGAAACTCATGTGGGGCGTCGATCGCGGCCGCGACGTGGCGACAAGCGCGAAGCTGCAAGCCGTGTTCGGAACGACGGCGCCGGTCGAGATCGGCCGCATCTATGGCTCGATCGCCGAGGGCACGGCCCGTGTTCTCTACACACCCTGGACGACGCATCCCGGCGACCATCTCTCGACCGTGGCGATCGGCGACAGCCTCGACTGGTTTGCAAAAACGCTGAAGGGCGGCACGCCGCGCGCCGCCAGCGACCAGATATGGATATGGCGCGAGGTCGGCACCGGCGCGGCTCTCCTCGGCTTCGTCGCGCTGCTGCTTGGCACATTCGATCTGCTGCTTGCCCTGCCTGCCTTCGCGCCGCTGCGCCACGCGCCCATGCCGGTTGTCGAAGCGCGCGACGGTCGCTGGTGGGCGGCGCTCCTGCTGATGATCTTTCTACCGATCCTCACCTATTTCCCCTTCTTCATTCTCGGCGGCCTCGTTCTGCCTCCCTCCTTCGTCTTCAAACAGGGCATCACCAATCAGGTTCTCGTTTGGGCGCTCCTGAACGCGGCGCTGACGCTCGTCATCGGTTTCGCGCTGCGACGTCCCATGCCCGTTTTCAACGCCGATTGGCGCCGCGCGGTTCCTCTCGCGATAGCGACGGTGGCGATGGGCTATGCTGCACTCGCGCTGGCGGACCTCGCCTTCAAGATCGACTTCCGCTTCTGGGTTGTGGCCTTGAAGCTCTTCACGCCGAAGCAATTCGGCATCGCGCTGATTTATCTTCTGCCTTTCACGGCCTTCTTCCTGGTGACTTTGCGCGCGCTTCACGGTCTTGCGGTCAAGAGCGACGGACCCTTCCGGCAATATGCCTCGGCGCTGGCGGCGCTGGCGCTCGGCTTCCTGATCCTGCTCGCCATCGACTACGGCGCGCTGTTGCTGAACGGCAAGCTGCTGACTGACTTCGATCCCTTGAGCACCGTCATCGCCATGCAGTTCCTGCCGCTCATGGCGGCCATAGCCATCATCGCCGTCTTCGCCTGGCGGCGAACGAACAGCTATCTGCCGGGTGCTTTGATCTGCGGTCTTCTCGTCACCTGGTACATCGTCGCGGGCACGGCGACGCAGGCCGTCTAGCGCGGCGAACCTCAAAAAACCGGCCCGCTGCGCGAACAGCGGGCCGGTTTCATCCGTCTGCGAATGCGGTCAGTCGGCGAGCAGGCCTTCGAGGCGCTTCTGGATGATGGTCTTCGCCTCGCTCATCATGCCGTCGATGAGTTCCTTGCAGGTCGGGATGTCGTGGATCAGGCCGGCCACCATGCCGCAGCTCCAGGCGCCCGCATCCATCTCGCCGCCCTGCATGACGCGCGGATAGACGCCGCCCACAAGTTCGCGGATATCCTCGATGGCGAGGCTTGCGCCTTTTGTCCGTTCGATCTCGACGATCTTGTCGACCGCCGCATTGGCAAGCACGCGCTCCGTGTTGCGCAGCGGACGCATGATGAGGCGCGTATCGAGCTCGCTTGCCGCGACCAGCGCCTTCTTCACATTTTCATGCACGGGCGCTTCCTTGGTGGCGATGAAGCGCGTGCCCATGTTGATGCCGTCGGCGCCGAGCGCGAGCGCGGCGACAAGCTGCGAGGCCGTGCCCATGCCGCCCGAAGCGACGAAGGGGATCTTCAGTTCTTCCGCCGCGCGCGGCAGCAGGATCATGTTCGGAATATCGTCTTCGCCGGGATGTCCGCCGCATTCGAATCCGTCGACGCTCACCGCATCGCAGCCGATGCGCTCGGCCTTCAGCGAGTGGCGGACGGAGGTGCATTTGTGGATGACCTTGATGCCCGCCGCCTTCATCGCGGGCATATAGGCCTCGGGGCTGCGACCGGCCGTCTCGACGATCCGCACGCCGCCGTCGATGTTCGCCTGGATATATTCGGGATAGGGCGGATTGGAGAAGCCCGGCAGGAAGGTGAGGTTCACGCCGAAGGGCTTGTCGGTCATGGCGCGGCAGCGGGCGATCTCCTTGGCCAGCGCGTCCGGCGTCGGCTGGGTGAGGCCGGTAATGATGCCGAGGCCGCCGGCGTTCGAAACGGCCGCCGCCATCTCGGCGAGGCCGACGAAATGCATGCCGCCCTGGATGATCGGATGCTTGATCCCGAAAAGTTCGGTGATGCGCGTCTTCATGTGTCCTGCCCTTGTCGTTCCGTTCGGCTGAAAGCCGGTGTGATTGTTGGGGTGGAGAGTAGCCTTGGCGCACCGGACTTGGAAAGTCGTCCGTTGGCCGCGTAGCGCGCCCCCTCAGGAATGAACAGCGCCATGGCAGCGCTTCCGGGCTTCTGTTAGCGTTCCCGCGACGGGGGACCGCGCGGGACGAGGCGCGGCCTTGGGGGCAAAAAAGCCGATGTTCGATCAACCTGCCTCTTGGGAAATCTATCTTCCGCTGATCGTGCTGATCTGGGGCGCGCTCGGCGTTCCCGTCATTTTCTATTACGCCTGGCGGCTGCCGGCCTTTCCGGGGCAGTCGGCTTTCCTGTTCATGGTGCCGTCCGCGGTCTGGTGGTCGGTGGCCTCGGCGATTGAAAACATCGTCTCGACGCCCCATGCCAAGATGTTCTGGGCGGAAATGTCGTGGCTCGGCGTCCTGGCGACGCCCACCTGCTGGGGTGTCTTCGTCTGGGCCTATATCTACGGCAAGACCGAAAAGCTGTCGAAGTTCTGGCTCGTCACCCTGTCCATCATGCCGGTTGCGACATGGATCATCGCCCTCACCAACCAGTATCACCATCTGATTTACGTCAGCGCGATGCCGATCCATGAACTGCCCGGCGCGCCCCTGCACTACGTGCATGGCTACTGGTACGATCTGGCGACCGCCTATGCCTATCTCTATCTGGCCGCGACCGTCGTGCTCATCCTGCGGGCGGGCTGGGAAACGACGGGGATCTATCGCCGCCACTATCTCGGCCTGTTCCTCGCAATGCTGGGTCCGTGGCTGTTCAACATAGGCTACCAGACGGGCCGGTTCTCCATCGTCGGCGTCGACCCGACCCCCTACAGCTTCATCGTGACCGCGAGCATATTTTTCTGGCTGATCCAGAGAAACCAGCTCTTCAGCCTCGTGCCGGTCGCGCGCAGCAAGCTGTTGAGCACCATGTCGGACCCCATTCTCGTCATCGACGGGCGCGGAATGATCGTCGAGGCGAATCCGGCGGCGATGGCGCTGCCCGACATGCCCTCCTCACTCGTCGGCATGGCGCTTGCCGATGTGCCGACATTGGCGGCGGCCCTGCGCGGGTCCCTTGAGGATTCCGCATATGGCGCGGACGACGTCGTTCTTGGAAGACAGTATTTCGAAGTGCGCCGCGCGCCGCTGGTCTATCTCGGACGCGAAGTCGGCCAGCTTTTCGTCTTCCGCGAAATCACCCGTCGCCGTGCGATCGAGGACGAGCTTCGCCACGCAAGGCAGCGCGCCGAGAGGTCGCTCGAAGCGCAGCGTCAGGTCATGCGCGAACAGCGGAATTTTCTGTCCATGGTGGGGCACGAGTTCCGAACCCCCTTGAGCATCATCGGCTCGGCGGCCCAGGTGCTGGCCATGGACGACAAGTCGCCGGAGACGACCCGCGAACTCGCCAAGATCACGCGCGCCATTCATCGCATGGTCGACCTCATCGACTCCTGCCTCGCCGACGACCGCCTGGAATCGGCCGCGCTTCTTTTCCGGCCGCGCATCGTCAATCTGACCGAACTCATTGCCGAGGCCTGCCTCGATCGCCGGGCGGCGAGCGAGAATCGCGAACTGCTCTTCGACGGCTCGGTGCCCGTCACGGTCGAATGCGACGGCACCACAATTTCCGTCGTCGTGGCGAACCTCATCGACAATGCGTTGAAGTATTCGCCGGCCGACAAGCCGGTCGAAATCGCAGTCTCCTCGGAAAGCGGCATGGCGACCATCGAGGTGAGCGATCGCGGACCCGGGATCGATCCGGCCGAGAGGCGGGAGATTTTCGAGAAGTTCTATCGCTCGAGCCGTTTCGATCACGTTCCGGGCGCCGGCCTTGGCCTCTACCTTGTCGGCCGGATCGTCGAACTTCATCACGGCCGGATAGAAGTCGCGGAGCGGCCCGGCGGCGGCAGCCGCTTCATCGTGTCCCTTCCGGTTCGCCATTCGCGCAATCCGTGAACTTATTTGGACCGGTCCGCAAACTGGACGTTTCCCGCGCCTGCGCGCTGTTCTATCCTGACGTTCGAATTTGCAGGGGTTAATGCCGTGATACGTGTAATCGTCGTCGAGGATGAGAGCGATCTGCGCGACAGCATCTCCATCTTCCTCACCAAGGCCGGCATGGATGTGCGGGGCGTCGGCGACGGCCCGGGCCTCGATGCGGCGCTGGCCGATCGCCCTGCGGACATTCTCGTGCTCGACGTCAATTTGCCCGGCGAGAACGGCTTTTCGCTTGCCTTGCGTCATCGCGCGCAACGGAATATCGGCGTCATCATGCTGACGGCCCGCAGCCAGACGGACGACCAGATCGTCGGACTGGCCTCCGGCGCCGACAGCTACCTGCTGAAGCCGCTCGATCTACGCGTGCTGGAAGCCACGATCAGAAATCTCGCCCACCGGCTAGCAGGCGTGGAGCCCGGAACCACCGAAAGGCAACGCTCGCTGGATTGGGAATTCGATCCGGCAACCTGGATGCTGACGGCGCCGAACGGCATTTCGGTGGAGCTTTCCGCCAGCGAGCAGAAGGTTCTCTCCGTCCTCGCTTCCGCCGACGGCGAGCCGGCGAGCCGGGAGGCCATTCTCTCCGCCCTCGGCAAGTCCGGCTTCGAGAGCGACGACCACAGCCTGAACGCCATGCTGACGCGCCTGCGCCGCAAGGTCGAAACGGCGACCGGCATGGATTTGCCGATCCGCGCCATCCGCACCGTCGGCTATGCCTTCGCGGCCCGCCTTGTCAGTGTGGGTGCGTAAACCCCGTCGTCATTCAGGGTGTGCGGCGAGCCACGCCTTCATCATCGCGATTTCCTTTTCCTGCGCCGCGACAATGTCGCGGGCGAGTTTCCTCAGCTCCGCATCCTTGCCATAAGCGAGTTCGGCCTTCGCCATGTCGATAGCGCCCTGATGATGTGGGATCATGCCGGTGACGAAATTCCGGTCGGCATCCGCCGTCAGTGGCACATTCATGCCCCGCATCATCCTGTTGTTGGCGTCTGCGAAAGCGCGCGCTGCGGCGCTGCCGTCGTTAGGCGCGGATTTCGTGGGCATCTGGGGCATCGTCATCTGGCCCGGCATCCTCTGACCATCCATCATGCCGTTTGACTGGTCTGCGGCTGCGGGCACGGAAAGCAACAAACCGACCGCGATTGTCAGGGCTGAAAAGCGCATATTGTTCCTCTTGGGGTTGGTCGCTAGAGCGACGTGAATCTGAGCCGCAGTGCATTGCCGATAACGCTGACGGAGGAGAGTGCCATGGCCGCCGCCGCGATGACGGGCGAGAGAAGTACGCCGAAGGCCGGATAGAGAACGCCCGCCGCTATCGGAATGCCGGCCGCGTTATAGGCGAATGCGAAAAAGAGATTCTGCCGGATGTTCCGCATCGTCGCGGCGGAAAGCGCGCGCGCCTGGACGATCCCCATCAGATCACCTTTGAGCAGCGTGATGCCGGCGCTTTCCATCGCGATATCCGTGCCGGTGCCCATGGCGATGCCGATATCGGCCGCGGCGAGCGCCGGCGCGTCGTTGATGCCGTCGCCCGCCATGGCGACGATGCGACCCTTCGCCTTCAGCGTCTTGACGACTTCGGCCTTGCGCTCCGGCAGCACGCCGGCTTCGACCTCGTCTATGCCGAGCTTGCGCGCAACCGCTTCGGCCGTCGTCGCGTTGTCGCCCGTCAGCATGACGACGCGAATGCCGCCCGCCTTGAGCGCGGCGACCGCCGCCGGCGTCGTCTCCCGGATAGCGTCGGCGATGGCGAAAATGCCGGCGGGCTTGCCGTCGATGCCGGCGAAGATCGCCGTCACGCCGTCATGGCGCAAGGCTTCGGCCTGCGCCGCCAACGCCGCGGCCGACAGTCCGCTTTCCTCGAGAAAGGCCGCATTGCCGACAAGGACGTGTTTGCCTTCGACCCTGCCCGATGCGCCCTTGCCGGACGCTGAAACGAAATCATTCGCCTCGACGAGCGGAAGCCCCCGCGCTTTCGCCGCCGCGACAATGGCCGCGCCGAGCGGATGCTCGCTCGCGCGCTCGACGGCTGCCGCAAGCCGCAACACCTCGTTCTCGTCGAAACCTTGCGCGGTGACGACCGCCGTAAGCGAAGGCCGCCCTTCGGTCAATGTGCCGGTCTTGTCGACGACCAGGGTATCGACCGCCTCCATGCGCTCGAGCGCGTCGGCATTGCGGATGAGAATGCCCGCCTGCGCCGCGCGCCCGATGCCGACCATGATCGACATGGGCGTCGCAAGCCCGAGCGCGCAGGGGCAGGCGATGATGAGAACGGCGACGGCGGCGACAAGGCCATAGGCGAGACGCGGCTCCGGTCCGAAGCTTGCCCATGCCGCGAAGGCGAGTGCGGCCACCGCGATCACCGCCGGCACGAACCAGCCCGCAACGCGGTCGGCGAGCCGCTGGATCGGCGCCTGGCTGCGCTGCGCTTCGGCGACCATTTGCACGATGCGGGCAAGCATCGTATCGGCGCCGACCCTTTCGGCCCGCATGACGAAACCGCCGGAACGATTGAGCGTCGCGGCGATGACGCGCCCGCCCGGCTCCTTGGTCACCGGCATCGCCTCGCCCGTCACCATGGATTCGTCGATCTGCACGCGCCCCTCGGTGACCACGCCATCGACCGGCACTTTCTCTCCGGGCCGCACGCGCAGCCTGTCGCCGACCGCGACAGCCTCGAGCGGCACATCCTCGTCGTCGCCGCCTTCGCGGATGCGCCGCGCCGTCTTGGGCGCGAGGTCGAGCAGCGCGCGAATGGCGCCGCTCGTCCGCTCGCGCGCCCGGAGTTCCAGCACCTGTCCGACAAGGACGAGAACCGTGATGACCGAGGCCGCTTCGAAATAGACGGCGACCGACCCGTCCATGGTTCGGAACGCCTGCGGGAAAAGGCCGGGCGCGACCGTCGCCACGACGCTCGTTCCCCAGGCGACGCCCGTGCCGAGCGCGATCAGCGTGAACATGTTGAGATGCCGCGTGACGAGCGATTGCCAGCCGCGCTGGAAGAAGGGCGCGCCCGACCAGAGAACGACGGGTGTTGCCAGCGCGCATTCGATCCAGTTCACGAGCGACTGCCCGAGCTGCATGGTGAGGCCGGTAAGATGGCCGCCCATGTCGAGCACGACGACGGGGACCGCAAGCGCGAGGCCGACGGCGAGGCGTCGCTGCATGTCGATGAGTTCGTGGTTGGGCCCGGCCTCCGCCGTTGCAATCACGGGCTCGAGCGCCATGCCGCAGATGGGGCAGGCGCCGGGGCCGACCTGCCTCACCTCCGGATGCATCGGGCAGGTATAGATCGTGCCGGCGGGCGCCTCGACGGGCCGCTCCGCAGGCGTCAGATATTTCGCCGGATCGGCCTCGAACTTCGCGCGGCAGCGCGCCGAGCAGAAGTAATAGGTGCGACCCTCATGCTCCGTGCGGTGCACGGCGGTCGCGGGATCGACGCTCATCCCGCAGACGGGGTCTTTCGCCGGCCCGTGATCATGACCCTGAACATGATGGGCATGCGCCTGTCCGCCGCAGCACCCTTCGGATTTCTCGGCCATGAATTTTCTTCCTTTGCCAGTCCGGCAAGTCATATGGGGCTTCCAGCCGCTGGAAGGTCAAGGCCGCACCTTCTTAAATACATAGAAAATATGTATAGAAATGTTCTTCCCGAACTCTACATGTTGAATTAGCCTGATCCATGCGAGGGCGCTTTCAACAGGAGATATATTCATGTCAGTTCAGCTCGGCGACATCGCCCCGGATTTCGAGGCCGACACCACGGACGGCCACATCAAGTTTCACGAATGGCTTGGCGACAAGTGGGGCATCCTCTTTTCCCATCCGCGCGATTTCACGCCGGTCTGCACCACCGAGCTCGGCTATGTCGCGCGGCTGAAGCCTGAATTCGACAAGCGCAATGTGAAGGCCATCGGCCTCTCCATCGATCCGCTCGACAGCCACAAGAAATGGGCCGCCGACATCGGCGAGACTCAGGGCACCGCACTCAATTTCCCGATCATCGCCGATCCCGACCGCAAGATCGCCGGCCTCTACGGCATGATCCATCCCAAGCATGACGAGGTCTATACGGTCCGCACCGTCTTCGTCATCGACCCGCAGAAGAAGATCCGCCTCACGCTCACCTATCCGCAAACCACCGGCCGGAACTTCGACGAAATCCTGCGCGTCATCGACAGTCTCCAGCTCACCGACGGCTACACCGTGGCGACGCCTGTGAACTGGAAGCCGGGCGAAGACGTCATCATCGTCAACTCGGTGACGGACGAAGCCGCGAAGACGAAGTTCCCGAAAGGCTGGAAGGCGCTGAAACCCTATCTCCGCCTGACGCCCGATCCGCGCAAGTAGGGCGTGCGATCCGGAAAACGTGAAAGGGCCGGTTTTCAAAGCCGGCCCTTCTTCTTTGTGCTCATCGCCCGCCCGCGCTAGTCTGCGGCAAACACCGCCGGGCCAACCGGCGAGACTTGCGGGGGGATGGAGATGCAGGGACCGAAAGACGCCACCGACGCAACGCGCCGCGCGCACAAGGCGCTTGAAGCGACATTGCCGAAAGCATCGGCGGACGACTTCGACAATTCCAGGCGCGGCTTCATCGCCACCGTTCCCGATGCCACAATATTGAACGCCGCCGGCCACGCCGTCTGGGACATGGGCACATTCGCCTTCGAAGCGGAGGGCAGCGAAGCGCCCGACACGGTGAACCCGAGCCTCTGGCGTCAGGCGCAACTGAACACGATCCACGGCCTCTTCAAGGTGACGGACCGCATCTATCAGGTGCGCAATTTCGATCTGTCGAACATCACCTTCATCGAGGGCGACAAGGGCTACATCGTCATCGATCCGCTGATCTCGTCGGAAACCGCGCGCGCCTCGCTCGCGCTCATGCGCCAGCATCGCGGGGAAAAGCCCGTCACCGCCGTCATCTATACCCACTCCCATGTCGACCATTACGGCGGCGTGAAGGGCGTGCTGGCCGATGAAGACATTTCGGGCGGCAAGGTACGCATCATCGCGCCGGAAGGCTTCCTCGAACATGCCGTGAGCGAGAACGTGCTGGCGGGCAACGCCATGGGCCGCCGCGCCACCTATATGTACGGCGCGCTGCTCCCGCGCGGAACGAAGGGCCATGTCGATGCCGGCCTCGGCAAGACCGTATCGCTCGGCGAAGTGAGCCTTGTTCCGCCGAACGAGATCGTCAGCGAGACGGGCACGAAGCTCGTCGTCGACGGCGTCGAGATCGTCTTCCAGATGACGCCCGACACCGAAGCGCCCGCCGAAATGAACTTCTTCTTCCCGCAGATGAAGGCGCTCTGCATGGCGGAGAACTGCTCCTGCCACATGCACAACATCTATACGCCGCGCGGCGCCCAGGTCCGCGATGCAAAGTCGTGGAGCTATTACATCAACGAGGCGATCGACCTCTTCGGCGCGGACACCGAAGTGCTTTTCGCCAGCCATCACTGGCCGCGCTGGGGCAGGGACACGGCCACGAATTTCCTGAAGAAGCAGCGCGACATGTACAAATACGTGCATGACCAGACGCTGCGCCTCGCCAATCACGGCCTCACGCCCATCGAGATCGCCGAGGAAATTGCCCTGCCGCCGACGCTTGCCAGCGAATGGTATACGCGCGGCTATTACGGCACGCTCAATCACAACGCAAAGGCGGTCTATCAGCGTTATCTCGGCTGGTTCGACGGCAACCCCGCAAACCTTCATCCTCTGCCGCCGGTCGAGGCGGGCAAGCGCTATGTCGAATATATGGGCGGCGCGGCCGCGCTTCTCGACAAGGCGCGCGAGGCCTATGAGAGAGGCGAATATCGCTGGGTGGCGCAGGTCGTGAACCACCTCGTCTTTGCAGACCCCGCAAATGCCGACGCGCGGCACTTGCAGGCCGATGCGCTCGAACAGCTCGGCTATCAGGCCGAATCCGGTCCCTGGCGCGCCTTCTATCTCACGGCCGCGATGGAGCTTCGCAATCCGCGTCCGCCGTCTCCAACGCCGCGTCCGGGCGCAAGCGGCCAGATCCGCGCGCTGCCCGTCGAGCAGCTTCTCGATGCGCTCTCCGTGCGCCTCAACGGCACCAAGGCAGGCGCGCTCGAGATCGCGCTCAACATGAGATTCACGGATACGGGCGAGACCTATCTCGTCTCGCTTGAAAATGCCGTGCTCCATCACGTCAGGGGAAAGAAGAGCGCCAGGGCCGACGCCAGCATCGCAATCACGCGCGCGGCCTTTGCCGATCTCGTCCTTGGCGAAAAGAAAGTCGGCGATGTCGTCGCCGCCGGACATGCGAAGATCGAAGGCAAGGCGGAAGCGCTTGAAACGCTGTTGTCGCTTTTCGACGTCTTCGACTTCTGGTTTGAAATCGTAATGCCGTGAGGAATGCCATGAAGAACGACGTCAACCGCCAGTTCCGCCTGAAGTCCCGCCCCGTCGGACGCATCAAGACGTCTGACTTCGATCTCGTCGAAGCCCGGATTCCGGAACCGGGCGCGGGCGAGGCGCTGGTGCGCAATCTCTATCTCAGCCTCGATCCGACCAACCGCATCTGGATGAGCGACATGGACCAGTACATGCCGCCCGTAAAAATCGGCGAGGTCATGCGCGGCGGCGGCATCGGCGTCGTCGTGAAATCGAACTCGTCCGCGTATCAGGTCGGCGATCACGTCTCCGGACTTGTCGGCTGGCAGGATTACACCATTGCCGGTGAAAAGCCCGAACAGCGCATGGGCGTCATTCCGAAAGGCTTGCCGGTGCCTCTCACCGCCATGATGGGCGCTTGCGGCATGACGGGCCTCACCGCCTATTTCGGCCTGCTCGAACTTGGAATGCCGAAGCCCGGCGAAACCGTCGTCGTCTCGGCGGCGGCGGGCGCCGTTGGCTCCGTCGTCGGCCAGATCGCAAAGATCAAGGGCTGCCGCGCCGTCGGCATCGCCGGCGGTCCCGATAAATGCAAATGGCTGACCGACGAGCTCGGCTTCGACGCCGCCGTCGACTACAAGCGCGCGGGCTGGAAAGAAGAACTCGCCAGGGCGACGCCGAACGGTATCGATGTGAACTTCGAGAATGTCGGCGGCGAAATCATGGAAGCCGTCATGGCGCGCATGAACCTTTTCAGCCGCATGCCGCTCTGCGGAATGATTTCCGGCTACAATACCGGCGAGCCGATGCGCGGCGATTTCGGCCCGATCCTGATGAAGCGCATCGCCATCCGCGGCTTCATCGTCATCGACTTCATGGCAAAATATGCCGAAGGCTCGCGCCAGCTCGCCGAATGGGTGGCGCAAGGCAAGATCAAGCACCGCGAAACCATCGTCGACGGTCTCGAACAGGCGCCGACCGCGGTCAACAAGCTCTTCGACGGCGAGAACATGGGCAAGCTCATCGTGAAGCTCGCCGACCCGGAGAAATTCTGAGCGTTCAGAACGCCTGGCCCGTCACGTCGCGCCCTTCCGGCACGATATAGATGACCTTGCCCGCATCGTCCTTCACCGGCACGAGCGACAGGTCGATCTTGCGCGTGCGTTCCTTGTCGCCGACCTCGACGGTATAGCGCACCGTTTCGCCCTTGGCGGCCGCCGCAATCGCCGCCTTCAGCCGCTGACGCGCGAAATCGTCGACTGCGAATTCGCCGCCTGCCCATGGCAGGTCCCAGAGCGCGAGCCCTTCGAGCTTCGCCATGCCGTCGACGAGGGATCGCCCCGCATGGTTGATTTCGAGCACCGTGCCGTCGGGGCTCAGAAGGCCGATCGCCTCGAATGCATGATCGAAAATGGCGCGGAACCGGCGCTCGCTTTCGCGCAGCCTCTCCTGCGCGCGCTTGCGCTCGGTGATGTCGCGCATATGCGCCGTATATGTGATGTGACCGCCGACCGAAACGCGGGTGATCGTCGCTTCCATCGGAAATTCTTCGCCGTTCTTGCGCAGGCCGGAGACTTCGCCCCTCTGGCTCATCAGCCGTGAAGCGAGCTTGCCCGCCCCGAAGGCTCTGACCTTTTCGGGATGTGCGGCCCGTGCGCGCGCCGGCAGCAGCATGTCGAGCGGCCTGCCCATGACCTCCTCGGCCCGGTAGCCGAAAATCTCCTCGGCCTTCAGGTTGAAGAAATTGATCTTCTGCTCGGCATCGACCGACACGATGCCGTCTTCGGCGACCATGAGAATGCGCGACGCCTTGAGATGCGCTTCCTTGAAAGCGGCCTGTTCCTGCCGCCGCGCCGCATTGTCGCGAAAGGTGATGAGAAAGTGCGGTTCGCCGCCGATCTTCGTTTCGACGACGCGTACATCGACGGGCATCTCATGGCCCGATTTCGTCCGGCCGACGAGGTCGAGAAATCGCGATTGTGTATGTTGCGGTTCCACCGCCCAGCGCCTCAGCCATTTCATCGGCTCCGCCCGCCGCCCCGGCTGCTGCGGCACCAGCGTCGAAATGCTCCTGCCGATAATCTCGGCCGACTTGTAGCCGAGCAGCTCCTCGGAAGCGGGATTGAAGTAGACGATCTCGCCCTCAGGCGTCGAAACGATGATCGCTTCCGGCACGCCCTCGACAATGGCGCGGGCGACGTCGCCGGATATAGTATCGGCCGTTTCCGTCATGGCGTGGTTCCTTTCGCATGGCCGAAGGCCGCCGCCACCGCGCGGTGCAATGGCGGCGGGTCGCTTACTCGGCGGCCGCGACGGCCTCGGTCGGATGGCCGCCTTCCATGGCGTTGAGAACGCGCGGATCGTCGAACACCGGAATCCCCGCTTCCTCGTATTTCTTGAGCACCGTCGGCGTCAGAAGCCCGACGCGCGCAAGCGCCGGCATCATCAGGTCCTTCAGCGCATGAACCTGTCCCGGCGGCAATGTCTGCGCGATGCCTTCGTCGGCGGCTTCCTTCAGCCCCTTGAAGAAGTCTTCCGCGTCGATGCCGCTATTCTCCAGAACCTGCATGAAGCCCGGATCGACCTTGTTGGCGATGGTGCCCGCCGTCTGCGCCTTGACGAGAATATCGACGGCGTTGAAGGCGAACTCCGCAAGGTCTTCCACATCGTCCTTGTGCAGCTTCTTGATGATCGGTCCGAGGAAGACATGACCGAAGGAGACATGCCGCGACTCGTCGCGCATCACATTGAATGTGAGCTGCTTCAGCAGCGGGCAGGTCGTCGAGCGATACATGTTGTTGAAGGCGCCGAGGGCGAGCCCTTCCACGATCATGTTCATGCCGATCATGACCTTCTCGTAGCGGTCGGATTGCAGCGTGGCGTCAATGAGCGCCTTCAGCCATGGCGACATCGGATAGACCATGGCGATCTTGTCGCAATATTTGGAATAGACCTCGACGTGACGGGCCTCGTCCATCGTCTGCGTCGCGGCATAGAGTTTCGCGCCCGCATCCGGCACCGAATGGGTGACGCATGCCGCCGTCATCAGCGCGCCCTGTTCGCCATGCAGGAACTGGGAAAGAAGCTGAGCGGTCGAATGCGCCGTGAAGGTTTCGCGCTGCGATTTCGACAGCTTATTGAAGAAGGACATCTTGTGATAAATGTCCTGCTCATTGTTGATGAGCGGCTTCGAGGGATCGACGGC
Organism: Parvibaculum sp.; assembly: GCA_031291615.1. Classification (GTDB taxonomy): domain Bacteria; phylum Pseudomonadota; class Alphaproteobacteria; order Parvibaculales; family Parvibaculaceae; genus Parvibaculum. Next base: position 60,404 of record JARLIS010000024.1, read on the forward strand.
CGTGTCCCAGGGCAGCAGATCGTCGGAATCCCACTGGTTCTGCTTCGCGCGCTTGTAGAGGTCGGCAACCTTCTCCTCGCCGAACTCGTATTGGAAGTGCCAGGCAATATCCATCGGGTGGCGATAGATGTCGTCCGGCGTCATTGTGACCTTCCAGTCGCCCTTCTTGACGAGCTTGGTCTCTGCCTTCGCATTCATGGCCTTACCTCCGTGATGTGGCCGCGTCTTCTTGTCTTTCGCGGCCGATGAGTTCCTGGCGCGAGGCATTCACTGCCCGCGTCACGCAAGTCAGTACTGGCGGGCGGGCGTGCGCACGACGAGGCCGTCGAGCTTGTCGTCCACCTTGATCTGGCAGGAAAGCCGGCTGTTCTCTTTGACGTCGAAGGCGAAGTCGAGCATGTCGCGTTCAAGCTCTTCCATGGGCGGGAGCTTCCCCACCCAGCTTTCATCGACATAGACGTGGCAGGTGGCGCAGGCGCAGGCCCCGCCGCAATCGCCCTCTATGCCGGCGATGGTGTAGCGGACGGCGCCTTCCATGACCGAAAGACCGTTCTGCACCTCGACCACATGCTCGGTTCCGTCGAACTCGATATATTTGACTTTCGCCATCTCCAGCGTCGCTCTCACAGGCCGTTTCCCGCGCCCCTGCCGTTTGCTCGGCTTTTACCGGGGGTCTATATCCATAAAAATTTTGTACCTATTCGGCCGCGCCCGCCCTGTGGCGAAGTGTCCGGCAGGCGGCGGGAAGGTGCGACAGATGGTCCGCTGCCCGCCGAAACATGAGATTGAGATGCAATGGAGCCTTTGAATTTGGCCCCTTTCGCCGCCATGAACTCAGTAAGCGGACGAATATGCGCCGGAGGCGGACCCCGGTTGCGAACGGCCCCGGCAATCCGCCCCGCGGAATGGACGCCCCCCGGATGGCTGAAATTGGTCGCAACTGTGCCGGTGAGGTCACGGTTTCCGCCAATTTAGGACATACGAGCCCGCCCGAATTCCTGTACAAAGGGCCCCTGTTCGACGCAGCTCGCCCTTCCCATATGAAAAATGAAGGGGCGCGTCTGGATCAAGGTGCCGATATGAAGAATCTCATGAAGAAAAACCTGTTCGCTGCCGGCGCCGTGGTTTTCGCCGTCGCCCTGTCGGGCCTGCCGGCTCTGGCCGATGACGCCGCGCCGGCTCCCGCGCCGCAGGCGGGCGACCACTTCGAGATTCACGACAATGCCGACACGGTGCCCCTGAACCACCGCTCGAACGAAGATCCGCGCTACGACACGCAGAAGCAGCACGAAGCGGAAATGTACGCCGAGCAGTATGAAAAGAAGCGCGCCGAAGAAGCGCTGAAGCAGAAAAAGCTGCTCGACGGCATGAACCGGCTTTCCCCGAACAACGACCGCACGGGCAGCGGCGCCGGGGCGACGGGCGCGGGCTTCCCGGCCAACGTCCCCTACTGACGGGTCAATAGTCCCATTTCCAGTTGATGCCGACATCGCCGGATGCATTCTGTCCGATCCGCGTGTCGACGCTGATCTGCGGCGTTACGGTGATCTCGACCTTGACCGAGGAGTCGCTCGCAAGCGCGCCCTGCTCGACGCCGACATAGACGCGCTTCTCGATGTATTTTCCGGCTGAAACCGTCGTCGCGCCGGACTGGGCGCTGTCGATCCGGAGCACATCGAGGCCAAGCGATTGCTGCACCCGGTCGAGAATGCCCACGCCGCTCACGCCGAACCCGTTGCCTGAAAGCTGCGCCAGAGTGTTGGCGAGCTGCACGCCTTCCGTCGCCGAAAGCTCGCCCACGCCCTTGTTGAACAGAATGCGCGCCAGCAATTCGTCGCGCGGAAGATCGGGCGTCGATGAAAGCGCAATCGAAGGCGACGAGCTTTGCCCCGTCACGCTGACAGTGGCGGCGAGGTCGCTGCGCTTGTAGTCGAGCGCAATGTCGAGGTTCGGATCGATGGGCGTTTCGCCGAGGAAACGCACCGCCCCCTTGGTGAGCGTGAATGTCTTGCCGGCAAAATCGAAAGCGCCGCGCAGGCTCGTCAGCGTGCCCGTCACGGCAGGCGCCTCGGCCGGCCCCAAAATCTCAAGATCGCCGGACCACAGCGAATCGAGGCCGCGCCCGCTGACGCGCGCGGGCTTGCCGATCGAAAGCTCGATGCCGAGTTGCAGCGGAATTCCGGGCTCCGCCGCCGCCCGCGCCGCGCGCGACGGCACGCCGTTGATCTCGACGACGTCGATCTCGGGAATGCTTGCCGCAATGCTTTCCGGAATGCGGATTTGTGCATTCGTGGTAGTGAGCTTTCCCTTGAGCGTCAGCGGCGCGTCCGCTTCCGGCGGAAAACGCGGACCCAGAAGCTGAAGCGCGCCGTCGACCGAAACATCGGCGTCGCTCCGGCGCACCAGATGCGCATCGGCGAAATTCGCATTGATCGAAATGGCCGGGAAGGTGCCCCGGACGAGCGAGACCATGCCGTCGGCCTTCACCTTGCCCTGTTCGCCGTCATCGGCATCGAGCGTGAAATTGAGGCTGCGGCTCTCGCTGCCTTCGAGCTTGAGCGTCAGGTGCTTCAGAAGCGTGCCGCTGTCGAAATTCTCGTAGCTGCCATCGGTGAGGTTCGCCGTGCCGTCGATGAGCGGTGCCGAAACATCGCCGCTCACGGTAAGCGCCACCTGCGCCGCCCCTGAGATCTGCTGGTTGCCGATGTCGGCAAGTGCCGCAAGCGAAGCGATTGGCCCCTCCCAGGTGAACTTGGCCGAAACGGGCCCGCGTCCGGCCGGCATCGGCCAGGCGCCCTTCGGGTCGCGGATCACGGGGAGCGAGGCGGTGAGGTCGAAGGGTTCGGTCGAAACGCCTTGCGCCCGCGCTGTCGCGTCGAACCGGCCTTTCGCCCATTGGCCGTCGACGGTGGCGTTGAAGGCAGGCCTGTCGCCCTCGAGCCCTTGCGAAATCGCGACCTCGTCGAAGCGGAGCGCGAGCGCGCCCGTGCCGCGCGCCGTATCGAGATCGAAGCTGCCGCTCGCCGTCCCCTCGATCGCATCGACGGGCATCAGCAGCGCCGCCAGATCGAGCGGGACCGCCTTGCCCTCGACATGAAGGCGCGCGGCCCGAGCGGCGATGGCGAAATCTGCGGTAAGAAGCCCCGCGCCGGGCGCGCCTCGCATGTCGATGGCGAGGCTTTTCGCCGCGATGCCGTTTGCCAGTTCGATGCGCACGGGCTTTGCAAGCGCCGCCGACGCCTCGCCCAGCGCCAGACGAAAGGCTTCGAGGTTCAGCGCAGCGCCGGTGAAACTTGCGCGCGTCGTCAGCGAGAGGGGCAGCGGTTTGGCCGCTTCGCGCATGCCTGCAATCTCGGCGGCGAGCGCCAGCCTGTCGAGCGGCCCCTGCGCGCGGATGTCGAACTTTGTCAGATGCGTGATACCCGCTTGACCGGACATCGCCGAAAGCCTCGCATCCACCGCCGCCTTGCCGAACAGGTCGGTCAGCGCCGCATCGAGCGTCGCATGGTCGAGCATGACGGCGACGCCGGGATCGAGGTCGAGCCGGCGCGCGGCAAAGGCGAGCGTCGCATTCTGCTTGCCGCCATGGGCGTCGATGGCGAGTGTCAGATCGCCGGTGCCGCCAAGCGTCATTCCGGCAAGATCGGAGAAGGGCTTCAGCGCCACATTCTCACCCTTGATCGCGCCAGAGGCGAGGCCGTCCGGCGACAGGGCGAGCGCGCCGGCGAATTTCGCGCCGAAAATCTCCGCCTCGATCGCATCGAGCCGTGCGCCCCCCGCATCCGGCAATCCGAGCTTCGCATCGAGCGTCGCCTTGCCGCGCGGACCGTCGAAGCGGATGGCGAGCGGGCCTTCGCCGCCTTGCGCCGCCACGGCATTGAGCGTCAGCGAGGTGAGCGCAACGCCGGCGACGGAACCGCGCGCAAGCGTTGCGGCGAGCGAGAGACGCGGCCTTGCGATGTTGCCCGCAAGTTGCGCCTTGACGTCGAGCTTGCCCGTGGCTTCGCCCGGCAGCAGCGCCGCCGCATTTTCGGCGGTGAAACTTGCCTCGCCCGACAGAATGCCCGTCGCGCCCTGCGAGGCCGTGGCGTGGAACCGATAGGCGCCGGTCGCGGGCGTCACGGTGAGCGAAGGGATCGCGATGCCGCCTTCTTTGGTCAGCAGCAGCGAGCCGTCGGCGGAAATCTGTCCGCCGATCAGGCGATTGAGCCGCGCGTCGCCCGCATCGAGGCCCCGGCTTTCGACGGTGAAATCGCCGCCGCCGGAACCGTCCGCCTCCATTGCGAAAGGCGCGACCTTGAGCGAAAACGCGCCCGCAAGTTTCTGGCCCAGCATCGCGCCGAGCGGCGCTGCGTCCTTGACGTCTGCTTCGCCCGCTCCCTTGACGCTGCCGTCGAACCCGACATCGCCCGCAAATTTCATCTCGCCGAACGCGCCTGTCGCTGTCGCCTGGGCGAGCCGGGCAATGCCGCGCGCCATGTCGATCTTTCCTGCGGCCTGCCAGCCAAGCGGTGAAAGCGCGGCGCTTCCGGGCCTGTCGAGCAGAAGGTCGAGGCCGGTAAGCGTTCCTTGCCCGTCAAAGGCATGGGGCGCCGCGACCGACGCGGTGCCGAGACGCGCATCGCCTGTGAGCGCAAGCCGTCCCGCCTCGATCGAAAATCCGGTGAGCGACAGCGTATCGTCCCGTCTCCATTGCAGCTTGCCGGAGGCGCGCGCCTCCCGCGCATGGCCGAAATCGGCAAGGTTGCGGGCGACGAATGCGCCTGCCGCCGAACCGGTGAAATCGACGTCGAGCGCCGCATCCCAACGGCCCTTTGCCGAGGCCGTAAGCCTGAGCGTGTCTCCGCCGTCGATCCCGACCTCGCCGCTCACCGCGCCGTCGAGGCTTTGCGCCGCAGCGGTCAGCGTGACGCGCGACGCGCCCTCTATATGGCCGAGCGTGGCGGCAAGACCGGGCCGCCCCGCCGCGCCGTCTTCGGCGCTGACATTCAGCGTGACGATCCTGTGGCGAAGATCGAGAACCCCCTGCGCGTCGAGCCTGCCCGGCACATTGTCCGTGCGGAGCGCCTTGAGCCCGAAGTCGAGCCTGTCTCTGGCATAGCCGAGCCGCGCATCCGCGTTGAGCGTGGCGAGCATGCCTTGCGTGCCGGGCTCCGCCAGCGCCCGTCCGAGCGATACGCTTTCGAGATGCGCCGCGTCGATCCTGAGCGCGAAGGGAAGGACGGGCAGGGCAAAGCCGCTCGCCGCGCTTTCCGTCGTATCCGTTTCACCCGGCGCGCGCGGAATGGAAAGCCCGCTGGCGTTGAGCTCCACGATATGCATCTCGCCGCGCAGCAGCGCCGAAGGCCGCCAGTCGAGCGTGGCGCTGTCGAGCGTCAGCCATGCGCCGCCCGCATCGCCGACCGTGAGCTTGCGGATGATGAGCCGGTCCGGCCACGAGCCTTCGATGCTGCCGATGGAGACCTTCGTTTCGCCCTTGTTGATTTCGGCAAGCGCGAAGTCGAGTGCGGCCTGCCGGATGGGCGCGACGCCGAGCAGCATCAGCGCAAGCGCGACGATGCCGAGCGCGATGCCCGCAACGGCGAGCGCGACGGCGGCGACGCTTCGCATCAGGCCGGGCGCCGTTCTCCATTGCGGATTTTGTGGAGTTGCCGCCATCAGAAGGCCTGCCCGAGCGAAAAATAAAGCTGGAACGCATCGTCGATGCCGCGCCGGCGATTGAGCGGCACGCCGACATCGAAGCGCACCGGCCCGATGGCCGTGTAATAGCGAAGCCCGAGCCCCGTGCCCCATTGCAGCGGCTGATTGAGCTTGGGCGTCAAGGTCGAATAGGCATTGCCGCCGTCGAGAAAGGCGACGAGACCGATCGTGTCGGACAGGCGGTAGCGCACTTCGCTGCTCGCCTCGATGACGGAGCGCCCGCCGAGCGGCGTATTCGACGCATCGAGCGGCCCCACCTTCTGATAGCCATAACCGCGGATCGAGCCGCCGCCGCCCGCATAAAAGCGGATCGAGCCCGGCACGCCGACCGTATCCTTCGCGAACATCGTCCCGTAGCGCCCGCGCAGCGCCAGCGTGAAGTCGGGCGACCCGTCGCTCCGCGCGCCGAAGTTCCAATAGGTCGAGCCCGTCGCCTCGGCCTTGGTGAAGGCCGTCGCCGCGCCGTCGCTCGTGCCGGCATAGGGCGTGACCGAAAGACCGAGGCGCGCGCCCTCGGTCGGATCGAGCAGATTGTTCGCGCCGTCATAACGCCCCGTCAGCGGCACGCCGAACAGCCGATAGGCGTGGCTGCCCGTGCTGTCGTTGGTGCGGTCGACTTCAAAGGAGACGCCGCCCGTCGCCGCGATCGTCGGCGTCAATTGCCGCGTCAGCGCCACGCCGGTCTTGATGCGGTTTTCGTCGTAGGCGTCCGTATTGTCATGCGCGACCTCGAAATTGGCGAGCAGGCTCTGGTCGTCGCGCAGGAAATGCGGCTTGACGAAAGCCGCCTTCGCCGACTGGCTGATCTGCGCGAGAACGAGATTGAGGTCGAGCTTTTCGCCCGCGCCGAAGAGATTGCGATGCTGCCAGGAGCCGGTGACGCCCGCGCCTTCGTCGGACGACCATCTGGCGCCGATGCCGACCGAGCGATGCGGCCGTTCCGAAAGTTTCAGCACCTGGTTGGCAAGCCCGTCCGCATCGTCCTGCGTTTCGAGCGAAATCTGGTCGAAAAGGCCCGACTGGCGCAGCGCCTTCACCGTCTCGTCCGCCTTGCGTCGGTCATAGGGCTCGCCTTCTTTGAACTTGGCGAGGGACTGTACGTATGACGATTTGGTGCGCCCCTTGGCGTTCTCGACCTTGAGCGCGCCGAAGCGTTTCGGTGCGCCCGCATTGATCGAAAGCACGACGTCGGCGACATTCGCCGCGAGATCGACGGTGACGGTCCGCTCGGCGATCTTCGGCGCGGGGTGGCCATGGTTCTGAAGCCAGACAAGCGCATCGCGCGTCATGTCGAGCACGCGCTGCGCCCGCACCGACCGGTTCGGCTGAAGGCCGATCTGCGCGCCGTCATGAATGAGCGATGCGGCGTCCGACGGATGATCGGGATAGACGATCCGGAAGCTGCGGATCATGGTGCGCGGGCCGAGCGTCACCCGATATGTGACGTCGAATATCCCGCCCTTGGCCTCCGCGATCACGGGCTCGACGCTGCCGTTGTAATAGGCTTCGGAACGCAAGACGCCGATGAGCCGGTCGGCGTCTTCATTGGCGCGGCGGCGCAATTGTCCGAGCGTGGTCGGCGCGGGAATCTTGTCGGTGCCGAGCTGCACGACGCTCGAAAGCAGCGCCTTGAGATCGTCCGGCAGCTTCGTGCCCACGACATTCGTATCGAAGCGAAGCCCGGCGACCTTGGGCGTAGCGTTTTGGGATGCGGAAGCCTGAGGAGGGTCAAGCGCGAGGCCGGGCCCCGCGCGCGAAGGCGTGAAGGTGATGAGGCTCGCAAACAACCCGAGCGCCAGCGCGGCCGCCACCGCGCCCGGCTCGAAACGCTCCGGCCACGACCGCCGGAGTTGCGCACGCCAAGACCCCCGCAAACCTCCAGGTTCGAGGGCGCGAAAAAAACCTGTTCGAAGCATGGCTGGGATCATACAGATATTGATGCCCGCCCGAACCCGTCTTGACCGATTTAATGGTAACCATTAGGCTCAATTCATGGCAACGAAAGACACGATAACGGTCAAGCGCAGCGACACACGCACACAACTGATCCTCGCCGCCGAAAAACTGTTCGGCGACCGGGGCATCCACAGTGTGACCCTGAAGGAAATCAACCTCGCCGCCGGCCAGCGCAACGAATCGGCGCTGCATTACCATTTCGGTTCGAAGGCGGCACTCGTCGAAGCGATCATGCAGTATCGCGTGAAGATGATCGACGCGCGCCGCATCGCGAACCTCGATGCGCTCGAGCGCGAAGGCGGCGAGGGCGATCTCAGGTCGCTTCTCCTTGCTTCCTTCATGCCCATGGCCGAGCTTCTGGGCACCGAGGAAGGTGTGCGCTTCATCCGCTTTCTTGCCCAGGTTCTGAACGATCCCGATTTCGACCTGCCGAGCATCGCCCTTCGCAGCGATTTCGAAGGCATCCGGCGCTCCAATGCGCTCATCATCGCGGCGCTCGGCGATCTTCCGCCGGAAATCGCGATCCTGCGCCAGCGTTTCATCGTCGAAATGGCGGTGAGTTCGCTCGCCATCTGGACGCGCCACAACGACGCCGTCGCCGACGCGGCCGGACGCGAATTCTTCTGCGCCAATCTTTTCGACTCCATCGTCGGCTTCCTCACGGCGCCGATCTCGACGGAGACGCTGGAAAGCCTGAAGCGCGCCACAAAAAAGAAAGACAGGAAATGACTGCACTGATCGAGCCGACGCTCGCCCAGCTTGAAGCCTTTTCGAAGGCCGATCAGACCTCGCCCATCGCCATGGTCAATCTGCTGAAGTTCCGCGACAAGGCGGAATACGAAGACGGCCGCGACGCGAAGGGGCTCTCAGGCCGCGATGCCTATGGGCTTTACAGCGTCGTCGCGCTTCAGAAGATCACCGAAGTCGGCGGTCGCTTCTTCTGGGGCGGAATGAGCGAGCAGCTCGTCATCGGCGATGCCGACAGCGACTGGGACATGGTCGCCATCGTGCGCTATCCGACGCGCGCCGCCTTCCTCAGGATGATCGCGATGCCGGACTATCTTGCGGCCTCCGTTCACCGCGTCGCGGGCCTCGCCCGCACCGCCATCGTCCAGTGTCCGGGAAGTTCCATTCCGGCCTGAACTGGCTTACTTCGCCAGAAACGCGTTGGTGATGGCGAGGAATTCGTCGAGCTTGTCGTGGTGCACCCAGTGGCCCGCGCCCTCGACGGCGACGATCTCCGCATTCTTGAAATGCTTTGCGCGGCCGTCGGCGACGGGATCGCTCGCCCAGCTTTCCGTGCCGCGAATGAGCAGCGTCGGGCAGGTGATGCGCGACCAGAGCAGCGTCGTCGTCTTTTCATCGAAGCCGTTCGGCGAGAAGGCGCGCACGTAATTGTCGAACTTCCAGCTATAGGTGCCGTCCTCGTTCTGGTTGACGCCGTGCACGGTGAGATGCCTTGCGCGCTCGGGCGACAGATGCGGGTTCTCGCCCTGCATGCGCTTATAGGCTTCCTCGATGGAGGCATAGCGGCGCGGCAGGCGGGCCGACAACTCGCGCAATTCGCCGATCCATTTGCGCAGGCGTTCGTCGGCCGTCTGGGTCAGCCGTTCGGCGATCATCTTGGGGCTGGGCCCGAGCCCTTCGATGACGACGAGCTTCTTCACCGTCTCGGGATAAAGCCCCGCATAGCGCAGCGAGATCGCCCCGCCCATCGAATGCGAAATGATGGTGAGCGGCGCGAGCTTCTTCTGATGGATGAGCTGCGCGATGTCATAGACGTAATCGTTGAACTCATAGGTGCCGCCGACGAGCCACTGGCTGTCGCCATGCCCGCGCAGATCGGGTGCGATGACGTGATAGCGGTCGCGCAGCGCTGCCGCCACCCAGTCCCAGTTGCGGCAATGGTCGCGCCCGCCATGAACGAGCAGCAGCGGCGGCGCGCCTTCATTGCCCCAATCGACATAATGGAGACGCAGGCGCTGCGAGAAATAGATTTGCGAGGACGGGCCGATGGGTTCTGACATGGGGGAACTTGCGCTTGAGGCTGGACAGGCCTCGAGTCTAGCTCATGCCCCGCGCCCTCACTAGGCCGTCTTCGCAAACCGCCAGACGCCGATGAGCGCCAGCACGACCATGATGTGGACGGCGATGACGGGCGGCCAGCCGACGAGATAGATGATGTCGTTGGCAAGACCCGGCTTGAACGGCCCGCCGCCGAAGGCGAGCCCGCGCGTGCCGAAGATGGCGTTGAAAATGGTCGGCACGGTGAAGAGCCAGCCCTGAACGAGCGCCGCCCAGAACAGCCAGACGAATTGCCTGGGTCCGAGCCGCATGAACTGGCCGCCGAGCCCCAGCGCCATCAGCAGAAGCCCATGCGTGATGCCTTCCATATGCGCCATGCGCCAGGCGCGCCCGTCATCGGGAATGGAAACCGGAATGTCGACGGGGAGCGGCCAGAGCACGATATGGCCGAGAAGCGCGAAGAACCACACCCAGCCGATCGCGACGGCGAGAGCGATGAGGCCGACGCCGTTCAGGAAAAAGAGCGCGCGCAGGCGTGTCGGCATCGTGTCCATGTCTGTCCTCATGCGGAAAGGGCGACGGGTTCGGGCGCGGAGAGCTTCCCGGTGTCGAGCCGCGCCGCGCCGGCGGCATCCGCCTGAAAGAGCCGCGCCCAGGCAAGCGCCCATGCCGGGTCCGCGACGCGGGCCGGGTGATAGCGCGGATTGAGGATGCGCAGCATCCTCGGAACGAGCTTTGCGAATATGCGTGCGAGCAGCCGGGCAAGCGCGAGGCGCGAGCGCAAGTCGCGCCACAGGCCGTCTTCCTTCAAGAGCGCGTGATAGGCGCCGCGCGTGCGCCAGAAGATGTGGCCCGTCGCATAGGCAAGGCCGAAGACGCGCCAGCCATAGCCGCCGACCACATGCTCGAAAACGTCGAAGGCGACGTTCTTGTGTTCGATCTCCTCGACGAAGTGCCAGAGAACGAGCGAGGCGACGCCGCTCTCGCCGCCGCCGAACAGAAACTCCCGGTCCTCGATCAGCATATGCCCGATGGCGAGCGCCATGGACTCGAAGCCTTCCGCATAGGCGAGGTTGAAGGCGAGCGATTTCTCCGTGCCGAGCCGTGCATAATCCGCCGCGAGCCGCGCTTCGATCGCCTCGACCGAGCGATAGCCCTGCGCCCTCAGCGTGTCGTTGAAAATCCGGTGCTGTCGGTAATGCGCCGACTCTTGCCCGCAATAGAGATCGAGCTCGGCGGCGAGCTTCGGATCGGTGATCCTGCCCCGCGCCTCGCGCATCGTCTTGATGAGATAGGGTTCGAGATAGGGCATCGCCAGCGAGCCGGCATTGACGATCTGCGCAAATTCGGGCCGCGCCGCGTTCCAGTGCCCGGCGCTGCGCCGGACATAAGAAAAAGGCGGCCGCCGCAGCTTCATGCGCGGCGCGTCAGCGGGTTCATTTGATCTTGTTCCGGCGTCCATCGCTCCCCCCGAAGCCGGGACAAGCCTACTCCCGCGGTTGCCGCCTGTCTCGGATCAGTTCTGGGCCTTGGAGAGCCCGGCAAGCACGTCGCCATCGGGCGCGCCCCGGAACATGACCTTGCCGTAGGAGGCGGGCAACAGCCGCACGAGCCAGTCGAGGATGCGCGCATCCATGCCGATCAGGATGCGCGGATTGTTCTTCCGGATGCCCTTGAGGATCGTCTGCGCCGCCTCGTCGGGCGTAGTGCGCGCAAGCCGGTCGAAGCCTGAGGCGGCCTCTTCGCGCACGGTCGTCTGCACGCTTTGCAGGAAGCGGGCATTGCGCATCACATTGGTTTTGACGCCGCCGGGATGAACGCAGGAAACCACGATGCCCGAGCCGCGCATCTCCTGGCGCAGCGCCTCGGTGAAACCGCGTATCGCGAATTTGGCGGAGTTATAGGCCGCCTGCGTCGGAACCGAGAAGAGCCCGAAGATGCTCGACACGTTGACGACATGGCCCGCGCCCTTCTTGCGAAGCTGCGGCAGAAAGGCCTTGGTGCCATAGACCATGCCCCAGAAGTCGATATTCATCACCCATTCGAAGTCTTCATAGGAAAGGTCTTCGACGGAAGCGACCTGCGCGACGCCGGCATTGTTGATGACGATGTCGGCCCCGCCGAACTGGGACTCGATCTCCTGCGCGAAGGCATAGACGGCCTCGCGCGACGACACGTCGAGGAGATAGGTCTGCACCTCGCCGCCCGCGGCCGTAATCCGCGCCGCCGTTTCGGCGAGCCCCGTCCGGTCGACGTCGGAAATGGCAAGCCGCGCGCCTTCCCGCGCCAGGGCCACGGCCGTCGCCCGGCCGATGCCGCTCGCAGCGCCCGTCACCACCGCAACCTTGCCCCTGATCTCCGTCATGTCCGTCCTCTCGATGCTCAACCCGCGAAACGGGGCCTAAACTATGACAAATCGACAATTTGTCACGAGCTATTGGACCTCCGCCGCATCGGCCCCTTATGCTCGCTCAACAGAAAACGCCAGGGGAGAAGACGATGCAGGTTCAGCCTATTCCGGGCCTCGACAACGAGATCAACGACATTCGCCTGATGACGGCGAAAATCGTCTCGGAGGACATCATCCCCTCCGAGGCCGTGCTCTACAAAGGCGGCGAGGAGGCTAAGGCCCGCCGCAAGGCCATCTCGGCCAAGGTCAAGGAACAGGGCCTCTGGGCGCCGCATCTGCCCGAGGAATATGGCGGCATGGGCATCGGCTTCCTGAAGCATGCCTATATGAACGAAATCCTCGCCTGGTCGCCTTTCTCGGCGCGCCTCTTCGGCGTCGTCGCGCCCAATTCCGGCAACCAGAAGATCCTGCTGAAATACGGCACCCCCGAGCAGAAGAAGAAATGGCTCGAGCCTCTCGTCGCCGGCGAGATCGAAAGCTGCTTCTCCATGACCGAGCCCGACCAGCCCGGCTCCGACCCTTACGCGATCCAGACCCGCGCGGTGAAGGACGGCGACCATTGGGTGATCAACGGGCACAAATGGTTCACCTCGAACGGCCGCGCCGCCGACATCGCCATCGTCATGTGCCGCACCGAACAGGCAGACGGCAAGGGCGGCGTGAAGGACAAGATGACCCAGATCATCGTGCCGATGGACACGCCCGGCGTGAACATCATCCGCTCGGTGCCCGTCTGGGGCCATACCGGCGGCGACCATTGCGAGATCAGATACGAGAATGTGCGCGTGCCCGCCGAAAACCAGCTCGGCCGCACCGGCACCGGCCATCAGGCCGCGCAGGACCGCCTCGGCGAAGGCCGCGTTTTCCACTGCATGAATTCGATCGGCCAGATGTGGCGCGCCTTCGACCTTATGTGCAAGCGCGCCGTCAGCCGCGACGTACATGGCGGCAAGCTCGAAACCAAGCAGTTCGCGCAAGGCATGATCGCCGACAGCTACATGGACATTCAGGCCGCCCGCCTGATGACCATCCATTGCGCCAACAAGATGGAAGCCGGCCACGACCCCCGCGCCGACATTTCCGCCATCAAGGTTTTCGTCCCCGCCGCCTTCACCCGCGTCGTCGACAGGGCGATCCAGATGCACGGCGCGCTGGGCGTCTCCGGCGACACGCCGCTTGCCGGCATGTATCTCGGCGCACGCACGCTCAGGATCGCCGACGGGCCCGATGAAGTTCATCGTATTGTCATCGCGAAGAGCGTACTCAAATGTTACCACGATGGCATGAGTTGGGATTTCGGCGCGTGAGCGATTCGCATCCCGCTCACGGAGTCCGGAGCGAGAAAACCCGGAGCAGGAGACGATGGCGGCAAGCGACAGCGATGCGAAGATGATCGGCGAACGCGCGCGCGGCCTTGCCGGACGCTGGAGCGGTGCGCGCACCTTCACGCTCGCGGCCGCCGCCGTCTTCAGCCTCCTCTATGCGACCGGGTCGCTCCGTTTCTGGCCGGCCTTTTTCGCCTTCGTCGTGCTCGCCTGCGTCGTCTTTCTGCGCGGCTTGCTCACCGGCGAAGCAGGTGGGACGAAACTCGCGCCGTCCGCCGTGCCACAGAACGCCGTCGCCGCGCTCTCCACGGGCGCGGGCCGCGTCATCCTCAACGAGCTGCCCGATCCGCTGATCGTTCTCGACGGCGGCGGCCGCGTGCTCTTCGGCAACCGCGCCGCCGAGGCGCTGATCGGCCCCTCGGCGCTCGGCAAGCATGTCGCCGCGGTGCTGCGCAGCGCGCCCCTCATCACGGCGGTCGATGAAATCCTGAAAGGCGGTGAGGCGCGCGCCGTCGAATGGAGCCTGCCCGTTCCGATCGAGCGCCACTACAACGCCTTCATCACGCCGATCGACACCGATGCGACGCCCGTGATCGGCGCGCCGGTGGTCGCGGGCCCCCGCCGCCGCACCCGCTCCGTGCTCCTGCTTCTCCGCGATGTCACGGAGCAGCGCCGCGTCGAATCCATGCGCGTCGATTTCATCGCCTTCGCCAGCCATGAATTGAAGACGCCGCTCGCCTCCCTGTCCGGTTTCATCGACACGCTGAGGGGCCACGCGAAAAACGATCCCGCGGCGCAGGAGCGGTTCCTCGAAATCATGGCCGAGCAGGCGGGCCGCATGCGCCGCCTGATCGAGGATCTGTTGTCGCTGTCGCGCATCGAGCTGCGCGAGCATGTGCGGCCCGACAGCGTCGTCGATTTCTTCGGCGTCGCCAGCGACATCGCCGACGGCTTGACGCCGCTTGCCGAGCAGAACGGCGTCGAAATCACGGTCTCGGCGCCGGCGAACCTGCCGCGCGTTCGCGGCGACCGCGAGGAGCTCGGCCAGGTCGTGCAGAATCTCGCCGACAATGCGCTGCGCTATGGCCGCGCGGGCAAGCGCGTCGAGATCACGCTCGCGCCGGACAGCCGGGCGGGGCGTCCCATGGTCCGCCTCAGCGTCCGCGATCACGGGCCCGGCATCTCGCGCGAACACCTGCCGCGCCTCACCGAGCGCTTCTACCGGGTCGATGCGGCGGCAAGCCGGGCCAAGGGCGGCACCGGCCTCGGCCTCGCCATCGTCAAGCACATCGTTAACCGCCACCAGGGCACGCTGACCATCGACAGCGAGCTGGGGCAGGGGGCGACCTTCTCCGTGCTGATTCCAGTTGCCGAAGAGCCCCGGATTTCCGCCGCCGGGAGCTGAAAAAGCCCCGATCTGGTACCTTGTCGCAAAATCGACATGTAACTGTCGTAAACCCTTCGCGGCCCGGCACTAGTTTCGCCCGCAGCTTGTATAGTGAGGCTTTGGCCCCACGCGGCGGACCGGACGATCCGGGCGAACAGGAGAGAGGCGTGACCGACCACACAGTCAAGTCGTTCCAGGAAGAACTCGACGGCATCTCTGCAAGCATCGCCCAGATGGGCGGCCTGACCGAGGCCCAGCTTGCCGGCGCCATCGAAAGCGTCTCCCGCCGCGACACCCAGCTTGCCGAACGGACCGTGCAGGAAGACCGCCGGATCGACATTCTTGAACAGGAAATCGAGTCGCGCGCCGTGCGCGTCATCGCGCTTCGCCAGCCCATGGCGTCCGATCTTCGCGAAGCCATCTCGGCGATCAAGATTTCGTCGGACCTCGAGCGTATCGGCGACCTCGCCAAGAACATCGCCAAGCGCGCCCTCGTCATTCAGGGCGACTTCGAAACGCCGGCCCGCCTGATCCAGGGCATCACCCGCATGGGCCGTCTTGCGCAAGGCCAGCTCAAGTCGGTGCTCGACGCCTTTTCCAACCGCGACGCCCAGATTGCGATGGAAGTCTGGCGCGGCGACGAGGAAATCGACGAAATGTACAACTCGGTCTTCCGCGAGTTGCTGACCTACATGATGGAAGATCCGCGCACCATCGGCGTCTGTACCCATCTCCTCTTCATCGCGAAGAACATCGAACGTATCGGCGACCATGCGACCAACATCGCCGAGACGGTGAGCTATGTCGTGACCGGCGAGTACGTATCCGACGATCGTCCCAAGGGCGACAAGACGAGCTCGACGACGGTCGGCGTCTAAATGAAGGTGAACACCGAGCCATGTCGATCAGCATGCAGGAACGCGAAACTCCGGCGGTTTTCGAGCGCCGGATGAAACCAACCGTCATGATCGTCGAGGATGAGGAGGCGCTTTCGACGCTCCTCCAGTACAATCTCGACAAGGAAGGCTACAAGATCGTCGCCGCCGCCGACGGCGAAGAAGCCGCGATGATGATCCGCGAAGTGACGCCAGATCTCGTGCTGCTCGACTGGATGTTACCCGGCCTTTCCGGCATCGAGCTTTGCCGCCGCCTGCGCGGCAGGCCCGAAACGCGCAACCTGCCGATCATCATGATCACGGCGCGCGGCGAGGAAGCAGATCGCATTCGCGGCCTCGACACCGGCGCCGACGACTATGTGACGAAGCCCTTCTCGATGACGGAGCTGCTCGCCCGCATCCGCGCCGTCATGCGCCGCATCCGCCCGGCCCTGACCGAAGACCTCGTCACCTTCGGCGACATCGTCATCGACCGCGCCGCCCACCGCGTCCGTCGCGGCGAGCGCGAGGTGCATCTCGGACCGACCGAATATAGCCTCCTCGATCATCTGATCCAGCATCCCGGTCGCGTCTTCAGCCGCGAACAGCTTCTCGACGCGGTCTGGGGCTCGGACGTCTATGTCGAAGCCCGCACCGTCGACGTCCATGTCGGCAGGCTCCGCAAGGCGCTCAACGAGAAAAACGAGAAAGACCCGATCCGTACCGTGCGCTCCGCCGGCTACTCGCTCGACGAACAGTTTCGCGGCTGACGACCCTGATCCAGCGCAACAAAAAACCGGCGCCCTGCGGAAGCAGGCGCCGGTTTCTTTATGGGCCTCACGCGGCTTTCAGATCGCGAAGCTGTCCTTGCGCGTCCGGTCGCGGTTGCGCCGGGGCTGCACGGGCTGATAGGCCAGCCGCGCATGTTCGGTGCAATAGGGCGCATTGCTGTCGGCGCCGCGTCCGCAGAAATGGAAACCCGGACGGCCCGGATCGCCGATCGGCCACTTGCAGGTATGCTCGGTGAGCGTGAGCACCGTCGCCCGCTCGGCAGGCTCCAGCATCTGCGCTTCGGGCCGCACGGCCTCGGCGCGCACCGCTTCCACTTCGGCCCGGGCGGCTTCATGGCGCTCGGCGACGAGCGGATCGGGACGACCCCGCATCAGCGTCCGCGTTGTCTGCGGGCGCGGCCTTGCGGGCCGGCTCGGCGTCGCCCGGCCGGAAAGGCCGAGACGGTGTACCTTGCCGATCACGGCATTGCGCGTCACGCCGCCAAGCTGCTTGGCGACCTGACTGGCGCTCAGGCCGTCGCCCCAGAGCTTCTTCAACATTTCTACGCGTTCATCGGTCCACATGGCTTTACCTTCCCCTCGCCCCTATATCCGAGCCTGTCCCGCGGGTTCGCGGGGGCCGATCCGGGGCCGTGTTAGGCAGGCGGCGCGCCCGCTCGCAAAGGCAGAACGCCGCAAAGGCCGCGATCAATCCGACCTACTAGATTTCGTGGCCCTTAACTCTAAATATACAAGATCGGGGTAAGGGCCCGCAATGGGCGTAGGCCCTGGTAAATTCCTTATCCACAGAAAAGCGGCCCGAAAGGCGAGGGGCCCGCGCATTTGCCTCAATCGGCGGGAGCGCGTAAAGCTCGCCGGCAAGGGCGCGAGAAAGCCCGGACGAGGGAGAAACTTCATGAGCGTGACGCAGCAATTCGCCTTTCCGCCCGCAGGAACGCGCCGTTTCGGGGCCGTCAACTGGCTCGGTACATGGACGCTCTACGTGAAGGAAGTGCGGCGCTTCACGAAAATCATGACACAGACGATCCTCGCTCCCGTCATCACCACGCTGCTCTACCTTGCCGTTTTCGCCCTTTCCGTCGGCAGTCTCCGGCCCGCCATCCACGGCGTTCCCTTCATCGAGTTCCTGGCGCCCGGCCTCATCATGATGACGATGATCCAGAACGCCTTCGCCAACACCTCTTCCTCGCTGCTGATCGCCAAGGTGCAGGGCAATATCGTCGACATATTGATGCCGCCCCTGTCGCCCGGCGAACTCAACACAGGGATTGCGCTTGCCGGCGTCTCACGCGGCGTCGTCGTCGGCACGGTGACGGGCCTCGGCATGCTGCCCTTCGTCCACATGGGCGTCGCCCATCTCTGGGCCATTCTCTTCTATGCCGTCGGCGCCTCGCTGATGCTGTCGCTGCTCGGCATGCTGGGCGGCATCTGGTCGGAGAAGTTCGACCACCTTCAGGCCATGACCAACTTCATCCTGCTGCCGCTGACCTTCCTCTCAGGTACCTTCTATTCGGTCGACCAGCTTCCCGCCTTCGCCCATACGATCACCCACTGGAACCCTGTCTTCTACCTGATCGACGGCTTCCGCTACGGCTTCACCGGCCATGCCGACGGCTCGATCCTGATCGGCGTCTCGCTCACCATAGGCGTTAACGCCGTCCTCTGGCTCGTCACCGACCGCCTGTTTCGGACCGGCTACCGGCTGAAGAGCTGAGGGCCTAAACGCCCGTCCGGGCTTGAAATTCGGGGCCCGGCCATCCGGGCCCGATTGACAGTCACAGGGCCTATCCGTAATACTCCCTCACTTCTCGGAGGGCCGCCGGCATCTGGCGGCTTTTTCTATTGGCGTACGGTTGATCGAATGATCCTGAACGGGAAACGACGAGGCTGATGGGACGCAAGGGGCGAAAGCCGCCCCTGACGCTGTCTGTTGCCTAGCCGCATTCCCCTGCCGTCGCCTGGCCTAGCGATGCTCACACCACATTTCATGAGCGCCGCGGGTCCAGGGATTTTAGAGAAGGACCTGATCCCGTGATTACGCCAGTTTTGCCGACCTATGCGCGGGCCGACCTCGAATTCGAGAGGGGCGAAGGCCCCTATCTTTTCACCGCCAAGGGCGAGCGCTATCTCGACTTCGGCGCGGGCATCGCCGTGAACGCGCTCGGCCACGCCCATCCCGGCCTCATTGCCGCGCTCACCGAGCAGGCGCAGAAGGTCTGGCACGTCTCGAACATCTACAAGATTCCCGGCCAGGAAAAGCTCGCCCGCAAGCTCGTCGAGGCGACCTTCGCCGACACCGTCTTCTTCACCAATTCCGGCGCCGAGGCGCTTGAATGCGCGATCAAGATGGCGCGGCGCTATCACTTCGCCGGCGGCAATCCCGAGCGCAACGAACTCATCACCTTCGAAGGCGCCTTCCACGGCCGGACGCTCGCGACGATCTCCGCAGGCGGCAACAAGAAGTATCTCGAAGGCTTCGGCCCCGACATGCCGGGCTTCGTCCATCTCCCCTTCGGCGACATGAAGGCACTCGAAAAGGCGATCGGCGCGGCGACGGCGGGCATCCTCATCGAGCCCATCCAGGGCGAGGGCGGCATCCGCGTTCTGCCGAACGAGGATCTGCGCCGCATCCGCGCCCTCTGCGACGAAGCGGGCATTCTCCGTGTCCTCGACGAAGTGCAGACGGGCTTCGGCCGCACCGGCAAACTCTTCGCCCATGAGCTTGCGGGCGTGACGCCCGACATCATGGCGGTGGCCAAGGCGCTGGGCGGCGGCTTTCCGGTCGGCGCCTGTCTTGCAACCGAAAACGCCGCGCGCGGCATGACGGTCGGCACGCATGGCTCGACCTATGGCGGCAATCCGCTCGCCATGGCGGTTGCGGGCGCTGCCGTCGAACTGATGGTGAAGGAGGAATTCCTCGCCCATGTGCGCGACATGGGGCGGAGCCTGCGCCAGAAGCTCGCCATGATCGCCGACCAGCATCCCGCCATCATCGAAGGCGTGCGCGGCGAGGCCCTGATGCTCGGCATCAAGTGCCGCATTACCAATACCGATCTCGTGCAGGCGCTCAGGGACGAGCATCTGCTGACCGTCGGCGCGGGCGACAATGTCGTCCGCCTCCTGCCGCCGCTCATCATCGACGAGACGCATCTCGATGAAGCGGTCGGGAAAATCTCGCGCGCCTGCGTGGCGCTTGAGGCGAAACTTGCCAATGCGCCTGCAAAGGCCGCGGGAGGTGCCGCATGACGCCCCGGCATTTCCTCGACCTCGATGAGGTCGGCACCGACGACATCCGCCTCATGCTCGACAATGCGAAGAAGCGCAAGGCCGCGCGCAACGGTCTCGCCCATGCGGTGCCTGACGCCGACCAGCCGCTCAAGGGCAAGCTCCTCGCCATGCTCTTCGAGAAGCCTTCGACGCGCACCCGCGTCTCTTTCGACGTCGCCATGCGTCAGCTCGGCGGCGAGACGCTGCTCTTGAACGGCAACGACACGCAGCTCGGCCGCGGCGAAACCATCGCCGACACGGCGCGCGTCCTGTCGCGCTTTGTCGATGCGATCATGATCCGCACCACCGATCATCGCCACCTGACGGAGCTTGCCGAATATGCAAGCGTCCCCGTCATCAACGGCCTCACCGATCGCTCGCATCCCTGCCAGTTGATGGCCGACGTGATGACCTTTGAAGAACATAAGGGCCCGATCAAGGGCCGCCGCATCGCCTGGGTCGGCGACGGCCACAACATGGCGACTTCCTGGCTCCACGCAGCCGGACAGCTCGACTTCGAACTGCGCCTTGCCTGCCCGCCGGAGCTTGCGCCCGCGCAGGACGCGGTCGACTGGGCGCGCCGCAAGGGCGCGAAAATCGTCGTCACCACCGACCCCTATGAGGCCGTCAAGGACGCCGACTGCGTCAATGCCGACACCTGGGTCTCGATGGGCATGCCCGAAGACACGGCCAAACATCGCCACAATTTGCTCGCACCCTATCAGGTGAATCAGCGGCTCATGGCCGCCGCCGCCAAGGATGCGATCTTCATGCACTGCCTGCCTGCCCATCGCGGCGAGGAAATGACGGCCGATGTCATCGACGGCCCGCAATCCGTCGTCTGGGACGAGGCGGAGAACCGCCTGCACGCGCAGAAGGGCGTGCTCGCCTGGTGTTTCTCATGAGCAGGTCTCGATGAGCGAAGCGGGGCAGGCGTCTCCCGGTCGGGGTTCCGGCGTCTCGCTTGACGCATCGAGCGCCGACGATCTCGTGCTGCCGTTCCAGATCGAGGATCTCGGCATTCGCGGCCGCGTCGTGCGCATGGGGCCGCTCGTCGATCGCGTGCTGACGCGCCACAACTATCCCGAGCCCGTCTCGCGCATGCTCGGCGAGGCGCTGGCGCTGACGGCGATGATCGGCTCGGCATTGAAGTTCAAGGGCCGCTTCACCTTGCAGACCCAGAGCAAGGGCCCGGTGCATCTCCTCGTCGCCGATTTCGAAACGACGGATGAGAGCGACACCGGCCGCGTGCGCGGCTATGCGCAGATGGACGAAGCGCGTCTCGCCGAAAGCCTCGCCGCCGGGCGCACATCGACGGCCGATCTGCTGGGCGACGGGTTCCTCGCCATGACCATCGACCAGGGCGTCGACATGGAGCGCTATCAGGGCATCGTGGCGCTCGGCGCGGGCGGGCTCTCCGCCGCCGCGCATGAATATTTTGCGAGCTCCGAACAGGTGGCGACGCGCATCCACCTCGCCGCCGGTCCGCTTTTTCAGCGCGATCCCGGCGGCCAGGCCGGCACCACCTGGCGCGCCGGCGCCATCATGATCCAGCACATCGCCCGCGACGGCGGCCTTACCGGCCATCGTGAATCGGAAGATGCGCGGCCGCCTTCCGACGAGGAAGAAAACTGGAACCGCGCCTCGATCTTGCTCGGCACGGTCGAGGATTACGAACTTCTCGATCCCGCGCTGGCGCCCGCGCGGCTTCTCTATCGCCTGTTTCACGAAGACGGCGTGCGCGCCTACGAGCCCTCCGACGTCGCCTTCGGCTGCCGCTGCTCGCGCGAGCATATGGAATCGGTGCTGCGCTCCTTCGGCGTCGAGGAAATCGACGAGATGGTGAAAGACGGCGTTATCGAAGTGACATGCGAATTTTGCAGCGAAGTCTATCTCTTCGCGCCCGACGAATTGAAGGAGGGACTCCAATGAGCCTTGTTCAGCGGAAGATCGCGGCGGCCACGCTTCTGGCCGCGCTTGCCTTTCTGCCGGCCGCCTGCGCCAACGAACCTGCGCCGCCGCCCGCGCCCTCGATCGGCTTCCTCGGCAAGCCGATCAAACTCAATGTTGCCTCGATCGCCGTCGATGACCGTTACAACCCGCCCGGCCGCGCGCCGAATGTCGAGCAGCTTCATCCGCTGACGCCGTCGGGAATCGCCCAGCGCTGGGCGGATACGCGTCTTGTCGCCGTCGGCATGCGCGGGATCGCCACGCTCACCATCACCGATGGCAGCGTCGTCGAAGAGAAGCTTCCCAAGAAGGGCGGCGTCGAAGGCTTCTTCGGCGACCAGCAGGATACGAAACTGACGGCGCGGCTGAGCGCCAGCCTGACGGTCTCCGTTCCCGGCGGGCCCACGGGCGGGTCTGCGAGCTATACGGCGCGGGTCGACGCGTCGGGTTACCAGACGACCCTTGAAAGCGCCGATCTCAATGCGCGCGACAAGGCCTATTTCGACCTCCTGCAAACGGTCGCCCGGAAATTCGACGCCGATCTGAGCGCCGAAATCTCCCGCGTCATGCCCGCCGTGATTGCGCCCTGAGGAGCATTACGTGAAAATCCCTAGTCGTTGCGGTCGTTTTGGGACGCGCGCGGTAGGGAGCGGTTAAACATCATCGGCGATCCTGTGCGCAAGATAAGCCTCTTGCCCGCAGGTTTGGCCATGGTCTACCAGATCGCCTATTTCAGCTCCGCGTCTCCGGGTTTGTCGGATGAGGACGTTGCGAAAATCATGCGCGATGCCCGCAGCAAGAATGCGTTGCTCAATGTTACGGGCATGCTGCTTCTAATCGACGAGGTCTTCTTTCAGGTTCTGGAAGGCGAAAGGGAGACGGTCGAGAATCTGGTGAAGCGCATCGAACGCAATCCGCTCCATTCCGGCATGATCCGCGTCATGAAGCAGGAAAGGGACGAGCGGCTCTTTCCCGGCTGGTCCATGGGCTTCGAAATGGTCGCGCGCGGCAGGTCGCGCGCCGCGGTCGAAATGCCCTTCGACATCGCCGACCTTGCCGCCAATCCTGTCCTTGCAACCCTGGCCGCGAAAGCGCCGGAACTCATCTCCTTCATGCGCTCGCTCTATCACTCGCGTCACATGGTCGGCGCGCCGGTCATGCCCGCCGCCTGAGCGGGAACGGGCCGCGAGAAACCGTCGCCGGAACCGAAGGCCCTGAGGCGGCGTTGAACCTCTTCCTCCGGCATATCGTTCGATAGCTCGCACATGGCCGCGAAATCGCGTCGCGTCGTCGCCCTGCCGCTCCACGCCTCGGCGAGCGTCGGAAGCGGACGGGGATCGGTCGCAAGCGCCGGGGCGAGCCGGGAAAAAAGACCGAGCAGCGCGCCATAGACAATCTCTCCAAGCCCCTCTGCATCGCTGCCTTCAGGTACCGCAAAGCGCTCCACGCCGACGATCGCGCCTGAATCCACGCGCTCGGACATCACATGCGCCGTCACGCCGAATGTTTTGGCGCCGTCATACACGGCAAAACAGTGCGGATGCCAGCCGCGATATTCCGGCGGGCCCGGATGGAAGTTATAGGCGCCGTGGCCGATGCCCTTGAGACTGTGCGCCGGTACGACGAGCGGCGTGGCAAAGCCTATGAGACGCGCCCGCGCCAGAGCGCCCGGAAGCAGGGAGGAAAGCGCCTCCTGCGTGTCCACGCCCACAATGTCGAGGCCCGGATTGAGCCGCGTGAGCATCTCGGCGAGAAAGGGCCGTTCCAGTTCGCCGGCAAGAAGCAGCAACGTGTCGAACATGATCTCCCCCGGTCGTGTCGTTACGTGGAGACAACGGCGACGGGCCTGAGGTCCGTCGCTTATGGCCCTCGTCAGTCTGTCGCGCGGCGCCCCACATGTTCGGCGAGGCGCTGCATGAAGCGCTCGCATTCGGCGATCTGGGAGAGTTCGATGAATTCGTCCGGCTTGTGCGCCTGGTCGATCGAACCCGGCCCGCAAACGACGGTCGGAATATCGGCAAGCTGAAAGAGACCGGCCTCCGTATTGTAGGAAACGGCCTCCGCCGAATTGCAGCGCGCGAGTTTCATCACCAGCGTCTCGCCCGGATCGCCCTCGGTCGCCGCAAGGCCCGGCGACTGCGCCCGCACCACCGTTTCGATGTTCGCTCCGGCGTGAACGGCGCGCATGCGCCGCAGCACCTTTTCGGCCGCGAAGGCGTTGAAGCGCGTGATGATCTCCTCAGGGTCCGCATCCGGCAGCGGGCGATACTCCCACAGGAACGAGCAGCTCTTCGGAATGATGTTGAGCGCCGTGCCGCCCTTGATGATGCCGACATTGATCGTCGTGTAAGGCGGCTGGAAGCGGCCGGACGCATCGCCCCGCTTCCGCATCTCCTCGGCAAGCTCCATCAGATGGGAAATGAGCTCGCTTGCATGTTGAATGGCGCTGACGCCCTGATGCGTCTGGCTTGAATGGAACTCAAGCCCGGTCACGGTCGTGTTGTAGGACTGGATGCCCTTATGAGCATTGACGACCTTCATGTCGGACGGCTCGCCGACGATGACCACTTGCGGCTTCGGCATTGTGCGCAGAACCGCGTCGATCATCGGCCGCACGCCCAGGCAACCCACTTCCTCGTCATAGGAAAGCGCGAAATGGATCGGAACCTCCGGCCCGCGCGCAAGAAAGTCGGGCACGGCGGCAAGCGCCGCGCCGACGAAACTCTTCATGTCGCTCGTGCCGCGTCCGAAGAGCTTGCCGTCCCGCTCGACCACCTTGAAGGGATCGCTCGACCAGTCCTGCCCGTCGACGGGCACGACATCCGTATGTCCCGAAAGCACGATGCCGCCAGCCTTGTCGGCGGGGCCGACGGTCGCAAAGAGGTTCGCCTTGGTGTCGTCCTCATTGGCGATGAGACGCGAGGCGATGCCATGGCCCGACAGATAATCCTCGACGAAGGCGATGAGCTCGAGATTGGAATTTCGGCTCGTCGTGTCGAACGAAATGAGCTTCTCGATCATCTCGCGCGTTGTATAGCGTTTGCCGGCCATTGATGGCTCCTCGGGCTGCGGGGCGCGAGGATACCAGCCGGCATCCCGGCGCGCCACTCGCGCGCCGGGACCGGATTTCACCAGTGCAACCCGCGTGTCAGTGCCGCAAGCGCCACAGCCTCGTTGGACGGCTGGCTCTCGCCCGCAATCGCCTTTTCGCCCTTTGCCGCTGCCGAATCCGGGAAGAGGCGGAAGGTGGTGTTGAAGAGGATATTGGTGATGTTCGGCGCCAGCGCCCAGAGCGCCTCGCCGAAAGTGCCGAGGCGGGTCGCGATCCGCTTCGGCCTTTCGATGATGCCCTCGCAGATCATGTTGGCGGCGTCGTCCGGCGAAAGCGTCGGCACATTGTCGTACATCTTTGTCGGCGCGATCATCGGCGTCTTCACGAGCGGCATGTAGATATTGGTGAAGACGATATTGTTGTGGTGGAATTCCGGCTGGGCGCAGCGGGCAAATGCGCCGAGCGCGGCCTTCGACGCCACATAGGCCGAGAAGCGCGGCTGGTTCACCTGCACGCCGATGGACAGTATGTTGATGATCTGGCCGCGATTGCGTTCGACCATCGCCGGCAGGAACCCCATGATGAGCCTGAGCGAGCCGAAATAATTGAGCTGCATCGTCCGCTCGAAATCGTGGAAACGGTCATAGGAGAGATGCACCGAGCGGCGGATCGAACGGCCCGCATTGTTGACGAGAACGTCGACGCCGCCGTGATCCTTCATCACCTGCTTGATGAGCTTGTCGCAGGACGCCATGTCGGCGACGTCGGCGCTATAGACATGCGCCTCGCCGCCCGCCGCCTCGATCTCGGCCTTGGTCGCGGCGAGCTTCTCGGGATCGCGCGCGACGATGAGGACGCGCCCGCCTGCCGCCGCCACCTTGAGCGCGGTTGCGTGTCCGATGCCCGACGAAGCGCCGGTGATGAGAACCGTCTTGCCCCTGACCGCGCCCGAAAGCGAATGATCCTTGAAGAGGTCGGGATCGAGATTGCGCTCCCAGTAATCCCACAAATGCCCCGCATAGGATTCGAGCGGCGGGCATTCGATGCCTGAGCCCTTGAGCGCCTTTTCCGCGTCGCGGCGGTCGAAGCGTGTCGGATAGTTGAAGAATTTGAGCGTCGAGCGCGGAATGCCGAAATCGCCGAGCACGCTTTCGACAATGGCGCGCACCGGCGGCAGACGCATCAGGCTGTCGCGCAGCCCCTTCGGGATGAAGGCGAACATGCGCGCATCGATACGCACGGTGAACTCGGGCGCGCTTGCCGCGCGGGCAAAAATATTGAGCACCTGCCCGACGCGCAGATGTTCCGGATTCGTCAGATGGAACGTATGCCCGTCGAGCTTCGGCTTGTGCGCGATATGGTCGAGCGCGCGGGTGACGAAATCGACCGGCACGATATTGATGAAGCCGCCTTCGATGCCCACAAGCGGCATCCATTGCGGCAGCGCACGCCGGATTTTCTTGAGCATGCGGAAGAAGACGTAAGGCCCGTCGATCTTGTCGATCTCGCCCGTCTTTGAATGGCCGACAACGACGCCCGGCCGGTAGATGCGCCAGGGCATCTTCGCTTCCTCGCGCACCACGGCTTCGGACGCATGCTTGGTCGAGAAATAGGGATGCTTGCCGTTCTCCCATTGGTCGAACATGTCCTCGCGCCACCAGCCGGGGAAGAGCCCCGCCGCCGCGATGGAACTCACATGGTGGAAGCATTTGGCGCCGACCGCCTCGCCGAATTCGAGCGCGTGCCGCGTGCCCTCGACATTGGCCGAAAGCTGCGCCGCCTCGTCTTCATTGGTGATGTCGTAAATCGCCGCGAGGTGGAAGACGTGGTCGATCTTGCCCTTGAGCTTGGCCGCGTCGGCGGGCGAGACGCCCATGCGCTTCTTTTCGATGTCGCCGGAAAGCGCGACCACGCGGCCGGCGTCCTTCCCCCAGCGCTCGGCAAGCGCCTTGAATTTCTCCTTCGATCCCGGCCGCACCAGCACATAGATCGTGCCCTTGCGCTTCACCAGCTCATCGATCAGATGGCGCCCGAGAAAGCCCGTTCCGCCCGTCACCAGATAGTTCATGATACCTCCCCCTGCGGGCGGCCTTCGGGCCTGCCTCGCCGCTCCTCCTCGCGGAACTCGACGCGAAGCTCCGCCTCCCGCCTATATGCTAAGCGAGATCGGGGAAGGGATGCCAGAAGGGGAAGGGCCGCCGGACGCTAGTTCGGCAGCCGGGCCGCATGGGGGCAATCGAGCGAGAAGGCCGGAATATCGACGAGGAAGGTCTCGCCCCGTTCCGTCTCCATCTGATAGGTGCCGAACATGATGCCGAAGGGCGTCGCCAGCGGCGTGCCGCTGGTATATTCGAAGCACTCGCCTGGCTTCAGCACGGGCTGTTCGCCGACGACGCCGGGCCCGCGCACCTCATGCAGATGGCCGGTGGCGTCCGTGATCTTCCAGTGGCGCGACCGCAATTGCACGGTCCGCTCGCCGCGATTTTCGATGACGATGTGGTAGGCCCAGACATAGTAATCCTGCTCGGGTTCCGACTGGTCCTCGAGATAGGTGGGTTCCACCTGGATACGTATGGAATGGCTCATGGCGCTGTACATCGGCTGTCCTTGCCCGAAGCGTCGTTGTTGCCGCCGCCGAGAAGACCCGTCCTGGGTACGCTTCGGTGGCGCGAGTTTAAACTGCGAACGCCGAGACGTGCCTTACAAATTGGCCCCTCGATTGCCTCACATTATCGAGAATGCGCTAACCGTCTGTTAATGCCGTGTGTTCGGCCCTTGCAATCGACCGGACGATCAGACGTGGCGCAACGCCGCATCCAGATCCTCGATCAGATCGCGCGGATCTTCGAGCCCGACCGAAAGCCGGACAAGCCCTTCGGTAATGCCGACGATCTCGCGCTGCTCCGGCGTGAGCCGCTGATGCGTCGTCGTCGCCGGATGCGTGATCAGGCTTTTGGCATCGCCCAGATTGTTGGAAATCTTGATGATCTTCAATGCGTTGGCAAAACGGAAAGCGCCCGCCCGGCCGCCCGCGATGTCGAAGGCGATGACATTGCCGCCCATTTCCATCTGCTTCATGGCAAGGGCATGCTGCGGATGGCTTTTCAGCCCCGGATAGAGCACACGCGCAACTTTCGCGTGTCCTTCGAGGAAATGCGCGACCGCCTCGCCGTTCCGCGCATGTTCGCGCACGCGCAGGTCCAGCGTTTCCAGGCTTTTCAGCATGACCCAGGCATTGAACGGGCTGATCGATGGGCCCGTCTGGCGCATGAAATTATGCAGATTGTCGGCAATCCATTCCTTCGACGACAGCACCACGCCGCCGAGGCAGCGCCCCTGTCCGTCGATATGTTTCGTGGTCGAATAGACGACGATGTCGGCGCCGAGTTCGAGCGGCCGCTGCAACACGGGCGTTGCGAAAACATTGTCGACCATCAGGAGCGCGCCCACCGAATGCGCGATCTCGGCGACGGCGGCAATGTCGATCACTTCGAGCGTCGGGTTCGACGGCGATTCCAGAAAGACGATCTTGGTATTGGGGCGTATGGCCGCTTTCCACTGGTCGAGGTCGCGCCCGTCGACCAGCGTCGAGGTGATGCCGTAGCGCGGCAGGAGTTCCTCGACGATGAAGCGGCAGGAACCGAACAGCGCCCGCGACGACAGCACATGGTCGCCCGCCCTGAGATAGCAGAGCATCGCCGAGGTGACGGCCGCCATGCCGGTCGCCGTCGCCCGCGCATCGCCCGCGCCTTCCAGCAGCGTCATCCGGTCTTCGAACATGCGGATGGTGGGGTTGGCGAAGCGGCTGTAGATGAAGCCCGGATCCTCGTTCTTGAACCGTCTCTCGGCCGCTTCCGCCGTTTCGTAGACGTAACCGGAGGTGAGGAAAAGGGCTTCGCTCGTCTCGCCATACTGGCTGCGGAGCGTGCCGCCGTGAACGGCGGCGGTGCGCGGGCGGAATGTCTCGGTCATGGGCTTGCCTGCCTTGAAAACAAAAAACCCCGACCGGCAACGGGATCGGGGTTCGCGAACCCGACCTCTTTAGCGGTTTGTTTAACGTGGCCGCAAGCCGGTCGGCTCAAATCACCACGGGAATGGCGGGCATTTAAGGCGCATTGGCCCGGCCCGTCAAGGATGGTCTAGGCGGAAAGCCTTCCCGCCCTTATAACGGGCGCTCGGCAGGGCAGGACCCCAAAAGACATGACACGAGCGGCGGACGACCTTTTCCCCAACCATGACGGCGCGGAAATCCGGCGCGGGGCGGGCCAGTTGCATGCGACCGGCATTCTCCCCTCCCACGGCATCCAGACGCTGATCCGCGAGCAGGAAATCTGGGCCACGCGCGAAATCGAGCGCAACCAGATCCAGCCCGCGAGCCTCGACCTCCGCCTCGGCCGCGAGGCCTATCGCCTGCGCGCGAGCTTCCTGCCCGGCCCGACGCGCGGCGTCATGGAGCGGGTCGAGGAGTTGATGCTTCACAAGATCGACCTGACCGACGGCGCCGTGCTCGAAACCGGCTGCGTCTATCTCGTGCCGCTGGTCGAGGCCTTGGCCTTGTCCGAGCGCACCTCGGCGGCGGCGAACCCGAAAAGCTCGACCGGCCGCCTCGACGTCTTCACCCGCGTCATCACAGATTTCTCGACCGAGTTCGATCAGGTCGCGCCGGGCTACAAGGGCCACCTCTATCTCGAAATCTCGCCGCGCACCTTCCCGATACTCGTCCGCCCCGGATCGCGCCTTGCGCAAATGCGCTTCCGCCGCGGCACGCCGACTTTCTCGGATCAGGAGCTGAAGCGCCTGCATGAGGAGTGCCGCATCGTCGACGGCGATGCCGACATCGATGGCGGCATCGCGCTCACCGTCAATCTTCTGCCCGAAAAGGAAACGGGCCTCATCGGCTTCCGCGCCAAGCATCACACCGGCGTCATCGACGTCGATCGCATCGGCGGCTACGACGTGCTCGACTTCTGGGACCCGCTGCCGCCCGCCCGCGCGCATACCGGACTTATTCTCGACCCGGACGAATTTTATATTCTGGCCTCGCGCGAGGCGATCCATATCCCGGCGACGCATGCCGCCGAAATGATGCCGTTCAACCGGCTGGTCGGCGAGTTCCGCGTTCACTATGCGGGCTTCTTCGATCCGGGCTTCGGCGCGCGCGAAGCGGGCGGGCAGGGCTCGCGCGCCGTGCTCGAAGTCAGGAGCCACGACGTGCCCTTCATCCTGGAGCATGGCCAGATCATCGGCCGCCTCGTCTTCGAGCGCCTGACCGACCGGCCCGCCGCGCTTTACGGCGAAGGCCTCGGCTCCAACTATCAGCGCCAGGGGCTGAAGCTCTCCAAGCATTTCAAGCCGTTCTGACGCGCATGACCCTGCGGGACGCCTTATTCGCCGCGCTCGCCTTTCTTGCGCTCGTCGCCTGCAATATCGCGGGCGGCTATGTCGCCGCTCTGCTGCGACTGCCCGTGCCCGGCACCGTCATCGGCATATTGATCCTGCTCGGCGCGCTTCTCGCTTACGGCCGCGTGCCCGACCCGCTGAGGCGCGTGGCGGTCTTCCTCCTCGCCCATCTGAACCTCCTCTATGTTCCGGCGGGCGTCGGGGTGCTCGCCTATGTCGCCCTGGTGCGGAACGATCTCTGGCCGATTGTCGTCGTGCTCTTTGTCAGCACCTTCCTCTCCATGATCGCCTCGGCGCTTGCCTTCCATTGGACGGCGAAACTCACCGCCCGGAAGGAAGACGGCGAATGAGCGAAGCAGGCCTGGCGGCGATGGATTGGGGAAGGTTGGGCGAGGGCAGCTTCTGGCTCGCGCTGACGATCGCCTTCTATGTCGCCGCGCGCCGTCTGCAACAGGTGCTGGGCGGCACGCCGCTCGCGAACACGGTGCTCGTCGCCGCCATTCCTTTGATGGCGATCCTCTATTGGTTCGGCATTCCCGTTTCCGAATATCAGCGCGGCGGCTGGCTGCTGCTCTGGGTGCTCGGCCCCGCAACCGTGGCGCTTGCCGTTCCGCTCTATCTGAATTTCGCCCATGTCCGCGTGGCGCTTTGGCCCATGTGCGCGGCGCTGCTGGTCGGCCCTGCCGTCGCCGTCATTTCGGGGCTGATACTCGCCGAGGCCATGGGCGCGCGCATCGAGACCATCCGTTCGCTCGCGCCCAAAACCGTGACGACGCCCATCGCCATGGGCATCGCGCGCGAGATCGGCGGCATCCCGGAACTGACCGCCGCCTTCGTCATCTTCACCGGCATCATCGGCGCGGTCTTCGGCGCGGCGCTCTTCAACGCCATCGGCATGCGCGACGCGCGCACGCGCGGCTTCGCCATGGGTGTCATATCGGGCGGGATCGGCACCGCGCGCGCCTTTCAAGAGAGTTTTCTCGCCGGCACTTTCTCCGGCGTCGGCATGACATTGAGCGGCATACTGACGGCCATCGTTCTGCCGCTCGTCTGGCTCGCTTTTTTCTGACGCAGGGAATTTCCGGACGGTCCGCTTTCCACAGAAAAGAAGATCGCGACGACCGGCTCCGATGGGGTCGGGGAAAGCCGGCCGTCGCGAGCTTGTGACGGAATTCAGAGGTGATCCGGATTGCCGTCATAGATTTTGAATGAGACGGTGCCTTTTTCGCTATCGCGACGGAGGTTGCCGTCCTTGTCGACCTGGTAGTCGAAGCAGCCGCTGGACCGTTCCGAGCCGAGCGTCACGCAGAACTTGCCGTCCTTGACCTTCCAGACGCCGCCATACCTTTTCCAGCTGCCGGCCTGGGCGCAGGGCCGTTCACGCCCTTTGATCTTTCCATCCTTCGTATAGAACTCGGCGAAATCCGTCCGGCCCACGGCGCAGCCCGTGAACTGCCCTTCGATCGTCTTGCCCACGATGAGTTTGGCAACGTCTTCGCCCTTCAAATACACATCGGCGTAAGCGGCTCCGGCGAACATGCACGCGCCAGCAATGCCGGCAACAATGGCTGCTTTTACTGTCATGTCGATTGTCCTCTCCCAAAAGAGCGGGTAAAGCACGCTAGCTTTACCTTCGCTCGTCGAAACAAGATTGCGTCAGCCCGTTCCCCCGGACTTTGATCGGCGTCAATTCTGCGTGGATCATTCTGTCGCAAGCGGGAAATGAGCAGACCCGCCAATTGCGTGATCCGGTCTCGTCCTTGCAGAGTGCGCGGCCGGTTTCGTATGGGGGGCATAAAGACGAAACCGGCCGGCATCTCGTTGCGGACCCCCGAAGGGGAAGCGCGGGACCCGCATCAACTGCCTAAAAATGGCACCGTTTCGGACCTTCGGCATTGATCGGAATCAATGGCCGGTCAGGCGGCCGAGCAGCTCCCGCCGCCGAGAACGCAGAATTTCGCGCAATGCCGGTGGTTGAGCTTCACCGGATGGAAGCTCTGGGCGAGCGTCTCGCCGAGATCGAATTGCGGATCGTCCGGCAACAGCGTGCATGCGACCACACGCGGCGACGCGGCGCCCCGGCGTTTCACCACCATGCGGCTCGTCGCGCACATGATGTTTGCCGGATCGACATGGAGAATGCCCCAGCAGGCGGTGGTGATCTCGGGCACTTCGGCCTGTTCATCCATTTCCGGGAAAAGCACCAGCGACATCGGATCGTCCGCATCGACCGGCAGTCCTTCGCGCGCGAACAGCGCCGCATAGCCAGCGCGCTCTGCCGCCTCGCTCTCGCCCGACACCGTGCGGCCCGCAACCGCAATCGAAAAGCCCTCGCGGCCGAGCCAGCGCAAGCCTTCCATCGTGCGGGCGAAGCCGTCCGCGCCGCGTTCCTCATCGTGGAGGGCGGCGGTGTAGTGATCGAGACTGACGCGCAGGCGGAGCTTCGCGCCGAACCTTTCCTTCAATGCGAGGAGCCCGGCGCGAAGGCGCGGCCGCATCATCGGCTGCATCGCATTGGTAAGGATCAGCGCCTCATGCCCGCGCCTCAAGGCGTCTTCCGCCATGGCCAGTATCTCGGGATTCATGAAGGGCTCGCCGCCGGTGAAGCCGATCTCGCGCGTGCCGAGTTTTGCCTCGGCAATCTCGTCGAAAAAGGCGGCAGCCTCGGCGGCGGTGATATAGGCGAGGCGATCGTCCGTCGGGCTCGAATGGATATAGCAATGGGCGCATTCGATGTTGCAGAGAGTGCCCGTATTGATCCACAAAGTATCGAGCTTGCGAAAGGCGACGGAGGCGCGCGTCTCGCCCTTCGCCGTGATGTCGGGATGCGAAAACTTCGTCGAGGGCAGGGGCGCGATCACATCGGTCATGGTCAGATATATAGCATTTCCGGCAGCGCCCGCAGTTCACAAATCTGCGAAGCGATCCGGACTGCGGCACGAAAAGAGGGACTGGAATGCAGCGTGAACTGACGGCGGGAAATCTGCTGGACGACAAGGGGCGGCTCGCCGAAGCGGGCTGGGCCCGATCCGAACTCCGCCGCTATCGGCGGGCGGATATCGGTGCGCCCTGGTACCGCATCAAGGAATGGGATTATTACTGCATCCTGAGCGGCGACTACGGCATCGCGCTGACGGTCGCCGATAACGGCTATATGGGGCTTCTCTCCGCCTCATGGCTCGACTTCGCCGCGCCCGACACCTTCACCGAAAGCGTCATCCTACCCTTCACCAGGGGCCGGATGCGGCTTCCCGAAAGCGCGGACGCGGGAGACATTGTCCAGACCCATCCGAAAATCTCGCTCGCCTTCCGCCACGAGAACGGCGGGCGGCGGCTGACGGTCGATTGTCCGGACTTCGCGCGGGGGCGCGGCCTCAGCGGCGAAATCCGCCTCGATCAGCCGGAGATGGACCGCATGGTCATTGCGACGCCCTTCCCGAAAGCGCCGCGCGCCTTCTACTACAATCAGAAGATCAACTGCCTGCCAGCGACCGGCGAAATCGAGTTCGACGGCAAGCGGCATGTCTTCGCGCCTTCGACCGCCGCGGGCGTCCTCGACTGGGGACGCGGCGTCTGGACCTATGACAACACCTGGTATTGGGGCTCGGCATCGGGCCTTGTCGGCGGACGGCCTTTCGGCTTCAACATCGGCTACGGCTTCGGCGACACATCGGCCGCAAGCGAGAACATGGTCTTTCTCGACGGCCGCGCCCACAAGCTAGGTGAAGTGACCTTTCACATTCCTGCCGGCACCTATGACGGCGCGCCCTGGAGCTTCACCAGCGATGACGGGCGTTTCGAAATGACCTTCGAGCCGGTCATCGACCGCAGCGCCGCCATGGACCTCAAAATCCTGCGCTCGATCCAGCATCAGGTCTTCGGCCATTTCACCGGCTTCGTCGTGCTGGACGACGGCAGCAAACTCGCCGTGGAACGGCTTCTGGGCTTTGCCGAGGAGGTGGAGAACCGCTGGTAGCCCCTTGCGCGACGGCGGGCGGCGGGGCTACACAAGGGCCGATGCGGGTGTAGCTCAATGGTAGAGCAGATGCTTCCCAAGCATACGACGAGGGTTCGATTCCCTTCACCCGCTCCATCCTCCCGCCAGCCGTCAGTCGCCGGCCCGCTGCCCCGGCGGCCGGATTTGTTTGGACGGCGGACTTCCCTCAAATAGAATGAGCCTCGCAAAAAACGCGCCGCCGGAAGACGCGGCCGAAGCAGAGGGATTCCGGGGAGGATTTTCCGTGAACGGATCGAAAGTCGAAGGACGCTGCGCGCCGGGTTTCGAGCGCGTGCGCGACAGTTTTGCCAGGACATTTGCCGACGGCGCCGAGGTCGGCGCCTCGCTTGCCGTCGTCCGCGACGGCGAACGGGTCGTCGATCTCTGGGGCGGTTGGCGCGACGCCGGAAAGACGCAAGCCTGGCAGCGCGACACGGTGGCGAATGTCTGGTCGACGACGAAAGGCATCGTCGCCCTCTGCTTTGCCATGCTGGTCGACAGGGGCAAGCTCTCTTACAGGGACAAGGCTTCGAAGTACTGGCCGGAATTCGCCGCCAACGGCAAGGGCGACGTCACCATCGAGATGATGCTCTCGCATCAGGCGGGCCTTTGCGGTCTTTCGACCCCGGCAAAGATCGCCGACTTTTACGATCACGCTTCGACGGCCGCCCGGCTCGCCGCCCAGGCGCCGATCTGGGAACCGGGCTCGCGCTCCGGCTATCACGCGATCACGGTCGGCTTTCTCGCCAATGAAGTCTTCCGCCGTGTCGACGGCCGCACGCTGCGCGCCTTCATTGCAGAGGAAATTGCAGCTCCCTTCGGCATCGATGTCGCGATCGGCCTTGCGCCGTCGGAGGAAGGCCGGATGGCGCTGATCATTCCCGCAACGTCATCCGGAATGCCGCCCGCCGACACGCTGAACGCATCGCAGAAGCTCGCGCTCGGCAATCCGCCACTCGAAGCCACGGCGCCGAACGAGCGCGCCTGGCGCGCGGCGGAAATTCCGGCGGCGAACGGCTTTGCCACCGCCGAAGCGCTCGCCCGTCTTTATGGCGCGCTCGCATCCGACGGCCGCATCGGCGGCAGGAAACTTATCGGCAAGGAAGCGATCGCGCAGGCGACCGCGCCGCGCATCGCCAATGTGGACGAAGTGCTCGGCATGGATGTGCGCTGGGCGGCGGGTTTCCTTCTGAACGGCATGGGCGTCTATGGGCCCAATGCCGAAGCCTTCGGTCATTCCGGCTGGGGCGGCTCTTTCGGCAGCGCCGATCCGAAGGCGGGCATCGCCATCGGCTATGTGATGAACCAGATGGGAAGCCAGCTTGCCGGCGATCCGCGCAGCGTCGCCTATATCGACGCGATCTACGCCTCTCTTTCGTAACGCCGACGCAGCGCGGCGCGCCGCATTTCCAGACCTCGGGGGCAAGGATGCCGCCTTCCTTCTACACGCTGATCGAAATGTCCTTCCCCGAAGACCGCAAGCGCGTCGCCATCGAGGCGCCGGGCCGGTCTGTCGGCCGGGCGAGCTGGACGTTCAACGAGCTGAGTTCCGCCGTCGCCCGCGCGGCGAGCCTCATCGCCGGCCTCGCCCTGAAGCGCGGCGACCGCGTCGCTGTGCAGGTGGAGAAATCGCCCGAAGCTCTCTTCATCTATCTCGCCTGCCTGCGCGGCGGTTTCGTCTTCCTGCCGATGAACACCGCCTATCGTATGGATGAGGTCGACTATCTGATCGGCAATGCCGAGCCCGCGCTGATCGTCTGCGACCCGGCGCGAGAAGAAGAAACGCGCCACATGGCGGCGCGCCACGGCGCCCCGCATGTGCTCACGCTCGATGCGCAGGGGCGCGGCAGTTTCCCGGAAGCGGCGGCGAAGGTGCGCGACGCCGTGCCGCCCGTTGCCTGTGCGTCGACGGATCTCGCGGCGATCCTTTATACGTCAGGCACGACGGGAAAGCCCAAGGGCGCGATGCTCTCTCATGGCAACCTCGCCGCGAACGGCCTCGCGCTCCGCGACAGCTGGCGCTTCACGGCCGACGACCTTCTGCTCCATGCGCTGCCGATATTTCACGCCCACGGTCTTTTCGTCGCCTGCCACTGTGCGCTCCTCTCGGGCGCGCGCATGATCTGGCTGGAAAAGTTCGATCGCGCCGAAGTTCTGTCGCATCTGCCGCGCGCCACCGTCTTCATGGGCGTGCCGACCTTCTACACGAGGCTTCTCGCAGGCGACGATTTCAACGCCAGGAACGCCGCACATATGCGGCTCTTCACCTCCGGCTCCGCGCCGCTGCTCGCCGAGACCTTCGAGGAGTTCAAGACGCGCACGGGCAAGGCGATCCTCGAACGCTACGGCATGACCGAGACGGGCATGAATACCTCGAACCCCTATGACGGCGAACGGCGCGCAGGCACGGTCGGCTTTCCATTGCCGGAAGTCGAAGTGCGGGTGATGAGCGAGGAAGGGCATCCGCTCAAGCAAGGCGAGATCGGCGGCCTTCAGGTTCGCGGCCCCAATGTCTTCAGCGGCTATTGGCGCATGCCGGAAAAGACGGCCGAGGAATTCGCCGATGGCGGCTGGTTCAAGACCGGCGACGTCGCCATGATCGACGCCGACGGCTATGTCCATCTCGTCGGCCGCGCGAAGGACCTCATCATTTCAGGCGGCTTCAACGTCTATCCGAAAGAGATAGAGACGCTGATCGACGAAATGCCGGAGGTCGAGGAATCGGCGATTGTCGGCGTGCCGCACAAGGATTTCGGCGAGGCGGGCGTCGCCGTCGTGATCCTGAGAAAAGGCGCCGCGCTCGACGAGGCGGCGCTCATCGCCCGTTTGAAGGAAAAGATCGCCAACTACAAGGTGCCGAAGCGCGCCTTCTTCGTCGACGTTCTGCCGCGCAATACGATGGGGAAGGTGCAGAAGAACCTGCTGCGCGACACCTATCGCGACGCCTGCGCTTGAAGGGAACCTATCGACGGCGGCGGTCTTCGCCCGGAACCGGCGTGTCGCCGTCGCGCCGGCGGCGATCGGGGCCGACATAGGCCTTCGCCTCCACGAATTCGCGGGGGCGCTTCACCGTCTTTTCAAGCCGGGCCTTGAGCTGCGCAGCGGAGAACGGCTTCAGCATGATTTCATTCGCGCCCGCGTCGCGCGCCGCGATGATGCGATCGCGCTCGGCCACCGCCGTCACGAACATCACGGGCACGGCGTTCGGCAGCTTTGTATTGCCGCGCCGCAGTGTGTTGAGGAATTTGACGCCGTCGAGCGGCGCGAGATCGTCGATGACGATGAGGTCGATCGGCTCGCTCATCAGGATCGAGACGACTTCCTGCGCTGTCTTGCCGTGGCGGACATTCTGTATGCCGAGCTCGTTCAGCACATTGCGGAAGATGCCGAGCATCGGAAGATTGTCGACGATGATCAGCGTATTGAGAACCCGCAATTGCTCGGGCCCAAGTTCCGTCAATGTAGCGGTTTCGTCGACCTTGGTGGCAGACATGGAGCGATCCATCGGGCTGAAATGACGAGTTTATTCTGCGCCCGGGAAGTTATCGATTGGTTACCGCGTCGCGGGGGCCTCGTCATCCGGTTTGCCCTTTCGCCTCTCCACCTGCGCGTCCTTCACGCGCCGGCGTCGGTCGGGGCCCACAAATCCGCTGGCTTTGACGAGCGGCCTGGGGCGGGCGAGAACCGCGTCGAGGCGGGCAATGAGCTGAACCGCCGAAAAAGGCTTCGACAGGATTTCGGTCACGCCGGCGTCGCGCGCGGCGAGAATGGCGCTCTTGTGTTTGCGCGCGGTGACGAAGATGACGGGAACCGCATTCGGCAGTTCGGCCTGCGCGGTGCGGATGGTCTTCACCACGGCGGGGCCGTCGAGCGGCGGCTCGAGATCGTCGATGATCGCAAGGGTGATCGCGTGATTGGCCAGCATATGGAGCGCGTCGTCGCCGTTTCGCGCCTGATAGATCGGGCCGATGCCAAGCGACTTCAGAATGCCGCAGATGAGCCCGGCCATGTGGGCGGCGTCCTCGACCACGAGCACCGCGAGCTGGGCATAGGGGTTCTTGCCGGAGGCCGTCAGAGTGCGGAGGGGCGTCGGGATCAGGGCTTTGGTCATGGCGCTCGCGGGTTGGACTTCCGATCCCTTCAAGCATGATCCCAAACCATTAGAGGAAGGTTAGCGATCACCATCCGTGGCGGTTTCGCGCGAGAATTCGTGCGTCAGGCGGATGCGCGCCAGATGACTTTTCGTGAGGCGGCTGATGCCGTGATTTGTCTTCTCCCAGTGAAACGGCCGTCTCACCAATTGAAACATCGCCTTGTAGGCGCCGAGGGAAATCAGCACCCAGTAGGCCGGCATCATCAGGGCATGGAGGATGAGCGGCTTCAGACCGCGCATGGTGACCGCGGCCATGCCGGCGGTGATGGTGATGCCGTAGCCGACTACCAGAACGAAGACGTTGAAGAAGAACAGCGTCGCTCCTCGGCCAGGCTCGGCAAACATTGCGGTGTCGGCCATCGTGCGCACCGCCGACAGATAGAATAGCGGGTGCACGAGGCTCGAAAGCGACGACCCGCCGATCAGGATCTGAAAGGCCAGGAACCCGCGCAGGCCGAGCGCGCGATAAAGCCGGACCGGCTGCCGCATACAGACGAGATAGGTTTGCATCCAGCCCTTGACCCAGCGCGAGCGCTGGCGGAACCAGTTGTCGAGCCTGCAATTCGCTTCCTCATAGGTCGTGGAGCGGATGATGCCGGTCCGGAGACCGCGCAGCGCGAAGCGCATGCCGAGATCGGCGTCTTCCGTCACATTGAAGGGATCCCAGGCGCCGGCTTCGCGCAGGCTGCGCGTGCGGAAATGCGTCGAGGTGCCGCCGAGCGGAATGGGCAGCCGGAATTTGGCGAGCATCGGCAGCATGAGATCGAAGAAGGAAGAATATTCGAGCGCGAATTGCCGCGTCAGCCAGTTCTCGAACCAGTTGTAATAGTTGAGCTGCGCCTGCACGCAGGCGAGCTTCTCGTCGCCGAGCCTGAATGCGGCGACGGCGCGGCGAAGCTGGTCGGGTTCGGGAAGGTCTTCCGCATCGTAGACGACGAGGAACTCGCCGCGTGCGAAGGGCAGGGCATAGTTGCACGCCTTGGGTTTCGTCAGAGGCAGGCTGTGGGGTACACGGATGAAATCGAAGTTGCCGGGAAGGCGCAACGCCTTCGCCGCCTTGAAAGTCTCCTCGTCCGTTTCCTCGAACACAAGCTTGATGTCGAGCTTCGAGGCCGGATAGTCGATCCGCTTCAGCGCGTCGGCGAGGATCGGGAGAACCTCCGCCTCCCGGAAAAGCGGCACCAGAACGGTATAGACGGGAAGCTCCGCATCCGTTCCCTGCGGTTCGTTGTCGAAAGCGAGTTCCTCGGCGGTCGGCCGGGCGACGAGGCCGACGAAGATCGACAGCCCCCTGATCGCGCCGATCGACAGGAATGAAAGCCCGAGAAACAGATTGAGCGCGAATACGGTGTTTGCCGATGCCTGCCAGTATGAGAGCAGCATCAATGTCGATGCGACGATGAACAGCCATGTCTGCGCGGGCGTGAGGCGACGGCTCGCCGAACTTTCGGGGAACGCGCTGGCGAGATCGAACCGCGCCCTGTCCGATAGCGGTTGCTGAAAGCGCGCACGCAAGGCGCGGTCGATGTCGAGCGCGGAGGCGACGAGCACCCGGCAGGGAAGGCCTTCCCGTTCCGCGATCGCCTTGCGCGCCCGCTCTGGATCGGCGGCGACATAGACGGTTTCGCGATTGATCCACCGCCAGGGCATGCATCGCTCGGCGATATAGAAATCGAGATCGTATTCTCGCTGGAGTGTCGGATCGGCGGGTTCGAGTTTAAGGTCGACGCAGCGCACGCCGCTCTGGACCGCGACAAGGCGGGCGACTTCCGCTGGCCGGGCTTCGCCGGTGCTGACCATGATGTCGCCGAGCCGCGTGCCCCAGCGCCTCTGGAGCGCGAGCAGCGACTGCACGGTATCCCGCCCGACGATCCCGGCCTCGACGGCAAGCTCCCCGATGAGCGGTGCGCGCCAGACATAGGCTTGAGCGGCCTCCGCAAGCTCGCCTGCGCCCGACCGCTCTCCCGTCGATCCTGGGCCCCGATTCCCGAAGTCGGCCCCTTCCCCCAAACCCGGCCCCCTCCGCCAATCGGTATCGATGCAATTCGATACAACCGAAAATTGAGATTACGGAATTTTAACCATAATTTTCCATAGCCCGAAACGGTAAAAGACCATGTCGGCCGGGGCACAGGCCTTGCTGATGAAGCGCAAGGTTCGGGACTTATCCTCACCTGATACGGGCGGCCTTAAACTTGCGTCTCATTCCGGGGCAATCACGCCTGCGGGACGGGTAACGCCGGAGACGGCGAAAGGGCATTGCGGGACTCATGCGGCTGCTTCTCTTCGTCAATCTGATAGCCGTGGTGGTGCTCGCAGGCGCGCTCGGCCACATGTATCAGGGCGCGCCGCTGCCCTGGCGGCTTACCCTCGGCGCGCCCGCCGCGCATGAGCCGGAAGCCGCGGCGCCGGTCGGCCTCGCCGCGGCACCCGCGCCCGAGACGGAGCTTCCCAATGCGCCGGTGACGCCGGTGCCCAATCCCTTGCACGCATCCGCCGCACAGGCCCCCGCACCGGCATCCGCACCCGCGCCGCAAAGGCAGAAGCTGCGCATTCTCACCGAAGGCGCCTATCCGCCTTTCAACTATCGCGACGATGAGGGCCGGCTCGCGGGATTCGACATAGACATCGCGCGCCAACTTTGCGCGCGGCTCAAGCGCGAATGCCGCATCGAGGCGCGTCGCTGGAGCGAGCTTCTGCCATCGCTGAAGCGCGGCGAGGCAAGCGCCGTCATCGCCTCCATGCTCATTCCTTCGCCCGGACGCCAGACGCCGCCCGCGCCGGACGGCGTGATCTTCACGCAGCGCTACTATTCGACGCCCGGCCATTTCGTCGCCCGCAAGAGCGACACCGCCGCCGCCGGCGCGCTCGGCCTTGCCGGCAAACGTATCGCCGTGCAGGCGGGTTCGGCGCATGAAGCCTTTCTGAAAAGCCGGTTCTCGTCGGCCGTCATCGTTGCCCTGCCGACGCTCGAGGCGGCAGAGGCGGCGCTCGCCGACCGCAGCGCCGATCTCCTCTTTGCCGACCGCAACGCCGTCTTGCGCTGGACGCGAAGCGGCGAAGGCGCGGATTGTTGCCGCCTCGTCGGCGTCGACTATACCGACAGGAGCTATTTCGGCAGCGGCGCAGGCATCGCCTTGCGCGCGGGCGACGAAGCCTTGCGCGACGAGATCGACGCCGCACTTTCAAGCATGGCGGAAGACGGAACCTTGGCGCAGATCGGCGCGCGCTATTTCGGACAGAGCATTCGCTGAAGGGTGGGCGGGAGCGTCAGGTCTTGGCCATCAGGTCGCGGGGACGCCCGAAAAAGATCGTCCGCCCACAGCC
The DNA here is from genome assembly GCA_031291615.1 of Parvibaculum sp. GTDB lineage: Bacteria > Pseudomonadota > Alphaproteobacteria > Parvibaculales > Parvibaculaceae > Parvibaculum. The sequence goes on from JARLIS010000024.1 coordinate 102,019, forward strand.
TTCCGCAACGTCTTTCCATGAATCCACATCGAACTCGAAGACGATGAACCCGCCCGTCGGCACGCCATTGGCGACGCGGACGGCGATCTCCTCGTCAGGGTCTTCGGCCAGCGCCATCGCCAAGAGCACGAGGCCCGGATTATGCGCGACGACGAGAAGCGTCGTCGCCGAAGCGGGCGCGCTGTGGATTTCATCGAGCATCGCGTCGGGCATGGCGTGATAGAGTTCATCGCGATACTGGACGGGCACATCCTTGCCGAGGAGATTCGCCAGTGGCGCGAATGTCTCGCGTGCCCGCTTCGCCGTCGAGCAGAGGACGGCATCGGGCCTGTAAGGCGAGCGGGCGATATAGCTCGCCATGAAATCGGCGGCGGCATAGCCGCGCGCATTCAGGCAGCGGCTGAAATCGTCATTCGACGGATCGCTCCAGTCTGACTTCGCATGCCGCAAGAGACAGAGCCGCTTCATCTTGCCTCTCCCGGCAGTTTTGCGCTGAAGAAGGGGAGGCCGAGGCTGCGGAAAAAGGAAAGAGGTTCGGGACCGGACATATCCGCAAGCCCGATGCGCATGGCGGCGCGCCCTTCGGCGGGCTCCGCGCGATAGGTGCCGAAAAGCCTGTCCCAGAGCGACAGGTTGAAGCCGAAATTGCGCATCTGTTCGTCCAGCCTGATCGAGTGATGCACGAGATGCATGTCCGGCGTCACGATGAAAATTCTGAGCGCCCGGTCGAGCCTCGCTCCGAGGCGCAGATTTCCGTGATTGAACATCGCCGTTCCGTTGAGCACCACTTCGAAAATGAGAACGGCGACGGGCGGGCATCCAAGCGCCGCGACGGTCGCCATCTTCACCAGCATGCTCGCAAGAATTTCAAGCGGATGGAAGCGCAAGGCCGTTGTCACGTCCAGTTCGGGATCGGCGTGATGGACCTTGTGCAAACGCCACAATATGGCGAAGCGGTGAAAGGCGACATGCTGCCCGTATACGAGGATGTCGAGCGCGAGGAGCGACAGCGGCACGGACAGGATGAGCGGCGCGGCCCAACGATTGAACAACCCGAAGCCGCTGTCCTGCGCCCAGAAAGCCGCGCCGATGGCGGCGAGCGGGAGCGCGAGCCGTATGAGCGCCGTCCCGGTAATGGCGAGGCCGAGATTGGTCCGCCAGCGCGCCAGACGGCTGCGCACCAAAGCACGGCGCGGCGCCAGCAGCTCCGACAGCCCCATGACGAGGAAGAGGCCGACAAAACCCGCAAGCCTGACGGCGGGCTCGTGCTGAAGGAGAAAGGCGCTCATCGCTGGTTCCCGAAAGAATGGGGCCGCTCCGGCCCCGCGGCGACTATAGGACGGCGAACAAACTCGAAAAACAGTCTTCTGAATGCGGCAAGAACGCCACATTCCTCCATGGCCGCCTCGGCTATTATGGCCGCGGATGGGCCCCGGCCGTCGGCCGGGGAGAGGAGGGAAAAAGTCGATGCGGGAGTGGCTTTTCCGGAGTTTCGTTTTTGCCGCGGTCTGGACGCTCGCGTCCGGCCCGGGGCTTGCGCATGCGAGCGAGCCTGTCGGCGATGAAACATTCGAAGGCACGTTCAACTGCCTGAAACCGGCAGGCGCCGCCGACACGGCGCCGATTATCTGCCAGAGCCAGATCAACCCGGCGCTTCCCACCTTCGATTTTTCGCTCGCCTGGCATGACGACAAGGCGACGGGCCTGCGCATCCTCGACCGGATAGATATTCGCCGCTCGGGCGATGCGGCCCCATTCGAAACGCTGACCGGCATAGTCGCAAAGCTGCCGCCCTCGATCGCCAATATCGGCTTTGAAGTGCTGGATCTCAATTTCGACGGGTTTCTGGATATTCGCGTCATGCGGGCAGCGCCTGCGGGCGAGGACAAGTCCTATCAGAACTGGCTGTGGTCGAACGAGGAAGGGAAGTTCGTCGCCGCGCCGGGTCTCGACGATATCGTCTCGCCGAAATTCGATGCCGACGATCAGGAAATCGTGAGCCGCATCGCCAAGGGCGACACGAAGACGACCGACGTCTATGCCTATGACGGCATCACGCCCGTGCTCATTCACCGCGAGATCGACCGGACAAGCGGCGGCGCGTGCCTGCGCACATTCTACGACCGCGTCGAGGATGAACTTCGCAAAACGGGAACCGGCGCCTGCAAGGACGAGTGACGCCGCGAAGCGCCTAGACCGTCATGTAGCGCGCGCGGGCGCCGCGTTCGATGGCGGCCGCAACAAGCTTGTCGATGCCGAGCGCGTCGCGCAGAAGCTGAAGCAGGCGCAGCTCCTCCTGGCCGACGGCGAGATCGGCCGCCGCGACCTCAACCGCGACCGCATAGCCGGTTTCGCGCATATGGACGGGCAGCGCGTCCTTGACGAGGCCGAACACCGCGTCGAGCCCGCCATCTTCCTGAAGGATCGCCGCGCATTCCTTCGCCGCCGGGATGAGGCGCTGGACATCGAAGCCGCGAAACGCCGGAAGGTGCTGGACGACATCGCCGATGGTGCGCAGCTCATTGTCGCTCATCGCGCTGTCGACGGCGCTCATGGTCACCATGATGTAGATGAGTGCGGTTTCGGGGGCGATCGTCGACATGAAATTCCTCGGGCTTTGAAGGGCGGAGGGAGCTTAGGGATTTGACGCAGGAGCGGCAAGTGCGGGCGCCGCCCCGTCGGTGAGAAACGTCCGTGCGCCCGCAATCGCCTCGGCAAGACCGACGCGCTCGACCGCGACGCCGGGCGGAAAGGCCGAGGTGAGCCGCGTCGGCAGGCGCGGATCGAGCATGATGAAGACGCCTCTGTCCTTTGCGGTCCGGATCAGCCGCCCGAAGGCCTGTTTCAGGCGCAGCCGCGTCAGCATGTCGTCATAGCGCGCCGCGCCGAAACGCTCGCGCCGGGCCCGGTGCAGAATATCGGGCCGGGGCCAGGGCGTGCGGTCGAAAACGATCATACGGAGCGAATCCCCCGGCACGTCGACGCCGTCCCGCACCGCATCCGTGCCGAGCAGGCAGGCATGGCGTTCGGCGCGGAAGATGTCGACCAGCGTGCCGGTGTCGAGCGCGTCCACATGCTGCGCATAGAGCGAAAGCCCCGCCTCCTCGAGCGGCGCGACGATGCGCTCCTGAACCGCGCGCAGACGATGGATGGCGGTGAAGAGGCCAAGCGCCCCGCCGCCCGAGGCGAGGAAAAGCTCGCGATAGGCGGCGGCAACCTGATCGACTTCCTTCGCGCTCACGTCGCGCACGACGAATATCCGCGCCTGCTTCGCATAGTCGAAGGGCGAGGCCATGAAGGCGCGCCGCGCCGGCATCGTCATGTGGCTGACGCCCGTGCGCACCTCCGCCGATTGCCAGCTGTCGTCGGTGTCTTCCTCGTCGACGAGCCGGTCGCGCAAGGTGGCGGACGTGATGACGACGCCTTGTGCGGGTTCGAGCACGGCGGCCGCGAAGGGGATCGTCGGATCGCGCCAGTGGCGATGCATGCCGACATCGGCCTCGCGTCCGCCGATGCGCTCGATCGAAAACCAGTCGACGAATTCCTCCGGCGCCATCTGCCCGATGGAAGCGAGCATCGACCGCCATGAAGGGATGAGCAGCCGCGCCCGGCGTTCGAGCCCGCGCGCGGCGGCGTCGAGACGGATGCGCACCGAGGTTTCGAGGTCTTCGGCCTCGGCGTCGAGCCGCGCCCGCAACCGTTCCGCAAGGAGCGTCAGCGGGGAAGCGAGGCGCTGCAAGGCCTGATCGAGCGCATGACCGGCCTCTTCGAGCCCCGCGATCATCGGCATCACATCGGCTTCGAGCGAATAGAGCGTGTCGGCGTCTTCCGCGCGGGCATGAACCTGCGCGCGGACGAGCGCCAGAAACTGTTCGGCGGGACCGCGCGGGCTGCCGTCGTTGAGCCGCGTCGTCCAGCCCGGCGCCGGCAGCGTCGAGGCGGCGCTGATCGAGGCGGAAAGCGCTTCTTCCGCCGCCTCGTCGCCGCCGGTGAGATCGCCGATCCGCTCTTCGAGCCCGCGTCCGCGCCGGCCGCGCTGACCTTCGGCGCCGCGTATCCAGCGGCGCAGTTCGGCCGCTTCCGCCGCCGAAAGATGCGCCGAAAAGGCGCTGTCGGCGGCGTCGAAAATGTGATGGCCCTCGTCGAAGACGAAGCGCGTGCGCGCCTCGCGCCCGCTCGGCTCTTCATCTTCCGAATTGCCCGCCGCTTCGACGGAAGGCGTCGGGGGACGCGGCGCGAGCGTCGCCACCGCCTGATCGAGGGCGGCCTGCCGCATGACGAGCGCATGGTTTGCGACCACGATGTCGGCGCGCCGCGCCTTGCGGATCGCCTTCTCGATGAAACACTTCCTGAAATGCGGGCAGGCGGCGTAAACGCATTCGCCGCGCCGGTCGGTGAGCGCGCCGCGACCCTCGCCGAGACCTTGCAAGCCGCCGCCGAGCCGTTGCATCAGCCAGGCCGGAAAATCGCCGCCCACCATGTCGCCGTCGCGGCTCGCCCGCGCCCAGCGCGCGACAAGCCCGATGGCGACCGCGCCGCCCGACAGCGCCGCGCGATCCGCGATCTCGGCGAAGTTCAGCAGGCAGAGATAATTCTCGCGGCCCTTGCGGATGACGGCTTTCTCTGTCTTCTCGGCGGGGTCGGGATAAAGCCGCGTCAGTTCCTGATCGAGCTGGCGCTGAAGGTTCTTCGTATAGGTCGAGAGCCAGACCGTGCCCTTGTTGCGCTCGGCCCAGAGGCTCGCGGGTGCGATATAGCCGAGCGTCTTGCCGATGCCGGTGCCGGCCTCCGCAAGCACGATGTTGGGCGCCCCCGCCGTCTCGCGCGCATCGAAGGCGCGCGCCGTGATGGCCGCGAAATCCGATTGGCCGCTGCGCTTCTCCGCGTCATCGCCGACGAGTTCGGCAAGCCGCGCGCGGGCTTCCGCGTCGCTGACGGGAAGGGAGCCGGCGGGCCCGCGCGGCGCCTTGTCCTCCCATTCCGGCAGATCGTTCCAGATATCGAAGCCCCGGCCCGCTTGCGGACGCCCCTCGCGCGCGATGACGTCGCCAAGCGCCGCGACGACGCCGGGCCCCCAGGCCCAGCCCGCTTCCGCCATCCGGTAGGCGGTGCGCGCGGCGGCGGGCTTGTCGGGATAGGCGGGCGATTGCAGCGTGGAGAGGAGCCGCGCCGCCGCCTCGTGCAGCATCAGCGCCTGTGTCGCCGGTTCCTCGCTCGCATCAAGCCCGAGCGCGCGGGCAAGGCCGCCCGGCGTCGGCAGGCAGGGCCGCGCCGGATGCACGAAGGCGAAAAGTTCGAGAAGGTCGAGCACTTGCGGGCCCGCGCCGCGCGCGCCCTGCGCCGCCCGTGCCCGTGGGTCGAGGCCGAGCGCGATGCGCCGCGCGGTAAAGGCGGGATGCACGGTGATGACGGGATCGCGCGCCAGCATGTCGAGCGCGTCGGCGGCCGTGAGTTCCTAGATCTCGCCGTCGGCGCTGACGGACAGCGCGCCCCAGCGGGCGCGGGGGGGCGCGCGGGCGGGCGGGGGGGCCCGCGGCCCCCCCGCGTGGGGCGCGGGCCCGCGCGGCGCCGCCTCGGGAAGAACGGGGCCGCCGGGGAAGTCGCCGGAATCGCCGCCAGAATCGGTGATGGATGGGTGGGCCATTGCCGGCAGTATAGACACGGGCGCCGCATTTTCTCACCCGCGAAGGGCGGCTTATCCGTGCAGGCTCGGGAACGAGCGGGAGAGCGCCCGCCAGGTCGCGCTGATCTTCTGTTGCAGGCGGGGCACGTCGTGGATGGCGTTGTCCTCGCGGCCGCGCTCGACCGCATCGCCGATCTCGCGCGCGACCTCGGAGACGGCGATAAGGCCGATTTCCGCCGCCTCTCTTTGCAGCGCTTCGGCGTTGTAGCCAAGCGCCACCGTGTCGCGCTGACTGCGGGCCGCTTCTATTTTCGCCTGTAAGTCGAGAACCCGGGCCAGGGCGGCGACCATGTGATCGGTGATGCGCTCCGCGCCGAGCTCCCGTTCAAGCTCATAGAGATAGTCGTGGTCGATGAGCCGCTCGGGCGACGACAGGCGTTCAGGTTCGGCCCGGCCGATTTCGGGCGCGTGCCCGAGGCTGTGCCCGGGCTCCTGAGGCAGAAGGAACCAGAAGGTGCTTCCCTGTCCCGGCGCGCTGTCGACCTGAATTTGCCCGCCCATCAGCCCGATGAGCCGGTCGCAGATCGCTAGGCCGAGGCCCATGCCTCCCGGCCGCCCCGATCCGCTCGCCGCCTCGCCCTGGGTGAAACTTTCAAAGAGACGCGCCTGGGCGTCGGGCGTGAGGCCGATGCCGGTGTCTAGCACCGAGAAGCGCAGCGCCGGCGTCGGATCGGCCCGGCCGAACGTCACCGGCTGCACGCGCAGGATGACGCCGCCCGTTTCGGTGAACTTGATCGCGTTGGAAACGAGATTGACGAGCACCTGCCGCAGGCGATCGGGGTCGGCCACCATGCTCGGCGGCGTGCCTGGAACGAAATCGAGCTCGAGCGAAAGGCCGCGCTCCTTCGCTTCCGGCCGCATCAGGCGCACCACGCCCTTGGCGATCTCATGCGGGTCGAAGCTGCGCGGCTTCAATTCGAGCGAACGGGCTTCCATCTGCGAGAAATCGACCATGTCGTCGAAAAGGCGGCGCAGCATCTGGCTCGATTCCGTCATCGACTGCGCCAGATTGCGCTGCGCGTCGGTCAGAGGCTCGTCGCGAAGCTGGCGCGCCATGCGTGCAAGCGTGTCGAGAGGCATGCGGACCTGATGGCCGAGAATGTCGAGGAATTCGGTCTTGGCGCGGTTGGCCGCCCGGGCGCGGCGTTCGGCTTGTTCGGCGTCGCTGCGCTTCTGCTCGGTCGCCGCATGGGCGCGCGCCATGCGCTCTATGAGATCGGCATTCTCGAAGCGCAGCCGGAAGGCTTCGGCATATGAGCGGTTCACGCGCCGCGTCCATCCCGAGAGCGTGAGCAGGAACAGCAGCGACAGCGCCACGGTGGCAAAGCCGAGCGGGTCGCCCGAGAGGATCAGGAGGATCATCGTCGGCGCGCAGGCCATGCTGATATAGGCGATGACGGCGGCCGGAAAGGCGGCGCGGGTGATCGCCGTCGACATGCTGAGGCAGGAGAGCACCAGCGCGTAGAAAATGTGCTGCGCGAAGGACGAACCCGGCAGCCACAACAGCCCGCCGACGCCCCAAGTGGAACCGCTGATGAGCGTGACGGCGGTGTAGCGCTTGGCCCAGACCGTCGCCCTTGTGAGCGCGTCGGGATCGGCCCTGAAGCCGGAGCGCACCCGGTCGAAGAGGATCTGCGCCACGAGCTGGAACAGCATGACGACGCCCGTCGCCCAGACCGGCGCGGTCTGGTAGAAGGCGAGACCTACGACCAGGATGCCGCCGAAAACCGTGTAGCGGCTCGTCTCGCCGAGGTCGAGGAGAAGGCGGACCTGCTCGGCGGCCACGCGCGTCGCAAGGTCGGGCTTGCGGCGGGAAAAATCTGCGGCGGGGAACGCATCCGCATCCGCGTCGGTCGCCTTGACGGTGGAAGGTTCCATCTCGGACATGGTGCGTGTTTCGGGCACTTTATTAAGGCGTTGCGCCGTCCCTGGGGGCAGAATGACGCTATCGCGTCCGGATGGTTGTGTCGCGTTGACTGTATGGGTTCCCGAGCATAGGGTCCCGCTCTTTACAAATCATTAAGACTTCTGACCCGGTTGAACCATGTCCTCCAGCGCACAAACCGCCCGAGATTCCGAGCTTCTTGAAGCTGCCAGAGTGAGCAAAGCCTGGCCGTTCGAGGAGGCCCGGAAACTGGTCGACAGGCTGGAGAAAGAAGGGGGCGGCAGCCGGACGGTCCTTTTCGAGACGGGTTATGGCCCATCGGGCCTTCCCCATATCGGCACATTCGGCGAGGTCGCCCGCACGACCATGGTCCGCCGCGCCTTCGAGGTGCTGGCGCCCGGCGTGCCGACGCGGCTGATCTGCTTTTCCGACGACATGGACGGCATGCGCAAGGTGCCGGACAATGTGCCGAACCGCGAGATGCTGAAGCAGCATCTGTTCAAGCCGCTGACCGTCGTGCCCGATCCTTTCGGCAAGTTCGAGAGCTTCGGCCACCACAACAACGCGATGCTGCGGTCCTTCCTCGACCATTACGGCTTCGATTACGATTTCGTCAGCGCCACGGATTACTACCGCTCCGGCAAGTTCGACGATGCGCTGCGCAAGGTGCTGGTGCATTTCGACGAGATCATGGAAATCATGCTGCCCTCGCTGCGCGAGGAGCGGGCGCAGACCTACAGCCCCGTGCTGCCGATCAGCCCGCGCACGGGCCAGGTGCTGCTCGTTCCCATCCTCGCCCGCAATCCGGAGAAGGCGACGGTCACCTACGAAGACCCGGAGACCCACGAGATCGTCGAGCAGGACATTCTGAGCGGTCATTCCAAGCTGCAATGGAAGGCCGACTGGGGCATGCGCTGGGCGGCGCTCGGCATCGACTACGAAATGGCGGGCAAGGATCACATCGACGGCATGAAGCTGTCGGGCCGCATCTGCCGCGTTCTCGGCGGCAAGCCGCCGGAGGGCTTCAACTACGAGCTTTTCCTCGACGAGGAAGGCAAGAAGATTTCGAAGTCGAAGGGCAACGGCCTCACCATCGACGACTGGCTGCGCTATGCGAGCCCGGAAAGCCTTTCGCTTTTCATGTATCAGTCGCCGCGCACCGGCAAGCGCCTCTACTTCGACGTCATCCCGAAGAATGTCGACGAGTATCTTTCCTTCCTCGCTGCCTATCCCAAGCAGAACGAGAAGGAACGCCTCGGCAATCCGGTCTGGCACATCCATGGCGGCAATCCGCCCACGGATATTCTGCCGATCAGCTTCGGCCTTCTGCTCAACCTCGTTAGCGCCGCTCACACCAATGACAAGGCCGTGCTCTGGGGTTTCATCCGCAACTATGCGCCCGATGCGACGCCCGAGCGTCTGCCGAAGCTCGACGAACTCGTCGGCTATGCGATCAATTATTACAACGATTTCGTGAAGCCGGCGAAGTCCTACCGCGCGCCGACGGAGCTTGAACGCACGGCGCTTGCCGATCTCGCCGACCGTCTCGAAATTCTTGCCGGTCAGGACACGGCCGAAGAGCTCCAGAACCTTGTCTATGAAATCGGCAAGGCGCACGGATTTGAAAATCTGCGCGACTGGTTCAAGGCGCTCTACGAAGTGCTGCTGGGCGAGGCGCAGGGACCGCGCTTCGGTTCCTTCGTCGCGCTTTACGGCATGAAGAGAACGGCGAAGCTGATCCGCCGGGCGCTTGCGGGCGAAGACCTGTCGCAGGGCTGAACCGCTCCGGATTTACCATAGATCGCATCGGCCGATGCATGGGGCAGTGTGATTGTGCAGCATGCGGCGGAGTTTGGCCGGGGGGCCTTGCGGTCGCGCGCCGGGAAGCCGATCATGTGCTCCATGCGGGTTTCACGTATCTGTTTCGCCGTCATCCATGCGGCGATTTTCCTGACGCTACAGAGTTTCGTTGCGCATGCCGATGCGCAGGGCATGGATGTCGCGCGCAAGGCATTTGCCGAAGGCGCGTTTCTCGACGCGGCGAATTTGGCCCGTCCGCTCGGAACCTCCGAGGCCGCCGCACTCGCCGCCCGCGCCGAACTGGCCGAAGGCGATTTCCGCGCGCCGCGCGCGGCAAAGCGCGAAAACTTCAAGCGCGCCGAAGAAGATGCGCGCGCCGCGATAGAGCGCGATCCGAAAAATCCTGAAGGCCATCTTTATCTCGCGCTCGCGCTCGGGTTCCTCGGGCGTATGGATGGCAGCCTCGCCGCACATTTTGCCGGCTACGCGACGGAGGCGCGCCGGAATATCGACATGGCGCTGGCGCTCGCGCCGCAAAGCGCCTGGGCGCACGCCTTGTCCGGCGGCTGGAACCTCGAAATCGTTCGAGATGGCGGCATGCTCGGCGAATCGATCTATGGCGCGTCGCTGGAAAAGGGCTGCGCCGATTATGCCCGTGCGCTTGAGCTCGATCCCGGAAACACGGCCATCGCCTATCAATATGCGCTGCAACTGGCGGCTATGGGCGCTTCCTCGCGCAGGGCGGAGGCGATTAGCGTGCTCTCCTCGGCGCTCGGTTCCGAACCCGGCGACATGCTTGAAAAGCTGTCGCGCCGCCGCGCTCAGCGGTTGAAGCTGGTGCTCGGGACGCATGACGAGGCGGCGCTGAAGGCGATCATCCGCGATCAGCTCGGCGCGCCGGCGGCGGAGACGGCGGGCAATCGCCGCCCGCTCGGCGCTACTGGCTCGCCCAGATGATGCGCGCCATCCATAAAATCTCGTCGGGCTTCAGCACGCGCGGCTCGTAAGCCGGATTGAGCGAAGCAAGCTCGACGCTTTTCGCGGTGCGCCGCGCCAGCACTTTCGCCATGACTTCGCCCGCCATCGTCTTCACGACCACGCGGTCGCCGCGCCGGACGGCTGCCGCCGGCGAGACGACGATGACGTCCCCGTCGCGATAGACGGGCGCCATGCTGTCGCCGGAGACTTCGAGCGCATAGGCGTTCTCGTCGGGCACGTCGGGAAACGACACTTCATCCCAGCCGCCGCCGACCGGAAAACCCGCATCGTCGAAATAGCCGCCGCCGCCCGCCTGGGCGAGGCCGATGAGCGGCACGCCGCGCGGCTTCGGCGCGCCCCGTCCCTCGACCAGCATGACGAACTCATCGAGGCTCGCCCCGGTCGCCTCCAGCACGCGGGCCAGGCTTTCGGTGCTCGGCCAGCGCGGCCGGCCTTCCGCCGTCACGCGCTTCGACTTGTTGAAGGCCGTCGGATCGAGCCCCGCGGCCTTGGCGAGCCCGGAAGCCGACAGCCCGTGGCGGCGCGCCAGATCGTCGATGGCGCTCCAGAGACGCGGATGGGAAAGGAGGGAGAGCGACATTTAAGTATAGGTCCAAATTCCTAGAGACGATAACCCGCCCGAGCCTCGCCTGACCAGCCGGAAATTTGCGGTCGAACTTATCCCCGCTTTCTTGTTCCCCGCCGTCCGCCTCGCTACATTGCCGCCCGCATCCCGAGAGGCAGGCATGACGACGCGGATCTACAAGATCGTGAGCGAAGGCGAATGGCGCGCGGCCGAAGCGAAGGGCCTGTTCGAAGGCTCAGCCGTCGATCGTCGCGACGGCTTCATCCACTTCTCGACTGCCGCCCAGGCCCCCGAAACGGCAGCCAAGCACTTTGCCGGTGCGCATGACCTGCTGCTCGTCGCGGTGGACGCCTCGGCGCTCGACCTCAAATGGGAAGTCTCGCGCGGGGGCCAGCTTTTCCCGCACCTCCATGCCGCTCTCCCGATGAGCGCGGTGCTGCGCGTCGATCCGCTGCCGCTCTGCGCCTCGGGCGAGCACCGCTTTCCGGCGATGGAATGACGCTCATGGACCTTTTCCCGCTTGCACGCCCCGCGCTGAAGTTCATCGATCCCGAACGCGCCCACCGCCTTACCATTCAGGCGCTGAAGCTGGGCGCCGGGCCACGCCAGCGCGTCGCCGATCCCGCCTCGCTCGGCGTCGATCTCTGGGGCCTGCATTTCCCGAATCCCGTCGGCATCGCCGCCGGCTTCGACAAGAACGGCGAAGTGCCCGACGCGATGCTCGCCATGGGGCTGGGTTTTGCCGAAGTCGGCACGGTGACGCCGCGCCCGCAGGCAGGAAATCCGCGCCCGCGCGTCTTCCGTCTTGAAGCGGAACGCGCCGTCATCAATCGTCTCGGCTTCAACAATGAAGGCCATGACGCGCTGAAGCGCCGCCTCGTCGCGCGGCGCGGCCGGCCGGGCATCGTCGGCGTCAATATCGGCGCGAACAAGGATGCCGCCGACCGCGTCGCCGACTATCAGGCGGGCATCGAGGCCTTCGAGGGGATTGCGAGTTACTTCACGGTCAATATTTCATCGCCCAACACGCCGGGCCTTCGCGCCCTGCAAAGCAAGGACGAGCTGGAAGGCCTGATCTCGCGCGTCTTGAAGGCGCGCAAGGGCAGGACACCGGTTCTGCTGAAGATTGCGCCCGATCTGACGAAGCCGGAGCTCGCCGACATCGCCGCCGTCGCGCTTGAAAAACATCTCGACGGCCTCATCGTCTCCAATACGACGATCCGCCGCGAAGGGCTCGTCTCCGGCCCGCAGGCGCATGAGCAGGGCGGCCTGTCCGGCAAGCCGCTTTTCGCGCTCTCGACGGAAGTGCTGCGCGAGGTCTATCGTCTGACCGATGGGCGCATCCCCATCGTCGGCGTCGGCGGCATATCGAGCGGCGCGGACGCCTATGCGAAAATCCGCGCAGGCGCGTCGCTTGTGCAGCTCTATTCCGCGCTTACCTATGAAGGCCCGGCGCTTGTCGCCCGCATCAAGCGCGAGCTTGCGGCGTCGCTCGCCGCAGACGGTTTCGCCCATGTCGCCGATGCGGTGGGCGTCGACGCGAAGTAGAAGAGGAATGAGACATGGCGACAGTTACGATGTGGCACAATCCGCGTTGCAGCACCTCCCGCACGACGCTCTCTCTTCTCGATCAGCACGGGCTTCAGCCCGAAATCGTCGAATATCTGAAGACGCCGCCGAGCGCCGACGAGATCAAGGCGGTGCTGAAAAAACTCCACATGAAGCCGCGCGAATTCATTCGCAAGAAAGAGCCGCTCTACAAGGAGCTGAGCCTCGACAAGGAAAGCGTGACTGACGATCAGCTTGTGGCGGCGATGGCTGCAAATCCGGTGCTGATCGAACGTCCCGTCGTTTTCTACGGTGCGCGCGCCGCACTCGGCCGGCCGCCCGAAAACGTTCTCGATCTCTTCACCGATCTTATCTGAGCGCCGACGCGGCGATGCGGGCATAGAAGGGCGCGAGCGTCGCGGCCCGCGCCACATAAAAGATCGCCAATGCCGCCCAGAGACCGTGATTGCCGTAGCCTGGCGTCAGCAAGGCCCAGGCGGCAAGAAAGATCGCCAGCGCCATCGCCATGGCATTGCGCATTTCGCGCGTATGCGTCGCGCCGATGAAAATGCCGTCGAGCAGGAAACACCAGACAGCGGCGAAGGGAATAAGCGCGGCCCAAGGAAGGTAGGTCCGCGCCTCCGTTCGCACGAGTTCCGATGCGGTCAGCGCGTCGATGAGCAAGGGGCCGGCGAGATAGACGAAACCCGACATGAAGACCGCGGCGCCGCCCGCCCACAAGGTGGAGAGCTTCACCGCGCGGTCGAAGGTCTCCTTCGTGCGCGCGCCGACCGCCTCTCCCACCAGCGCTTCGGCGGCCGAGCAGAAAGCGTCGAGCAGAAAGGCCGAAAAGGCGACGAACTGGCCGAGCACCGCATTGGCCGCCAGCGTCACGTCGCCCGCCCTGGCGCCCTGCGCGGTGAAGAACGAGAAGGCGAAGATCAGGCAGAATGTGCGGATCATGATGTCGCGATTGACCGCGATCATGCGCGACAGCCGTGCAGGATCGAGTATCCGCGCCCGGCTCCAGCTCGAAAACCCCGCCCAGCCCGTCGATCTGAGGTCGCGCCAGGCGATGGCGACGCCGACAAGCGCGGCCGAAATCTCGGCGATCAGCGTGCCCGTCGCCACGCCTTTCACGGCCCAGCCGAACCCCATGACGAAAGTGACATTGAGCGCGATGTTGAGCCCGTTCATGAAAACTTGCAGCACAAGCGCGATGTTCGGCTTCTGCCGTCCGATGAACCAGCCGAGCAGCGCGAAATTCGCCAGGGCGAAGGGCGCGCTCCAGATGCGGATGGAAAAGAAATCATGCGCCATCGCCTGCACGCGGTCGCTGCCCTTGAGGAGCGCCAGCGCCGCGACGACGATGGGCCATTGCAGCAGGACGAGCGCAAGCCCGATAGCGCCCGCGACGAGAAGCGCGCGGCCGAGATTGGCGCTCACCTCGTCGGCGTCGCGCGCGCCGAGCGCCTGCGCGGTGAGACCCGTCGTTCCCATGCGCAGGAAGCCGAAGCCCCAATAGACGAAATTGAAAATCGTCGCGCCGAGCGCAATGGCGCCGAGCGCCGCCGGATCGGGAATGCGCCCGATCACCACCATGTCGGCAAGGCCGAGGAGCGGCGTCGAAATATTCGACAGCACGATCGGCCAGGCGAGCTTCAACACCCGGCCATGCGTGACGCGGGCTCCGCTCATTCAGCGGGTCTCGCCGATGAGAGAGGAGATATCCGGATTTGGGCTTGCCGCCAGTCGAGCCAGCGCGAAACCCGAATAGCGCGCATCGTCGGTGACTTCCAAACGGGCGAACTCCGGCATGGCATAGGTTGTCATCGCCACATCGTCGTCGAACTCGATTTCGGCGAGTATTAACCCCTTGAGCGGCGGCTCGAATATATCGACCGCGGCGCGCCGTCCGCCGCGCTCGAAATTGATGCGCCGCTTCTTCAGCACGAGGCCGCCAAGAGCCTGTAGCCGAGCATGTTCGCCCTCGCTCAAGTAGAGTGTGGTGATGAGCCGGTGGCGCGGATCGGCGAGCTGGACCTTCTTTGACAGCCGCCTGTAGTTCACGCCGCCATCGAGCGGTTCGGCCGAGCGCAGGCGAAGCGCGCTGCCGGGAATATAGAGATCGACGATATCGAGACGCGTTCCCGAACGCAGCGCCGCTTCCGGCACGGCATCGCAGAGCCATCGCCGCTCACGTTCGATCTGCGCATATTTGAGATGCGGAAAGCCGACGGGAGGTTCGATACCGTCCGTGGTCATTTCCCGTCGGGCTCGTCCGCCGCTTTCAGCAGGAAATGTCCGTGCGCCGTGGCGATCAGTCTTGAATGATCTTCCTGCCAGGCTTCGGCAAGCACGGTCGCGACGCGGCGCCCCTGCTTGGTGATCTTCGCCCGGCCATATGTGTCCATCGGCTTGCCGGAACGCAGATAGTCGATGGTGAGGCCGATCGGTTTCGGCAGGGCCGAGATGCCTGTCTCGAAGGCAAGCTGGATGATCGCGGTCATTTCGAGGAAGGCGCCGATGACGCCGCCATGCAGCGCCGGGAGAACGGGGTTGCCGATGAGTTTGCGGTCGAATTTGAGAATGGTCGTGATCTCGTTGCCTTTGCGGTCGACGCTGATGCCGAGGAAGCGCGCATAGGGGATCGCCTGGACGAACCGATCGAGATCGGGCGCGGGTGTTTCGCTCATGCCTTGTCTCCGAGCTTGGCGATGAAGCCCGTCGCCTCCGGAAAATCCGTCGGCGTGGCGCGGTTGGCCGCCAGCATGAAGGTGCCGACCGAGGTGGCGATCGGATCGGCCTCGTCGGTGTGATAGGCGGTGCCGCGCACAAAGGCGATGTTGCGCGTCACCTTGTAACAATGCGCATGCGCCATCAGCGCGAGGCCGGGCGTCGCCGGCTTCATGTAGTCGATGCGCAGATCGAGCGTCGCAATCGACATGCGTTCGGGCAGCGCCAGCTGCACGGCGGTCCCGCAGGCATTGTCGAGCAGCGTCGTGATGACGCCGCCATGGATGACGCCCGTCTCGACATTGCCGATGAGCTTTTCGTCATAGGGCACCGAGACCCAGGAATGCCCCCGCGCCGCATCGACGATGGAAAGCCCCAGCGCACGGGCATGCGGCACATGCTCGATGAGGACGCTTTTCATGGTCTCGACGATGTCGGGCGGAAGCCGGTTGTCGCTGGGCATTTTTTGTCCTGGCGCTGATGTCGGGGCCTGAGTGTAAAGAGCGGAATCGAGCTTATCCATCCTTCGTTCCGATTCGGTCAATTTGCATCAAGCCTTTGAATTGGCGGCTTTTTTTGCGGCCTCGCCCCTGCGTCAAATTGACCTTTCCCCGGCTTCGTCTAGATTAGGCGCCGGGGCATTCGGTTCGAGGAGATGCGTGATGGCGACGGGGGCTTGGTTGAGGCCGGGACGAAACATGGAACCTCCATGCCAGAGGTGAAAGAGAAGCAGCCGCCTCTGCCCGAGGCCGGCGCCTACGAAGCCGGGCCGAAGCCCAGGGGCAAGCGCGAACAGACGAAGCTCAACAATCGCGAGGCGATCCTCAACGCCGCGCGCGATGTCTTTGCCGAACTCGGCTATGGCGCGACGACCGTCCGCGACATCATCCGCCAGACGGGCCTCGCATCGGGCACCTTCTACAATTATTTCAAGAGCAAGGAAGAAGTCTTCGAAGCGTTGATGGACGACGGGATGCGCCGCATCCGTCCGAGGCTGAAGGCCGACCGCATCCGCTCGCGCACCTTCGAGGAATTCATTCGCAACGCCTATCGCACCTATTTCGATTATCTGGCGAGCGATCACACGACCTTCCAGATGATGCGCCGCAATCCGAACATGCTTCGCGTGCGCATGGATACGCCCGAAGTTCTCGCGGGCTTCGAGGAGATCCGCGAATATATCGAGGAGGATATTCGCGAAGGAAGTCTTCCGCCCGTCGACTCGGAATATCTGATGGCCGCACTCGTCGGCATCGCCATGGAAATCGGCGACCGCATGATCCTTCGCGAACAGGTCGACGCGCGCACCGCCGCCGAGTTCGCGACGACGCTCGTGCTCAAGGGCTTTCACGGACTTCCGATGAAAGCGGCTGCGAAGAAATAACCGGCAGGGGCGGGGCATATGAATATCCAGAAACTCATCATTCGCGGGCTCATGAAGCTGCCGGATGCGGCGCTCCTCGCCATGGCGGGCGGCAAGCCGCTCCACATCGATGGCCAAACGCTCGATGCGCGAGTCCAGTTCCTGGCCGCGCAGGGGGCGAAGTCGCCCTCGCTGACGACGCTCGATCCGGTGACGGGCCGCGCCGCAACCGCGCAGGGGCTCGCGCTGCTCGACGGCGCGCCGCGCGCAAACGTCGTCGTGAAGGACATGAAAGTGCCGGGACCGGCGGGCCCGCTCGATGCGCGGCTCTACACGCCCGCCGAAGCGAAGGGGCAGCTTCCCGGTCTCGTCTTCTTTCACTTCGGCGGCTGCGTCATCGGCGATCTCGACACCTGCCATACCTTCTGCACCATGCTCGCCGACATGGCGCAATGCGTCGTGCTGTCCGTCGCCTATCGCCTCGCGCCGGAACACAAGTTTCCGGCCGCCGCAGACGACGCGCTTGCCGCCTTCCGCTATGCGCGCGACAACGCTGCCTCGCTCGGCATGTCGCACCGCATCGGTGTCGGCGGCGATAGCGCGGGCGGCTATCTCTCCGCCCTCGTCGCGCAGGAAACGAAGCGCCTTGGCGAGGGGGAGCCAGCACTCCAGCTTCTGATCTACCCCGTCACCGACATGACCTGGCGCGGCGGCTCATGGGACAGTTGCGCCGACGTCTATCCGCTGACGCGCGAGATCATGCAATGGTTCATCGACCAATATCTGAACGAAGCGGGCGAGGCCGAAGGCGTTCGCGCTTCGCCGCTCAAGGCGCAATCGCTTGAAGGCCTGTGCCGCGCCATCGTCGTCACCGCCGGTTTCGACGTGCTGCGCGACCAGGGCATCGCCTATGCGGAACGGCTGAAGGAAAGCGGCGTCCGGACGATCTATCGCAGCTATGACGAACTCGCCCATGCCTTCACGGCCATGACGGGCGTCGTTCCGGCGGCAAGGCGCGCTTGCGAGGAAATCGCCCGCGACGTTCGCGGCGCGCTTCACGGTTGACGCAGAAACGCGATCAACGCCGCATTGACGCGGCCGGGTTCCTCGTGGTGGACCCAATGCGTCGCACCTTCGATGAAGAGCTTCTGCCCCTTCTCGCATAGAGCGAGGCTCGCTTCCGCGCCCGACACGGCGCCGAACTTGTCGTCGAGGCCCCATATCACAAGCGCCGGCGCCTTGATCCAAGGCAGCGCCTCCGGCATCCGCTTCTTCAGCAAGGCGCGATACCAGTTGACCATGGCGGTAAGCGCACCCGGACGCGACCATGCGGCGCGATAGGCCGCGAAGCCTTCCGCCGTGAAGGTGCCGGGCCTGCTCGACGATACGAGCCCGTCATAGAGCCCCTTGTAATTCTTCGACCGCATCATCGCTTCCGGCAGCACCGGCAGACGGAACATCTGGACATACCAGCTTTTGCGTCGCTGTTCCTTGTCATCGCGCATAGCCTTCCGCCAGAGGGTGGGATGAGGCGCATTGATGGCGACCATGCGGTCGAGTCGTTCGGGCCTTGTCGTCGCCAGCCACCAGACGACGGAAGCGCCCCAATCGTGTCCGACGATCTTCACCTTTGCCAAGCCGAAATGATCGGCAAGGCCGATGACGTCCTCCACCAGCCGGTCGAGATCGTAGGCGGCGACGCCCTTGGGTTTTCCGCTGAGATTGTAGCCGCGCTGATCCGGCGCGATGACGCGGAAGCCTGCCGCGGCGAGCGCCGGAATCTGCGCCTGCCAGCCGGCCCAGAACTCCGGGAATCCGTGCAGGAGGATGACGGGCGGCGCGTCGGCGGCGCCCGCTTCGGCGTAACGAATGTCGAGCCCGTTGATCTGCGCCCGGCCGAACCGGATGTCGTCACCCATTTGCGCCCCCCTCTTTCGCCTTGCCGTTCTGCGAGGCCTCGTGCTATTCCCCTGTCGTCCTTAGGGGAGTAGCCGCCCTCCTTCATCCCTGCAATTTTCCTGCATGTATGATCGAGAGGGGCGCGCGTCAACAAACTTGGTTGCAGGCGAAAGCCCTGACCATGGCGCGCGTGTCCGGTGCCTTTGCACCGTTTGGCGAGACCTTTGGCTCATGCGCGATGCCCGGCCGGGCAGTCGTGTCCATGAGTCATTGGTTTCTCTGCCCGGCCCGAGGAAATCGCTGTGGAAGCCTTCTTCATTTCGCTCTCCGCCGTCGCCATCGCCGAAATTGGCGACAAGACGCAATTGCTGACGCTTGTGCTCGCGGCGCGTTTCGGCAAGCCCTGGCCGCTCATCGCCGGCATATTCGTCGCGACCGTTCTCAACCATACGATCGCCGCCGAACTCGGCGTGCTGATTGCGGGCGCTCTGACGCCGCATGTGCTGCAATGGGTGCTTGCGGTTTCCTTCTTCGCGGGCGGCGTCTGGATGCTGATCCCCGACAAGGCGGGCGATGTGCCCTCGGGCGTCGCCTCGCGCTTCGGGCCTTTCCTCACCACGACCATCGCCTTCTTCCTCGCGGAGATCGGCGATAAGACGCAGGTGGCGACCATAGGCCTTGCCGCCCGGTTCCATGATGTGGCCTTGGTTGCGGCGGGCACGACGCTTGGCATGATGTTGGCCAATGTGCCGGTGGTTTTCGTCGGGGAGGCGGCGGCGAAGTTCCTGCCGATGCAGCTGGTGCACGGCGCGGCGGCGGCGATCTTCATCGCGCTTGGCTGCGTCACGGCGCTTGAAGCGCTTGGGTTCGTCTGACGGCCGCCTTATGCTCCCTGCAAAGAAATTGAAAGAGGGAGAGACCGATGCGCACTCTGCGCGTGCATGAGCTGTCGGAGGACATTTCCGTTCTCCGCATGGATGAAGTGACTTTGCCGCCGCCCGGCGAAGGCGAGCTGCGCCTGAAGCTCAAGGCCTGTTCGATCAACTTCCCCGACATTCTGATGGTGCAGGGCAAGTACCAGTTCAAGCCGGAGCTGCCTTTCGCGCCCGGCATGGAAGGGGCGGGCATCGTGGACGCGGTCGGCGCGGGCGTGACGAAGTTCAGGCCCGGCGACAAGGTGGTCGCCGGCCTTCGCATCGGCGGCTTCGCGGAAGAAGTGAACATTCCCGCCGGCAATTGCCGCCCCATTCCCGCCGGCATGGACTTCGTGAAAGCCGCCGCCTATCCCGCCGCCTATCTCACGGCCTATGTCGGGCTCGTCATTCGCGGCAACCTGAAGGCGGGCGAGACGCTGCTCGTCCATGGAAGCACGGGCGGCGTCGGCATGGCGGCCGTCGACATGGGGAAGATGCTGGGCGCAACCGTGATCGCGACATCGGCCTCCGACGAAAAGCTGAAGGTGGTGAAAGCGCGCGGCGCCGACCATGTGCTGAACGTCACGCACGGCTTCCGCGAAGAAGTGAAGGCGCTGACGGGCGGCAAGGGCGCCGATGTCGTCTACGATCCGGTCGGCGGCGACGTCTTCGATGAAAGCGTCCGCTGCATCGCGTGGAACGGGCGGCTTCTCGTCATCGGCTTCACCAGCGGCCGCATACCGACCGTGTCGGTCAACATGCCGCTCATCAAGGGCTTCTCGGTCGTCGGCGTCCGCGCCGGTGAATACGGACGCCGCGACCCGGAGGCGGGCAGGCGGAACATCGAGGCGATCGACCGTCTCGCCGCCGAAGGCAAGATCGATCCCTATGTCTGCGCCACCTTCCCGCTCGAACGCGCGGTGGACGCCATGCGCATGCTTCAGAACCGCGAAGCGGTCGGCAAGGTCGTCGTCACCATGAACTAGGCGCGCAATTTCAGACGCTGCGCTGCGCCTTGTCCTTCTCGTTCGCGGTGCGGATCATGTCGCGCATCTTGTCCCAGTCGGCTTCCGACAATTTCGACAGCCGCGCGAAATTTCCGCCGCTGGCGAGATAGCCTGCGCCGTCGATGGCGATGCACTGGCCGGTGAGATAGTCGCAGCCATCCGCCATCAGGAAAGAGGCGAGGTTCTTCAGCTCGTCCATTTCGCCGACGCGGCCCATCGGAATGCCGTCGCGCGAGCCGTCGCCATCCGTCGACTGGCCGGGGCTCAGCCGTTCCCATGCGCCCTTGGTCGGGAAGGGGCCGGGTGCGATGGCGTTGAGGCGGATGCCATAGGGGCCCCATTCGGCGGCGAGCGATTTCGTCATGATGTTGAGGCCCGCCTTCGACATGGCGGAGGGCACGGTGAAGGGGCTGCCGTTCCACACCCAAGTGGTGAGGATCGAGATGACGCTGCCCTTGTTGCCGCCTTCGATCCAGCGCTTGCCGCAGGCATGCGTGACATAGAAGGAGCCGTGAAAGACGATGCCGGCAATGGCGTCGAAGCCCTTGGGTGTGAGGTCTTTCGTCGGGCTGATGAAGTTGCCGGCGGCATTGTTGACGAGGCCGGTCAGCGGGCCGCCATCGGCCCAGATCTCGCCGATCATCTCATCGACCGCGCCCGCGACGCGAATGTCGATCGCGTGCGTTTTCACGGAACCGCCGTGACGGCCCATCAGCTCTTTCGCAGTCTCGTCGAGTACGTTCTTGCGCCGTCCGCAGATATAGACCTCGGCGCCGAGCCTCAGATAGTCCTCGGCCATTTCCTTGCCGAGGCCCGTGCCGCCGCCCGTCACCAGGATGCGCTTGCCCTTCAGAAGCCCGTCGCGAAACATGCTGCTCATGTGTGTCCTCCCGCTGAATTTTGTTGGGAGGAAGGATAGCAGGCGCGCGCAATTTTGCACGCGCGCCCGCTCAAGCCGAACGTTGCGTCAGGTCACTTCTTTTCGACGAGAAACGTCCACAGCCGCACGAAAAGCCAGATCGGAACCACGACCACGGCGCCGAGCAGGAAATAGCGCACCGACCAGTCGATAGCGTCGAAGCCCATGTGCCAGATGCGCGCGACCGTATCGAGGAAGTCGCTCCACAGATCGACCGGCCTGATGCCGAAAAAGGCGAGCAGAATGCCGATGATGACCGAGGCGACCGCGAGCTTCAGAAGGGTTGGCAGCACCGGGCCGCCGAATAGCTTGTTCATGATCCTGCTCGCGTGACCGTGGAAACCGTGGGTCCGGACGCCGCCCCGTCCGCATCATGCACGATATGGGGCATCAGCGGAATGTCGATGCCGGAAGCGTCGAAATGTTCCTTGATCGTCTGTATCAGGCGGAATTTGACAGACTCAAGATCGCCGTTCGCCGTCCAGACGCGGACGAGAAGATCGACCGAGACATCGCTCAGGGCCGAGACGGCGATGACGGGCGCGGGCGTCGCCAGAATGCGGGGCTCGGCTTTGACGATCTTGCCGATCTCGGCAAGCGCCTTGGCGGCGTCGGCGTCGTAGCTCACCCGAAAAGTCAAATCGAGCCGCCGCGTGGCGTGGTGGCTGAAGTTCTTGACCGCCTGTCCCCAGACGCTGGCGTTCGGCACGATGATCTGCACATTGTCGGCGGTCTTGAGCTCGGTCGTGAAAAGCGTCAGTTCGACCACCGTTCCGGCGATGCCGCCGATTTCGACGGCATGGCCCGCGCGGAAGGGGCGGAAGATCAGCAGCATCACGCCCGCCGCGACATTGGAAAGCGTGCCTTGCAGGGCGAGGCCGACGGCAAGGCCCGCCGCGCCGAGGACCGCGATGAGGCTCGCCGTCTGCACGCCGAATTCCGCCAGCACCGCAAGCAGCGTGAAGGCGAGCACCAGATAGCGGGCAATGCTGCCGAAGAAGCCCTGCAGCGTCGCGTCGATGTGGGGTGCGCGGCGCAGCGCGGAGATGGTCCAGATGCGCGCCTTGGCCGACAACCAGTTGCCGGCGATCAGAATGAACAGCGCCGTCAGCAGGCTGAGCCCGTGCTCAAGAAGGAATGGGATGAGCTCGTTCAAATTCTTGACGGCCTCCGGGGGCAATAGGGACGAAATCACGCTCTTACTCCTGCTCGGCCCCCCGATCCCGAGGTCCGTATTTTCCCATTTTTCGTCGGAGGAGGAAACCTCTTCCAGCCGGGTTATAGTCCGCCCATGAAGAGGCAGACCATGGAAATACGGCGGAACGGCGGCATTCCCGTCGCTCACCTGTCGGCGCAATTCGCTGCATGGTTCGCGGGCCGCGGATGGCAACCCCGCGCCCATCAGCTTGAATTGCTGGCCCACGCCGCCGACGGCCGCTCGGTCCTGCTGATCGCCCCGACAGGTGCGGGGAAAACGCTGGCCGGGTTCCTGCCGAGCCTGGTCGACCTCTCCGCCGCTCCGCAGCGCAGGCGCGGGTTGCACACGCTGTATATTTCGCCCTTGAAGGCGCTCGCTGTCGATGTGAAACGCAATCTCGAAATACCCGTCTCCGAGATGGGTCTGCCCGTGAGCATAGAAACGCGGACCGGCGACACGCCGCAAAACCGCCGCCAGCGCCAGCGCCGCGAACCGCCCGACATTCTGATGACGACGCCTGAACAGCTTGCGCTGCTGCTTTCCTATCCGGATGCGGGCGAATTCTTCGGCGGTCTGTCTTGTGTGATCCTCGATGAATTGCACGCGCTGGCCAATTCGAAGCGCGGCGATCTTCTGTCGCTCGGCCTTGCGCGGCTGGCGACGCTCGCGCCCGGTCTCCGCCGGGTCGGCCTTTCGGCCACCGTTGCCGAGCCCGACGAGCTGCGCCGCTATCTGATGCCGCAAAAGCCCGGCGAGGAAGTGTTGAGCGACATTGTGGTCGCACCGCCCGGCGCCACACCTGAAATCGGCATCCTCATTCCCGGTGAAAAGGCGGAGGAAGGCGACGAGGCGCGCATCCCCTGGTCCGGCCATTCGGCCCGCCACGCGCTGCCGGATGTTTACGATGCCATCCGCAAGAACAAGATCGTTCTCGTCTTCGTCAACACGCGCAGTCAGGCCGAATTCGTCTTTCAGGGGCTCTGGCGCCTCAATGACGACAATCTGCCGATTGCGCTCCACCACGGCTCGCTCGCGCCCGAGCAGCGGCGCAAGGTCGAAGCGGCCATGGCGGCGGGCACGTTGCGCGCGGTCGTCTGCACCTCGACGCTCGACCTCGGCATCGACTGGGGCGAGGTCGATCTCGTCATCTGCATGGGCGCGCCGAAAGGCGCGAGCCGCCTTGCCCAGCGGATAGGCCGCGCGAACCACCGGCTCGACGAACCCTCGCGCGCTCTCCTCGTGCCCGCAAACCGCTTCGAGGTGCTGGAATGCGAGGCGGCGCGCGAAGCCGCCATCGAAGGCGCGCAGGACGGCCGCGTCTCGCGTCTGGGTGCTCTCGACGTGCTGGCGCAGCACGTGCTCGGCCGCGCCTGCTCGTCGCCCTTCGAGCCCGGCGAGCTTTACCAAGAAGTCCGCGCCGCCGCGCCTTACCGCAATCTTTCGCGCGAGGATTTCGACCGCGTGGTGGACTTCGTCGCCACCGGCGGCTACGCCCTGAAATCCTATGACCGTTATGCACGCCTCCGCGCGAACGCGCCGATGACGGGCGACATGCGCCTGCGCGCGGCCTCGCCTGGCGTCGTGCGGCAATACCGCATGAATGTCGGCACCATCGTCGAGGCCGCGATGGTGAAGATACGCCTCGTCAAAAGCGGCCGCCGTCCGCGCGGCGGCATGGGCGGGCGCATGTTGGGCGAGATCGAGGAATATTTCCTCGACACGATGAAGCCCGGCGACAATTTCATTTTCGCGGGTCACAACCTCCGCTTCGAATCGCTTGTCGAAACCGAGGCCTATTGCTCCCGCGCCGAAGGCGGCGATCCTCAGATACCCTCCTACTACGGCGGCAAGTTCCCGCTCTCGACCTATCTTGCCGAACGCGTGCGCCACATGCTCGCCCATCGCGAAGAATGGAAGAATTTGCCACGGCAGGTGTCCGACTGGCTGCGCATTCAGGAATGGCGCTCGGTGCTGCCCGGCGTCGGCGACCTTCTGGTGGAGACATTTCCGCGCGGCGATAAATATTATCTCGTCTGTTACCCCTTCGAAGGACGCCTTGCGCATCAGACGCTCGGCATGTTGCTGACGCGCCGTCTCGACCGGGCCGGTGCGCGGCCCATGGGTTTCGTCGCCTCGGAATATTCGCTCGCCATATGGGGCCTCCGCGATGTCGGCCACATGGCCGAGCGCGGGCTATTGCCGCTGAGCGACCTGTTCGATGAGGACATGCTGGGCGACGACCTCGATGCCTGGCTTGCGGAATCGAGTCTGCTGAAGCGCACATTCCGCGATTGCGCAATTATTTCCGGCCTTATCGAGCGGCGTTATCCGGGGCAGGAAAAAACGGGCAGGCAGGTGACCTTCTCCTCCGACCTCATTTACAATGTTTTGCGCGAGCACGAGCCGGATCACATTCTGCTGCGCGCGACGCAGGCCGACGCCGCCTCCGGCCATCTCGACGTCGCCCGTGTTGCGGACATGCTGAAGCGCATCAGGGGCCGAATCGTTCTAAAAAGGCTCGACCGCGTTTCGCCGCTCGCCGTGCCGGTACTTCTCGATATCGGCAAGGAAGCCGTGCATGGCGAAGCGAACGAGGCGCTGCTTTCGGAAGCCGCCGACAGCCTGATCGAAGAGGCGACACGTCTTGTTTGAAGAAGCGCAGACCCTTTCCAAGGACCGCCTCAACGCGTCGCCCGTCCTGCGCGTCTGCGGTGCAAGCCTGACTGTGCTTGCCGAGGGCGCGATCTGGTGGGAAGCCGAGCGTCTCCTCGTTGTCGCCGATCTCCATCTCGAAAAGGGCTCGTCCTTCGCCGCGCGAGGGATCGCGCTGCCGCCTTACGACACGCGGGCGACGCTGGCGCGCCTTGAAGCCCTGATCGCGGGCCACCGGCCTTCGCGCCTCGTCGCGCTGGGCGACAGCTTTCACGACCGCGAGGCAGCCGCGCGCATGGACGACGGCGACGCTGTGCGCCTCGCGCGCCTGACCGGCGCGACGGATTGGATATGGATCGCGGGCAATCACGATCCCGTGCCGCCGCGCCGCTTCGGCGGCTGCGTGCATGAGGAGCTGAATGTCGGGCCGCTGACTTTCCGGCACGAGCCGCGCCCGGCGCCTGCGACAGGCGAAATCTCGGGGCATCTCCATCCTTGCGCGGCGGTGCGCGTGCGTGGCCGCAGGCTGCGCCGCCGCTGTGTGGCCTCGGACGGCACGCGGGCGATCATGCCGGCCTTCGGCGCTTACGCCGGCGGATTGAACGTGCTCGACGAGGCCTATGACGAGTTGCTCCCCGCCGGGCGCTTTCATGCCTGGATGCTCGGCGCGCGCACTGTCGTGCCCGTCGCCGCGCATCGCCTCGAAGGCGACTAGGCGAAGAACAACGCCGCGAGCGAAGCGCCGAGCGCCATTTCGGTCAGAATGGTCAGGGCGACTTCCAGGCCGCCCCGCCATTCATGCCCGTGATCCTGCCGCGCGCTCAACCGCTCGGCGAGGGCCAGAAGCAGAAACCCGGCCATCAGCGCGGCAAGCGCCACTTTCGGCGCCATGAATATCACGCACCATGAAAAAAGCGTCGGCAGCAGGAGAAGCGCCAGCGGCCTGAAGCGGATCTGCTCGCCGCCCGTCCTGATCGCCGCGCCCCAGCGTGCGCCGCCGAGGAACGACAGCAGCACCGCGCCATAGGCCATTTCGGCCGCAAGCGCGCTTGTCGCGGCGGAGGAGGGCGAGGACAGGGCGATGATGAGTGCGGTCGCCACGAAGGGAACGACGCGCGCATAGGAAAGGACGAGGACGGCGGCCGGCGCCTGCGGCCTTGCAGCTTTGACGGCCTTCGGCGCCTCGGCGGCCCTGGGCGAAACTTTCGCCTGGGCAAGCGATGCCGGTTCGATCGCGTGTTCGGCGCTCATGGTCGATCCCTCAGCCCAGCTTTCCGAGGAATGGAAACACGTTGAGCATGAGGATGGCAATCTTCTCGAACGAACCGAGCATCATCAAAAGGCCGGTACATGCGAGGAGAAGTCCCGCTGCAATCTCGATTTTCTGCATGTGGCGGCGAATGCGCCGGGCGAAGGTGAGGAACGCGCGGATCGCAAAGGCGGCGAGAAGAAAGGGAATGCCGAGGCCGAGCGAATAGGTGGCGAGCAGAGCGACGCCCGCGTGAAGGCTCTCCTGCGAGGCGGCGATGGCGAGGATGGTGGCGAGGATCGGTCCGATGCAGGGCGTCCAGCCGAAGGCGAAGGCAAGGCCCAGCACATAGGGGCTCAGGAATTGCAGCCAGAGGTTTTGCGAAACGTCGCCGATATGTTCTGGCTGAAAGCGCGCCTCGCGGTTGAGAAAGGAAATCCGCAACAGCCCCATATAGTGAAGGCCGAAGCCGATGATGACGGCGCCCGCCACGCGGCCGAGCAACTCTTTATGTGCAAGGATCAGCGGATTGATGGCCGACGCGCTGGCGCCGAGCGCGACGCGCCGGGTCAGCCCTTCCGAGCCGAGTTCCTCGCCAAGTTCGGCCTCCCGCGTCAATTCCTCGAAAGACGTGCCTGCTATAAAACAGAGATAGGCGGGCACGAGCGGCAGCACGCAAGGCGACAGGAAGCTCAGCAATCCGCCCGCCGCCGCCGCCGCATATGAAATGTCGAAGTTGGTCATGCCTTGGGATACAGGATCATCTGCGTGCAGCGAAAGAGCGCGATGGTGCGGTTCTTCGTCTCGTTGCGCACCTCGACGTCCCAGACATGAGTGCTCTTGCCCCTATGCATCGGCACCGCGCGGCCGGACACCACTTCGCCGGCGACAGCCGAGCCGAGAAAGTTCGTTTTCAATTCGACGGTGGTGAAGCTCTCGCCGGGCTTCAGGTTGGGCGACATGCCCGCCGCGCAGAGCCAGTCGGCAAGCGTGATGACGACCGGCGCCCAGAGAAATCCGGTGCCCGCGACGACATGCTCGGTGACCGTCATTTTGCCGGTCACGAGCTCCGCCTCGCAGACTTCGAGCTCGATACCGACCATGCCCGGATGTTTGCGCCGGGCGAATTCGTTGAGTTGCGCCACTCTTTCTGTCGACATATCGCTTCCCCAGTGTTCAGGGCGGCCACTATAGCGCAATCGCGCCCCGGGGGAATTCACGCCTGCGTCAGATCAGCGTTCCCTAAGGACAGCCGATGCGAGCCATCCGGCCGCGGCCGAACCGAGAACGGCAAGCAGGCCGTAAAGCAGCGCGTCGCCATGCGCGAAGCGATAGAGGAAACGCTCGAGCCCGCTCTTGTCGATATAGAGCGGCGAGGCGATGGCATCGACCACCTGCCCGTCGCGCAACAGAAAGACGGTTGCCGTATAAAGCCCGACAGGCACATTGGCAGGAATGTCGACGGTAACGCGGAAAAGCGTTTGCCCGAGAAAGACCACGCCGCCCGGATCGTTGATGAAGAGCTTATCGCGCCGCTTGTTGCGGATCAGCGCCTTCAGGAAATCCTTTTCGTCGTCAGGCGACAGAATTTCCTCGCTGCCGTCCATTCCTTGCGCGACCGGCACGCCGAGATTGACGTTGTCGATGCCGATCTGCTCGCGTTGCAACACGTCGATGCCGGCGGTCACTTCGAGCGGCCGCGTGCTGGCGACGGCATAGTAGCCGGGCACCTTCGGAAAGGTCACCGAGTCGTGGTTGATCCATATGCCGCCGACGCGCGCCTTGCGGCGCACCGTGACGGCGCGTGCGGGCCCGGAAATGACGACGACGATGTCGCGGTTGAGCGCGCGTTCGTCCGGCCCGTTGGCCTCGATCGCGCCGAAGAGCAGGATCTGCGTGCCGGTGAAGTTCGACTTGATGGCGATCTTGTGTTCGCTGAGATCTGTGACGAGCTGGTCCGCACGCGCAGGGCCGCCGAAGGCGAGGCCGGCCAGCGTGAGCAATACCGCGATGAGCGCGCGCTTCGTCATGAGTGCGGCGCCACATCGACGATGGAATAGAGATCGGCGGGTGGCGTGATGAGCGCCCAGCCGAGCCTGAGCCCCATCAGCAGCACGAGAGCGGCGAGCAGCGCGCGCAGATGTTCGCCGCGAAGCCGCGAAGCGGCGCGCACGCCATATTGCGCGCCGATGACGCCGCCGACGACGAGAATGAAGCCGAGCACCGCATCGACAGTCTGGTTTTCCACCGAATGCATGACGCCGGTGAGCGCCGTGACGAAAACAATCTGGAAGAGCGACGTGCCGATGACGACCGAGGTCGGCATGCGCAGCAGATAGATCATCCCCGGGATCATGATGAAGCCGCCGCCCACGCCCATGATCGCCGACAGCATGCCGACGAAGAAGCCGATGGCGATGGGCGGAATGACGCTGATATAGAGCCGCGAGCGATGGAAGCGCATCCTGAGCGGCAGACCGTGGATCCAGCTGTGATGCGCCGTCTTGCCGATCGCCACGGATTGGCCCGCCCGCGCCGCCAGCATGGCGCGCACGCTCTCCGCCATCATGAGCGCACCGATGATCGTCAGGAACACGACATAGATGACGGAAATGGCGAGATCGATCTGCCCGATCTTCACCAGCAGCCTGAAGATGAATATGCCGCTCACCGAGCCGGCGATGCCGCCCGCAAGCGTGATCCCTCCCATCTTGAAGTCGATGGAGCCGCGCTTGCTATGGGCGATGGCGCCCGTGACGGAAGAAGCGACGACCTGCGTCGACTGCGTGCCGACGGCGACTGCAGGGGGGATGCCGAGAAATATCAGAAGCGGCGTCATCAGAAAGCCGCCGCCGACGCCGAACATGCCGGACAGGAAGCCCACCGTCATGCCCATGCCGAAGATCACCAGCACATTGACCGGCATCTCGGCGATGGGCAGGTAAATCTGCATGGGCGTAGGGTCCGATGGCGTCTGGAAAGGCCGTTATTCGTCCCGAGGCAAGTGAAAACGGCGTATCACGCCGCGCGTCCGATTCCTAGAGGATGGCGGCCCGGCGCGGACCCGTCTAGCGGGTGGCGATTTCCAGCGACTTCAGCAGCACGGCGCTGACGCTGCCCGACTGGTCGAGACCGGCGCTGCGCTGATAGGCGAGAATGGCGTCGCGCGTGCGCGGCCCCATGAGCCCGTCCGACGAACCCGGATCGTAGCCGAGCTTCATCAGCATGGCCTGAACGCGGGCCAGGTCGCTGCGCGCGCTCGCGCCCTTGTCGATGCTGCCCGTCGTGTCGGGGCTCGTCGTGCCCCAATTGCCCATCGAGGAGAGGTCGCCATTGGCCACGGGGTCGGGATGCTTGGGCGCCCATGTTTCGGCAGCGACTTTCGCTTGCGCCAATGTCGCGGCATCGAGCTTCGCGGCCAGTTCGTCGCGCTTCTGGGCCGCGCCCTTGTCGCCGCCCTTGGCGGCGATCGAAAGCCACTTGTAGGCGGCGGCCAGATCCTGCTTTACGCCGAGCCCGCGCTCCTGAAGGATCGCGAGATTGTACTGGCTGTCGCCGAGGCCGTAATCGGCGGCTTCGCCGAACCAGCGCGAGGCCGTCGTGAAGTCTTGGCGCGTGCCGCGCCCTTCGGCATAGATGACGGCGAGATTGTGCATCGCCTTCACATTGCCCTGGGCTGCTGCCTTCTCGTACCAGACGCGCGCCTTGCCGTCGTCCTGAGGGACGCCGCGCCCTTTTTCGTAAAGCGCGGCCAGCCGGTATTGCGCGATCGCGAGCCCCTGATCGGCGGCCTGATTGTACCAATAGGCGGCTTGGGAAAGGTCCTGCGCCATGCCCTCGCCATTCGCATAGCGCTGGCCGACTTCATACTGCGCCGCCGGATTGCCCGAGGTCGCCGCATTGCGCAAGGCGCGCTCGCTGGCGGGAAGCTGATCGAGCGGCGCGCTTGCCACCGGCTTTGCCGGAACCGGCGTCAACGTCGGTCCGTTGTCTTCCGAACGCGGCATGACCGTCGTATGCGCGGGCTTTTTGGCGGGCGCTGCAATCGGCTTTTCGGGCTTGGCCGCGACTTCGGGCTTTGCCGGAGCCGGGGCAGGCACGATCGGAGCCGGAACGACGGGTGAGAGAGCGGACGCCGGAGCCTGATTTGCCGCCGCAGGCGCTCCGGCGCCCTCCGGATTGGCCTCCGGATGCGATTGGTCCTTGGGTGCGGGCACCAGAGCCGGATTGGCGGCGCCGGTGGCGGGCGTCGTCTCCGTGCTCGCCGCCATGTCGCCGGGGCCCGGCGTCTTGTCGGCCGGCATTGTCTTGTCGGTCACGGGCGAGACGATGACCGGCTGGTCGTTCAGAATGCGCATCGCGCCGAAGGCGACGCCGATGGCGAGAAGCGCCGCGATGGCACCGTAGACAAGTTTTTTGCGCTGTCCGGCGCTGTGTTCGACGGCGGTGAAGCGGCCGGTCGTGTCCGGGAAAGGTGCGGCCCCCGGAGCCTGCGGACCGCCGCGCGCATTCTGCGCCGCGGCTTGCGCGGCGCGCCGGGCGGCTGCCATGAAATCATTGGCGGTATGGGCCGTATCGAGCGTCGGATTGCTGATCTCGCCCTCTTCCTCTTCGCCGTGTTCGATATGCGGCGCGCGCATCTCCAGCGTCGGCTCGCGGCGGCCGTCCGTCTCGATGTCGGGCGCAAAGGGCGGGGGCGGCGCGTCGATGGGGCGTTCGGCCGGCATCGGCGGCAGATCGGCTTCGCTGTGGAACGGCGCGCGATACTCGGCCGCGCCGCCGAAAGACCCGCCGGCGCCCGGATGGCCCATCGGCGGAGCGTCGAAATTCGGTATCGGGAAAGCCTGGCCGCCGGGCACGAAGCCGTTGCCTGCGCTCCCGCCCAAGGCGCCAGCCATGCCGCCCAGCGCCATTTGCGGCGGCAGCATGCCCTGAGGCGCCCCCAGGCCGAGAGATGTGCGCGTCGCCTTCGCCTCGCGCTCCATGCGTCCGAGCCTGTCGGCCATGCGCTCCAGCATGACATGAAGCGACTCGATCGTCTCCCGCGAGCGGCCTTCGGTCGCGTGCAGATTGTCGGCCATGCTTTCGATGGCGCGCTCGATCGTCTGCGCCGTCTGCAACGTCGCCGCTTCGTTCTGCTGCAGCCGCTGCGCCAGCTCGTCGAGATGGGCCTGATAGGGATTCTCGCGCGGCGTATCGAGTTCCTCGAGGCGGCGCGCAATGCCCGTCACCGTCATCTCGAAGGTCTTGAGCGTTTCGTCGGTGCGCTGCTCAGCGCGCTCCAGGCGCTGCGTGATCTCGCCGAGGCTGCGCTGCAAATGAGCGATCGTCTGTTTGTGCTGTTCGGCATCCGTCTTTTCGGCGATCGCCTTCAGCGCGTTCTCGACGGCTTGCGAACCCACCGTCGAAACCGAGGCCTCCATCTTTTCGAGGCGCCCGGCGAGCGTCTGCAACAGCGTCTCCGTCGCCCTCGCTCGGGCCTGCGCCTCTTCGCGTTCTTCTTCTTCCTCGTGCTTGTCCACGCGACCGGCGATATCCGCCAGCGTGCGGCGAATATCCGAGAGCGAATCCTCGGTGCGCTTTTCCGCCGTATCGAGATGATCGACGACGGCGTTCATCGCCTTTTCGAGCGATTGGATCTGGGCTTTTTCTTCCGAACGACGGCCGCCGAAGGAACCGCGCGCGCGCTCCGCTTCTTCGAGCCGGTCGGCAAGCTGCTGGATTTTCCGTTCGAGCGGATCGGGAAGCCGCGTCTCTGCGGGCGTGCTGTCCATGGTCTGTTCCGACCTTTCGAGCCGCTGCGCAAGCTGGCTGACGGTCTGTTCAAGACGCCGCGTCAGGTCGAGCGTCCGCCGCTCGCTGCTTTCGACGCGCTGCACGACGTCGCGCACGGCGTCCGCCACCGGCGCGAGATCGATCTGGGCCTGGGCGATGGCCGGCTGCGGCGCATAAGGCGGCTGGACGAAACTCGTCTGTTCGTGAGGCGCAATGCCGGCAGGTCTCCCGACCTCATCTGTCCCGGCATCGAGAATGATCTGGTTGAGCCACGCGCCAAGCGTCACGCCCGCGCGATGGGCGGCCTGCTTTGCAGCTTCTCGCGCTTCCGGCTCGATGCCTTTGACGCTCCAGGGAACACCAGGTCTCATCCGAATCACTGCGCCCGTTTGAACATTTTGCTCAGTATAGGCCACACCATCTGGCGTTACTAAGGAGGCCCGTCGCTATTCATTGAGCAGGCGGTTTGCAGGCAGGTCCATCGCCCATTTTGGGACGATGCCGGCCAGGCGATTCGCGTCGGCTCAAGGAATGCGCTGCCATGTAACGCCGCTGAGGGTAAATACGGCGTTAACGAGTATTGAGAATCGGTAGGTTTTGTTGCCGCAGAGCTAACGCAGGCCGGAGCTTCACGAACCTGCGAAGACCACCGTGACGAAGACCTTGCCGTCTATTTCCGCTGCGCCCACACCGGCGAGAGTGTAGGCCGCGCCGACCATGTTCTGGCGGTGAGGCGGGCTCGCAATCCATAGCTTCATGAGCGCCGCGGCCGTGTCGTCGGGCGTGCCGCTGATGGCGGTGACGCCGATGTTCTCGGCGACGGTTCCCTTGAAGTCGGGCTTCACCGCCTTCACACGCTCGTTCGGGCCTTGTCCGTCCGGATTGAAATGCCCGAGAAAGCCGCGCGTCACCATGTCGGCGCTATGCACGGCAGCGGCCCGCCGGAGAGCCTGATCCTCAGCCAGCGGCGGCAGGCTCTTCTTTGCCCTGTAATCGTTGATGTCGGCGAGCACCGCCCGCGTCAACGCGTTCTCGCCTTGGGCCGCGGCGCTCGCCCCCTGGGGCAAAGAGGTGAGGTTGACGCGCTCGGGCGGCGGCGGCGCCATGTTCGATTGCGTCGATGCGCAGGCCGCCAGCAGAAACAGCACGCCAAGGCTTGCAGCCATTCGCCGATATCCCGTCATTTTGCCCATTCCTCATCCTGTGAAGCCGGCCCAATAGACCAACGCGCCGGGCCGAACTCAACGCTATTTGACGGCCTTGACGCTTACGTCAACGTCAACTAGCCTTCGCGCCATCGGCATAAAAACGGCGGAAAACCGCCAGTCATCAATGAAGGGCCGGACACGGGACTGAAGGGGCGGTCGTTTGCCCGCCTCAAAAAATGTACCGTGGTCCAGTCATCAGGGAGAATTAGGAACAGTCTATGGATCAGCACATGGAAACGTCCAAGAAGAGCATGGGCGAACACGGTCATGCCAACGGCGTCACTTTCACGATCACCCAGCTTGCCGAGGAATTCGGCCTGACCACGCGCGCCATCCGCTTCTACGAGGATAAGGGTCTGCTCTCGCCCGAACGTCAGGGCCAGACCCGCGTCTATCATCCGCGCGACCGGGCGCGCCTCATCCTCATCGTGCGCGGCAAGAATGTCGGCCTCGCGCTTTCCGAGATCAAGGAAATCCTGAGCCTCTACGACCTTCAGGACGGCTGCGAGACGCAGAACAAGGTTGCGATCGACAAGTTCCGCCGCCGCATCGACAGCCTCGAGCGCCAGCGCAAGGAGATCGACCTCCAGATTGCGACGCTTCAGGAGAGCTGCGATCGTCTCCAGGGCCAGTTGGAAGGCCAGCTCGCTCGCGCCGGCATCGACGCCATGACGAAGCCGCTCGCCGAAGCCAAGAAACGCGCAAAGCCGTCACAGGCAAAAAGCGTCCTCGCCGAGCGGGTCGGCGCCAGCGCCTGATTTGTTGCATTTCGCCGTTCCGGCTTTGCTTTCCCGTCGCTCCTTTTTCAAGGGTGGATAGACCATGCCGACATACAAGGCCCCCTTGCGGGAGTATCGCTTTCTCCTGCGCGACACCTTCAACATCGAACAATATTCGGCGCTGCCCGGCTTCAAGGACGCGCCGCTCGATGTCGTCGATCAGATCCTCGACGAAGCCGCAAAGCTCGCCGAGGACGTGTTGCAGCCCTTGAACCAGATCGGCGACCGGGAAGGCTGCAAGCTGGAAAACGGCGTAGTGACGACGCCCAAGGGCTTCAAGGAGGCCTACAAGACCCTCGTCGAAGGCGGCTGGCCGGCGCTGGTCGCCGACCCCGCCTATGGCGGGCAGGGCCTCCCCAATGCCCTTGGCGTCATCTTCAACGAGATGGTGTCGTCGGCCAACATGGCCTTCGGCATGTATCCCGGCCTTTCGCACGGCGCCTATTCGGCCTTGCTTCATCATGGTACGGACGAACAGCGCAAGACCTATCTCCCGAAGCTCGTGAGCGGCGAGTGGACCGGCACCATGAACCTGACCGAGCCGCAATGCGGCACGGACCTCGGCCTTCTGCGCACCAAGGCCGTGCCGCAGGCCGACGGCTCCTACAAGATCACCGGCACGAAGATCTTCATCTCGGCGGGCGAGCACGATCTCGCCGAGAACATTCTCCATCTGGTGCTTGCCCGTGTCGAAGGCGCACCGGCCGGCATCAAAGGCATCTCGCTCTTCCTCGTTCCGAAATTCCTCGTCAAGGAAGACGGAACGCTCGGCGCTCGCAACGGCGTGAGCTGCGGCGCGCTCGAACACAAGATGGGCATTCACGGCAATGCGACCGCCGTTCTCAACTATGACGAGGCGACGGGCTGGCTCGTCGGCGAACGCGAAAAGGGCATGCGCGCCATGTTCACGATGATGAACGAAGCGCGCCTCGGCGTCGGCCTTCAGGGCCTTTCGCAGTCGGAAGTCGCCTATCAGAACGCGCTGGCCTATGCGAAGGACCGCCTGCAAGGTCGCTCGCTCACCGGCGCCAAGGAACCGGCAAAGCCCGCCGATCCGATCATCGTCCATCCCGATGTTCGCCGCATGCTGCTCGACGCCAAATCGTTCAACGAAGGCGCCCGCGCGCTCCTCGTCTGGACGGCGCTCCACGGCGACCTCTCTCATGCGTCGGGCGATGCGCAGGTGCGCGAGACGGGCGACGACATGATGGCGCTGCTGACGCCGGTGGTGAAAGGCTACCTCACCGATCGCGGCTTCGCCAATGCGGTCGAGTCCCAGCAGGTCTATGGCGGCCACGGTTACATCGAGGAGAACGGCGTCAGCCAGTTCGTCCGCGATGCCCGCATCGCCATGATCTATGAAGGCGCGAACGGCATCCAGGCGCTCGACCTTGTCGGACGCAAGCTCGCGGCCAATGGCGGGCGCGGCGTCTTCGCCTTCTTCAAGCTGATCGACGATTTCATCGCCGCGAACAAAGACGACAAGCTCGCGCCCTTTACTGCGCCGCTCGCCGCCGCGCGCAAGGATCTCGAAGCGGCGACGACATGGTTCATGGAGAATGCGCTCCAGAACCCCGACAATGCAGGCGCGGGCTCCGTCGATTATCTCCATCTCTTCGGCATCACGTCGGTCGCCTATATGTGGGCGCTGATGGCGAAGGCGGCGCTGGCGAAGCTCTCGACGGGCGACGACAAGGCCTTCTACGAGACGAAGCTGAAGACCGCCCGCTACTTCGTGGAACGCATCCTGCCGGAAACGGCGACGCATCTTCTGCGCATCCGCAACGGCGCCGCGCCGCTGATGGCCTTTTCCCAGGATGATTTCTGACCCAAGGACTTCCGACAAAAAACGACGAGCCTGACATCGGGCCGCAACAGGAGACGTGAGACAGATGGAAATGATCGCGGGCTACAAATCGCCCTGGCTCAACGAAGAGCTCGAAATTCTTCAGGACGCCGTCCGCAAGCTCTATGAAAAGGAATTCGCGCCGCATTCCGACAAATGGAACAAGCAGGGCCATGTCGATCGCAACGCCTGGAACAAGGCGGGCGAGGCCGGCATTCTGTGCGCCTCGATCAAGGAGGAATATGGCGGCGGCGGCGGCAATTTCGCCCATGAGATGGTCATCACGCAGGAGCAGGCGCGCGCGGGCGTGGCGGGCTTCGGCAATTCCGTCCATTCGGGCATCGTCGCCCATTACATCCAGTCCTACGGCACCGAAGAGCAGAAGAAGAAGTGGCTGCCGAAAATGGCGAGCGGAGAAATCGTCGCCGCCATCGCCATGACCGAGCCCGGCACCGGCTCCGATCTTCAGGGCGTCAAGACGACGGCCAAGAAAGTCGGCAACCAGTATGTCATCAACGGCCAGAAGACCTTCATCACCAATGGCCAGCAGGCGACGCTGATCTGCGTCGTGGCGAAGACCGATCCGGCAGGCGGCGCCAAGGGGACCTCGCTCGTCATGGTCGAGACCGAGGAAGTCGAAGGTTTCCGCCGCGGCCGCAACCTCGACAAGATCGGCATGCATGCGCAGGACACGTCGGAGCTCTTTTTTGATGACGTGAAAGTGCCGACCTCGAACCTGCTCGGCACGGAAGAAGGCAAGGGCTTCTTTCAGCTGATGCAGCAGCTGCCGCAGGAGCGCCTCATCATCGCCGTGCAGGCCGTGGTCGCGATGGAGCGCGCCGTCGAACTGACGGCCGCCTATGTGAAGGAGCGCAAGGCCTTCGGCAAATCGATCCTCGATTTCCAGAACACGCAGTTCAAGCTCGCCGAATGCAAGACCGAAGCGGCGATTGCCCGCGTTTTCGTCGACGATTGCGCGGTGAAACTCCTCGACGGCAAGCTCGATGCGACGACCGCCGCCATGGCCAAGTGGTGGACCACCGAAAAGCAGTGCCAGATCGTCGACACCTGCCTCCAGTTCTTCGGCGGTTATGGCTACATGATGGAATATCCGATCGCGCAAATGTATGCCGATGCGCGCGTGCAGAAGATTTACGGCGGCGCCAACGAGATCATGAAGATGCTGATCGCGCGGACGCTGTGATGCCGCAGGCCTCGTCCTTCGAGACGCGGCGCTTTCGCGCCGTTCCTCGGGGTGAGGGTCTATTCAGAGATTATTCCTCACCCTGAGGAGGCGGCGGAGCCGCCGTCTCGAAGGGCGAGGCCCAACGGAACGAAACACTGAACCCTCATCAGGGAGATCAAAATGACTGATGCATATGTCTACGACACCGTGCG
This sequence comes from Parvibaculum sp., assembly GCA_031291615.1. GTDB lineage: Bacteria > Pseudomonadota > Alphaproteobacteria > Parvibaculales > Parvibaculaceae > Parvibaculum. The sequence continues at coordinate 139,442 of JARLIS010000024.1, forward strand.
CACCCCGCGTGGGCGTGGCAAGAATGACGGCGCGCTGCACGAGGTGACGGCGCTTGAGCTTGGTACGCAGGTGCTGAAGGCTCTGCGCGACCGCAACGGTCTCGACACGAGCCGCGTCGACGACGTGGTGTTCGGCTGCGTCGATCCGGTCGGCGAGCAGGGCGGCGACATTGCCCGCATCGCGGTGCTGAATGCCGACTATGCCCAGACGACGGCCGGCGTGCAGATCAACCGCTTCTGTGCGAGCGGATTGGAAGCGACCAACATGGCGGCTGCGAAAGTCATGTCCGGCGAGGCCGACATGGCGATCGGCGGCGGCGTTGAATCGATGTCGCGCGTCGGCATGGGCGCGAGCGGTGGCTCCTGGTCGTCCGACCCTCATGTCGCCTTCAAGTCCTACTTTACGCCGCAAGGCATCGGCGCCGATCTCATCGCGACGAAGTATGGCTTCTCGCGCGCCGACGTCGACGGCTATGCAGTCGAAAGCCAGAAGCGCGCGGCCAATGCCTGGAAGAACGGCTACTTCAAGAAGTCGGTCATTCCCGTGCGCGACATTAACGGCCTCACCATCCTCGATCATGACGAGCACATGCGCCCCGACGCGACCATGCAGTCGCTGGGATCCCTCGCGCCGTCGTTCCAGGGCATCGGCGAATTCGCCTTCGACGGCGTTGCGCTCGAACGCTACCCCGAAGTCGAGGAGATCATCCACGTCCACCATGCCGGCAATTCGTCGGGCATCGTCGACGGCGCCTCGGGCGTCCTCGTCGGCAATCTCGAAACCGGCAAGGCCATGGGACTGAAGCCCCGCGCGCGCATCCGCGCCATGGGCTCCATCGGTTCGGAACCCTCGATTATGTTGACGGGTCCGGCAGACGTCACGCGCAAGGTGCTGGCAAAGGCCGGCATGAAGCCGGAAGACATCGATCTCTACGAGCTGAACGAAGCCTTCGCTTCGGTCGTGCTGCGCATGATGCAGGCCCTCGACATTCCGCATGAGAAGATGAACGTCAATGGCGGCGCCATTGCCATGGGCCATCCGCTCGGCGCGACCGGCGGCATGATCCTCGGCACGGTGCTCGACGAGCTTGAGCGCCGCAACCTGAACACCGCGCTCATCACCCTCTGCGTCGGCGCAGGCATGGGCACGGCCACCATCATCGAGCGCGTGTGATTTCGGGCCTCGCCCTTCGAGACGGCGGCTCTGCCGCCTCCTCAGGGTGAGGAGCATATTCTGAATAAACCCTCATCCTGAGGAGCGGCGCGCAAGCGCCGCGTCTCGAAGGACGAGGCCCCAATAGGGACGAAACAAATGACCACTTACGAAAACTTCAAATTCGACGTCGATGCCGACGGCATCGCCCTTGCCGTCTGGGACATGCCCGGCCGTTCGATGAACGTGCTCTCGCAAAGCTCGATGGCCGATATTGCCTCCATCATCGGCGAGATCGTCTCGAACGACGCCATCAAGGGCGCCGTCCTCACCTCCGGCAAGGACGCCTTCTGCGCTGGCGCCGATCTCTCCATGATGGGCGGACAGGCGGGCGGCGGCGGTTCGGGCTCGAAGGAAGATCGCGTCAAGGCGATGTATGAGGGCAATCTCGCCTTCAACATGCTGCTGCGCCGCCTCGAAACCTGCGGCAAGCCCGTCGCAGCGGCGATCAACGGCGTCGCGCTCGGCGGCGGCCTCGAAGTGACGCTTGCCTGCCACTACCGCGTTGTGGCCGACAATCCGAAAATCCAGCTCGGCCTGCCCGAAGCGAAAGTCGGCCTGCTCCCCGGCGGCGGCGGCACGCAGCGCCTGCCGCGTCTCATCGGCGCGGCGGCAGCGCTTCCGCTCATCCTCCAGGGCACCGCGCTCGATCCGCAGAAGGCGCTGAAGGCCGGCATCGTCCACAAGGTCGTGCCTGCCGCCGACCTCATCTCCGCGGCCAAGGCCTGGCTCAAGGAAGGCCTCGCCCAGCCGAAAGTGAAGCTCGGCAAGAAGGGCCCGGAAGTCTATGCCATCGCCATCCAGCCCTGGGATCGCGAAGGCTATCGCATTCCCGGCGGCGGTCCGCACGACAAGTCGGGCGGCTCCACCTTCACCATGTCGAACGCCATGCTCCACAAGACGACGCATGGCAACTTCCCGGCCCAGCAATATATTCTCTCCTGCGTCTATGAAGGCCTGCAGGTGCCGATGGAAGCGGGCATCCGCATCGAGACGCGCTACTTCACCAAGCTGCTGATGGACCCGCGCTCGAAGGCGATGATCCGCTCGCTCTTCCTTTCGATGCAGGAACTCGGCAAGGGCGCGCGCCGTCCGAAGAATGTGCCGGCCTTCACCGTGAAGAAGCTCGGCATCCTCGGCGCCGGCATGATGGGCGCGGGCATTGCTTACGTCTCGGCCCAGGCCGGTATGGATGTCGTTCTCCTCGACACCGATCAGGCCAATGCCGAAAAGGGCAAGGCCTATTCGGAAAAGCTGCTGGCGAAGTCGATCGAGAAAGGCAAGATGACGAAGGAGAAAGCCGACGCGCTTCTCGCCCGCATCAAGCCGACGACGAACTACGACGATCTGAAGGGCGCCGATCTCATCATCGAGGCGGTCTTCGAAAGCCGCGAGATCAAGGCCGACGTGACGAAGAAAGCCGAACCGATGATCGCCGCCGGCGGCATCTACGGCTCGAACACCTCGACGCTGCCGATCACCGGCCTCGCCGAAGCGGCGAAGAAGCCGGAAGACTTCATCGGCATCCACTTCTTCTCGCCCGTCGACAAGATGCAGCTTGTCGAGATCATCATGGGCAAGCGCACCTCGCAGGAGACGCTCGCCAAGGCGATGGACTATGTGAAGCAGATCAGGAAGACGCCCATCGTCGTCAATGACAGCCGCGGCTTCTACACCTCGCGCTGCTTCGGCACCTATGTCGGCGAAGGCCTCGCCATGCTCGCAGAAGGCATCAAGCCGGCGCTTATCGAGAATGTCGGCCGCATGACCGGCATGCCCGTTCCGCCGCTTGCGCTCAACGACGAGGTCTCGCTCGATCTCGGTTACAAGGTGCGCCAGCAGACGAAGAAGGATCTCGGCGACAAATATGTCGAAGGTCCGGCCGACAAGCTGATCGAGAAAATGGTCGTCGATCTCGGCCGCATCGGCAAGAAAGCCGGCAAGGGCTTCTACGACTATCCGGCCGACGGCAAGAAGAAGCTCTGGCCGGGCCTCGCCGATCTCGTGAAGACCCACAAGGATGTCGACGATGTGGATGTAACGGAGCTGAAGAACCGCTTCCTCTACATCCAGGCGCTCGAGGCGGCTCGCTGCTTCGAGGAAGGCGTGGTGACGGACGTGCGCGACGCCGATGTCGGCGCGATTATCGGCTGGGGCTTCGCGCCTTGGGCCGGCGGCCCGCTTTCGCTGATCGACATGGTCGGCGCGAAAGCCTTTGTCGAGGCTTGCGACAAGCTTGCGCAGAAATATGGCGAGCGCTTCAAGCCCAGCAAGCTGCTGCGCGACATGGCGGAGAAGGGCGACACTTTCTACGGACGCTTCGCACCGGAAAAAGCCGCCGCATAAAACGCGCGGTTTTCCAAAAAATGGATTGCGCCTCGTCCTTCGGGACGGGGCGTTTTCATTTTGTACGATTCAAAATCACCGTATCTAACGTCTGGATCATTTTGTTCGGCGCGCGCCGCTCCTGTTGCTGTGCGATGGTTGTCTTCGCATTAGAGTGGGGACGGAACGGAAAAGAATCGAACAATGCGTCTCCTGACTTTTGCCTTCTCCGTGATACTGGCTTTCGTCGCCGCCTCTGCGCGCGCGGAAGAAACCACGGGCTCGATCGATCCGCGCGGAAGCGTCGAAGACCTTGCCTGCGCTCATGCGCAGCCGGGCACCGTCCCCGCCATGCCCGCGCCGTTCGACATGTGGGTGGTGCTCGTCTGCGCCGCTGAGGGTCAGGCTCTCGTGCCTGTCGAAGGCATGGTCTGGGTCGCGCATGGAACGAGCGAACCTGTATCCATATTGGCGCTCCCGCCCGGAGCGACGCCCGTTTCGCCAAGCGAGGATTTCGATCCGCGTTACGGCGTCCGCTTCAAGTTGCTCGTCGCGGCCGAAGCGAAGGGCGGAAAGTTCAAGCGGGTAGGCGCGCTTCTGAAATCGGCCCTCGGCGACGAACCGCTTCCACGCTTCGACCGCATATTCCAGCTCGACGCGGTGAGCATCATCTACGATGTGCGCTACAACGTTTATTTTTATGTCGATGGCAGGAGACCGCGCGCTGCTATCGCCTGCATCGATGGATGCAAACAGGCGCTGGTGATGGACGTGCTGACGACGGCGGAAATGAAATCGCGGGTCGCTGCAGCGCGATAGGGACGAAGCGGTCCGGCGCCGGCGAAGGCGCCTTGGGCCAGGCGGTGCCGTATAGCGACCTCACGGTTCGGCGCGAGTTCCGTTTTGTGTCAGTCGGCGCAAGCCGCTAGATTGAGATTATGCTTGTCATAACGCCCACGATTGCTCTGGCCGAAAGTGAGATCGGCGTCACTTTCATCCGCGCGGGCGGCCCGGGCGGCCAGAACGTCAACAAGGTGGCGACAGCGGCCCAATTGCGCTTCGACGTCCGCCGCTCGCCCTCGCTCCCGGAGCGCGTCCGCCAACGCCTTGAAAGGCAAGCCGGTGCTAAGCTGACGAAGGATGGCGTCATCGTGCTGACGGCCAGCCGCTTTCGCACCCAGGAAGCCAACCGCAAGGACGCGGTTGCGCGTCTTGTCGCCATGATCGAGGCGGCGACGCATCAGCCGAAATTCCGTGTGCCCACGCGGCCCTCGAAGGCGGTGAAAAAGCGCCGCCTTGAAAGCAAGACGAAACGCGGCAGCCTCAAGCGCGCCCGCAGCGGCAAGCCGGGGCCCGAAGAGTGACGACGCACGCCGTCGCCTAGCGCAGGATTTCGACCAGCAGCACCCAGGCGTTGATGGTGCTGGCGATGAAGCAGAAGCCCGCCCCTGGCGCCAGCCAGTCGAGGCCGTTCGCGTCGCCCGCCATCAGCAGGACGCCGGCAATGATGAAGGGCAGCGTCGCCAACTGCGTCAGTGCGATCCTTGCGGCGAAGCTCAAAAGCGGTTGGGAGATTTTGCGGCGCGCGGCCTTGAGCTGGAAGTAGGACGGCAACAGCCACATGACGGCGCCGGTGCTCAGGAAGCTCTGCCCCGTCGCATATTGGGTCCTGTCCGGTACAAGCCCGTTGCTGCAAACGATGAGCACGCCGACCAGCATGATGACGCTTTCGGCCGCCCGCTCCGGCAATCCCTCGGTTGCGAGGATGCGCGGAAGATTGATCGACAGCGCAACGAAGATAAGACCCGCAAGCCCCGCCGCCGCCTGCGCCTCGGTGCTGAGAAAGCCCGCCCAGCCCGCCATTGAGAAACCGCTCATCGAATCGCCTCCGAAGTGTCCCGGGACTTCGCCTCTCGCCAATTGCATTGCTTGCTGACAGTCCGCATACGGCTCGAGCCGAACAAATAGAAAATTGCAGGCATTTGCAGAAGGCTAAATCCGCTCCGTACAAAAATCTTTGCCAACTTGTGGCTTGACGTTCGACAACCCTCCGAGCACGGTACTTATGCTGAATCGCAATGCCGCGAATGCGGCAAGGTCGGTGGTCAAGGGTTCCGCCGGAGCCTTTTGAAACGCACCGCCCGAATATTCTGCGCTCCGCCTTCTACGAAGCGCAATTCGATCCTACGCCTTGGGGGGCTGTCATGGAATCCACTACAAGCATCCGCCGTTTGCTGGCGGGGTCGTCCTTCATTGCGCTGTTGGCGGCCTCGAATGTCGTGCTCTATGACGGCCGCGCCTATGCCGCCGGGGCGTCCGCGACGGGAATAGCCTTTCTGCCCTCGACAGGCATTGGCGGTGATTTCTCGAGCCCGGGTGACATAATTGTCCCTCAAAATGTTTCTGGGCCTGGACATGTCACCGCGTTCGTCTCCGCGTTCAACGTACAGGCTCCAGGGACGGTTGGCGGCGATTTTATCAATACAGGCAATGTGCTTGCTGTCGTCGAGGTGCAGTCGACGGGCCCCAGTATTGCGTTGGCGACCGCTGGCGCCGTCGGCGTGTTTCTGGTCACTGGCGACAGCATTCTGGGCAGCGTCATCAACAGCGCCACTATCCAGGCATTCGCATCGGCCAAGGCGACCGCAACTGCCCACGGATATGCGGAGGGGCATGCCAACGCGCTGGGATTCGGCGTCGACGTTGCCGCCGGAGATATCGTCGGTGGAATATCGAACAGCGGCAATGTCTACGCCACCGCCATCGTCCATTCGACGCCGATCATCGGCCACGTGCCGCCGCCGCCCTCCGCGACCGCAACGGGCATGTCGATTCACGTTGCCGGCACGGTCATGAGCACGCCGACCGGTCTCGGCAATAGTGGGCTCATCCAGGCGATTGCGATCGACCCCGGAGAAGCAACTGCGAGGGGGCTTGTCGTCGATGGCGGCTGGTACGAAGGCAGCCTTGTCAATTCGGGTTCGGTATTGGCGCGGGCCGACACCAGCGCGGTCGGCGGCGCGGCCGACGCGACCGCCGTCCAGCTCCGAGGAAGCCAGGGCGCCGCGAGCTTCGGCGGTGGTTTCGTCAATACCGGGACGATTGCGGCCTTCGCCCATGGCGACAATGCGCACGCGGTGGGCCTTCTTCTTCGCGATGGCGCTTACACCGATGGCGAGCTCGAAAATGGCGGCATGATCGTCGCCGTTGCCACAGGAGGGTCGCTGGCCGCGGCGACGGCTATCAAGGTGATGGATGGCGGCAGCCTCGGCGGCAGAATCTTCAACACGGGCATCATTGCGACACAGAAGAACGGCGAGCTGGCAAAAGGCGTTGCGATCGACCTCCAAGGTGCTGGCGACGGCACCGTGATCGATCAACGGGGCGGATTCACGAACACAACGCTGTCCCTTCCGCTGGGCATCTACGGCGACATCCGGCTCACCAACGGACATGCCGATACGATCAATTGGAACGGCGGCGTCATCGTCGGGAACATCCACGGCGACGACATCGACGACCTGAACGTCTTCGCCGGCGAGGGGTCGCAATTCAGTTTCGATGGAGACATCAACGTCGAAGCGATCACCACAGCGCATGGCGTCACCTATGTCGGCGACATACGTCGTTTCGGAACGATTGCCGTCAACACCACCTCGCACAGCGCGACGGGCGTGTCGTTCGCGGTCGGCGGCCACATCAAGGCGACTGCGCTCGACGTCAATAACAGTGGCACGCTCGAAGTGAAGCCGACGGCCAATATCGATGTGAGCCATATGTACGTCGCGGGCACCGACGCCACCGTTGCTTCCGGCACGGTCCAGTGGGACCTCAAGCCGAGCGTGCCGCAGCATGGCATCATCACCGCAGGCGATGTCACGATCGGCGAAGGTGCGCGATCCGTCGCCCATGCCTTGCCGGGCCTCTTCAAGGCGCATGAGGATTTTCTGGTCATCGCTTCGACGGATATATCCGGCGAATTCAATTTCAGTGAGGATTTCACCAGCCTCTACACGGTCACCGACAGCTACGAGGACGACGGCTACCATATTATCCTCGATCGGATGGCCTTCAGGGACATTCCCGGTCTCAATGGCAATGGCGCCGCGGCGGGGGCGGGCATCGACAAGATTCTGGACGAATTGAATCAGTCCGATCCCGAAGGTCCCCTTGCCACCTTGCTCGGCCAGATACTGGTCGGCTCGCCGGAAGACTATGCCAGGGGCATGAACGAGCTTGCGGGCAGCCAGAACGGCGATCTGCTTCAGGCGGCGCTTGAAGATCCCGGCAAGCTCTTGGACATCATCTTCGGTCAGCTCGGTGGAGGCGGCCTCGGCGCCGGTTTTGCCGATCTGGGCACGCTCATCCAGGTGGCGGACAATAACGTCTCCGCCGTTGCCTCCGACGCGCCGGCCTCCTATGCGTCGCTGGTCAATCCTTCGCCGGTTGCGCGGCCGCTTTCGGTCTGGGCGCGCGTCTTCGGCAATTGGAGCTCGCTCGATCGCAACCCCGGCTCCGGCGCTTCCGGATTCACGAGCGATGGCGGCGGCGTGGTTGTGGGCGCGAATTATCAGCTCACAGACAATTTCCTCGCCGGCCTGGCCGGCGGCTATCAGCGCAACCGGATCGATTTTCGCGGTACCGGCAACGCCGACGTCAATTCATACAGCTTGAGCGCCTATGGGCGCTACGAGCAGGGCAAGGTCTATATCGACGGTCTCGTCGGCGCGAGCTATCAGTCATACGACATGACCCGCTTGTACACGCCGATACTGACCACCTATACGGCGCGGCGGTCGCCCAGCGGCGCGTCGGTGATGGCGGGTTTGGAGGCGGGCTACGATTACGATTTTCAGGGTGGCTCCAGGGTCGAGCCCTTTGCCGGCTTTGCCTTCAGCCGCACCCGGATCGACGGCTCGACGGAAACAGGCTCCGGTCCGGGCAATCTCACCATCGACGATCAAACCGGAAACAGCGCGAATTCGCGCCTGGGCGTCAGATGGTCCAGCACATTCGGCAAGAACACCGGCTCGGAGCTGACACCTATGCTCCAACTGGGTTGGAAGCATGAATTTGCGGACAGAAATCCCTCGACGACGGCGTCGCTTGCCGGTCTGCCGGGCAGCAGCTTCACGGTACAGGGTGCGGAAGCGCCGAAGGATACGGCGCTCGTTGGCGTCGGCTTGCAGGTGAAGTTTTCCGATCGGCTCGACGGCGCCGTCCGCTACGACGGTGACTTCGGCAGCGGCTACACGAACAGCACGGCTTCCTTGCGCCTCCGCCTGCAATTCTGACGATCGTGCGGATATCCCTCCCTGCGTCGGCGGATGGCGGCCGCGCGGGGAGGGGCGATCCGGCCGCTCTTGCGTCTGCCGCCCAAAACCGTTTCTTCTTCTGATGAACGAGTCGCGGATGGACAGTTTTTCCCTCCGCCGCTATAAGCCGTTTAATGATTTACATTAAATGGCGCCGAAGGGGACGAAACGGATGACGGCGGGCTACGACCTTTACGGTTCGGAAGTGAGCTATTTCTCGGGCAAGGTGCGCGCCTATCTGCGCTACAAGCGCATTCCCTTTGCCGAATTCCTGAACACGCCCGACGCCTATCGCAAGGTCATCCTGCCGCGCGTCGGCTGGCCGGTGATCCCGGTCGTCATCACGCCCGAGGGCGAAACGCTCCAGGACAGCACCGAGATCATCGACGAGCTTGAACAACGCTTTCCCGACGCGCCCATCTATCCGGCGACGACGAAGCAGCGCCTCGCCGGTCTCCTGCTCGAAGTCTATGGCGACGAATGGCTGAAAATTCCGGCCATGCATTATCGCTGGAACCGGAACTACGATTTCGCTATCGCCGAGTTCGGACGCATGTCGCTGCCCGGCAGCGATGCCGACGCGCAGCGCGAAGCCGGCCTGAAGATTTCAAAGCCTTTCGCCGGCGCGCTTCCCTTCCTCGGCGTCACGCCGCGCACCGAAGAGGCGATCGAGAAATCCTATGAAGGACTGCTCGCCGAGCTCGACGCGCATTTCTCCGTTTACGAATTCCTGTTCGGCACGCGTCCGTCCATCGGCGATTTCGGCCTCATCGGCCCGCTCTACGCCCATCAGTATCGCGATCCCGCTTCGGGCGAATTGATGAAGCGCATAGCGCCCCATGTCGCCCGCTGGGTCGAGCGCATGATGCTGCCGCCCCATCCCAAGGGCGGCGAATTCCTCGCCCGGGACGAAGTGCCGGATACGGTGCTGCCGGTGTTGCAGCGCATGATGCGCGAAATGATCCCGGTGCTTGTCTCCACGGCGCATCACTTCGCCCGCTGGGTCGAGGCCAATCCCGGAGTCGCCGAGGTTCCCCGCGGTATCGGCACTCATGTTTTCGCGCTCGGCGAGGCGAAGGAAAACCGCGCCATCTTCCCCTTCGACCTCTGGATGCTCCAGCGCCCGCTCGACTTTCTCGCGAGCCTGGAAGAGGACGAAAAGCTCCGCGCCGCCGACCTCCTGCGTCAGGTGGGCGGCGAGACATTGATGGATTTCCCGGCCTTTCCCCGCCTCACGCGCAAGAATTTCAAGCTCGTTCTGGCCTGATGCCGCTTGCGGTGCGGCCATTTCGCCCATCCGCCACGGTTGAAAACACGCGCCCGATCCGGTAGTTCCCTATCAGGATGGGGAAAAGCACCGCACGTCAGGCAGGACTCTATATCGCGCTCGCCGCGATGCTTTTCCGCGCCTTCATGCCGGATGGCTGGATGCCCGCCTCGCGCATGGCGGCCACGGGCGTCGCCTGGCCCGCCTTCGTCATCTGCACCTCGAACGGCCTCGCGAAAGCACCCGTTCCGGCGGGTGAGCCCCATCGCGACGGCGATCACGGATCGCGCTACACGCCCTGCGCCTATGCCGCCGCTCATCTGTCGACGCCCGAAGTTGCCGCCTCCGTCGTCCTCTACGAGGCGGCTTTCGTTTCTGCGCCGCTGACCGCCCGCGCCGACGCTCTCGTCGCGAAAGCCGTCTTTCAGCCGCAACGTTCGCGCGCTCCACCCTTCCTGACGATCTGACCTGACGTAATCGCGCTCGCAAAGCGCCGGCATCCGCCGGGCGCGGGCGCTCGCTAACGCCAGTCTCTCAGGAAGGGGACAATCCAGATGTATCGCCTTATTTCTCGTCGCGCCGGACGCCTGCTCTCAGGCTCCGCCTCGCGCTCTCTCATGGTTCTCGCTCTGCCCGCCGCGCTATGGCCCGCCGCCGCCTTCGCGCAGGACGCCACGCTCCTCCCGCCCGTCGACGTGTCGTCGCCGGAAGCGGAAATCTCGGTCGATTCCAGCTACGTGCCCTTGACGGAAACGGGCGTCTCCGCCCTCGACCTGCTGAAAAAACGCGTGCGGTCGAACGACACCGCGACGCTGCTCGACGACATTGCGGGCGTGAACGCCTACAGCGCCGGCGGCGTGTCGAGCCTGCCGGTCGTCAACGGCCTCGCCGACGATCGCATCCGCATCGTGGTCGATGGCATGGTTATGAGCTCGGCCTGTCCGAACCACATGAACTCGCCGCTCTCCTACATCGACCCCTCGAATGTCGCCTCGGCCAAAGTGCTCGCCGGCATCACGCCCGTCAGCATGGGCGGCGACAGCATCGCGGGCACCATCGTCATCGACTCGGGCCGGCCTTTGTTTGGCACGTCGGAAAGCGTCTCGGTTCTCTCCGCATCCGCCTCGACCTTCTATCGCAGCAATGGCGACGGTCTCAGCGGCTCGTTGTCGGCGACCGCCGGCAACGACAAGGTCAGCATCGGCTATACCGGCTCCGGCTCGCGCTCCGGCAACTATGACGGCGGCGGCAATGACGGCGAAGTCCACTCGACCGAATACAAGTCCTACAATCAGGCGCTCAAGCTCGCGGCGCGCGGCGGCGACAATCTCGTCACCCTCGAAGTCGGCCAGCAATACATCCCCTATGAAGGCTATCCGAACCAGTACATGGACATGACGGATAACCGTTCCACCTTCGTCAACGGCAGCTACGAAGGCGCATTCGCCTGGGGCAAGCTCGAAGCCCGCGCCTATTGGCAAGGCGTCGAGCACGAGATGAACTTCCTCGCCGACAAGGGCGGTACAGCCGGCGGCGGCATGCCGATGAACACGCAGTCCGACAATGCCGGCTATGCGGTGAAGGCGAGCTTCGCGCTCAAGGACGGCGGCGCGATCCGCATCGGCAACGAGTTCCATCTCGAGAGGCTCGACGATTGGTGGCCGCCGGTCGCGGGCAGCATGATGATGAGCCCCGATACCTACATCAACATCAACGGCGGCAAGCGCGACCGGCTCGGCACCTTCGCCGAATGGGATGCGAAATGGACCGAAAGCTGGTCGAGCCTGCTCGGCATCCGCAACGATACGGTCTGGACCGATACGGGCAACGTCCAGTCCTATGGCTGCGGCATGATGATGTGCGGTGCCGACGACATGGCCGCCGCCGCCTTCAACGCTGCCGGCCATCGGCGCAGTTTCGTCAACTTCGACCTGACGGCAATCGCAAAATATGAACCGAACGCCACCTCGGCCTTCGAGTTCGGCTATGCCCGCAAGTCGCGTGCGCCCAATCTCTATGAGCTTTACGCCTGGGGCCGTGGCGCGATGTCGAGCAGCATGATCGGCTGGTTCGGCGACGGCAACGGCTATGTCGGCAACCTCAACCTCGATTCCGAAGTTGCGAACACTGTGAGCGCGACCGCCGACTTCCACAGCGCCGATCGCGGCTGGGAACTGAAGGTCACGCCCTACTATACGCGCGTGAACGACTTTATCGGCGTGCAGAAGATCGCAACGCTGGGCAGCTTCGCCCAGCTCCAGTTCGTCAATCAGCAGGCGGAGCTTTACGGCGCCAATCTCTCCGGCAAGCTCGGTCTGTGGAAGTCCGACAAGGCAGGCGAGGGCACGCTCAGGGCGACGCTCGCCTATGTGCGCGGCCGCGACCTGACGACGGGCGGCGACCTCTACCACATCATGCCGCTCAACGCGGCGCTGACGCTGGAAGAGGCCTACCAGAACTGGGCTGGGCATGTTCAGTTGCAGGGCGTCGCGCGGAAGTCTGCCGTCGACGATCTGCGGAGCGAGCCGACGACGCCCGCCTATGCGCTGGTCAATCTCGGCGGCTCCTATAGCTGGGCCAATGTCCGCCTCGACCTCGGCGTCGATAATCTCTTCGACAAGGCCTATGACGCGCCGCTGGGCGGTCAGTCTCTTGGCGATCAGAGTGCGACCGGCGTCCTGCGCCCCGTTCCGGGCCTCGGCCGTTCGCTCAATCTGGGTCTGACGCTGAGTCTCTGATGCTGAGCCTCGGTCTCGGGCAGGTATCGGGCTTCGATCCGGCCGACGCGGTGGAAACGCCGCGACGGCTGGACTCGTTTCTCGTTTACGTGCCCGCCCGCCCGGAACCTGCAAAGCCCGCCGCGTCCCGCTTCATGCGACGGCTGATGCTGCTTGCCAGCATCGGCGCGCATGGAGCGCTCGCGGCGGCGCTCCTCTCGATGCCCGTCGACAGGACGCGCATCGGCACTGACGAGAAACCGGAAGCCATATCCGTGGAGCTGGTCGCCGCCGCGACATTGCCGAAGCCGGTGGCGGCGGCGGCACCTGCGGTCGAAATGCCAAAGCCTGAGAAGAAGCCCGACGAAAAGAAGCCCATCCCGCTGAAAAGGAAGCCCGAGCGGGAAGCACCGGCTTTCAGGAAAACTTCGCCTGTCTTCGTCGCTCCGGTGCAGGCGGCCCCGGTGGCGTCAGCCTCCTCCAATGGCGAGGCGCAAATGTCGAGCGCGGCCGCCGAAACCCGCGCCGAGGGCAGGCGCGCCTATGGCCGTCTCGTCTGGCAGCGGATCGCCGAACGAAAGCCCGCTGGTATCCGCCTTCCAGGCACGGCATACATTCATTTCTCCGTCACCTCCGCCGGCGCCATTGGAAAGATCGCGGTGGAGCGCTCGAGCGGCAACGAGCAACTCGACGCGCTGGCGCTGCGCACGATTTCCGCCGCCGCGCCATTCGCCCCGCCGCCTGAATATCTCGCGCCCTCCGATCTCGAATTCGAGATCCCCTTCAACTTCCGCTGACTAGCGCACCTGACCGCCGTCGACGACAAAGACCTCGCCGGTGACGAAGCTCGCGCGCGGCGAAGCGAGAAAGAGTGCCGCATCGGCGATCTCCTCCACGGTGCCGAAGCGGCGAAGCGCGACTTCCCGCTTGATCCACTTGCCCCAGGCTTCGGGCCGCTCATTGACGCGCTTTTCCCAGTCGCCGTCCTTGAAGAGAATGTTGCCGGGTGCGATCGCATTGACGCGCACGCCGTCCTTGCCGACGAGTTTCGCCAGCGACTGCGCGACATGGTTCACCCCCGCCTTCGAGGCCGAATAGGTGAGCGAGGTGCCGAGCGCGTCGACGCCCGCAATCGACGAAATGAGGATGATGTTCGCATCCTTCCGCGCTTCGGCGGGCCGCGCGAGTATCCGCTTCAGCGCTTCGCGGGCGAGATAGACGGAGCTGTAGAGATTCTGCGCCATGTCGGCTTCCCAGTCGGCGTCGCTGACGTCGATGCCGAGCGGCGCGCGGCCGAGCCCCACATTGGCGACGGCGCAATGGACGGGACCGAGCTTCGCCTCCGCCGCATCGAGTGCGGCGGCAATGGTCGCTGATTTCGTCATGTCGCCCGCAAAGGTGATGAGGTCGGCGGGCTTCGCGCCTTCCGCGACGAGCGCCTTCAGCGCCTCGTCGAGCGGCCCCTGGCTTCGTGCCGTCAGCGCCACTTTCGCGCCCTCCCGGGCAAAGGCTTGCGCCATGCCGAAGCCGATGCCCCGGCTCGCGCCGGCGATGAAGACGGTCTTTCCCTTGAGGTGCAGGTCCATCCGTTCAGTCTCCCCTGTTCAATTTTTCTGTCCGCATAGCAGGCCAAGGCCGACGCAACGTCAAGGCTTGACGCATCGGCTTGTCGCCGCTTCCCGCATCGGCCTAGACTTCCACCCAACAAGAAATAGAACGCACCTGTGGGAGGGTCCGATGCGCTACGAGCAGATCAAGGTGGAAAAGCGCGGCCAGGTCACGCTGTTGACGCTGAACCGGCCGGACAAGCTGAATGCCTGGACGCCGCAAATGGCGGGCGAGCTCGCCCATGCCATCGAGGCGGCGAATGCCGACCGCGACATCGGCGCCATCGTGATGACGGGCGAGGGCCGCGGCTTTTGCGCAGGCGCCGACGTCGATGCGGTCTTCAAGACGCGCGTCGACGGGCGCGACCCCGGCGAGAACACGGCGGGCGGCTCGGGCGGCATGCCGGCCAATGTCGACTGGATCAAGCTCGCGCGCTCCTCGAAGCCGCTCATCGCGGCCGTGAACGGCGTCGCCGTCGGCATCGGCGTCACCATGATCCTGCCCTTCGACGTCATCGTCGCGGCGGAAGAAGCAAGGTTCGGCCTCGTCTTCGTCAAGATGGGCATCGTGCCCGAGCTTGCCTCCTCGCATTTCCTCGTCAGCCGCATGGGTTGGGGCCAGGCGAGCGAGATGATGCTGACCGGCAGGCTTTATCCGGCGGCGGAAGCGAAGGCCAAGGGGCTTTGCGAATATGTCGTCCCGCAGGCCCAGCTTCTCGACAAGGCGATGGAGATTGCAAATCTCATCGCCGACAATCCCTCGCGCCAGTTGCGCATGACGAAGGCGCTGCTTACCGAAAATGCCTGCACGACAGATCTCACCCGCGCCCAGAAGCTCGAAACGGATGCGCTGAAGGAATGCTGGACGACGCCCGAACATCATGAAGCGGTCGACGCCTTCCTCAACAAGCGCAAGCCCGACTTCAAGAAAGTCGCCTCCTGAAAATCGGCCAATCAAAAGAAACGACGGGGAGAAAACCATGACGGCGAAAACCTATGAAGTCGAACGCATCCCCTTTCACCTGCACTGGCAGGAGAAGGCCGCCTTCAAGGAAACCTATGCCGGCGCGCTCGACCAGATCGTCGTCGAAGGCCAGTACCTGAAGCCGAAGGGTTCGACCTCGAAAACCGTCCTCGTCTTCATGCATCCGACGGGCACGATGAACCTGCTGCCCATGCCGAACGCGCTCGCCGCCGCCGGCATTCCCTGCCTCACCTGCGGCAGCCGCTATCCGCACAATGACAGCGCGCTCATCATGGAAAAGGTGATCCTCGATCTCGGTCACTACATCCGCTACGCCAAGGAAAAACTCGGCTTCGAGAAAGTGATCCTCGCCGGCTGGTCGGGCGGCGGCTCGCTTTCGATGTTCTATCAGAGCCAGGCCGAGAAGCCCTGGATCACCGCAACGCCGGCGGGCGACGCCGTCGATGTTGTCGGCGCGAAACTTGTCAAGGCCGACGCCGTGCTCCAGCTCGCCGCCCATGTCAGCCGCGCGATCACACTGACCGAATGGCTCGATCCCTCGATCAGGAACGAGCAGGACCCGGAAGACCGCATCGTCGAACTCGATCTCTACGATCCGAAGAATCCGAACAAGCCGCCTTTCACCGCCGACTATGTAGCGCATTTCCGCGCAGCCCAGATCGCGCGGTCCGAAAAGATCGACAATTGGGTGAAGGACAAGCTCGCCTCCCTCAAGCGTCAGGGCCGCACCAACGAGGAATTCGGCTTCGTCGTCCACGGCACCATGGCCGATCCCCGATGGATGGATCTGACGCTGGAGCCGAACGACCGCAAGGGGCCGAACTGGTGCTTCATGGGCGAGCCGAAAATCGTCAACATGATGCCGGCGGGCCTTGCCCGCTTCTGCTCGCTACGCGCCTGGCTGTCGCAATGGTCCTACAAGGAAAGCCGCGCCGACGGGCCGAAATGCGCGGGCGACATTTCCGTGCCGGTCCTCGTCATCCAGAACAGCGCCGACGACGCCTGCACGCCCTCTCATGCCGCGCGCCTGTTCGCCGGTGTAAAGCACAGCGACAAAGAATTTCACGAGGTGAAGGGCGCAACGCACTACTATATCGGCCAGCCCGACAAGATGGCGGAAGCCGTCGGCATCGTTTCAGGCTGGCTGTCGAAGAAAGGGTTGCTCATTTGAGCAGCGTCAATGTGAGTTTGCGAATGACCGATGTGACGCCCGTGCGGCGCGAGCTGGCGCTGGACGATGGCGCGATATCCTTTCTCGAATGGAAGGGTGCGGCCGGCGGACCGGCGCTGCACTTTGCCCATGCGAACGGTTTCAACGCCATGACCTACCGGCGCCTTCTCGGGCCGCTGGCCGGGCGCTTTCACATCCGCGCTTGGGACGCGCGCGGCCACGGGCATTCGACGCTGCCCGCAGACCCCTCGACCCATCGCAACTGGTATCTCTTCCGCGACGACCTCATCCGCATGACCGAGAATTTCGTCGCCGAAGCAGGCGGCCCCGTTCTTCTCGGCGGCCATTCCATGGGCGGCGCGACGAGCCTGATGGTCGCCGCCGAACGGCCCGACCTCGTGCGCGGGCTCGTCCTCGTCGATCCGGTCATGGTGCCGCGTCGTGCGCGTTTGATGATGCAGCTCTATAATCTGACGGGCCGAAAAGGTGGGCCGATGTCGCTCGCCGAAGGCGCGGATCGCCGCCGCGCCCTGTTTCCGAGCCGCGAAATGATGCTCGCCGCCTATAAGGGCCGCGGCGCCTTCCGCACCTGGCCCGAAGAAATGATCGCCGACTATATCGAAGGCGGCACGCGACTCCGCGAAGACGGGCAGGTCGAACTGACCTGCGCGCCTGCATGGGAAGCGGCGAATTTCCGTGCGCAAGGCCACGACATCTGGAAGGCGCTCGACAAGCTCAAGACGCCGCTGACGCTCATCTATGCCGGCTTCGGCTCGACCTGCCGCGCGCCCGCGCCGCAGCTTTTGGGCGAGCGCGATCCGCAGGCGACGCTGCTGCGTCTCGGTCAGGCCACGCATTTCGTGCCGATGGAATATCCCGACGTCATCCGCCGCGAGGTCCTTGCGCTCGACGCGCGCCTCTCCGCTTAAGCCTTCGGCCCGTAAGCCGCCGCGAGCCCCGCGCCGATGCGCTCCTGCATCATCTCGGTCGAGCCGTCGGTAAAGGCCGCGATCTTCGCCGCCGCGAGATGGCGTCCAAGCGCATGGCTTTCGCGCAATCCGTTCGCACCCATCGCCTGAATGCAGTCGCCGATGCGGGCAAGCGTGACGCGCCCTGCGAACTTCTTCGCATGCGCCGCCGCCATCACGGCATCGCCGCCCGCATCAATGAGCTTGCCGGCTTTCACCGTCAGCGCCCGCAAGGCCTCAAGATCGCTTGCGATATCGGCGAGCGACCAGCGCAGGCCCTGATGCTCGACAAGCGCCTTGCCGAAGGCCTTGCGTGTTCCGGCATAGCCGATCGCCGTTTCGAGACTGTCGGCGATCATGCCCGCGCACATCGCGGCCACATAGACCCGCGCCCCGTTGACGCCCTGCATGGCGAGCTTGAAGGCCTCGCCGGGCGGCGCCAGCATGTCGTCCTCCGGCGCCATATAATCTTCAAGCGCGAAGCCGCCCGCGCCGATCGCATGTCCGCCGAGAAGTTGATAGGCCTCGCGCCGCTTGAAGCCTTCGCGCCGCGCATCGACGAGAAAGCAGGCAATGCCGCGCCAGCCGAGGCTCGGATCGGTCTGCACATAGGTGATGTAGAGGTCCGCAATGGCCGCATTGGTGATCCAGCCCTTCTCGCCATTGAGCCGCCAGCCGCCCGCAACTTTTTCCGCCCGCGTCGAAATGCCGGCAAAGTCGCTCCCCGCGCCGGGTTCCGACAGCGCCGTCGCGCCGAAAATCTCCGCCCGCATCAGCGCCGGCACATGCGTCCGGCGATGCCTCTCGCTCGGGCTCACGGCCAGACGCGCGGCGACATTGTGCGTATTCACCATCGAGAACGTGAACGGCATGTCGCCCCGCGACATTTCCTCGACCATGGCGAGCTTCGGCAGATAGCGCTGCCCGAGCCCGCCCTGCGCCTCGGGCACTTCGAGCTTGAGAAAATCTTCCGCCGCCGCCGCGCGCAGCGCCTCGACGGGCATGCGCCGCTCGCGCTCCCAGCTTGCGGCATTGGGCGCAATCACCTCGCGGCGAAAGCGCCGCGCCCGCGCCAGAACTTCGCGCTCCGCCGCCGTCAATTCGTCGTCCAGAAAGTTCGTCATGCTCTTCCCCTCGGCCCTCGCTTGAGGATAGCCTTCAATCCCGTCCTCGCCAAAGCGCCCGCTCCATGCCGCCACTGACATTCGCCGAGCCCGATCCCGAGCGGACCGCCAAGGAAGCGAAACTCCACGCCATGAGCGATGCGGAGCTTCTCGCGCTTTACAACGAGACGCGGGCCGCATCGTCCGCCGCCCGCAAGGCGCATGACATGGAGCGCCTCTATCCGCTCGCCCGCGGCATGAAAACGATCCAGCGCATCGCCGGCGAGCGCGGCCTCATCATCAAGGCGCGCCGCTTCACCAAAGTATGATCGCCTTTAACCCCTCTCCCTCCGGGAGAGGGAGGGGCCCGTTGCGAAGCAATGGGAGGGTGAGGGCCTCCGCGCTGTCAAACTCCAAGCCCCGCCACTACCAGCGTTTCGAGCTTCTCCCGCATCTCGTCGGGAATGGGTATGGCCTTTCGCGTTTCGAGATCGAGCGCAATGGCAACCGCTTCCGAAGTGGCGACGCAATCGCCTTGCTCCAGATCGAACAGCCAGTGGCACCAGGTATAGGTCTTCGGCCCCACCTGCTTCAGCCCGCTCAGCAGCTTCAGCACGTCGCCCGAACGCGGGTAGCGATGATAGTGGAAGCGGTATTCGAGCGCCGCGCCGCCCACCTTCGGATTCCGCGACCGGTCGCTGCCGCTCGTCTGGCCGAGAAGATTGGGGATCGCATCGGACACGATGCCCATGAAATGCCGCGTGGCGAGAAAGCCTTGCCCGTCGCATTGCGTGGGTTGAATCTCGCCCTGCCAGGTGAAAAAGAGCTTCATCGCCTCCGCTTCCTTCAGCGTCGGCGGCACGCGCGGTTCGTAGATTTCAAGCCCGCGCGGGCTTCCATGGGCGGGCAGCTCCACCTTGATCGCCTTCACCGCCTTCTTGGCGCGGATGGTGAGCGGCTTTGCCTCGCGCGTGTCTTCGTCCATCAGTTCCACATCGGCGGCGAAAGTGGCGGCCACTTCGCCCGACACCGTGTTCCACATTTCCAGATAGACGCGCAGACCGAAATCCGTCGCATCGAGCACGCCCGCGCGAATGGTGAAGGGCGCGCCCGGCCGCTGCTCGCGCAGGAAGCGCACATGATGGTCGCGCGCGATGAGCCGCGCCCGCTCGGCGTCGATATAGCGGGGCCCGAGGCCGAGATAGACCCCGAGTGCGGCGAGCCCCTGCGTCGCATGGTCCAGATAGAATTGCACATTCATGTGCCCCATCTGGTCGGATTGCCATGTCTGCACGCTGGAGCGCGCGACGTCGATCATTTCTCCCATGAACCTGTCCTCGAACTTGCCATTCCGTTTTTCAATTCTGTCCGCGCCCGAAGCGCTCGGCGATCTCGCGCGGGATGGGAACGGACTTGCGGCTCTTCCTGTCGAAGAGCAGCCCGATCCCTTCCGTCGCGGCGGCGGCCTCGCCCGTTTCGGCGTTGAAGAGCCAGTGCCGGTAGCGCAGCGTTTTCTCGCCCGCTTCCACAAGCCCCGTGCGCATCACCATCGTGTCGCCGGATCTGAGTTCGCGGAAATAGGCCTGCCGGATTTCAACCGTCGCGGTCGCGAGCCCCGCCGCCGCTTGCCCGTGCCGACCGAGCCCGGCATGGGCCCACATATGGCCTTGCGAATCCGAAATCCGCGCCATGTAGAAGCGCGCGCTCATATGCCCGTTATCGTCGCATTCCCAGGCATTGACCGCCGAGCGGTTGCTCTCGAACATGTCGAGCGCATCGGCGCGTTGAAGCGTGACGTTGCGGTCGAGCGCCTCGGGCGGCAGGGCGCGGGGAAGCGCCGTTTCGGGCGGCGTCGCGGCAAGCGTTGCCGCCGCCTCCCGCACCTCCTCTGGCCAGTCCACGAGCCGCCGCGCGGCGATGTCGAAGCAGCCGATCTTCACGATATAGGTCGCCGAAAGCCGCCCCTCCAGCGCCTCGCGCATCTCGTGATAAAGCGTCGCGGTCTTGCCGCCCATCTCGACGACGCCGCTTCTGACGAGCACGAGGTCGCTCGTCGCCATCTCGCGGTGAAAGCGGATGTGATTGTCGAGCGCGACGAGGCCGATGCGGCCCCGCGTTCCGCCGCCCGTGCCGAGGCCGAGCGCCGCGCGCAGATGCAGCGCCGCCTCCGCGGTCTTGGCGATATAGTGCTGGATGTTCATGTGCCCCATCTCGTCGCATTCCTGCATCGAGACATAGCCGCGAAAACTGTCGATCATGCCGGTCATTGAGCCGCCGCCGGCGCGAGATCGCGGACATGGGCGCTGAGCCGCTGGCGTTCCTCGTCCGAAAACGATGCCGCGCGCCGCGTGTCGAGATCGAGCTGGATCGCCACCGCCTCGCTCGTTGCCGCGAGTAGCCCGGTCTCGCCGTTGAACATGAAATGCATGAAGCGCACCGTCTTCGGCGCCACTTCGATGAGCGCGCTCCTGACGATGAGAATATCGCCCGACAGAACCTCGCGCACATAATTGAGCCGCTGTTCCAGCACCACGCTGCCGCGCCGCCGCGCGAACATCGTCTGCCGGTCCATGCCGACGCCGCTCCACAAATGGCCCGAGCCGTCCGAATAGCGTGAGATGTAGAACTGCGTCGCCATATGGCCGAAATCGTCGCAATGCTGCGGGCCGACGGTCCCCCGGTAAATCTCGATAAAGCCGCGCGCGGCCGCCTCCTCGAGCGTGATATCCGCCAGCCGCGTCTCGCGTTTGACGCTGCGCCCCTCCGCGTGGTCCGGCAGCGGGCCGATCAGCGCCTTCGCCTTTTCGCGGGCATCCGCCGACCAGGGAATGAGCTTCCGGCTCTCAAGATCGAAATGCGCACTCACCGCCACCATCGTCGCCGCCGTCTCGCTCGTGCCGGCATTCAACAGCTCGTGATAGACGACAAGCGTCCTCTCCCGCATGTCGATCAGCCGCGAACGCATGGCCATCATGTCGCCCGCATGAAGCTCCCGGTGAAAGCGGTAATGCTCTTCCAGCGCGATCATCGTATGCCGCGCGCCGCGAATGACGCTCGGTGTCAGCCCCAGCGCCTGGCGCAGGTAGAAAGCGCCGTCCGATGCGCGGGCCGTATAGAACTGCACGTTCATATGCCCGTTATCGTCGCACTCCCAGGTATTGACCATGCCCCGGTAGCTGTCGAAATAGCCGTCCCGCAATGCCGTCATGACGCGCGTCAGCCCGTCACGCGCGCGAGAAAAGCGTCGGCCCGCGCATTGGCAGCCCGCGCGATTTCGCATGGGAAGGCGGTGAAGCCATGCGCGCCGCCGGGATAGACGGCAAGCTCGGCCTCGTTATTGGCCGCGATCCAGCGCGTATACATGAAGAGCGTATCGTCCAGCAGCGCATCGCGCGTTCCGATGCTGAACAGGGCAGGCGGCATTCCCTTGAGATCGGCATAGAGCGGCGAAATGTCGGGCGCGCGCCGGTCGGCAACGCCGGCCAGAAAGGCATCGCCGAATTGCTCGATGTCGATGGTCCGCAGGATCAGCCGCTCGCTGCCGAAAGCCTTCTGGCTCGGCGTCATCGAAAGGTCGAAGGCGCCGAAAACGAGATTCGCGCCCCGGAAGCCGGTAAAGCCGTGCCGGTCGCGCATCCGCAGCAGCGTCACCGCCGAGAGATGCCCGCCCGCGCTTTCGCCGCCGATGGTCAGCGCCTCGGTGCCGAATTCCTTCCTGGCGTTCTTGACCAGCCAGAGCGCCGCCGCCTCGCAATCGTCGGGACCGGCGGGGTAGGGGTTCTCCGGCGCGAGCCTGTATTCGACGCTGACGCAAGCAAGCCCGGCATTGTTGGCGATGCGCTCCAGCATCGGGTCCTGCTGGTCCGCCGCGCCGAGCACCCAGCCGCCGCCATGAATATGGAGATAGACGCCCCTGGGATTGTCCGGCGCAACGATCCTGAGCGGCACCTTGTGCCCGCCCTTGCCCTCGATTTCGACGGTGCGTGCGCGCGGCGATTTGGGCGCGAGCGGAAAGGCCCCTTCGCCCCTGGCCCGTGCGTCGCGCACGGTCTGCGCGCCCACGTCCCACCATTCGGCCATGCCGGTCATCATCTTGACGATGGCCTCGTTGATGGCCCTGGTCTCGGCCGATATCGCCTCGGCCCGGAACAATGCGGGGTCGAGCTCGGGTCTGTCGGTCATATGTTTCGCGCCTCCGGGTTTCTTTTGCCGCAAAGTAGACCGGATTTCGGCGCTTTCGTCTAATATCTGCAAGGGGGAGAGAGGACGGCGAAATGGAAACCGCGCTGGTGCTGTGCATTCCCGAGGCCGAGGAGCTGGTGTCGAGCTGGCGCCTGCGCCACGACCCCTCCGCTTTGGCCGGGATGCCGGCCCATATAACGCTGGTCTATCCCTTCAAGCCCTATGAGGAAATCGACGCGGCCGTCGAGGCCGACCTGGCGCGGCTTTTCGCGCAGGGCCACGCGCTCGATATCACCTTCCATCATACCCGGCGCTTCCCGCGCGTCCTCTGGCTCGCGCCGGAAAGGCCAGAGCCCATCGCCGCCATCGTCCGCGCGCTCGGTCTCGTCTTTCCGGGCCATCTTCCCTATGGCGGGGCTTTCCCCGACACGGTGCCGCATCTGACGGTCGCCGATCTCTCACGCGGCCAGGCATCGGACCTCGATGCGATCGAACGGGAATTTCTGGCGGAAGCCCGTCGCCGCCTGCCGCTCGCCGCCCGCGTCGAGACGGCGACGCTCATGTACAAGAGCGACGGCGGCGGCTGGCATGAAGCGAAGCGTTTTACGCTCGGCGGTCAGACGGCCGCCGCATAGGGCGGCGCGGGATCGTATTGCATGCCGTGCTGCGTGAAGCGCGCGTGATCCTCGCCATGCATCTGTCCGGTGAGCCAGAGCGCCATGTCGATCCCGGCCGACACGCCCGCCGACGTCACCACATTGCCGTCCCGCACGTAGCGCACCTTTTCCAGAACCTCGCTTGCCTCGCCCCGCTGGCGCAGCGTTTCGATGAAGCCCCAATGCGTCGTCACGCGCTTGCCCCTGGCGGGGCCCGCCGCCGTCAGCATCAGCGAGCCGGTGCACACGCTCGTCACCCATTCGCAGCCGGGCGCGACGCGGGCGATCCAGCTCATGAGCGCCGGATTGTTGATCTCCCGCCGTGTGCCCATGCCGCCCGGCACCAGCAGCACGTCGAGCTTCGGCGCGTCGGCGATGCCGCAATGCGCCTCGACGCGCATGCCCTTGGCGCAGGTAACGGTCCCGCCCGTCTCCGAAATCAGCAGCACCTTGTCGGGCCGCCTGTTTTCGCTGCGCGCGAACATCTCGTTCGACATGGTGAAGACCTCATAGGGCCCGACGAAATCGAGCTCCTCGGCGTCGTCGAAAATCAGGATGCCGATGGTGCGTTCACGAGACATGCGGATATTCTCCTCTTGCTGAAGCGATGGGCCGCCGCGCGGTCTGGAACCTTTCGCGGTAGCGATTGGGTGTGACGCCGAGATGGCGCAGGAAAGCGCGGCGCATGCGCTCGCCGCCGCCGAAGCCCGCATCATGCGCGATGGTTTCGAGCGGAAGCCCGCTGTCGCTGAGCCGCCGACGCGCGTCGTCGAGCCGCGCCCGCTCGACGAAAAGCGCCGGCGTCGTGCCCGTCGCCGCCGTGAAGCGCCGCGCGAAAGTGCGCTCGCTCATATGCGCGAGCTTCGCCAGCGACGGCACAGTGAAGTTGCCGCGCGGGTTCTCGACGATATGCGAGCAGATCGGCGCGATGCGTTCGTCGTCGACCGACTGCGCCGCAAGCTGCGCCGAGAATTGCGATTGCCCGCCGGGCCGCATCAGGAACATCACGAGATGCCGCGCGATGAGAAGCGCCTGCTCGCGCCCGAGATCGTCCTCGACCAGCGCCAGCGCCAGATCCATGCCCGCGGTGACGCCGGCCGACGTCCACACATTCCCGTCGCGCACGTAAATCGCGTCGTCATCGACCTCGACATTGGGATAGTCGCGCTTCATCCGGGCCGCGAAGGCCCAATGCGTCGCCGCGCGCCTGCCGTCGAGAAGACCGGCGGCGGCAAGAAGCAGCGCGCCCGTGCAGATCGACACGGTGCGCCGCGCGCTTGCGGATGCGCTGCGGATGAATTCGAGCACCTCTGCGTCATGCGCCAGCGCCCGGCTGCCGAAGCCGCCCGAAACGATGAATGTGTCGAGGCCCGCAAGGTCGTCGTCGCCGATCTCGCCGATGGCGCGGTCCGCGAGCAGCGTAATGCCGCCGGTCGTCCGCACCGGGCCGGGCTTCGGCGCGACGATTTCGGCCGCATAGGCGGGCTTGCCGTCCGGCCCCAGCGCATTGGTGAAAATCTGCATCGGCCCGGCGATGTCGATCACCTGCGCGTTCTCATAGCCGAGCATGAGGACGCGGCGCACGGGCGGGGTCTGGTGACTGTTCTGGCTCATGGGGCGGAGCTTAGCCGCCCCCGCTTCTGGCAGAAACGCCAAAGAAGGCGCAAATTCTGCCAGAATCCTCTTTTGAAGGCGCTAGCGCCGGGCTTTGAGCCCCGCCAGCACCAGCGCGATCATCGCCGCCACCGCGCCGACAATGCCGAACATGAAAAGCGTGAAGTCGAGCGTGTTCCAGTCGAGGCCCGTCGCGCCCGTGCCGCGCCCGCCCGTCATGGCCGAAATCGACGAGGCGACGATATTGGTCCAGCCGGCGACCACGAGGCCCCAGAAGACGACCTTCTCCGCCGTCTTCGACAGGGCGAGATGTGCGGCGGCGGCCGCGCTCGCAATCATCAGCATGCCGTTCAGCACGCCTTCGAGATGCGCCATGTGCCAGGCGCGCAGCGCCTCGGCCGCGGCCGGACCGGCATTCGGATCGGCCGCCGCCGGTATGGCGGTCGCATAGGGAAAGCCCGCGAGAAAACCCGCGAGCAGCACCAGCGCGCCGTTCGCGATCAGAAGTCCCTGCAATCGTCTGTCCATTATCCTCTCCTGCGTTGTGATCTAGTAGGCGCCCGCCCACATGTCGAAGTCGCGGGCCTTGCCGATTCCGGCAAACGCAACCCCCGGCACCGTCCGCACAAGGAACGATGTCAGGCTCGGCAATTTCGTCATGGCGAAGGCCTGCATGCGGTTATTGAGCCGCCATCGCCCGAGCGCCGCGTTCATCGCCCGCTCGGGCGCCGCGCCGAGAAGAATGGCTTCGGCGGCGGCGAATCCGCCGAGCCCCGCCCGCGCCATGCCGTCACCCGCGATGATCGGGCATCCCGCGCCGCTGATGCGGCTGAGATCGAGCACGCCCTCCTGCCGGCTGCCGAGCTTCCGCCAGGGCGAGAGCGGCACGAAGGCCGTGCCCATGGTTTCTTCGGGCGCGTCGGGGGACAGGCCGAGCGCTTCGGCCACCTGTTCCAGCTCGCCACGCAGAATGTCCTGCTCGCGCGCTTTGTCGGCCTGCGCCCCGTTGCGGACGATGCGGAAAAAGATGCCGTAGAAGGTCGCTACAGGCGAGAGCGGGTCCTGAAACGGATAGAAGACGCACATGTCGACCGTGCCGTCACGCTTCAGCAGGCCGACGAAACTGTCATGCGGACCGATGATGCCGGCCTGCGCCAGCCTCGGCGATGTGAAGGCCATCTGCGCGGCGGCGACGAAATCGCGCGGCGGAAGCGGTTGCTCGCGCCAGGCCGCGCCGTCGATGGGCTTCGGCGTGCCGTTGACGATGAGCGGGTTTTGCCCCGGCGCCAGCGCCCGCAGATCGGCGTAGCTGGTGGCGGGTTCCTCGACGAAGCTGACGCCGCATTCGCGCGCAAGACTGTTCAGCGCACCCATCAGCCTGGAGTTCCGCACGCCATAGGAAAGCGGCTGGCGGGGCGTGCGGTCGCGCCGCACATTCTCGCCGTCCATGAAGACGGTGCGGCGGTCGATGGATATGCGGCCCGCCGCATCCGGGTTGCAATAAGCTGCATATTGCCGGTCGGCGACTGCCTGCCGCCAGTCGGACCCGTAGACCTCGCCCAGCACCGCCTCGCGCGTCACGCCGCAGGCGGCCGCGTAATAGTCGACCGAGCGGGCCCTGAGCGTGCAGCCGTCGATGAGGCGGCGGCTTTCCGCCACGGGCTTCGCGGCGACGACGACCTTGCCCTGAAATTCCGGGCTTCGCGCCAGCCGCGCCGCAAAGGTGATCGCCCCGATCCCGTTCGAATTGACGACGATGCTGTCATAGGCGACGGGCGCGCGCGGTCCGCCTTTCGGCAGCGTCGCGTCGCGCCCGCGTATTTCGGCCATGCCAAGCATGTCCGCCCCCCCCATTTATCCGCGCTCCCCAGCGCGGCCGCGAGTTTGTGGCCTAGCGGAAACCCCGATCACGCCTTCAGCGTGCACTTGCCGTTATTGATGACGGTGACGTCGCGCGCCGCGACGCGCGCGCGGAAGGAAACGATATTGCCGTCCTTCCAGAGATCGACCGAAATCGTCTCGCCCGGGAAAACGGGCGAGGAAAAGCGCACGTCGAAGCCCGTGATCTTCGTTGGGTCGTAATCGCAAACCGACGACGAGACGATCGCCCGGCAGGTCGTGCCGTAGGTGCAGAGCCCGTGCAGGATCGGGCGGGGGAAGCCCGCCGCCTTGGCAAAATCGGGATCGGAATGCAGCGGATTGCGGTCGCCCGAAAGCCGGTAGAGCAGCGCCTGGTCGGGCCGCGTATCCGCCTCGACCGTCAGGTCCGGCTTGCGGTCGGGAATCTTGTGCGGTTCCGGCGCGCCCTCGCGCGGTCCGCCGAAGCCGCCGTCGCCGCGCGCGAAAATCGTCGATTGCAGCGTGCAGAGCTTATCGCCCGTCGTCCGCTCCTTGATGACGCTTTCGGTGACGATGATCGCGCCTTTGTCTTTGCCCTTGTCCCAGGCGCCGATGACGCCGCTGTCGACGCTGATCTTCGCCGCCATGGGCAAGGGCTTGTGCAGCGTCAGCTTCTGCTCGCCGTGCACGACGAGGAGATAGTTGATGCCGCTGTCGCGCATCCCGCCCGCGCCCCAGGCGATGACGGTCGCCTGCGTCGGCAGCGTCTTCAGACCCTTCTCATAGACGAAGGGCAGTTCCTTCGCATTCATCGGGTCGCGCCCGAAGCCCACGCCCAGCGCATAGAGCATCGTCTCGCGGTCGCCATATTCGAATTCCTGGCCCGTCGCTTTCGACGCCATCAGATTTTCGTAGTTGATCGCCATGTTTCTCTCCCTGTCTTCCGATTTTATCCGGGCGTCTTCGCGAATTGCGGCAGCGCCGGGTCCATATGTGCCCATGGTTGCGCCGAGGCCGTGTAGACGATGAGGCCGGGCTTCAGCCAGCTCGGATCGTCCATCGAGCCCGCCTTGACGACCCAGATCGCCGGATTGGCCTCGACGTCGCTGAAAAGCGGAGTGCCGCATTCGGCGCAGAATTTCCGCGTCACATGCTTGCCGCTGTCGCCCGTCACGGTGAAGCCCTTGGGGCTTCCCTTGGTGATCTTCAGCGCATCGCGCGGTACGATGACGACGGCGGCGGGCTCTCCGCCCGATACGTATTGGCAGTCGCGGCAATGGCAGAGCGCGAAGGCGACGGGCTCCGTGCCGACTTCATAGCGGATCGCGCCGCAAAGGCATCCGCCGGTAAAGGGTGCAGGCATTCGATCCTCCCGGTTTTTCATTCTTGAGGCTTAGCCTAGCGCGCGCCGAGAATTTTCCAAAGGCTCGTTGCCGTCATCACGGGCTCGCCCGCAACCGTGAACGTGGCCGAAACGAAGACGATGGCCCGCGTCCGGTGCTCGACGCGCGCCCGGCATTCCACGACCTCGCCGAGCTTCGCATCGCCGAGATGGCTCGTCTGCAAACTCAGGGTGACGCAGGGTTGCCCGTCCGTGCCGCGCCAGGCCGCGCCGCCCATGAAGGCGTCGGCGAAGGTCATCATCATGCCCTCATGCGCCGTGCCGTCCTCCCGCACATGCCGCCCGTCGACCCGGAAGGCCGAGACGCGCCCGCCATCGGCCTCCACGCGCTCGAACAGCGGTCCGACATGCGCCTCGAAGGGATCGTAAAGCTCGATCGCGGCAAAGCCCTCGGGCGCTTCCGCCTCGACGGGCGAGGGGAGCGCCACGCGTGGCGGCCTCGTTGCGTCCCGCGCCTCGGTCATTTGCCGTCCCGCGACTTGATCGCATAGACGCCAGTCGCGCTCATCAGCACGCGCTCGCCAACCTTCAGCTCGCCCGAAATGAAAAGCACCGTCCGCGTCGCCCGTGTGACCCGGGCGCGGCCCTCGACGCGCTCTCCCGCCGCCCCGGCGCTGACGAAATCGCAATTGATCGAAAGCGGCCTTGTCGCCGCACCCGCTTCCGCTCCTGCCGCCGCCTCGCGCGCGACCTCGCCCAGCACGATCGAGGCGAGGCTCATCATCATGCCGCCATGCAGCCGCTCGTCGCCGTTGAGATGCTGCGGCGCGATGTCGAAAACGAAAACCTCGCCCTTCCGGAAAACCGGGCCGGCAAAACCGCCGAAACCCTCGCTCTGGACCTGGACGAAACCTTGGGGCGCGCTCGGCTTGTTCATGGGATCACTCGGCAAACAGGGAGGGGACGCGCACTATCTAAAGCCCGGCCGCCCGGCGGGAAAGGGCGAAAAGCGGCGGCGATCCAAAGGCGTCCATCCGCGTTCAGGGGGCCTGCCAATCCTGTACAGGAAGACGCAGCGGCGGCTTGGAGATTCCTCTTTCCGAAGGCGCGGTCAGGCGTCTATGGTGCGCCCAACCCGGCCGGGCAGGCCCGTAAAGAAGCCTTGTAACGCCCGCTTTCGGCCAGAAACCGCAATCGTCCCGGAGGACTTCCATGTCGAGAGAAGCAGTCATCGTGTCCACCGCCCGCACCGGCCTCGCCAAGGCCGGCCGCGGCGGCTTCAACGCCACGCACGGCGCCGCCATGGGCGGCCACGCGATCAAGCACGCCATCGAGCGCGCCGGCATCGAGCCGGGTGAAGTCGAAGACGTCATCATGGGCTGCGGCAATCCCGAAGGCGCGACCGGCATGAACACCGGCCGCCTCGCGGCCATCTGGGCCGGCTGCCCCGTCACCACCTCGGGCACGACGCTCAACCGCTTCTGCTCCTCGGGCCTCAACTCCATCGCCATCGCGGCGGGCCGCGTCATCAACGAAGGCGTGCCGGTGACCGTCGGCGCCGGCGTCGAGTCGATCTCGCTCGTATCGATGCAGGGCACCAACCTCAAGAACATCACCGAGGAAAAGCTCCTCGCCACCTATCCCGCCCTCTGGATGCCGATGATCGAGACCGCCGACATCGTCGCCAAGCGCTACAATGTCAGCCGCGAATATCAGGATGAATACTCGCTCCGCAGCCAGCAGCGCATCGCCGCCGCCCAGGCCGCCGGCAAGTACAAGGACGAAATCGTCCCCATGAAGACCAAGATGAAATCGGTCAACAAGGAGACGAAGGAAGAGACGATGGTCGACTACACGGTCGATCGCGACGAGTGCAACCGCGCCGACACGACGCTGGAAGGCCTCGCCGCCCTGAAGCCCGTGCGCGGCGAAGGCAACTTCGTCACCGCCGGCAACGCCTCGCAGCTCTCCGACGGCGCCGCCGCCGTCGTCATCATGGAGCGCAAGGAAGCCGAGAAGCGCGGCAAGGACGTGCTCGGCATTTTCCGCGGCTTCGCGGTCGCCGGTTGCGAGCCCGACGAGATGGGCATCGGCCCGGTCTTCGCCGTGCCGCGCCTGCTCGAGCGTCATGGCCTGAAGGTCGACGACATCGACCTCTGGGAATTGAATGAAGCCTTCGCCAGCCAGTGCCTCTACAGCCGCGACCGTCTCGGCATCGACCCGGAGAAGTACAACGTCAATGGCGGCTCCATCGCCATCGGCCACCCCTTCGGCATGACCGGCACGCGCTGCACCGGCCACATCCTGCTTGAAGCCCGCCGCCGCAAGGCCGCCGGCCAGAAGCTGAAATATGGCGTTGTCACCATGTGCATCGGTGGCGGCATGGGCGCCGCCGGCCTCTTCGAATTCGCCTGATACATCGGCACCACCAATCGAAAGGCCCGCCAGCAATGGCGGGCCTTTTCCTTTGCGCAGGCCCGCAGCCTCACCCCATATTGAAACGTCACCCCAACCAATGCCGTCACCCCGGCGAAAGCCGGGGCCCATCTTCCCTTCACGACCGGAGGCCCCCATGCGCCACTTCGACGACTTCACCCTGGGCGAGCGCCACGACATCGACGCCGTCTACGACCTGACCGAGGACGAGATCGTCTCCTTCGCGCGCAAATGGGACCCGCAGCCCTTCCACATCGACAAGGCCGCCGCCGCGAAATCCGTCTACGGCACGTTGACCGCCTGCGGCTCGCATGTGCAGGCGATCGTCCTCTGGCTCGCCGCGCGCCTGCCGGAAGAAACCGCCGTCATCGGCGCGTTGGGCTACGACGAAGTCCGCTTTCTCAAAGCCGCGAAACTCGGCGACAGGCTCCGCCTCACCATCGAATGCATCGAGACGAAACCCTCCGCCTCCAAGCCCGACCGCGGCGTCGTGAAAAACCGCCACACGCTCGTGAACCAGTCCGGCGAAACCGTCTTCACCCAGACGACGACCCTGCTGATCGCGCGGAAGCCCTGACCGTCACCCCACCCCCCACCGTCACCCCGGCCTTGAGCCGGGGTCCATCTTCCTTCTCGCATCGCGAAAAGATGGATGCCGGATCAAGTCCGCCATGACGAAGTACTGGAAACCGCCGACACCCCCCCCCCCCCCCACACCCCCCGCCCCCCCCCGCCCCCCCC
>JARLIS010000025.1 GCA_031291615.1 Parvibaculum sp.
ATGCACAAGATCAAGGTCAATATGGACAAGCAGTTGAAGCATTGCGGCGGCGCGCCTTTCTATACGCTCGGGCCGCTGACGACGGACATTGCGCCGGGCTATGACCACATCACCAGCGGCATCGGCGCGGCGATGATCGGCTGGTTCGGCTGCGCCATGCTTTGCTATGTGACGCCGAAGGAGCATCTGGGGCTTCCCAATCGCGCCGATGTGAAAGAGGGCGTCATCACCTACAAGATCGCGGCCCATGCCGCCGACCTCGCCTAGGGGCATCCGGCGGCGCAGCTCCGCGACGACGCCGTGTCGCGCGCACGTTTCGAGTTCCGCTGGGAGGATCAGTTCAACCTCTCGCTCGATCCAGAACGCGCCAAGGAGTTTCACGACCAGACCTTGCCCAAGGATGCGCACAAGGTCGCGCATTTCTGCTCCATGTGCGGGCCGAAATTCTGCTCGATGAAAATCACGCAGGATGTGCGCGACTATGCCGAGAGCGGCATGGCGGAAATGTCGGACAAGTTCCGCAATTCGGGCGCGGAGATTTATCTGGAAGAGGAAAGCGCCGCGGTGAAGGCGTCGAATGCGACGCTGGGCGGGCGGCGGGAGAATCCGATTCCTTGAGATGAAGAAAGGCCCTCACCCAACCCTCTCCCAGAGGGAGAGGGCTAGAATAGGTGAGGCGCCATTGCTTGCCCCTCCCTCGGGGAGAGGGAGGGGCCTGCCGAAGGCGGGACGGTGAGGGGCTCGGTGCGTTGCCCCGAACCCGTCTCCATTTTCGTCATGGCACGGCTTGACCGGGCGATGACCCAATGGTTTGGAGATGGAATGCCGGAAATCCTCTGCGACCTCCTCGCGCCTGATCTCGATCTCGTTTTCGTCGGCACGGCCGCCGGCCATCGCTCGGCGGCGGAGCGGGCTTATTATGCGCATCCGGGGAACCGTTTCTGGCGGGAGCTGCGTGATATCGGGCTGACGCCGCGTCTCTATGCGCCGCATGAATTTCCCGAGTTGCTGAAGCTCGGGATCGGCTTCACGGATATGTCGAAAGTGGGCTCCGGCATGGATCATGAGATCGCGCGCGAGCATTTCGACGTGACGCTCTTCGAGACGAAGATGCGCCGCTTCCGGCCGCGCGCCGTCGCCTTCACCAGCAAGAAGGCGGCGAGCCTTTGGCTTGGCCTGCCCACCGGCAAAATCTCGCCGGGACGGCAGGCGCGGAGGCAGCCGGATTTCCCGGAGGTTTTCGTGCTGACGTCGCCGTCCGGCGCGGCGACGAAATATTGGGACATCGCCCCGTGGCGGGAGCTCGCCCAGTGGCTCAAACCCACGAAATCGTGAGCGGATGTGAGGCGGCCGTGCCCTTTTGCCGAGGGGACCAAAGCGCCATATCATGGGTCTAATCAGAAGGAGGACCCCGATGTTCAACCTGCGCAAGAAGATCGAGATGCCGGAGCCTGCCGAGGCGCTGAAGGGCCGCGAAGTCGCGTTGCCGACCGCCGAGCGTCACTTCGTCAATGGCGCGCCGCTCAAGGGGCCTTATCCGGCGGGCTCGGAGATGGCGGTCTTCGGGCTTGGCTGTTTCTGGGGCGCGGAGCGGAAGTTCTGGCAGGTGCCGGGCGTCATCGTGACGGCTGTCGGCTATGCGGCGGGCTATACGCCGAACCCGACCTATGAGGAAGTCTGCACCGGCCGCACGGGGCACAACGAGGTCGTGCTCGTCGTCTTCGATCCGAAGAAGGTCACTTACGAAGAACTGCTGAAGGTCTTCTGGGAGAGCCACAATCCGACGCAGGGCATGCGCCAGGGCAACGATATCGGCACGCAGTACCGTTCCGGCGTCTATGTCTTCTCCGAGGCGCAGCGCAAGGCGGCGGAAGCCACGCGCAAGGCGTTCGGCGATGAGCTTGCCAAGCGCGATTATCCGGCGGTCACGACCGAGATCAAGGATGCCGGCGCTTTCTACTTCGCCGAGGATTATCACCAGCAATATCTGGCGAAGAACCCAGCCGGCTATTGCGGCCTTGGCGGCACGGGCGTGAGCTGCCCCATCGGCACAGGCGTCGCGGCTCAATAGTTCTTTGCTGCGTATCGAGAAAAGGCCGCTCGTCAGAGCGGCCTTTTGCGTTTCCCCGCCTTCACGCCCGAGCGGAAATCTTGCCGCCCGCATGCGCGCGCCATTCGCGCAGGGCGAGGTAGAGCAAGGGTCCGAAGGAGCCGCCGACCAGCGTGATGACGATAAAGGGCCAGACGGGCAGGCCGCGCTCGCGCGCGTCGTTGATCATCCAGATGCAGGCGAGAAGGCAGACGATCACCAGATCGACGAAAACCTGCGCGCCGCCCCAGCTCTGGAAATGGGGCGCGAGAATGCCGAGATAACCGACATCTTCAAGGGCGAGCGTCGACAGCACGCCGAAACCGGCGATGGCGACGATGAGAGCGAGCAAACGGCCAGTCATGGGAACCTCCTGTAAGTGTCCGGGTGCAGAGTGATGCGCGGGAGCAGCTCCCCGCAATTACCTCGGAGGTCGTTGAATTGCCTCGCCGGGCGGCAGACAATCGCCGGCAATGAAGGAGTTTCGACCGTGGCGCAAACCAGTTTCGTGCAAGGCCGCAGCGCCGAGGGCGCTTTTCCCCATCTGCTCAGAAGCTGGCGGCAGAAGCGCCGCCTGTCGCAGCTCGACCTTGCGCTGACGGCGGGCGTCTCGCAGCGGCATCTCAGCTATCTGGAATCGGGCCGGGCGAAACCCAGCCGGAATATGATCCTGCAACTCAGCGAAACACTGGATGTGCCCTTGCGCGAAAGAAACGACTGGCTCACCGCGGCGGGCTTTGCACCCGTCTTCAAGGCCCGCCCTCTCGATGATCCGCAGATGGGGCAGGTGATGGCGGCCGTGCGGATGATGCTCACCAACGCTTCGCCGTTTCCCGCCATCGCCATCGACCGCGCCTGGAATATCCGCATGTCGAACGCGCCCTTCGACATGCTGACCGAGATGATCGGCGCGGATTTGTGGTCGCGCGTCGGCGGCGCGGAGCGGAACCTGATGCGGCTCTTCTTTCATCCGGGCGGCATCAGGCCATATGTCGCGAACTGGAAGGCCATTGCGCCGCTGCTCTGGCACCGGGCGCAACGCGAGGCGGAAGCGCTTGGCGGGCAGGAAATGAAACAGGTGCTGCTGGAGCTTGCCGAATATCAGGACGCCGACACGTTATGGGCGGCGGAGGATGCGGCGCTGGTGCCCGTGCTGCCGCTCGAAGTGGCGAAGGACGGGGCGCATGTTTCGCTCTTTACGGTGATCGCGACTTTCGGGACCGCGCAGGACGTGACCGCGGACGAGCTGCGCATCGAGAGCTTCTTTCCGGCCGACGAGGAGACGGAAAGGCTATTCCGGGCGGCTGCGGCCCGTTGAACCTTGCCTGTGCTTGTGCATATAAGAGCGGGTAAGATTGAATGCTTGAAGTGCAATTACACAAGATGCGACGTTCTGCATGAACATGGACACTGGGTGCACAGCTTTCAGTTATGGGCGTGCACAGCTTTCCATGCAGAAGTCATCCGATCGCGAAGTCGAATTGCGCGAAGCGCTGCGGACGTGGCTCCGCGCGGCCATCCGTTCGAGCGGCCTCACGGCCACAGAAGTGGCCCGGCGCGCCGGCCTGTCGAGTTCAACCCTGACCAGGCCCGCACGGGACGGCGCCTATAATTCGACGATCTCGACGCATACGATCGACAAGGTTGCCGAGGTCACGGGCTATCCGCCGCCCGAGGGGTTCGGGCGGCCCAGGGCGCGGGCGGTACGCGGCTTCGCCGAGCCGGATGCGGTTCCCTATAAAGGCCCCGAACGGGTGGAACTGGCGGCCGGTTCGGGAAAGGATTGGTGGCTCGTCAAATCCCGCGCGCTCGATCTCGAAGGCTACCTGCCTGGCGACAGGGTTCTCGTCGATCTCGCGGAAAAGCCCGTTCCCGGCGACATCGTCGTCGCGCAGGTAATTTCGGAGCGCGGCGAGCCCGAAACCGTGTTCAGGAAATTCGAGCCGCCCTTTCTCATCACGCGAAGCACGCTTCCCGATTCCGGCAAGCCTGTTCTCGTCGATTATGATCGGGTGTCGATCATGGGCGTGGTCGTTGCCGGCTGGCGCGACCGCCGGGGCAATGCGGCCTGAGCCGAGGCGCAGGCATTAGAGGCTTGCGCATTGTGCGTGAATTATGCATTTTTGCATATTATGTGCATAAATGCATATTCAGGGAGCCGCCATGCTTGAACCGATCAGCCCTCCGCACCGCCGTGGCCTCGATGCGCCTGAGGCGGATATTGAGACCCGCGCCGTCATCGAGGTGCTGGCCGTGCTTCATGGCCGGATAGAGTCGGCGCTTGCCGGGGGCCTTTCCAACGGCGAAACGCAGCTTCCGGAGCTCGTGGGCCGGATGATGCACGGGACGGCCGAGGTGTGGAGGAATGTCGGCAGGCGGGCGCTGGGCGAAGCCGAGACTCAGCTCGCCGACATCGCCGTCGATGCGATCCTCGCGCTTGCGGCCTGTCGCCGAGCGCCCCATT
The DNA here is from genome assembly GCA_031291615.1 of Parvibaculum sp. GTDB lineage: Bacteria > Pseudomonadota > Alphaproteobacteria > Parvibaculales > Parvibaculaceae > Parvibaculum. The sequence goes on from JARLIS010000025.1 coordinate 4,554, forward strand.
CGTGAAGGCCTGGCGCTGCTTCCCGACGGGGCCATCGCCTCATCGAAGACGTCGCGCGTGCATGTCCCGTTTTCAGGCGGCGGACTGCGGATAGAGGTCCATGAAGTTCCGCGTGTAGAAGCGCTCGCGCGTCGTTTCGCTCATTTCGCCGAGCGAGGCTTCGAAGCGGCCGAGCGGATTACGTCCGCCTTCAGTGTGCGGATAGTCAGACGAGAAAAGATAGAGCCGGTCGTTCGACTCGCGGATCATCGCGCCGACATCCTCGAAGGGGTAGGGCGTGAAGCGGATCTGATCGGTGATCTGTTCGGAAGGTTTGCGCGTCAACTTCCTCAGTTCCGGTTCGGACTTCTTCCAGATGTCGGCGATCTGGTCGAGGCGGCGGATCATCGACGGCACCCAGGCTGCGCCGAGTTCGATCGCGCCGCCGCGCAAGCCGGGATGCCGCTCCAGCACGCCGTCGAGCACCATGGTGCTGATGAAGGTTTCCGGCATGTGGTGCAGGCTCGTCATGTCCTTGGCGCGGATGTTTTCGCCGCCGCCGAGCCAGTCGGTCGGAATCGGCCGGCCGGTGTTCATCCAGTCCTTCGGAATTTGCAGCTTGTGGCCGCCGACATGAAGAAGGAAGGGAACGCCCGCCTCCGCAAGCCGCGCCCAGAAGGGATCGAGATCGTCATGGCCGGGCGAGCGGCCGCCGGCGGGGCGATGCGGAACCCAGACGCCGCCGAGACCGAGCGCAAGCGCGAATTCCAGTTCTTCCATCGCGCGTTTCGGATTGTCGAGCGGGATCGCGGCGACGCCGAGAAGGCGCTTGTCGTCGCCGCAGAAATCGGCGACCGCGCGGTTATGCGCGCGGGCCGCGCCATAGGCGATGTCGGGTTCGAGGCGCTCGTCGAAAACGACGCCGGCCGAGAAGGTCGAAAAGACGAGCTGCTTTGCAAAGCCGAGGAGATCGAGCGCCTTTTTGCGCTCCCCGCCGTCGAAGGCGCCGAGCGCTTCGTAGCCTTTCGGGCCGGCGATCAGGCTGTCGCCGAGTTCCAGAAGCCGCGCGATTTTTTCATCCTTCGCCGCGCCTTCCAGCTTGTAGCGGCTGATCCGGCCTTCGGCCGTCTTGCCGCCCGAACCGAAACCGATGGACGGCATGCGGTCGCGGAGCGCCGGATCGGCATGAGCCGAGAGAAAATCCGGCAGCTCCATGATGTGGCTGTCGGCGTCGTTGAACACGCGTCCCTTGGCATAGGTCATGGCAGCTCCTCCCAAAGCCGAAATGTCCGTGCGCGAAGTCTGCGTCAGGACGGGAGGGGCGCGCAACACAACAAAAAGGCCGCCCGTTCCGAGGGGCGGCCTTTCCGTTCGTTCAGGCGAGGCGCGATCAGGCGTTCGCGGCCGCTTCCTTGCGGGCGTCGGCCTGCTCGCGCACGGCGTTGCGCATCGCCTTTTGCAGCTTCTCGAAGGCGCGCACCTCGATCTGGCGGACGCGCTCGCGGCTGATGCCGTATTCCTGGCTCAGGTCTTCAAGCGTCGCCGGCTCGTCCTTCAGGCGGCGCTCGGTCAGGATGTGCATCTCGCGTTCGTTGAGCGACTGCATGGCCTTGGCGAGCATGTCGTGGCGAAGGTCGAGCTCCTCGCGGTCGCCCAGCGTCGCTTCCTGATCGGCGCTGTCGTCGACCAGCCAGTCCTGCCACTCGCCGCCTTCGGAGTCCGTGCGCAGCGGTGCGTTGAGCGAATTGTCGGGGCCGGACAGACGCCGGTTCATCGAGACGACTTCATCCTCGGTGACGCCGAGACGGTCGGCGATGGTCGTCACATGCTCGGGATGCAGGTCGCCTTCCTCGATCGCCTGAATCTGGCCCTTCACCTTGCGCAGGTTGAAGAAGAGTTTCTTCTGCGCCGCGGTCGTGCCCATCTTCACGAGCGACCAGGAGCGCAGGATATATTCCTGAATCGAGGCGCGGATCCACCACATGGCATAAGTCGCAAGGCGGAAGCCCTTTTCGGGCTCGAACCGCTTCACGGCCTGCATCAGGCCGACATTGCCTTCGGAAATGACTTCGCCGATGGGAAGCCCATAGCCGCGATAGCCCATGGCGATCTTCGCCACGAGGCGCAAATGGCTTGTCACGAGCTTGTGGGCGGCTTCGGAATCCTCATGCTCCTTCCACCGCTTGGCGAGCATGTACTCTTCCTGCGGCTCGAGCATGGGGAACTTGCGGATCTCCTGGAGATACCGCGAGAGCGACCCTTCCGGACTTGGCGCCGGCACCAGCTTCGTCGACATATCAGTACCCCTTATCGGCAGGCCCCCAAGTTCTTCCCCTTGGGGCCCGCTGCCTGGATGCTCCACCTATTGAGAAGAGCGGACAGCGATCCCGTATATAGGGGAGGAATCGGGCCAAAAAAGGTCCGTTGATAAATTACATTATATTAATTCTAAACAATAGGGCAAGGCCCTATCAGCCAATAATGCCCGTTCCGCCCGTCGCGGCGATGACCTGGCCTTGGACGAATTCCGCCTCGGGGCTCAGCAGATATTCGACGAGGGAGGCATAGTCGCTGTCCTTCGAGGCGCGGCCCGATGGGTTGGCGCGGGCGGCCCTGTCGACCACGGCGGCGGCCTTTTCTTCGCCGCCGACCATGGCCGCGACCGAGGTCGTGTGGACGAGGCCCGGAGCGATGGCGTTGATGCGGATGCCTCTCGGGGCAAGTTCCGCGACCAGATAGCGGATGATCGCCTCGGCCAGCGCCTTGCCGACACCGAGCGCGCCGTAATTCGGCGAGGGTATCCGCGCGCCCATGCTGGAGACGAAGACGATGCTGCTGCCGCGCCGCAGCAGGGGCTGCGCCTTTTGCACCAGATAGAGAAGCGAGAGTCCGTTCGTTTCGACGGCGCGGGTGAACTTTACAAGGTCGGCGTCGAGCAGGTTCGTCGGATAGATCATCGCGGCGCTGTGGACGATGTGATCGAGGCCGTTGCCGAAGCTTTCGACTTCCTTCATCAGCGCCTCGACGCCGTCGATCGTGCCGATGTCGGCGCGCACGGTGTGAACGGCGGCGCCGCGGCCTTCGAGTTCGGCCCGCGCGCGCTCCGCCGACATGTCGTCGCTCGCATAGCCGAGCACCAGCCGCTCGCCGTGGCGGGCGACGCGCCTGGCTATGGCGAGGCCGATGCCCTTCGTTCCGCCCGTTACAAGAATGGTCATCGGTCTGGCCTTCCTAATTCTGAAACTCTTATTCGTTCATGCGCTCCAGCGCATCGGCAAGGGCCGCCATGTCGGCGGGCAGTTCGGCGTCGAAGGAAAGCATCTCTTGCGTGACGGGATGCTCGAAACCGAGATGATGGGCGTGAAGCGCCTGACGCCCGAGGGCGGCAAGCGCCGATTGCGCTTCCGGCGACAGTTTCGAGGCGCGCGTCTTCTGGCCGACGCCATAGGTCGGATCGCCGATCACGGGATGTCCGAGCGCCATCATGTGGACGCGGATCTGATGCGTGCGGCCGGTTTCCAGACGGCATTCGACGCGGGAAGCGACGGGCGGTTCGCCGTAGCTCTCCTCCACCTCGTAATGCGTGATCGCCTCGCGGCCGGCCGTCTTCACCACCGCCATCTTGGTGCGGCTGTGCGTCGAGCGGGCGAGGTTTGCCTCGATGGTGCCGCGCGCCGATTTCGGCATGCCCCAGACGAGCGCGGTATAGGCGCGCGTCAGCTTGCCGTCGCGGCCATGCGCGGCGAATTGCGCCGAGAGGCCCTGATGCGCGCGGTCGGTCTTGGCCACCACCATGAGGCCCGACGTATCCTTGTCGAGGCGGTGGACGATGCCCGGCCGTCTTTCGCCGCCAATGCCCGACAGGCTCGTGCCGCAATGGGCGATGAGGGCGTTCACCAGCGTCATGTCGTGATTGCCGGCCGCCGGATGGACGACGAGGCCGGCGGGCTTCATCACCACGATGAGGGCGTCGTCCTCATAGACGATGTCGAGCGGGATCTTCTGGCCCTTGGGCGCGGCGGGGAGGGCGGGCGGTATGTGCACGAAGTAGCGTTCGCCCGTCTTGACCCGGTAGGAGGCGTCGAGCGGGGCTTCCGCACCGCCGCCCGCCTTGCGGGAAACCCGGCCTTCGCCGATCAGCGCCTGAAGGCGCGCCCGGGAGAGCGCTTCTTCCTTGTCGGCGAGCGCGTCGGTGAGATACTTGTCGAGGCGCGTGCCGGCGGCTTCCGGCGGCACGGTCACGGCGTGGCGCTGGCCGCCCATTTCATTTTCTTGCGAGGACATCATGCCGGACGATACAGCGACGCCGCCGCCGATGGAAATGCCGCCAGCGCCGAATGCGCGCGTTCTGAAGATTGTCGTGATCGCCATGGGCATTCTTCTCGTTCTCGGCTTCGCGCTGGTGGTCACGACCATCGTCAAGCGGGCGTCCAATCCACAGGCCGCCCAGCAGACGGTCGGCCTTGCCGGGCGCTTCGGCGTCAGCGACGTCCATGTCGAGCCGGGCGAAAAGGTCCGCTCCATCACCATGGCGGATGAGCGCATCGCCATTCATGTCGGCAACGACAAGGGCGAGGAAATCGTCATCGTCAGCGCGCGAACGGGCGTCGAGCTCGGCCGGATTCGTCTTCGGCCCTTGACCGACCTCGCCCAGAGCGGCGTGCCGCAATAGGCGGGTTTACCTCACTCGACGCCGATGGGGCCCTGTTCGGCGACATGGGCGCGGCAGCTTCCGCGTGCTTTCCGGAAGAATGCTGCGGGCTGCTGATCGGCCATGCGGCGGGCGGCGTCATTCGCCTGACGCGCCTCGTCATTGCCACCAATGTCGCGCCGGCAAACGCACGGAGGCGGCGTTTCGAGATTGATCCGGCGGCGCTCTTCGCCGTTCAGCACTCTCTGCGTGAGAGGGGGCGCGAGAGGGCGCACGAGGCCGGGGGAGCCGAGAGGCTGGTCGGCTATTTCCATTCCCATCCGTTCGGTCCCTTGCGGCCCTCGGCGGCCGATCTTTCCGGCATGCATGAAGCCGGGCTCGTTGCCGTCATCGCCGTTCCGGAGCGGCGGACGGGAGCGGTCTCCTTCGGCGCCTGGCTGCGACTCGGCGAAGGAGCGGCGCGGCGCTTTCGTCCGCTCGCGCTGGCGGGCGCGGGCTGACGCACGACAAGACGCGGACGCGCTGCTTCTTCTCGATGCAATGGCGGAGAGGGGGAGGGTGCCGCCTGTGTCTTGGGGAGGAGGGAGGATGACACAGGCGGCAACTACTGAAAGCCGAGATCGGGGAGGAGATCGATCAACTTTCGTAAGTTTCTTATCGCCCTATCGTGACAAAATGTCAAAGTAAAAAATGTTGCAATGCGGTAATGTTTTGTCGGGCGGGTTTGGGCTGCTTTCTTGTCTATCTATATGATTATAAACAAGTATTTTTCATTCTCGCGCATAGAATTAATATACCTACTCTGAAACTGCGCCCGTTTGCCGCACTGCATAAGTCTTATTCTAGGGTACGTACCCTAACTCCGCATCGGGCCTGATGGCGTATCTTTCGCCGCCGGCTCGTCTTCAGTCGCGATTTCGCGGCGATCATTCCTGACGATGGCGCGCGCTTATGCCGGTTCCTCGACTTCAACGCTTGAACGTTCTCCGCAACCATCCTATACGGAGCGCCCGGCTGGCCATGTCCCCATCGTCTAGTGGCCCAGGACGTCGCCCTCTCACGGCGAAAACAGGGGTTCGACTCCCCTTGGGGATACCAGCGGGCTTTCCTCGCATAATTCATCCGGATGGCGCGGCGGCGCGGCAAAATGGCCGTCCGGGGTGTCTGCGCGCGGTATACTCGACCGTGCAGAATTTGAGGGGAGCGCGCGATGCTGATTCATTCCGGCGAGGGGTTTGACGTATTTCGCCATGACGGCGCGTCCCCCTATCTGCTGGTGACATTCAACGAGGTCGGCAGGCTTGGTGACGGCGTCTGGTATTGGGGCCAGCCGATCGTCGAGGCGCACAACATCTCGACCATCGGCATCGCGTCGCGCCTGCGCGACTGGTTTCGCAATCCCGGCATCGATCGCTTCCTTGCCGAACACGCCGACCTCTTCCGGAATTTCCCGGGCGACGTCGTCGCCGTCGGCTACAGCATGGGCGCCTATGGCGCCATCAAGTACAGCCGCGCGATCAATGCTTCGACCGTTGTCGCCATATGCCCGCAATATACGATGGACGCGGCCGGGATGGGCGACACCCGCGCGCCGCACAAGTTCTTCGATCCGGTTCTGCATCGGAACATGGAACCGAGACGCGAGGAAATGTCGGGACGCATCTATGTGCTCCACGATCCGCATTACAATAACGATCTCGTTCATGTGCGCGCCCTGGCCGCGACCGGCCACCAGTCGGTCATTCCGGTCGCCGTTCCCTTCGCGGATCACGAAGTGCAATTGCTGTTCACCGAAGGAAGAGCGCTTGTCGAACTGATCGAGGCGTGCCGGTCCGGCGACAAGGCGAGGATCGGCGCCTTCATACGCGCAACGCGGAAGCGATGGCCGTTGCGCGCCTCCAAGGCGGCGCTGGCGACCGCGGGCAAGCGACCGGTCGTCGCCGCGCGCATCTATGCGAATTATCCGGCCGCCTTCCGGCCCATCGATCTCGGCGCTCTTGCGCATCGGGTCAAGGGGCGGATGCCGGATTTTGCCGAGCGGTTGTTTACGCGCGCCATCGAGCTTGCGCCCAAGGTCGAGCAATTCAAGACGGCGATTGCGGCGTTGCGGCGGTCACGCGGCGCCAGGGCCTAGAAGACTTGAAGTTGCCGTCGCGCCGGGGCGTCATGCGTCGTCTATCAGTGTACTGACGAAGGCCGAACCTCGGTTCGTGCAGTCGAAGGCGTGCAGGCCGAGCTCGTCCGACAGCATTCCAAATGCGGCGATGCCGCGCACCGAATTGCCCTTGGCGTCGAGGCGCGGCGAATAGCTCGCTATGCCGAGCTGGCGATTGACGATGCCGACAATGCCGCCGCTGACACCGCTTTTTGCCGGGATGCCAACGTCATAGGCCCAATGGCCCGCATAGTCGTACATGCCGCAGGTGAACATGACGGCGAGCGTGTTGCGCACGGCGCCGAGGTCGAAGGCGGTGCGTCCGGTCGAGGGGTTTTCGCCCATATTGGCAAGCGTCGCCCCCATGCGCGCGAGATCGGTGGCGGTTGCGCTGATCGAACATTGGCGGAAATAGAGATCGACTGCGTCCTCGGTGCGTCCGGTCAGGGCCCCGCTGGCGCGCAGAAGATGCGCGATGCCGCGATTGCGATGGCCGGTTTCAGCTTCGGAGCGATAGACGGTTTCATCCAGCGACAGCCTGCGTCCGGCGGCTTGCGAGAAGCGGTCGAGCATGAGATCGAAGGCGCTGTCGCCCGCGATTTCGTCGAGCATACCGGCAATGGTGATCGCGCCGGCATTCACCATGGGGTTGAAGGGGCGGTTCGTCACCGGATCGAAGACGATGGCGTTGAAGGCGTCGCCGCTCGGCTCGACGCCGACGCGCGCCAATACCTTGTCGCGTCCGGCCAGTTCCAGCGCGAGGCAGAAGGCGAAGGCCTTCGAGACGGATTGAAGGGTGAAAGGTATCTCGACGTCGCCGGCTGTATGAATTCGTCCGCCGACCGTCGCAATGGCGAGGCCGAAGGCGTCGGGCTCCGCCCGGGCGAGTTCGGGTATGTAGGTCGCCACGGCGCCGTCGCGGTTGGCCCGTTGACTGGAATGGACGTTTTCGAGAACGGCATCCAGTTCATGCAAGGTGGCTTTCGTCTCCAGCGTTTCGGACGCCATGGCGCTCCCCGGTATCTACAAATGCATCCTTTGCGGGCAGGGCGCATATTTTTCAGGCACTTCACGGCGCGTGGGGCGGAAACGATCCGCCATACCTAGCGCAATGCCGCATCGGACAGCCGACCCGAGCAAGAATGAAGCCAGTTACCGCGCGGGCGGCGCCGCGCCGGCGGTTCCGTATTTAGGACGTATACAGAATAAAATCTCAGGGCGGCGTTTCGACCGGACAGGCGGCGGATCGGCTTGTGTCCCAGCTTTGTCCGATTTGGTTCGCGGTTGAGTCAACGTGACGAAATTTTGTCCGGCTGCGCGAAGATGCGTCTGAATCGGTTATGATTGTCGCAAGTTGAATTTGCGTCGGGGGGCGAAGATGAAGCTGAGCGGGAGGAAGTACGTCGTCGCGATTGCGGCTGTGTGCACGATCGCGATGGCCGGGCCGGTCGAGGCAGCAAATCTGGCGGGAACGGTCGGCGCTATCACGAAGCCCGTTACCACGGCGCTTGGAGGACTTATGGGAGGCGGAACGGGAGGAGGAGCTCCCGGTTCCGGCGTGAGCGGCCTTCCCGGTTTTCCAAGCGCACCCTCTCTCCCCGGTTCTGGCGGCGCGGATGGATCGGGCGGCGGCGGAGGAGGAGGGCTCTCTTTCGCGCCGGGCGGCGATTCGTCCGCGACCGGCGACGGGTTCTACGTTCGCGCCGCGGCCGACGGAAATGTCGGCTACAACGTGATGATCACCAAGAAATTGCTGGCGTGGTAGGTGCGGGTTCGATCCCGCACCGTCAATTTGACATATTGCTGAAAAGACACGACCGTCCTCCGGCATTGACGCCCGCCGGCACGAGAGATCATGGTCTTTTCCTCGATACCCTTCCTCTTCTATTTCCTGCCGCTTTTCATTCCCTTTCACTATTTTGCCCGGACGGTGCCGGCGCGGAATGCGGTGTTGCTCGCCTTTTCCCTGCTGTTCTATGCCTGGGGCGAGCCGTGGTTCGTGCTCGTCATGCTCGGCTCGATCGTCGGAAACTGGCAGGCGGCGCTGCTCATCGAGGAAACGCCGCGAGAGCGCCGCAAATGGGTGACGGGCTTCGCCATCGCCGCCAATCTGCTCGTGCTCGGCATCTTCAAATATGCCGACTTCGCGCTGATCAATCTCAATCGCGTGCTGGCGCATATGGGCAAGTCGGTGCCGGTGCCGGAGATAGAGCTGCCGCTCGGCATCTCCTTCTTCACCTTCCATTCGATGTCCTACATCATCGACGTTCATCGCGGCAGTTTCCGCGCCGCCCGCAAGCTCACCAATATCGCGCTTTATATCTCGATGTTTCCGCAGCTCGTGGCCGGGCCCATCGTGCGTTACAAGACGGTCGCGCGGCAGATCGAGCGCCGGCGGACGACCTGGGGGCGCGTCGGCGCGGGCGCGCGCATTTTCGTCATCGGTCTTGCGCAGAAGGTGCTGATCGCCGATGAGGTGGCCCGGATCGCGGATGCCGCATTCGACAAGATCGCCCATCCGACGCTGATCGACGCCTGGCTGGGGCTTTCGGCCTATACGGTGCAGATTTATTTCGACTTCGCGGGCTATTCCAACATGGCGATCGGCTTTGCGGTTGCTTTCGGCTTTACGTTCCCGCGCAACTTCCGGCTGCCATACACATCGCGTTCGATCACCGAATTCTGGCGGCGCTGGCATATGAGCCTGTCGACCTGGTTCCGCGACTATCTCTATATTCCGCTCGGCGGCAATCGCGGTTCCGCTTTCCAGACCTATCGCAATCTCGGCACCGTCTTCATTCTCTGCGGGCTTTGGCACGGGGCGAGCTGGACCTTCGTCATATGGGGCGCCTATCACGGGGCGCTGCTGATCGTGGAGCGGGCGGGGCTTGGCGCGTGGCTGAAGACCTGGCCCGACAAGCTCGCCTGGACCTATGCACTTCTCGCGGCAATGTTCGGCTGGGTGTGGTTCCGCGCCGCCGATCTTTCCCATGCGAGGCGGATGTTCGGGGGCCTGTTCGGGATGAACGGCGTCGGCCCCGCCGATGTCCGCATGGATCTGTCGCTCCATCCGATCACCATCGGCGCGCTTCTGCTGGGCGCGGCGCTGGCGCTTTTGCCGCGCTCGAACGGGGTGCCGCCGCGCAACGATACGATTTCGCGCGCGCTTCGCCATTCCGCGGCGGCGGATATCGCTTTCGTGACCCTGATCGCCGCGCTTTCGGTGCTTGCCATCAGCAGCGGCACTTTCAGCCCCTTCCTCTATTTCAGGTTTTGAAGATGGGCCTCGTTACCAAACATCACCGCATCTGGCTCGCCGTCGCGCTGCCGCTTCTCTGGGCGCCGATGCTTGCGGGGTTTCTGCTGAGGGCGCCGGCCATGCCGGACGACATGCCGGTCAAATGGCCGGAAGCGCTTTCCGACTGGAGAAGCTTCCCGCGCGATGCGGATCAGTGGATGCAGCAGAATTTCGGCTTCCGGGCGCAGCTTCTTCATGCGAATGCGGCGCTTCGCCACGATCTTCGCACGTCGACCAGCGAGCACGTCGCCTATGGGCGCGGCGATTGGCTCTTTCTCACCGACGATGCGGTTTTTCAGCAGAGCATGGGCCAGCGGATGCGCGTGGCGCAGGTGACGGAGCTGGCCGATGTCGCCGCCGCGCTGCAGCGCGCCCTCAATTCATGGGGAGGAAAGCTCGTCGTCGCCGCGCCGCCGAACAGCCAGAGCGTCAACCGCGACGGTCTGCCTTCCTGGGCGCGTGTGCCCGAGGTCGCGACGGAATACGATCTTTTCGCCCGGCTGATCCGCGAGCGCGGCATTCCCTTTGTCGATCTGCGCGCCGTGCTGCGTGACGAGAAGAAGCGCGAAGAAGTCTATCTTCACACCGACACGCATTGGAACAATCACGGCATGTTGCTGGGGTTCAATGCGATCATGGACGCTGCGGGCAAGCCCGGCTGGCGGATCGATCCGCAGACGGTCGAGACCGGATTTTTCACGATGCCAGGCGGCGATCTCGCCCATCTGATCGGGGTTGACGGGCGCGTTCACGATCGCCAGATGGCGGTCGATTTCTCCCGGTTGAAGCCGGAGCCTTTCACCAATGAGGATCTCGGCGACCGTGTGCCGATGCCGACCTATATCGCGACGCGCCAGAACGCGGCGGGGCCGACCGTCATGGTGATCGGCGATTCATTCACGCGCGGCTTTTTCCTCGATCCCCTCATGCTTCATGCAAAGCGTCTCATCTGGACGCATCACGACCAATGCGGGTTCAAGTGGGATCTGATCGAAAAGTGGAAGCCCGATCTCGTCATCCTCGCGCCGACGGAGCGCTATGTGCTCTGCGCGCCGGACCGCGTGCCGCTCAACATGCCTGACGGTCCCGACAAGGCGTTGCTGGAGAAAGAAGCCGCAGCGCCGCTTCCGGCGCATTAGGAAGCGACGCCGGCCTCCAGCGCGCGGATACGCTCTGCAAGGAAGCGCTCGGTCGGGAGCGGCTTTCCGCTTTCGCTCTCTTCCTCTTCCGCGACGCCTTCGTGGTCTACGCCTTCGCTGAAGCTGGAGAGCGACGCCTTGATTTCCGCCAGGCGGTGATCATCGTCGCTCCCGGCCGCATTTTCGCTTTCCTCGATCGGGAAGGGCGTGAGAAGGGCAGGCGCGGTCGCGTGTTCCGCCGCCTGTTCCGCGGGCGCGGCCGGTTGCGGATGGGCGAGGGCCGCTTCAAGCGCATGAGCGCCGGCGGCGTCGCCGAAAATGCCATGCATCTCATGAACGAGACGGGCGGCCTTTTCGCCGAGGCTTTGCAGTTGAACGGCGACGTCGTTCTGGCGCGCGACTTCGGCGGAAGCGGCGGCTTCGAGTTCGGTGATGCGCGACTGGAGCGCGGCGACATTCTGCGCGTGGCGCTCGGCTTCGGCGAGGGCGGCGGCGTGCCCTTCATGCAGCGCGGCGATTTCTTCCCGCAGCGCCTGAAGTTCGCTGCTTGCATGGGCGAGCGCTTCCTCGACCGCCGCATTGCGCTCGGTGAGCGCGCGGACTTCGTGATGCTTGTCCTGGAGCTGGACCTGAACGTTGGCGAGACGGTCGACCGCATGTCTCGCTTCGTCGGCGTTCAACTCGCCTTCGAGGCGGTTCGTCGTCACCTTGACGGCCCGGCGCCAGACGAACTGGACGGCGACCAGCGCAAACAGCGTTGCCGTCAAAAAGCCGAGTGCGATCAGCATCAGGCTCTCGACCATAGGCTCCTCATCCTATTCAGGGGCAAAACAAAGGTGCGGAAACGAAGCAGGGTGGCTATCGGGGCCACCCTGCCAGAAATGAAAGTGAGGTTCTACCGCCCGCATATGCCGAGGGGCGGTTGGGGCTGTCCCCGTGTCAGAAAGGCAACCATTCCCGTGACTTTGTATATTTCAGGTAGCCCACGGAAGCGCCGAGGCGGAGGCCGACGCCCGAGCGCATGGGCGCGAGCACGATATTGCCCCGTTGCTGGTAATTGATGCCGATACCGGCGATGAGATAGGCGCTGCCCTCGACGCCGGGGAAACGCTGATAAATCGTCTCGCCGTTCGGCAGGTTGTAGACCAGCGTGAAGACCTTGACCGCATTGCCGCCGAAATCCCAGCCCGCCGTCGGGCCCTGCCAGAAGACCTTTTCGGAGAAGCCGTTCTTCATGTGAAGCGTGCCGGAGCCGTAGCGCAGGCCGAGGACGAGGGCGCCGCTGGCCTCCTCGCCCCGGATATAGGCGTTGGGCTCGCCATACTTCTTGAAGATGCTGTGGACGGCGTCGGCGAGGCCCTTGGCGGTGCCGCCAAAGACTTCACCCGCGCTCGCGACAATTTCCTTTTCACTATAGGTGTCGTTGGACTGGCTCCTGACGGGCGGCGCCTGCTCCCCCGACTGCTCGGCCAGAGCCGGGGTGGACAGGATCAGCATGCCCGCGAAGAGAGCGGCGAGGCCGCCGGGGAGACCGTTTCTCCTGGTCCTGTGTCCAGCCGGTTTTGTGTCCATCATCCATAGCTCCTTGTCGCGGCAATTAACCAAGCCCCTGATTCCCTCCGGCGATTTTACCTTGGTTGTCGCGGCACAAAGGTGGCGGATTGGGGCGGCGGGCGGAAAATAACGGCACAATGAGCGGATTGTTGACCGGGACGGAGGATGAAACTGTGCCGCATCGGGGCAAATCCCCGCGAATGGGCGCCGGAAAGCGCGGCACGCCGCTTGCTCTTTCCTTCATCAGACAGCTTCGCCGCCGGCACTCAGTTCCAGCCAGGCGGGGCCGGCGCGGGCCACCGAGGGTCGGGGGGCCAGTTCGGAGTTCGCGCCGGTCGCTGTCTCTATCCGTGGCCTCGACAGCACCGGACCGTGGCGCTTCAAGTCGCCTGGTCCAACGGAAGACGGCGCTCCCTCTGCACAGGGGAGCGCCGTTTCTATTTCCGGCCCTCGCCGCCGCGCGCGACGAAATAGGGATTGTCGAGCCCGCGCTCCGATTTGCCGTAGAGAAGCGGCGCGCCGTCGAGCTGGGTGACGCTGCCGCCGGCGGCCGCCAGCACGGCGTGGCCGGCCGCCGTGTCCCATTCCATGGTGCGGCCGTGGCGAGGATAGAGGTCCGCTTCGCCCGCCGCGATCAGGCAGAATTTCAGCGATGAACCGGCGGCGAGGAACTCCTTCACTTTGTAGAGGTTCAGATATTCGTCCGTCTTCTGGTCGCGGTGGGTGCGGCTGGCAATGATGACGAGGCCGTCGTCGTCGGGCTGGCGAACGCAGATGCGCCGCGGGGCCGCCGCCGCGTCGAAGGAACCGTCTGCCGACGGAGCGATCGTCTGTTCATAGGCCTCGCCCGGCGTCCAGCCGTAGAACATCCGGTTCTTGGCGGGCGCATAGACGACGCCAGCCACCGGCACGCGATTTTCGATCAGCGCGATGTTGACGGTGAACTCGCCGTTCTTGCGCAGGAATTCCTTGGTGCCGTCGAGCGGATCGACGAGAAAGAAGCATTCGGCGATTTCAGGGATGTTGCCTGCGGCCGCCTGTTCCTCCGAGACGACCGGAATGTCCGGGGCCACCATTTGCAGCCCGTCCAGGATGATGTGCTCGGCATCGTGGTCGGCGGCGGTGACGGGGCTGTCGTCTTCCTTCTGGGTGGCGCCGCCCCCGGTCTCGTAATGCGCCATGATGGCGGCGCCGGCGCGGACAGCCATGCGGCGCAATTCATCTACCAGGGCGGCACGGTCGGCGACGCGGCTCATCTGTCCCTCATAAGTCTCGCTTGTTCGCGGCGGAGAACAACACCGGGAGGCCGGTTGGTCAAGCTCGCCGGCCGGGGTAGGCGCCTCTGGGGCTGGAATCGGGCGCATGGCGGTGGTATCAGGCTTTTGGACGGTTTCAGTTTCGGGCGGGGAATAGAGCATGGCGGAAGAAGTTTCGGCGCTGGAGCTGGCGGCGCTCCTATGCAGCCGCGTTTGTCACGACGTCATCAGCCCCGTCGGCGCGATCACCAACGGGCTTGAAGTGCTTGCCGACGACGACGATCCCGAAATGCGCGTCCATGCGATGGACCTCATCACCAAGAGCGCGGCGCAGGCATCCGCCAAGCTGCAATTCGCGCGTCTCGCCTTCGGGGCGGCGGGCTCGGCGGGGGCCGAGCTCGATCTCGGCGATGCCAAGGCCGTCGCCGAAGGTCTGATGCGGAGCGAGAAGGCGACGCTTTCGTGGAACGCGCCGCACGCGACCATCGGCAAGGACTATGTGAAACTTCTCCTCAACATGATCCTGATCGGCCTTGCCGCCATTCCGCGCGGCGGCGAGGTCACGGCCTCGGTCGAGGAACCGTTGACGGCGCCGACCTTGCGCATCCGCTCGAAGGGGCAGGCGGCCAGGGTGCCGGAAGAGACGGCGGGATTTCTCGGCGGGCGCGATCCGGAGCGGTTTCTCGACGCGCGCGCGGCCCAGCCCTATTTCACCGGGCTTGTCGCCCGCTCGCTCGGTCTCGACATTGCCGCGCGGATGGATGGCGAGGAATTCGTCGTCGAGGCGAAGCCCAGGGCCTGACTTTCGGGCGCGGAGCTTCCGCAAATGAAAAGGGCGTCTCCGGGGAGACGCCCTTTCCGTTTCATGCCTGCGAGATGCGGATCAGGCCGTGGCCTGAACCGGCATGCTTCCCTCGACGGGATCGCGCAGCACATAGCCCCGTCCCCACACGGTTTCGATGTAGTGTTCGCCACCCGTGGACGCTGCGAGCTTCTTGCGGAGCTTGCAGATGAAAACGTCGATGATCTTGAGTTCCGGCTCGTCCATGCCGCCATAGAGATGATTGAGGAACATCTCCTTGGTGAGCGTCGTACCCTTGCGGAGCGAGAGAAGCTCCAGCATCTGGTATTCCTTGCCGGTGAGATGGACGCGGGCGCTGTCGACTTCGACCGTCTTGGTGTCGAGGTTGACGGTGAGCTTGCCCGTGTTGATGACGGATTGCGAATGGCCCTTGGAGCGGCGGACCACGGCGTGGATGCGCGCGACCAGCTCGTCCTTGTGGAAGGGCTTGGTCATATAGTCGTCGGCGCCGAAGCCGAGACCGCGAACCTTGTTCTCGATGCCGGCCAGACCGGACAGGATGAGGATCGGCGTCGTCACCTTGCCCAGGCGCAGCGACTTCAGAACCTCATAACCGCTCATATCCGGCAGGTTCAGGTCGAGAAGGATGATGTCGTAATCGTAAAGCTTACCGAGATCGACCCCCTCCTCACCGAGATCGGTCGTGTACACGTTAAAACCGTCCGACTTGAGCATCAATTCGATGCTCTGGGCGGTTGCACTGTCGTCTTCGATGAGCAGAACTCGCATGATGCCCTCTTTGCAGCGAAGGTGGCCCACTCGCCACTGCAGCCCTTTGGTGATCTATGAAGACGACGATAACGCGATTTGGTTAACAAAGGTTAACCGAAGTCAAAAAATTCCAGAAAATTTTATAGACCGGTCAAACGCCTGCTTAACCTGCCGATTTGGGACAAATCGGGCCGCCTGGACAGAATAGAGTCAGATTTCGGCATCCAGCGACCGCCGCCGGCGGGTGGCGGGGTTTGCCCAGTTTCCGTTTCCAAGGTTTACGCGGCCTTAAAGTCTTGCCGTCAAGATTACCCGAAGATGTGGGGGATAGATTCCTTTCTCCCTAATCCGGCCCAATTCCCGGGCTGGAGGAACAGCGTTATGCGGGAGCCTTTGGACGTGCGGGCTTTGTTGGCGGAAATCGGCTCACTGGCCGAGGTCAGACATTACGGTCGAGTGGTCAGCATCCAGGGGCTGATGGTGGAGGTTGCCGGACCTCTCCATGCCATGGGCGTCGGCTCACGGCTTTCGGTATCGAGCCGGACGGGCGCCGACGTCGAATGCGAGGTTGTCGGATTTCGCGACGGCCGGGCGCTGTGCCTGCCTTTCGGTTCGCTCTCGGGCATCGGCGTCGGCTGCAAGGCGGTCGTCGATGCGGAAGAGCCGCATGTCTTTCCGACGAGCGCCTGGCTCGGCCGCGTCGTCAACGCGATGGGCGAGCCCATCGACGGTAAGGGACCGATCGCACAGGGGCCCGAGCCTTATCGTCTTCGCAATGCGCCGCCGCCCGCGCATACCCGCCAGCGCGTGCGCGGCAAGCTCGATCTCGGCGTGCGCGCCCTCAACACATTCCTCGCCTGCTGCCGCGGGCAGCGCATGGGCATCTTCGCCGGATCGGGCGTCGGCAAGTCCGTGCTGCTTTCGATGCTGGCGCGGAACACCTCCTGCGACGTCGCCGTGATCGGCCTCATCGGCGAACGCGGGCGCGAAGTGCAGGAATTCCTCGAAGACGATCTGGGGCCCGAGGGCCTTGCGCGTTCGGTCGTCGTCGTTTCGACTTCGGACGAGCCCGCGCTGATGCGCCGTCAGGCCGCCTATCTCACCATGACGCTGGCCGAATATTTCCGCGACCGCGACCAGGACGTGCTGTGCATGATGGACAGCGTGACGCGCTTTGCCATTGCCCAGCGCGAGATCGGTCTTTCGGCCGGCGAGCCGCCGACGAGCAAGGGCTATACGCCGACCGTCTTTGCCGAGCTGCCGAAGCTCCTTGAGCGCGCCGGGCCGGGCTCGGGCAAGGGTACGATCTCGGGCCTCTTCACGGTGCTTGTCGACGGCGACGACCATAACGAGCCTGTCGCCGATGCCGTGCGCTCGATTCTCGACGGGCATATCGTCATGGAGCGCGCCATCGCCGAGCGCGGGCGCTATCCCGCCATCAACATCCTGAAGTCGATCTCGCGCACCATGCCGGGTTGCAACAACGAAGCGGAAAACGCGCTTATCAAGCGGGCGCGCACATTCATGTCCACATATGACGACATGGAAGAGCTGATCCGCCTCGGCGCCTACAGGCCGGGCTCGGACAAGGTGGTCGACGAAGCGATTTTCTACCAGCCGGCGCTCGAGGGATTTCTCGGGCAGCGGAAGGACGAAGCGACCGGCATGGCGGAAGGTTTTGCCATGCTGGAACAGATTCTCTCCCAGACGCCGCCGCCGAGGGAGGCTGACTGATGCGCAACCGTGAAACTCTGATCCGATTGCACCGCTTCCAGGTCGACGAAAAGCGCCGCAAGCTCGCCGAGCTCGAGCTGATGGCGCAGGAGTTCCGCGCCCGCGAGCGCGAGCTTGAAGCGCAGGTGCTGGCGGAACAGAAGAAGGCCGGCATTTCCGACGTCGCGCACTTTGCCTATCCGATGTTCGCCAAATCCGTCATTCGCCGGCGCCAGAACATTCTCGCTTCCATCGAGGATATCGAGAAGCAGCTCGACGCCGCCAAGGAGGAGCTTGCGGCTGCGTTCCGCGAACTCAAGAAATACGAGCTTCTCGAAGACAGCCGCAAGCGCAAGCACCGCAAGGAAGTGATGCGCGTGGAGCAGTCCGAACTCGACGAGATCGCCCTCGGCATTCACCGCCGGGGTTAAGCCGCTCGACTTCTCGGCCTGAGTGTGCGGGCCGTCAGCCCGCCACGTCGATGACGATCTTGCCGATGTGACGGCCGCTCTGCAGATGCTCGAAGGCGAGACGAGCTTCCCCGAAGCTGAAGATGCGATCGATGACGGGCTTGAGGCCGGTGGCGCTCACCGCGCGAACGAGGTCTTCGAGCGCCGCCCGGGGTCCGACGCCGATCGACCGGACTGTCGCGCCGCTGCCTTTCAAATGAAAATAGTCTATGCCCGGATTCTCGCTGCTCAGGAATCCGATCAACACCACTTCGCCGCCCCAGCGAACGGCGCGAAGCGATTCATTCACGGTGGCGGGTCCGCCAACCTCGACGACGCAATCGACGCCGACACCCGCCGTCAGCTTCTTCTTGATGTGCTGGCCCCAATCGGGAATCTCGGAATAGTTCACGACATGATCGGCGCCGATGGCCTTCAGCCGTTCACCCTTTGCGGCTGAGGACGTCGTGCCGATGACGGTGGCGCCCAGCGTCCTTGCCAGTTGCACGGCGAAAACCGATACCCCGCCCGTACCGAGCGTCAGCACCGTTTGCCCCGCGCGGATCGGATCCGCTCCGGACAAGGCCGTCCAGGCGGTGGTCGCGGCGCAGGGGAGTGTCGAGCCTTCGGCATGCGTGATTGCGTCGGGCAGCTTCACGACTGCCTCCTGCGAAACGACCTTGTATTCGGCAAGCCATCCGTCGGCGCCGTTGCCATAGGTCTCGCGTCCGAGCGTCAGCGGCGGGCGGCCGCCGAACCAGCGCGGATGGAAGGTGCTGATGACGCGATCGCCCGGCTTGAAGACGGATACGCCTTCGCCGACCGCGGCGATTTCACCGGCGGCGTCGCTGCATGGAACGACGCCTGCCTTCGACGGTCCGACATAATTGCCGAGCACCAGGGACAGGTCGCGATAGTTGAGCGCCACGCTTTGGACTTTCACCAGGACTTCCCCGCGCTGAGGCGTCGGCATGGGTTCCTGCGACATGGTGAGGCTGTCGAGGCTCTTCAGATCGGCGAAACGATAAACGCGCAAGGTCTTCTTCCTTTGTCGGCGGCAGGCGATGTGCGGAAAGTCCGGGGAAGCCTAGCTGAACTGGAGCGCGACCAACAACTCGGTATCGGCATCCGCCCGCTTCGCTATCCTTCCGCGACGGGCCCGGCTAGAATATGCGCCCATTCAATGACGTGCCTGCGGTAAAGCCATGCCTTCTTTCGACATCGTCTCCAAGACCGATTTTCAGGAAATCGACAATGCGCTCCAGAACGTAACGCGCGAGATCGCGCAGCGTTACGACTTCAAGGGTTCGCATTGCACGATCGAGCGCAAGGATCAGGAAATCACCATCCATGCGGATGACGATCTGAAGCTGAAGCAGATGCACGAGCTTCTGCAGGGGCATCTTGCGCGGCGCAAGATCGAACCTGGCGTGCTCGATTACAAGGAAGTGGAAAAGGCGGCGGGCCAGAGCGTGCGCCAGAAGGTCGCCATCCGCGATGGGCTCGACAAGGAACTCGCCAAGCGCA
This sequence comes from Parvibaculum sp., assembly GCA_031291615.1. Lineage (GTDB taxonomy): Bacteria > Pseudomonadota > Alphaproteobacteria > Parvibaculales > Parvibaculaceae > Parvibaculum. The sequence continues at coordinate 23,848 of JARLIS010000025.1, forward strand.
TCGTCAAGGACATCAAGGGTTCCGGCCTGAAGGTGCAGGTCGCCATTCAGGGCGATGAGCTGCGCGTCTCGGGAAAAAAGCGAGACGACCTTCAGGCCGCAATCCAGTTCGTCAAGGGGCTGCCGATTGAGCAGCCTCTGCAATACGAGAATTTCCGCGAGTGACCTTCGCCTAGCTGCGAATGAGTATGCGGCGGACGAGGTAGATCAGCGTGATGGCGACGAAGTAGCCGACAAGGCGGATCGCGATGAGCTTCAGCTCGGCGGGATCGGCGAAGTTCGGCATCGGCGTGCCGTCATGCATCGCCATGTGGCGGATGATGGTGACGACTTCGTGGACGATCGTTGCGCCGATCGCATAGAAGATGATCTGGCCATATCCGCGCATCAAACCTGCGGCGATGACGGCGATGACGAGACCCTGAATCGAATTCACGGTGTCGAAGCCCTGTTGAGCCAGAGCCATCCCCTCATTCAGATATTCGGTAAGCTGCATTCCATCCCCCTGACGCTGTACCGGACTCCCCAATGCCTCGGAAAGCGGCAAGCTGCCCGCCGGCGAGGCAGCGCACAGGTTAGACCAAAATGGGACGAATTCTAGCTAATTGCGATGCAGCAATGGTTTGTGTGCGTCGCAAAACTGTTAAGCATGCGCGGTTGCGGGCCTGACCGGCAGCGGCGTCAGCAATTCCGTGGCGAGTTTGCGCAGAGCCTCGCTCGCCTTGGCCTGAGGATGGCGGTAGAGGATCGGCGTCTGGTGGCGGATCGCGTCGCGCACAAGTTCGTCGCGCGGAACGAAGCCTGCGAGCGGCGGATTTATGCCGAGGAAGTTGCGGCATGCGTTGGTTAATGCCGCATGCGTGCGCCAGGCGTGTTCGCGGTCGTTGGCGAAGTTGACGACGACGCGCACATCGGCTTCCGGGTCCTGCAATGTCAGCAATTTGATGAAGGCATAAGCGTCGGTAAGTGACGTCGGCTCGTCGGTCACGACGACGAGCGTCGTGCTGCCCGGCATGCAGAGCGACATGACGGATTGATCGAGACCGGCGGCAAGATCGATGACGATATGCGCATAACGCTCGGAAAGTATCTTGAGCCCGCGCGTGATGCCGGCGATTTCCACCTTGGTGAGCGCGCTCAACACGCCCGAACCCGACTTGCCCGCAAGCACGTCGAACTTCGCGCCGCCCGTGGCGCCGCCGACCGAAGGCTTCTGGTACGTCGTGACGGCTTCCTCGAGGCTGACGCGCCCGGCGATGACGGAGCCGAGATCGTGCTTCGGCGCGAGCCCGAGCTGGACGTCTACATTGGCGAGGCCTAGATCGCCGTCGAACAGAAGCACGTTGCGATGCATCGAGGCCAGCGCTTCGGCGAGCGAGATCGAGAGAAATGTTTTTCCGACGCCGCCCTTGCCGGATGCGATTTGAATGATGCGAGGAGTGGGCATTGGCTTCTTCCTGACTGAAATCTAGGACGCGGCGGAAAGCGAAGCGGTCGTGTTGCGCTGTTCGTGGGTTTGAAGAATGAGGCGGGCGCAAGTAAACGGGTTCATGGCGCTCAGGCCGCGCGCGAGATAGGGCGTGACGCTGATCTGGGCGAGCGCGAGGCGCGTGGCGTCCGCGGCGGCGAGCACGGCGCCCAGCCTGCGCGATATGTCGACATGCGTTGCGACAAGTCGGCGGACGCCGAGACCGGCGAAACGGCCGGCGACTTCGCTCAGCAGTGCCGCGTCGCCAAGCGCTGAAAGCACGAGCACGGGCTCCGTCCCGGCGACGAGGCGCGCACCGTCGGCGAGGCGCGCAAGGGCGGCGTATTCCACGCGGTCGAAAGGATTTATGCCGGTCGTGTCGATAAAGCACGGCCGCGCCGAGCGGTCGGGCCAGCCGGTCGCGGCTTCGGCGCGTTCCTCAAGGAGGAGCGATAGCGCGTCGATGCTGTCGGCGGGCCGGGCGTTGACACCGAGAAGCTGGCCATAGGCTTCGCATTGCGCGGCGGCGCCCGCGCGGGCGGTATCGGTGGTGAAAATATCCACGGCCGCGCCTTCGAGCGTCGCGGTTGCCGCGAGTTTCGTCATCGTGACCGTCTTGCCGGAGCCGGGAAGGCCGACAAGCATGATGGGCGCGCGTGGCGCGACGGGCACGGGCTCGAAGCCGAGGCGTGTTTCAAGCGCGCCGGCAAGTGCGGCGACTACGTCGTCATGGCCGAGCGCCGTCGCGGCGGCGACCAGCGCGTCGCGCAGATCGGCGGATACGGCCTGCATGTCGAGGGCGCGCGCAATGAGGGTTTCATCGAAGCCGATGCCCGAATGAGCGGGGACGGCCGCCCGGCTTCCGGTTTCGACCGTCCTGTGCAAGCGGCTGCGAAGCATCTCTTCGAGCGAAGCTTCGACGTCGCGATCGCGCGAGGCGCCGGTTCGGCCGGTCTCGACAGCCGCCGTCACCTCGATGCGGCCGGAGTCGTTCGTGTAGTTCGAGACGATGATCGCGTCGGGCCCAAGTTCGCGGCGAACGTCGGCCATTGCCTCGGTCATGCTGTCCGCGATGAATGTCCTCAGCCGCACGGCGTCCTACTCCTAGACCGTGCCGATGGTGCGCAGGCGAACGCGGGGGTGAATTTCGTTCTGCGACATGACGAAGGTTTGCGGACGGAAGCGTTCGATGATCGAGCGCACATAGGGCCGCACGCCGGGGCTCGTCAGCAGGACGGGCACGTCGCCGACGCGGCCCGCTTCCTCGAATGCGTCGCGGACGAGGGCGATGAATTCCTGCAACTTCGAGGGCTGCATGGCGAGCTGCTTTTCCTCGCCCTGGCCGACCAGCGATTCCGCGAAGGACTGTTCCCAGCGCGGCGACAGCGTGAGCAGGGGCAGCGTGCCGTTCGCGTCGGAATGCGAGGCGCAAATCTGGCGGGCGAGACGCGCGCGGACATGCTCGGTGATGAGGTTGAGGCTCTGCGTGTGGCCCACCGCTTCGGCGATGCCTTCCATGATGGTCGGCAGGTCGCGGATCGAGATGCGCTCGTTGAGGAGCGTCTGCAGCACGCGCTGGATGCCCGTGACCGTGATCTGCGCAGGCACGATGTCGTCGACGAGTTTCTTGTGTTCCTTGCCGAGTTCGTCGATGAGCTTCTGCACTTCCGCGTAAGACAGCAGGTCGGCCATGTTGTCGCGGATGATTTCGGTCAGATGCGTCGTCAGCACGGTCGGCGGATCGACGACCGTGTAGCCGCGGAAGGAGGCTTCCTCGCGCAGACCCTCGTCGATCCAGGTGGCGGGCAGGCCGAAGGCAGGTTCCGTCGTGTGGAGGCCCGGCAGTTCGATGCGGCCGCCATGCGGGTCCATGACGAGGAGCTGGTTGACGTAGACTTCGCCGCGGCCGGCTTCGACTTCCTTGACGCGGATCGCATAGCCGTTGGCCTCGATCTGGACGTTGTCGAGGATGCGCACCGAGGGCATGACGAAGCCCATGTCGGTCGCGAGCTGGCGGCGCAGCGCCTTGATCTGGTCGGTGAGCTTCTGGTGGTCCTTGCCGTTGATGAGCGGGAGCAGGGCGTAGCCGATTTCGAGGCGCAGTTCGTCCATCTTGAGTGCGGTACTGATCGGCTCGTCCGCGACGGGCACGGCCTCGGTCTTCTCCGTTTCGGCGCGGACTTCCTCGGCGGCCTTTTCCTTGCGATTCTTCGTCACGTAATAGGCGACGCTGCCCGCGCCGCCGGCGAGAAGCAGGAAGGGAATGGCGGGCAGGCCGGGGAGGAAGGCCATGATGCCCATGACGACCGACGACATGCCGAGCGCCTGGGGGTAGCCCGACAGCTGATCGAAGAGCGCCTGATCTGCGGCGCCTTCGACACCCGCCTTCGAGACGAGAAGGCCCGCGGCGGTCGAAACGATGAGGGCGGGGATCTGGCTCACAAGGCCGTCGCCGACCGTCAGGATCGTGTAGGTGTGGGCGGCGTCGGTGAAGCTCAGGCCGTTCTGCGCGACGCCGACGATGATGCCGCCGATGACGTTGATGAAGGTGATGAGAAGACCGGCGACGGCGTCGCCGCGAACGAACTTCGAGGCGCCGTCCATCGCACCGAAGAAGGCGCTTTCGTTTTCAAGATCGCTGCGGCGTTTGCGCGCGACTTTTTCGTCGATGAGGCCGGCGGAGAGATCGGCGTCGATCGCCATCTGCTTGCCGGGCATGGCGTCCAGGGTGAAGCGCGCCGCGACTTCCGCGATGCGACCCGAACCCTTGGTGATGACGACGAAGTTCACGATGACGAGGATCGCGAAGACGATGACGCCGATGACGAAGTTGCCCTGCATCACGAAGTGGCCGAAGGCCTGAATGACCTTGCCGGCGGCGTCGGTGCCGTCGTGGCCATGGGCGAGGATGAGGCGCGTCGAGGCGAGGTTGAGCGCAAGGCGCAACATGGTCGCGATGAGCAGCACCGTCGGGAAGGCGCTGAATTCCAGAGGCTTCTGGATGAAGAGCGACGTCATCAGCACGAGCACGGAGAAGGTGATCGAGATGGCGAGCGAGAAGTCGAGCAGGAAGGCCGGCATCGGCAGGATGAGGACGACGATGATCGTCATCACGCCGATGGCGAGCGCAAGGTCGCCGCGCTTGGCGAAGTTGCCGAGCACGCCGCCCGCCGTCAGGCCGGGAAAGCCGAAACCGCTCAGCGGTCCGCCCGTCTTCGCATTAGCCACGCTTGCATCACTCATCGGCAGTTACTCCCGGTCCAGGCGAAAAGTTTCTTGTAGTCAGCCGAAGTTGACGCGCATGTCGCCGGGCATCAGTATCGCGGCGCCGGATTCGCCGTATTCCTTCAGCTTGTTGCGCAGCGTGCGGATCGAGATGCCGAGGATGTTCGCGGCATGGGTGCGGTTGCCGAGGCAATGGTTCAGCGTTTGCAGGATAAGATCCTGTTCGACCTCCGAGACGGTGCGGCCGACAAAGGTGCGCGTCGCGGCGTCGGCGGCGGCGGCGGCCTTCTGCGCCAGACCGAAGCCCTGCACCGGCTCGTCGAGACGCGAGCCGTCGGGGAGGCGGATCGCCTCGACGTCGATTTCGGGACCGGTGGTCAGCAGAACGGCGCGGTGCATCGTATTCTCGAGTTCGCGGACGTTGCCCGTCCATTGGTGACGCGTCAGGAAGCGGCGGGCTTCAAGCGAAACGGGTTTCGTCGGCATGCCGTTCGCCTTGGCATAGCGCTCGGCGAAATGCTCGGTCAGCGCCAGAATGTCGGCCGGGCGTTCGCGCAGCGGCGGCAGCTTCAGGTTGACGACGTTCAGGCGATAGAAAAGGTCTTCGCGGAAGCGGCCGGAGCGGGCTTCGGCCTGAAGGTCGCGGTTCGAGGTCGCGATGATGCGGATGTTGACCTTGACGGGGGCCTTGCCGCCGACGCGGTCGATCTCACGTTCTTGAATGGCGCGGAGCAGCTTCGACTGGAGGCGGAGGTCCATCTCGCTGATTTCGTCGAGCAGCAGCGTGCCGCCGTCGGCTTCCTCGAACTTGCCGATGCGGCGCGCGACGGCGCCGGTGAAGGCGCCCTTCTCGTGGCCGAAGAGTTCGGATTCAAGCAGGTTTTCGGGGATCGCGGCGCAGTTGACCGAGATGAAGGGCTTGTCGCGGCGCAGCGACTTGCGGTGCAGATAGCGCGCCATGACTTCCTTGCCGGTGCCGGATTCGCCCGTGATGAGGATCGAGGCGTCGGACGGCGCGACCTGGTCGGCGAGGCGGATCGTGTCCACCATCTTCTGATCCTTGAAGATGAAGGCGTGGCCGTCGTCGGCGACGGCGGCGAGGACGGCGGCGATCAGCTCGGCGTCGGGCGGCAGGGGGATATATTCCTTGGCGCCGGCGCGGATCGCGTTCACCGCGGCGCGGGCGTCGGTGTCGACGCCGCAGGCGACGACCGGCAGGCAGATGTGTTCGGCTTGCAGGTCGGCGATCAGGGCCGCGATGTCGCAGCGGACATCGACCATGAGAAGGTCGGCGCCGCGTCCCGAACGCAGGGTTTCGACGGCCTGGGCGGCGGTTTCGACATGCGTCACCTTGGCGCCTTTGGCCATCGCCATTTTCGTGGCAGTGGAAAGCTGGCCGTTCAGGGCTCCGACGATCAGAAGGCGCATTTGCGGCACTCCTCTTTCTTCATACTTTCAAGCGGTAAAACTAAATGCAGGCGGTCGGGGAGGGGATAACCTCAGCTCGCGCCGCCCTTGATGATTTCGGTCATGGTGACGCCGAGGCGGTCGTCGACGACGACGACCTCGCCGCGCGCGACAAGCCGGTCGTTCACATAGATGTCGATGGCCTCGCCCACCTTGCGGTCAAGCTCGACGATGGTGCCGCGCCCGAGCTTCAGGAGGTTCGAGACTTCCATATGCGTCTTGCCGAGAACGGCCGAGACGTTGACGGGCACGTCGAAGACCGCTTCGAGGTCCTGGGCCATGCGCTCGCCCGCCTCGTCCTGGCCGTCCATGAGCGTGTCGGCCGGCAGGGGGCCGGCATTGGAAAGGTCGGGCAGGGAGATTTCTTCGTCCTGATCGGTCATGGCAAGGCTCCTTCGGTGTTCGTTCAGCGCGTTTCAGGCATGGCGAGGCGATCCCGCGCGGCGCGCGGGTTCGACAGCGTTTCGATGAAACGCGAAATGATTTCGGAAATTTCCCGTTCGATTTCGGCGCGCGAGCGCACGACGCCGCCATCGGCCCATTCGACAACGCAATCGCCTTCGGCGATGTCGCTCTGGGCAAGAAGAATGATGCGGCCGGCAAGGCCCCGTTCGAGCGCCATGCGGTCGACGGTTTCCTTCAGGCGCTCGATCAGATTGTCGGCGACGCGGAGCACGATGTGCGGCTCGCGGTTGAGATGCGTCAGGCAGTCGCGCATGACGGCTTCGATTTCGGCCTCGGGGCGCGTGGCGATCAGCGCCGGGGCGAGTTTCTTGGCCGCCATCATGGCAAGCGCGATGGCTTCGCCGCGCAGCGCGGCGCTCTCGGCCTGAAGCGCGGCGAGGAGGCTTGCCGCATTGGCGGAGAAATTCTGCATGGCGTCGCCGATTTCGCGATCGCTTTCGGCGGCGGCTTCGGCGCGGCCGGCGGCAAGACCGGCGGCGTAAGCCTCGGCTTTCGCGCGGTCGAGCTCGTCCTTGCCGAAGCGCGTCTTCACCTGTGCGCGCGGAACCGACACGACGTCGCCGTCGTCGAACCGCGTATCGAAGGTGAATTTAACGGCCTGCTTCAGTTCCATTGCACTCGTCCGCCTGGAGGTTTCGATCGGCGTCAGTAGATCAGTTCGTTTTCGTCGTTGTTCGCGGCGATCATGATTTCGCCCTTCTGGGCGAGATCCTTGGCGATGTTGACCATCGTCATCTGGGCTTCATCGACGTCCTTGAGGCGGACGGGGCCCATCAGTTCCATGTCTTCGCGCAGCAGCTTGCCCGCGCGTTCCGACATGTTGGCGAAGAAGAGGTCGCGCAGCGTGTCGGACGCGCCCTTGAGGGCGATGCCGAGCTTGTTCTTGTCGATGGTGCGGAGCAGCGTCTGCACCGAACCCGGATCGAGCTTGCCGAGGTCTTCGAAGGTGAACATCAGCGCCTTGATCTTTTCGGCGGAGTCCCTGCTGCGCTCTTCCAGCGAGGCGAGGAAACGGCCTTCGGTCTGGCGGTCGAAGTTGTTGAAGATCTCGGCCATCATTTCGTGCGAGTCGCGGCGGTTGGTGCGCGACAGGTTCGACATGAATTCGTTGCGGAGCGTCTGTTCGACCTTGTCGAGAATGTCCTTCTGGACGGCTTCCATGCGCAGCATGCGGGTCACGACTTCAAGGGCGAAGTCTTCCGGCAGGGCGGTCAGCACACGCGCGGCGTGTTCGGATTTGATCTTGGAGAGCACCACGGCGACGGTCTGCGGATATTCGTTCTTCAGGTAGCTGGCGAGCACCTGGTCGTTCACGTTGCCGAGCTTTTCCCACATGGTGCGGCCTGCGGGGCCGCGGATTTCGTCCATGACCGAGTTCACGCGATCCTCGGAGAGGAACTTCGAAAGCAGGCGCTCGGTCGACTCGTAGGAGCCGATCAGCGCGCCGGTACCGGACATTTTGGAAGCGAATTCGACAAGCAGCTTTTCGACCGTGCCGGCCTGAATGGTGCCGAGCGTCGACATGATCTGGGACATTTCCCGGATCTCATCGTCGTCGAACATTTCCCAAAGCGGCGCGGCGTCGTCGGCGCCAAGGGCGAGCATGAAGATGGCGGCCTTTTGCGGGCCGGCTATCGACTTGTCGTCTGCTTTTTTCGGTGCGGTTGCCACGGCTCAATTCCTCAGGCGGTTTCGTGCAGCCAGCTGCGCAGGATGGAAATCGATTCATCGGGGTGAACGGCGACGAGTTCGCCGATCTTGCGGACGGAGGAGTGCTTCACCTTGCCGGCGACCTGGGCGATGTCGATCAGCATGTCGTCGCCGATCGACTGCGAGGTCTGATTGGAACCGGCCATCAGCGCGGCCGAGATATCGTCGCCGGAAAGCTGTCCGGCGCCGTCGGGATTGGGCAGGGCTTGTGTGCCGCCCTGATGGCTGCCGGGGACAGCCACCACGCGGCGGCCGCCGGCGACGAGGCCGGCGAGCATCGGCCGGAAAACGAAGAACATGGCGACGAGGGCGAGGATCGAGAGCACGCCGAATTCGCCGATGCGCATGTAATCGGCCTTGGTCAGATTGAGGAAGGACTTCGCTTCCTGCGGTGCGGCGTCGATTGCCGGCACGGCGGCGAAGCGGAGATTGACCACCTCGACGTTGTCGCCGCGCGAGGCGTCGAAGCCGATCGCCGACTTCACAAGCGCCGAGATCTTTTCGATTTCCTCGGCCGAACGCGGCGCATAGGTCTCCTTGCCGTCCGCGCCCGTCGTGTAGACGCCATCGACGAGGACGGCAACGGAAAGGCGCTTCACCCGGCCGGGCTCAAGAACCTCGGTCTTCGTGGTGCGCGAAATCTCGTAATTGACCGTTTCCTCGTTGCGGTTGCTCTGCTGCTTCGAGGTGGCGCCCGCATCGCCGCCCGCATTTGCGTTCGGCAGGTTGTTGCTGACGGAGACGGCCTGCGACTGCTTGCCGTCGGAATTGAGCGACGTGTCTTCGACGCTTTGCGTCGAGCGGACGACCTGGCCGTTCGGATCGAAGGTGTCCGACGTCTGGGTGACGCGGTTGTAATCCATCTGCGCCGTCACTTCGACGCGCGCCTTGTCGATGCCGACGACGCGGCTGACGATGTCCTCGACATGCGTGCGCAGGCGGGTTTCGTAGCCCGCGCGCTGCTCATCGACGGTCGCGGTGACCATCGACTGGCTGTCGTCGCCGACGCCGCTCGCCAGAAGCGTGCCGCGCTCGTCGATGATCGAGACATGGCCGGGCGTCAGTCCTTCGACGGCGGAAGCGACCAGTTGCTGGATGGCCTTGACCTGCTGGACGGCCAGCGTGCCGCGCACGCGCAGCACGATCGAGGCGGAAGGATCGCGCTTGTCGCGCGAGAAAAGTTCGCGCTCGGGCAGCACCAGGTGGATGCGCACGCCCTCGATGCCATCGATGGAGCGGATGGTGCGCGACAGCTCGCCTTCGAGCGCGCGCAGGTGATTGATGTTCTGGAGGAAACTCGTGGTGCCGAGCGCGTCGGCATTGTCGAAGATTTCGTAGCCGACGGTGCCGCCGGCGGGTAGGCCCTTGGCGGCCAGCGCGACGCGCAGCTTCAGGACCTGGCTTTCCGGCACGTAGATCATGCCGCCATTGCCGCGAAGCTCGTAAGGCACGTTCATGGCGTCGAGGGTCGTGCCCATCTTGCCGGCGTCTTCGGGCGCAACGTCGGAAAAGAGCAGGGCCATCGGCTCGGCCGTCATCCGCATGCCGATATATGCGAAGAAGCCCAGCAGCGAAGCCGCCACGACGGCAAGCGTCAGCAGCCTGACAAGACCCAGCGATTTCAGAAGATTCGAGAATCCGCCCACGTTCCCACCTCAAGTGTCACCGCGCCAGACTTCCTTCCCGTCCTTGGAAGGCCGTCAGTGCAAGACACCGGGCGAGCGGCAAATTCTTTGCCGCCGAAGATCCGCGCCCAATATGCCCAAAGAGCCCAAGCGGATCCCGATCCCGTGCCGGTAGGAAAAAATTACCGCGACAGCCTAAACAGATGCTTAACGCGCCCGGCAATTTTTGCCGGTTTGCTCACGTCGCGGTTGCAGAGGGGAGAACAAAACGGAAAACGCCGGCGAAGTGACCTTCGCCGGCGTCAGGACAGCAAGTACGCAGATACAGTTCTATCTCACTGCCTGTACTGCTGGACACGGGTGGCCCGGAGGCCAGCGAGACCGTGCCGCTCGATGGAGCGTTGCCAGCTCAGGAATTCCTCGACCGTCAGCGTGTAGCGGCGGCAAGCGTCATCCAGGCTGATAAGACCGCCGCGAACGGCCGCCACGACTTCAGCCTTGCGGCGGATGACCCAGCGCTTCGTGTCCGGCGGCGGCAAATCAGCCACCGTGAGCGGCGTCCCGTCGGGGCCGATCACGTAGTTGATTTTCGAATGTGGCTGCTCGCTCATCGAACAGAATCTCCGTGCTCTCGTTACTGCGCTTTACTGCGCTGACTTTACCGGCGTCCGTTTAAAAAACGCCTAAGCGGCTGCCTAAAATTTGACGATTATCAATGACTTAACCGTGTCATCGCGGGACGCGGAGGATTGTCAGGATGAAGGCGCGGCGGTGACGTTGGTGACGTCGGAATATTTGATCTGAGCGCCGTTGACGGTGATCACCGGATTGGAGGAGGTGATGTCGACGGCCGTCACGATGCCCTGGGTCTTGATGGAGCTTGTGACGGCATTGCCGCTGGCGTCGTTGGCGGTGACCTGGAGGTAGTAGGTGCCGTCGGGCAGCGTGTAGCCCGACTGGTCCTGACCGTTCCAGGTGTAGGGCTGGTCGCCGGTCGTGCCGTTGATCGTCGAGGAGTAGACCGTCGCGCCGTTGGCGTTGAGAACCTGAACCGTCGTGCTCGGCGCGGGGCTGCCGAGGTTGATCGTCCAGCTTGCGGAGCCGTTCTGGAGAAGCGCGCCGCTACCCGTCGCCGTCACCTGCTTGCCGATGAGGCCGACGGCGGTGTTCGCCGCCTGGAAGATGTTGGCGCTGAGCAAGGCCTGAAGGTTCGTATTCGTCTGAATCTGCTGTTCGACGCCCGACATCGAAACGAGCTGCTGCGTGAACTGGCTCGAATCCATCGGGTTGGTCGGGTCCTGGTTCTGCAACTGCGTCGTCAGCAGCGTCAGGAACGTCTGGTAGTTGCCGCTCAACTGCGCGAGGGCATTTCCCGAATTCGAGGACGAGGACGTCTGCGCCGCGGCCTGGGCTGCCTGGGCAGCCGAGATGTCTGCAATGGTCATGGAATGCTCCTGTGTCCTAGACGCGGATATCGACGCCGCCCGTGGCGGAGAGGTTGACGTTGTAAATCGGGCTTGCGGCTGCCGTGTCGGCGACGGTCTGCGCCGCGACGGGGGCCGCGTCGGAATTGCCGGATGCAAGGTTCTGCGCGTTGCCGCCGGAATTCTGGTCGCGCAGCGAGAAGCTGAGGCTGTCCGAATTGGCCTGAAGGCCGGCATCGGTCAGGGCCTGCTGAAGCGACTGGGAGTCGCGCTGGAGCAGGTCGAGCGTCGTCTTCTGGTCGGCGGTGACGTGAGCGGCGACCGTGCCGTCGCGCTGGACCGCCATGCGGATGTCGATCCGGCCCATTTCGGCGGGATCGAGACGGATGTCGAAGCTGTTCACGCCGTTCTGGAGATTCTTGGCGATCTGAAGCGCAATCGCCATGGCGGGAACCTGGGTCGGCTGGGTCTGGCCCGGCAGCGTGCCGATGCGAACCGTCGCGGTGGCGGTATTCGTCGACTGCGCCTGGCCGGTGCCGGCATTCTGAAGGTCGCTCAATTGCGCGGTCAGCGAGCTGCCGGCCGTGCCCGTGCCGGAAGCGGAGACGCCCGTCACGACGCCTTCGCCGGACGCCTGGGCGATCTTCGATGCGAAAGTGGCGGCGGAGGCGGGCGTTGCCGCCGCCTGCGCCGTGGCGGCGGCCGCGGCGTTGACGGTTTGCGCTGCATTCGTCGCATTGGCGGCGCTCTTTTCGGCCAGGTTGGCGGCGGCCTGGTGGCCGAGGCCGTCCTTCGTCGCCTTGATGGCGAGGTCGCCGTCCGGATTGGCGGCGGCGTTGTCGGTCTGCGCGGTGTCCGTGCCGGCCGTTCCGCTGGCGCCGGTGGCGGCGAGCGGGGCG
>JARLIS010000026.1 GCA_031291615.1 Parvibaculum sp.
CAATCGATAAGTCCACGGCGCAATGACGGCGCCTCCGGCGTCAGGCGCTTATCCGATGAGGCCGAGCGAGACGAGATCGGCGCGCAACGCCTCGGCATTCTCGAAATGATGGGCGCGAAACCCCAGCGCGGCGGCCGCATCGACGTTCCGCCTGGAATCGTCGATGAAAAGCGCCCGTTCAGGCGTGAGGCCCGATCGCTCGATCAGTATCTCGAATATGCGCGGGTCGGGCTTGATGACGCCTTCATCGCCCGAAACGACGGTGGTTTCGAACCTCTGAAGTTCGGGATAGGCGTCGCGCAGGAAAACGAAGATGTCGCTCGGCATGTTCGTGAGGCCGTGAAGCCTCACGCCGCTATCGCCGAGCTGGTGAAGAAGATCGACCGTGCCCGGAATACGGCCGGGGATCATTTCCGCATAGCGTCCCTGCCACATGTCGATCAGTTCGGCATGATCGGGATGCACGGCCTTGAGCTTCGCCGCGTTTTCCGCGAAGGGCACGCCGTAATCATGCGCGAGATGCCAATCGAGCGTGCAGACTTCGCCGAGGAAGCGTTCCATCTCCGCCTCGGTCTCGAACACCTTGCGATAGAGGTGACGCGGATCCCAGGCGATCAGCACATTGCCGATGTCGAAAACGACGGTGTCGAGCTCAGTCCCCACTCAAGCCTCCGAAAAGGAAAAGGCCGCACCCACGGGTACGGCCTTCGATTTCAACAACAGCGCGGCGTCAATCAATCCGCCGCAACCCAACGGCCTCAGCCCTGACGGGCTTTGAAGCGCGGATTCGTCTTGTTGATGATGTAAACGCGCCCTTTGCGCCGCACGAGACGGTTGTTCCGGTGGCGGCCACGCAGCGATTTCAAGGAGTTACGGATTTTCATGACTGAACCTTCGGGGCCGGAATGGGTAAACGGGCACCGCGATCGGCCATCAAGCCCCGCTTCCGGACACAGCCGGAACGCCCTCAAACTGGCGCGGAACCTAAGGGCCGGACCCGCCCCTGTCAACCGGGAACAGCCGCCTTTTCCCCGCCTTCAAATCGGGCTAGACCATGAACCAACATGAAAATGGCGCGGGCGTCACCTTGGACCCCGCCGACGGAAACCGGTTCCTGCTATGGCGTTTGAAAAGCCCCAGAATTACCTGACGGAGCCTGCCGTCCGGACGATCCCGGACGAGGACATTATCCGCCACCAGCCTCAATGGTTCCGCGAGGCCCTGGCCATGCCGCGCGAAAGCCGCCGGGTAACGGTCGACGGCACCAGCATCCATTATCTCCGCTGGGGCAACAATGACGCCTCCCGGCCGGGTATTTTATTCGTTCATGGCAACGGTGCCCATGCCTATTGGTTCGCCTTCATAGCCCCGCTGCTGGCCGACCGCTACAACGTCGCCTCGATGGACCTGGGTGGCATGGGCGACAGCGAATGGCGCAAGAGCTACTCGCGGGACACCTTCGCCCATGAAATCGGCGCCGTCGCCTTCGATGCGGGCCTCGGCCCGAAGCCGGTCGTGGTCGGCCATTCCTTCGGCGGTTTCACCACGCTGATGGCCGGCAAGCATTATGGCGACCGCCTCGGCGGCCTTATCCTGGCCGACTTCACTGTCCGCCCGCCGGAAGAGGCCCGAGAATGGTTCCTGAACGACCGGAGGCGTAAGCCCACCCACGTCTATCCGGACTTCGAGACGGCCAAGGCGCGCTTCCGCCTCGCCCCGCTCCAGCCCTGCGCCAACGGCTTCATCATCGACTATATCGGCGCGCTGAGCCTGCGCGAGATCGCGGTGGGCGAGAACCCCGGCCGCCGCCCCTCGACGGAAGCGGGCTGGACCTGGAAATTCGACGCCGAACTTTTCAACGGCCTGCGCATGGGCGACGACCATGCCGATATTTACAGGAATCTGGGCTGCCGCGGCGCGACCATCTTCGGCCTCGAAAGCAAGGATTACGATCCGGCGTCCATCGCCTTCCTCCGCAAGATCGCGCCTGAAAAGCCCGTCTTCACCGTGCCGGGCGCACAGCACCACATCATGCTCGACCAGCCGCACGCCTTCGCGGCAAGCGTGGGCGCGCTGATGGCGCAATGGGAAGCAGAAGGCGCGCTCGACTAGCCAGGGAGAAGCCGCATGGATGAGTTGATGACCCTTCCCGTGACGCTGGCGGGCCTTGGCGGCAGCGTGGCGACGGCGGCCTATCTGCTCTGGAAGGAACGTCGCCCGCATGAATTCGGCAAGGTCCGGCTCGTTCCGCCGATGACCTTCCTCTTCATCACCTTCTTCGCGATGATCGTGCTCGCCGCCCGCGCGCTGACGCTGGTCGGCGTGCCGACGCATGAGATGCTCGGCTACTGAATGCCGATGCCCTCTTCCTCGTCTTCGTAATTTTCGGCCGACTGCTTCAGGTCTTTCATCAGCGGATGGAAGAGCGCGAAGGCGAGTACAAGCATGCTGAGCAGCGCGCCCACGATGAACGGCGCCTGATGCATCCGCTCATAGACGTTGAAGCCGATGAACGAGTTCAGGAAGATGAACGGCGTCAGGATCATGCCGGTCGCCGATGTGCCGCCGATGAGCCCCGCCATCGCGCCCTGGTCGCGATGCGACACGGAGAGCGACGCACCCGCCTGAAGTCCCGGCCTCAACAACCCGAAACCGAGGCCCGACAGCGTCAGCGCGGTCACCAGAATCCCATAGGAATAGCCGATCACGAGCCCGGCAAACGAGAAGATGATGATGACCGAGCCCCAGCGCAGCAGGAACTGAACCGAAAGGTTGAACCTCTGGATGAGGCCGATCTGCGCGAAGAGCGCCGCCATCGCCATCGCCATCAAACCGACGCTGACCATCTGTGTCGCCTCGGCGAGCTTCAGATGAAGCATGTCGATGAAGTAGAAGGCGCAAAGCTGCATCACGATCGACTGCGCGAAACTCAATATGATGCTGATGACGACCCAGGGGAGCGCGCGCCTGTCATACCATTTGAGGCCGGCGCGCTTCCCCTCGCCCTGCTTTTCAGAAACGCGGTGCGAGGGCTTGGTCCTCTCCGGCAGGTAGAACCAGATGAGCGCTGCGCTCGAATAGGCAAGCGCCGCAACCGCAAAGAAGGGCGCGACCACATGAATGACGGCGAAGGCCGCGGCGACGCCCGGCCCGATCGCCGTTCCGATGCCGAAGGCGGCGCCAAGCGAAGCAACGCCCACCGCACGCTCGGAGCGCGTCGTCCGGTCGGCGACATAGGCTTGCGCCGCCGCGCCATTGCCCGAACCGAGGCCGCCGAAGATCGACCGCGAGAGAAGCAGAAGCGGAAACAGGATGCCGAGCGACAGCCAGCCCCACAATCCGGCCAGCACAAGGCAGGCGAAAATCGTGGTGGAAATGGCGAAGGCAAGAAGACCGACCATCATGATCGGCTTGCGGCCGACAATGTCGCTGCGGCGGCCCCAGAACGGGCTCGTGATGATCCACAGCAATGACGACAGCGAATAGATCATCGTCGTCTCGAATTCGCTCATGCCGAGCTGGCGGGCGATGGGCGGCATCACCGCATAGACGAGCGTCTGACCCATGCCGCCGGCAAGCTGGCAGAGGAAGAGAATCTGGAAGGCGCGTTTTCGCTCCGCCGGCGTGGTGACGCCGGCGGCAAAGGCCTCAGCGACCGCGTCGCCGGACATGTCCGGCGCGGGCTCCCGATCTTCCAGAAATGACGACATGTAATGGGCCTCTGCCGGGCCTTTCGACGTTTGCGCGCCATGATCTACGTCAAACGGGCGCGCCCGCCAATGGGGGACGCTGCGTTTTTTGCCCGGCGGGGCCATCATTTTTGACATCCCGGCGGTCCGCCTTAGTCTCACGGCAAAAGACATTGGGGAGATTGAAGATGGACCTGTCGCTCAACGCCAAGGACACCGCCTTCCGCGACGAAGTGCGGCGCTTTCTCGACGACAAGCTGACGCCCGAGCTGCGCGCCGTCGGCAAGCTGATGACCAGCGTCTATGCCGATTATGAAACGACCATGGGTTGGCACCGCGCGCTTTTCGAAAAAGGCTGGGTAGCCCCCGCCTGGCCTGTGGAATATGGCGGCTGCGACTGGTCGGTGAGCCAGCACTACATTTTCGCCAGCGAGCTCTCGGGCGCGGGCGCTCCCTCCCTCTCGCCGATGGGCCTCGGCATGTGCGGGCCCGTGCTGATCGGCTATGGCACGCCGGAACAGAAATCCTTCTATCTGCCCCGTATCCTCAACGGTGAGGACTTCTGGTGCCAGGGCTATTCCGAACCCGGCTCCGGCTCCGATCTCGCCAGCCTCCAGATGAGCGCCGTCGACAAGGGCGACCATTTCCTCTGCAACGGCCAGAAAATCTGGACGACGCATGCGAACTACGCCAACCGCATCTTCAATCTCGTGCGCACCTCGAAGGAAGACATTCGCCAGCGCGGCATCACCTTCCTGCTCATCGACATGGATACGCCGGGCATCAAGGTCGAGCCGCTGGTGATGCTCTCGGGCGAGCACATCCAGAACCAGATTTTCTTCACCGATGTGAAGGTTCCGAAAGCCAATGTCGTCGGCAAGGTCGGCGAAGGCTGGACGGTCGCAAAATACCTGATGCAGTTCGAGCGCGGCGGCCATGCCTATGCGCCCGGCCTGACGACGCGGCTGAACCGCATCCGCGCCATCGCCACGGCCGAGCGCGCCAGCGACGGCGCGCGGCTGATCGACGAGCCGGAGGTCGCGGCGAAAATCGCCAGCGCCGCCGTCGAAATCTCGGGCCTCGAATTCACCGAACACCGCATCATGTCGGCCCTCTCGAACGGCGATGCGCCGGGCGCGGAATCCTCGCTCTTGAAAACGCGAGGCACCGAAATCTCGCAATTGCTGACCGAGCTCGCGCTTGAGGCGGTCGCCTACTACGCGCTTCCCTTCCAGCCCCATGCGACGCGACCGGGCGGTCCGGTGCCCGGCTTCACGCCGCCAAAGGGCAATGAAGCGCCCGTCGGACCGCAGCATAGCTGGCCCGTCACGGCGAAATATCTGAACGACCGTGCGGGCTCGATCTATGCCGGCACGAACGAGATCCAGCGCAACATCATGGCGAAGGCGGTGCTCGGGCTTTAATCCGGCCCGGCCTGCTGGTACCACTGCGCCATTCTCATTGCCTTCCGGAGCCGTCTCTCATGCATGTCGACGAAGCGCTGCGCGCGCGCAAATCCGTTCGCGCCTTCAAGCCCGATCCCGTTCCGCTTTCGCTGGTCACCGAGATTCTGGAGATCGCCTCCCGCGCACCGTCCGGCACCAATATCCAGCCCTGGAAGGTGCATGTGGTGGCGGGCGAAGTCCGCAAACGCCTTGAGGCCGAGGTGCTGGCGCATCGCGAGACGAACCCCGTCGACGCCAGCGCCGAATTTCCCCGCACGTCGAAGCGCAAGGAGCCTTATACCTCGCGCATGCGGAAGCTCGGCAAGGACATGTATTCGCTGATCGGCATTCCGAAGGGCGACCAGGCGGCCAATTGGGCGCAATGGGGCCGAAATTACAAGTTCTTCGATGCGCCGGTCGGTCTGATCTTCACGATCGACAAGGACCTCGACGCAATGAACTTCCTCGATATCGGCATCTTCATGCAGTCGATCATGCTGGCGGCGAAGGTGCGCGGCCTCGACACCTGCGCGCAAGGCGCCTGGAACAATTACTGGACGGCGACGCGCCGCGTCCTCGGCGTATCGGAAGAAGAATATATCATCTGCGGAATTTCGCTGGGCTATGCCGACGACACCTCGCCGGTCAACACGCTGGTCTCGGAGCGCGAACCGGTGACGAGCTTCGCCACGTTTCACGGATTTGATTGATCAGCGCGTGCGAATCTGACGGACACCGGCCATGGGCCCGAAGCTCGCACCCGGGCGCTGAAGCGACGGATCGGCGGCAACATCGCCCGTGCCCGGCATGCCGAAAACGAAGACGACCGGATCGGACGAACCGACAAAAAGCGGCACGGGATCGGCGACCCCGCCGGTCATGCCCGCCGTCACGACCGAGCCCGTAAGGTCGATCATGGTCGCATCGGGCGCGACCGCGTCGGCCCGCGCAATGCCACTCGCGCCCAGAACGAGAGCAACGACCGCTGCGAATATGCGCATCCTGCTAACCATGTTCCGAATATAAGGCTTCCGGGAAGTGGATCAAGGCGGCACACAGCCGTTCAACACCCTGTTCATCCGCTTGCCTTGCTAAACGGCCGAGCGCCGCTATCCTCGCCGCCAAGCGACATTCAGTAACAATGGAACAAGGGAATAGATCATGGCGGATTATGCTCGCCCGCTCCCTCAGCCGACGCCGGAAACGCGGCACTTCTGGGAGGGATGCAATGCCGGGGAACTGCGCCTGCAACGCTGCACGGCTTGCGCGCACACCTATTTTCCGCCGCGCCCCTTCTGCCCGGTCTGCTCGTCCCGGGATGTCGAGGTCTTCAAGGCGTCCGGCAAGGCGACGCTGTACAGCTACGTGATCAACCACCGTCCTCGCCCTGACTTCGGCGAAGCGCCGCATTCGATCGCCGTCGTCACGCTGGAGGAAGGCCCCCGCATGATGACGAACATCGTCGATTGCCCGCAGACGCCGGAGGCGCTCCAGCTCGACATGGCTCTCGAAGTCACCTTCGAGAAAGCGGGCCCGGAGATCAGCCTGCCGAAATTCAAGCCGGTGAAGGGATAACGCCATGAAGAAGAAATCAGTGGCGGTCGTCGGCGCGGCCGAGACGACCCAGATGGGCAAGATTCCGAACGTTTCCCAGATCGCGCTTCACGCCGATGCGGCGTTGAACGCCTTGAAGGATGCGGGCCTGAAGATCAGCGACATCGACGGCGTGGCGACAGCGGGCGACAGCCCCGTCGAGGTCGCGCATTACCTCGGCATCACGCCGACTTGGGTCGACGGCACCAGCGTCGGCGGTTGCTCCTTCATGCTGCATGTCCGCCACGCGGCGGCGGCGATCAATGAAGGCCTGTGCAAGACGGTCCTCATCACCCACGCCGAATCCGGCCGCTCGCGCGTCGGCGCGCGCCGTTTCAGCCGCGACCCGGCGAGCCAGATGGGCCAGTTCGAAGTACCCTTCGGCGTGACAAGCCCGCCGACCATGTTCACCATTCCGGTGCTGCGCTACATGAAGGAAGTGGGCGTGACGGAAGAAGACCTAGCCATGGTCGCCGTCATCCAGCGCGAATGGGCGGCGAAAAATCCGCGCGCCTCCTACCGCGACCCGATCACGGTCGAGGACGTTCTGAAGTCCGACATGATCGCCTGGCCCTTCCGCAAGCTGATGTGCTGCCTCGTCACAGACGGCGGCGGCGCGTTGATCCTGACCAGCGCCGAACGTGCGAGGGATTTCCCGCAAAAGCCTGCCTATATCCTCGGCACCGGCGAAAGCTGCGAGACGCCGATGGTGAGCCAGATGGAAGACTTCACCACCTCGAAAGCCTTCCGCGTCTCGGGCAAGAAGGCATTCGATGAAGCGGGTATCAGACATGCGGATGTCGATCATCTGATGATCTACGACGCCTTCGCTCACCTGCCCCTCTACGGCCTCGAAGACCTCGGCTTCTGCGAGCGTGGCGAGGCGGCTTCCTTCATCCGCGGCCGCAACACCGCACCCGGCGGCAAGTTGCCGCTCAACACGAATGGCGGCGGCCTCTCCTACATGCATTCGGGCATGTACGGCATGTATGCGCTTCAGGAAAGCGTGCGGCAGATGCGCGGCATAGCGCCCGCGCAGGTGCCCGGCGCGAAAATCTCGATTGCGCATGGCGTCGGCGGCATGTTCGCCGCCTCGGGCACCATCGTCTTCTCGAACGAAGCGCCGTAGGAAAGAGAAAGAGGCCGACATGAATCTCGCCAAGCCACGGATCGATGTCGGCCTCTTCACCAACAATCTGGAGCCGATGCTGGCCTTCTATCAAAAAGAGGTCGGCCTCCCCTTCGATCACTTGCTGCCCCTCGGTGGCGGTAGCCAGCAGCATCGTCACGATCTGCTGGGCTCCGTTCTCAAGATCAACGCCTCACGGGAATCTATCGCCGAACGCCCGCCGTCCGGCTATCGCGAGCTTCTGATTGCGCGTGAAGGCCTGCTAGGCCCGAAACGCCTGACCGACCCCGACGGCAATGCCGTCACGCTGGTGCCGCCCGGTTTGTTCGGCATCGAGCGCATCGGGGTGAAGCTTGCCGTCCGCGACGTCGCCGCTCATCGCCGGTTCTATGCGCTGACGCTCGAACTTCCCGATGTGCCGGAGGAAGGCGGCCTGTCGTTTCTCGCCGGCGACAGCGTCATCATGATCGAGGAAGACGCGGCCGCGCCTGCGGACGCCACAATGGACGGCACCGGCTTTCGCTACCTGACGATGCAGGTCTTCAAGACCGACGAGGAGCATGCCGGCATCCTTGCCCGCGGCGGACGCGAAGGCTCGGCTCCGCAGACGCTCGGCAAGATCGCACGCATCTCCTTCATCCGCGATCCCGACGGTAACTGGATCGAGATATCCCAGCGCGCCTCGCTCGTCGGCGCGCTGGACTGATCCCGTTCAGCGATTTGTCACGCGCCGCCGAAGTTCATCGGGAACGAAGACGCTGTCTTTGAGATCCGTGGCGTGGAAGTTGATGCCGACTTCCTGATTTTTAAGGTTCTGCGCCACGTAGCGCCCCTCGGTGAGGTCGTAGACCACATCCGAGGCGTTCATGCACGTCGGCACGTCGTAATACTGGATGATCTGCGCTTCCTGCACGCGCCAGAGACCGCCGCGCGCATCGTAAAGCTCTCCGCCGACCATATTGCCGCCGTCTTCGTCGAAATAGGCGACGCGGCGATGATAGACGTGGCGCTGTGTCGGCTTCAGCACGGCTTCGACGGCCCAGACGCGATGCTTTTCGTATCGCACCAGATCCTGGTTGAGATGGCCCGGCTTCAGAACATCGGTATATTTGAGCGTCGGCGCGCTGAGCTTGTAGGAATTATAGGCGACGTAGCGCTCCTCCTTGCCGAGCACCTGCCAGTTGTAGTGATCGAGCGGCCCGCTGAAGACGTCGAAGCTGTCTGCGGTCGACATGGCGTCGGAGTAAATCTGCGGATTGTCGTAAGCGACCGCGCTGGTGCGCTGCACGCGCGAAATCGAACTCGTGTTTCCGGTCGTATATTGCCACGACCTGCGCTCGCCCTTTTGCGGATCGACCGTCTCATGCACCAGCAGAAGCTGGCCCGAGCGCCGCGCCGGCGAAAGCGTCTGCTGGATGTAGCGGATCGAAGTATTGTCGAGCTGCTCGAACGATTTCACGTCGGGAGAGGCATAATCGAATATCGCCTCGTCGCGCACGACGATCGGCGTGAATGAGCCCTCGCGCGTCGGCGCGGCGGACGCAAAAGTCCGCCGGAGCTGGTAGCCGCGATAACGCAGATTGTGGTTCCACACGATCTCATAAGCGTCGAATGGCAGCGGATAGGGAATGCCCATCAGCACGCCCGAAAGACTGTCGCCGCCGCCGGAGAGCGTGCCCGTCCGCGCATTCTTCTTGGTTGCATCGTAAACGGCTTGCGGCAGCGCGCATGTCCGTCGCGACTGATAGACATTGAGCTTGTAGTCCGGATAGGTCGCGAGCATCGCCTTCTGGCCGGGCGTCAGCGTGTCGGCATATTTGTCGGCATTGCCCTTGGTAACCGTGAAGAGAACCGGATCGCCGGCAAAGGGGTCCGGATAATAGCCATCGCCCTTGAAGCCGATGCCGTCCGGTGCCTTTGCAAGTCCCCCCGTCCAGGCCGGAATCGACCCGTCCGCGTTCCCCGCTTTTTCCGCGCCGAGCGGCGTCAGGTCTTGTCCAAGACGCGCCGCCTGACTTTCCGGCACGCCCGCATTTGCGACAGACGCAACGACACCCCACGCTGCAACGGCAGCGACCAACTTGAACGCCCGCACTGGACTCCCCCCGAATTGATTAAGTAGCTTTACTAAGTCTGGCGCATAATGAGATTGAGGGCCAGTCGCAAACGGCCTTCGCAGATGCGGAATAGACGGGCGAGGAAAACGCCCGCGATCCGTGTTCTCGCGCATCGGGGGATGAAACGGGCCGCGCCGCTGCGACAAGTCATCGGCTGCGTGAGGGGGGAATTCGTGCGTTTCGTCGAGTACGTGATTTTCAAGAGCCGGATCGTGATCCTCGCTCTGCTGGCCGTCTTTACGGTCGTCATGGGTTTCTACGCGACCAAACTTCACATGGAAGCGGGATTCCTGAAGCAGGTGCCGACGCGCCACGAATATGTGCAGACCTTCCTGAAATATCAAAACGAAGTACCGGGCGCGAACCTCATCCTCATTGCCGTAAAGACCCATCACGGCACAATCTGGACGCCCGCTTTTCTGAAACGGCTCTATGAAGTCACCGATGAAGTGACCTTTCTGCCCGGTGTCCGCCGGACAACGGTGCAATCGCTTTGGTCGACGACGACGCGCGTTACCGAAAACACCGAACAGGGCATCAACTCCTATCCGGTCATTCCGGGCAACGTGACCGCCAATGCGATCACGGAAGCGGATGCGGCCCTCATCCGCGACCGCGCGCTCAACGGCGGCCACAAGGGCTTCCTCGTATCGAACGATCAGACCGCAGCGCTTATCGTCGCGGAGTTGCAGGAAGTCGATCCGGTCACGAGGCAGAAGCTCGACTATCTGAACCTTGCCGACCGCCTTGAAAAGCAGGTCCGCGAGAAATACGAGGACAAGGACACTTCGATCGAGATCGTCGGCTTCGCCAAGTTCATCGGCGACATCGCCAACGGCGCAAGTGCGGTGGCGATTTTCTTCGGCCTCGCCTTCTTGCTGACGGCGCTTTCCGTCTATCTCTATGTGCGCTCCGTCCAGCTCATGCTGCTCGCGGTCTTCTGTTCGCTTGTGTCCGTCGTCTGGCAGTTCGGCCTTTTGCATCTGATGGGCAGAGGCCTCGATCCGCTCGCCGTTCTGGTGCCGTTTCTCGTGTATGCCATCGGCGTCAGCCACGGCGTCCAGCAAGTGAACATGATCGCGACGCAGATGAGCCTCGGCTTTTCGGCGGAGGACGCGGCGAAGGCAACCTTCAGCCGCCTCTTCGTCCCCGGCACGCTGGCGCTCGTGACGGCGCTTGTCGGCTTTTCGACGCTCTATCTCATTCCGATCGAGGTCATCCAGGACCTCGCCGTCATGGCCTCTCTCGGTGTCGCCCTGAAGATCGTGACGAACCTCGTCATGCTGCCGCTGGTGGCGTCCTACCTGCCGAACGACCCCGGATTTGCCGCCACCTATACGCGCCTGAAAAAGCCGCGCGAGCGCGTCATGCGCTTTGTCGCCCGTGTGGCGAAACCGCGGAATGCGACCATTGTGCTGCTGATATTCATCGGCCTTCTCGCCGTGGCCGTCCATCAGACCCGCAACCGCCACATCGGCGACCTGACGCCCGGCTTCTCGGAACTTTGGCCCTCCGCGCGCTACAACCGCGACATCGCCGACATCGTGCAGCGCTTCTCCATTTCGGCGGATGCCCTCATCGTCGTCGTCGAAACGCCGGCGGACGGATGCATCGACTACAAGACCATGCATCTTGTCGACCGCTTCTCCACTTATATGCGCAATGTCGAAGGCGTGAATTCCGTGCGCTCGCTCCCGACATCGGTACGCAGCACAGCGGCGATCTGGCACGAGGGCAATCTCAGATGGGTCGGCCTGCCGCGCTCGCAGACCGAGCTTATTCAGATGACCGCGCCCTACGACCCGAGCACCGGCCTCTTGAATGAAACCTGCACGGTGCTTCCGGTCGTCATCTATATGAACGACCACAAGGCGACTTCGATCGAAAGCGTCGTTACCGCGGTCAAAAAATTCAGCGCGACGGACGCCGAGGCCCGCTCGCGACCGGATGTCAATTTCCGCCTCGCCATGGGCGGCATCGGCGTCATGGCGGCCACGAATGACGTCATCGCGGAAAGCGAATTCCCGATGCTCATGTGGGTGTATGTGGCAATCATCGTCCTCGTGCTTGTCGCCTATCGCGATTGGCGCGCCGTCATCTGCTGCTGCATGCCGCTCCTGCTCGCAACGTTTCTCGGCTATTGGTTCATGACCGCGCTCGGTATCGGCCTCAAGGTTTCGACATTGCCGGTTCTCGTGCTGGCGACGGGGATAGGCGTCGACTACGCCTTCTATATCTATAGCCGCCTCCAGATATTCCTGAAGGAAGGCATGTCGATGAGCGACGCCTATTCGCTCGCGCTCCAGCAGATCGGCGTCGCCGTCGTCTTCACAGGCGTCACGCTTTCCATCGGCGTGTCCACCTGGGCCTTTTCCGGCCTGAAATTGCAGGCGGATATGGGCCTGCTTCTTTCGTTCATGTTCCTCGTCAACATGGTGGCGGCGATATTTTTCCTGCCCGCCTTCGCTGTCACGCTCGACAGGCTCTTTCCGCGCAATGTCCGCCCGGCATAGAATGGCCCGAAACAAGGAGAGCGGAATGAGCTACAAGCAAATCGAGGTAAGGCGGATTTCGGGCGCCCTCGGCGCCGAGATCGAAGGCGTCGATCTTTCAAGGGAACTGAGCAACGAGACCTTCGACGATATCCATCAGGCCTTCCTCGAACATCAGGTCATCTTTTTCCGCGACCAGAAACTGACGCCGGAGCAGCACAAGGCCTTCGCCCGCCGCTTCGGTACGCTGAACATTCACCCTTACGTCAAGGGCATGGACGGCCATCCCGAGATCATGAAAATCGTCAAGGAGCCGGAAGACCGCGTGAACTTCGGCGGCGGCTGGCACTCGGACATGTCGTTTCTGGAAGTTCCGGCACTCGGCTCGCTGCTCTATGCAAAGGAAGTTCCGCCCTATGGCGGCGACACGCTCTGGGCGAACCAGTATCTCGCCTATGAAACGCTGTCGGACGGCATGAAGAAGATGCTCGAGGGCCTGAAAGCCATCCATACCGCCAAGGGCGAATACAGCGAACGCGGGCACTCGGCGCAGAAGCGTTCTTCGATGGAAGTGAAGGTGGCGGGCGACGATGTGCCGTCCTATGAGCATCCCGTTGTCCGAACCCATCCGGAAACCGGCCGCAAGGCGCTCTACGTCAACATGGCCTTTACAGAGAAATTCGCCGGCATGACGCGGCGCGAAAGCAAACCGCTGCTTGAATTCCTCTTCGAGCATTGCACGCAGGAAGGCCTCACCTGCCGCTTCCGCTGGACGCAGAATGCGCTCGCCTTCTGGGACAACCGCTGCACCCAGCATTTCGCGCTCAACGACTATCACGGCCACCGCCGTCACATGGAGCGCGTTACGGTCAATGGCGACAAGCCGTTCTAGCGCCGCATGTGAAATTCCGCTTTTAAACGACCAGCCCCCCATGCATCATCTGCCCAGCAAAAGTTGGGGGGATTGAATGAGCCGCTTCTTTGATCGCGCGCGCGACCTGGCGTCGCGGGCCGCCTTCATATTCGTGTTCGCTGCGGCATTGGCACCAATCTCCGCACGCGCCGAAGCGCCGGGCCTTCCCCCTGCAAGCGACCCCGCCGCGCGCGGCCTCGCCATCGCGCAGGAGACCGATAAACGCGACCGCGGCTGGGGCGACGCCAAGGCCGACATGAAGATGATCCTGACCAACGCCTCGGGCGAGACGAGCGAGCGGGCGCTCCGCTTCATGATGCTGGAGAATGGCGACGCATCGGACGGCGACTGGAGCCTGATGACCTTCGACAAGCCGCGCGACATCCAGGGAACAGCCCTTCTCACCTATTCGCATGTGAAAGAAGCGGACGAGCAGTGGCTCTACCTGCCCACCGTGAAACGCGTGAAGCGCATCTCCTCGACCAACAAATCGGGCCCTTTCGTCGGCAGCGAATTCGCATTCGAGGATTTCTCGACCCAGCAGGTCGCCAAGTTCGCCTACAAGTGGCTGAAGGACGAGCCCTGCGGCGACCGCGCCTGCCATGTCGTCGAACGGACGCCCCAATATGAGGACTCAGGCTATACCCGCGAGATCGTCTGGATCGATTCGACCGACTATCAATTTCGCAAGATCGACTACTACGATCGGAAGGACACGCTCCTGAAAACGCTGACCTGCCTGAACTTCAAACTCTATGAAGATAAATTCTGGCGCCCGCAGGAGCTCGACATGGTCAACCACGAGACCGGCAAGACCACAAAACTTCTCTGGCAGGGTTACAGCTTCCATACCGGCCTCAGCAAAAGCGACTTCACCACCGCAAGTCTGGAACGGGAGCGTTGAATCGTCGGCTTCGTCCGTCGCATCGTAAGGCGTGATCCGTGGTTACTTCGTTTTGCATCGGAACGCGGGGACTTTCTCGCGCTGGAGGGACCGCCCTCCTTTTCGCCGCCATCCTCTTCGCCAAACCCTCTGCGGCGTTTGCGGATGATTTCGGCCTGCGCGGCTCCATAGAGCCGGAATTCCGCGTCTTCACCCAGTCGCCGAGCAGCAACGGACAGAGGAACACCGACCTCTCGGTCGCGGGCGAACTCACCGCCAAATATATCTGGGACGGCGGCGATCAATCGCTCGTGGCGACGCCCTTCGCGCGCCTCGACCAGCAGGACAGCCGGCGCACGCATTGGGACTTCCGCGAATTGCGCTACGGCTATGTCTTCGGAGACTGGGAGTTCCGCGCCGGCTTCGACAAGGTTTTCTCGGGCGTCACGGAGGCGGTGCATCTTGTCGACATCGTCAACCAGGTGGACGTGATCGAAGATCCGGTGAAGCAGGAAGCGCGTCTCGGCCAGCCCATGGTTCGCCTGCGCACGACACAGGACTTCGGCGCATTCGATTTCTTCCTGTTGCCCTATTTCCGCGACCGCGATTTTCCCGGTCCCGACGGACGCCCCGCGACCGACATCCCGGTCGACCGCGACCTGACCCGCTACGGCAGCGCGCAGGGCAAGCGCCATATCGACGGCGCCTTCCGCTACTCCAACCACTTCGGCGATGTCGATCTCGGCCTTTCCTACTTCCAGGGCACGGGCCGCGATCCGATCCTCTCGCCCGCATTGAGCAAGAACGGCGATCTCGTGCTTGCCCCCCTCTATCCGCAGATCAAGCAGGCTTCGATCGACGCGCAGGCGACCGAAGGCGCCATGCTTTACAAATTCGAAGGCTATTGGAGGCGCGAGCTTGGCCGCGAATATGGCGCAGCGACCGGCGGCATCGAATATACGCTCTATGGAATCCTCGGCACCGAAGGCGACCTCGGCCTCGTCGCCGAATACGCCCTCGACAGCCGCGGCCTTCAGCAGCGCGATCCCTATGAGAATGACGGCTTTCTCGCCTTGCGTTGGACCGCGAACGATGCGGCATCGACAAGCCTTCTCGCCGGCGCCGTCATCGACGCCGAAACCGGGGCGCTCGGCTTCCGTTTCAAGGGCGAGCGCCGCATCGGCGACGACTACCGCCTGTCGGTCGAAGCCTATTTCTTCGGCAACGTGCCCCGGCAGGACCCGGTCTACAACATCGCCGACGACAGCTACGTCCAGTTCCGCATAGCGCGCTTTTTCTGATTACTCGGCCGGAGCAACGCCCGCCGCCGGCAACGCCGCCACCCGGCGCGCCTGCCATGTCTTGACGATCAGATAGACTGTCGGCACGACGAAGAGCGTCAGCACCGTGCCGAAGCTCATGCCGCCGACAATCACCCAGCCGATCGCCTTGCGGCTCTCGGCGCCCGCGCCGGAACCGAGCGCCAGCGGCAGCGCGCCCAGCACCATCGCGCCCGTCGTCATCATGATCGGCCGCAAACGAAGCCCGGCCGCCTCGATCACCGCATCGGCTATGGACCGCCCCTGCGTGCGAAGCTGGTTCGAGAATTCGACGATCAAGATGCCGTGCTTCGTAATGAGGCCGACAAGCGTGATGAGGCCCACCTGGCTGTAGATATTGAGCGTCGTCCCCGTGATCGCGAGCAGGAGCAAGGCGCCCGCCATCGACAGCGGCACGCTGATCATGATGATGAGCGGATCGAGGAAGCTCTCGAACTGCGCCGCCAGCACCAGATAGATGAAGAGAACCGCCAGCAGGAACGTCGCCGCCAGCGTTCCCGACGACTTCGTGAATTCGCGCAGCTCGCCGTCGAGATCGGTCTGCACCGTCGAGGGCAGCACCTTCGCACTCGTCGCCTGGAGGAATTTCAACGCCTCGCCCATCGAATAGCCGGGCGCGAGGTTCGCCGTGATCGTGGCCGAACGAAGCTGGTTGAAGTGGTTCAGCGAATCCGGCGCCACCGTTTCATTGACCGAAACGAGATTGGAGAGCTGCACCATATTGCCGGACTTCGACCGTACATAGATGCCGGAAATGTCCTCCGGCGTCATCCGGTCGTTGTCGCCCATCTGCACGATCACATCGTACTGCTTGCCGTTCTGCTCGTAGCGCGTGACCTTGCGGCCGCCGAGAAACGTCTCGAGCGTGCGCCCGACGGTTGCAACGTCGATGCCCGCATCGATCACCTTGTCGCGGTTGACGTGAATGTCGAGCTGCGGTTTGTCGAGGTGGAGATCGGTATCGGGGTTGATGAAGCCCTGGTTCTTCCGCACCGCATCCATGAACTGCCCGACATATTTTTCGAGATCGTCATAGGTGCCGATGGTCTGGATGACATATTGGATCGGCTGCGAGCGCGAGCTTTGTCCGAGCGAAGGCGGATTGATGCCGAAGGCCAGAATGCCCGGTATCCCCATCAGCTTGGGCTGGATCGAGTTGATGATGTCTTTCTGACTGCGATGGCGTTCATCCCACGGCGTCAGCCTGGAAAATGAAATCAGATTGGTGATCTGCGGAAAACCGGCGACGACCAGATAGCCCGTCACCTCCGGCACCTGCGAAACGATCTTCTCGATTTCGCGCGTATAGCGCAGCGTGTAATCGATGGTCGCGCCTTCGGGCGCGCGGCCCGCGATCAGGAGAATGCCGCGATCCTCGATCGGCGCCAGCTCCTGATTGAGCACCTTGTAAAAACCGAAGCAGGAAAGCGCGATCAGCGCGGCTGCGATGACGACGGCCCGCCGGCGGCCAAGCACGCGCGTGAGGGCTTCCTTGTACTTCACGTCGAGCAGGTCGAGCTTTTCGCCAAGCACCCGGTCGAACCATCCAGCGGATGGGTTGTGCCGCAACAGGCGCGAGCAAAGCATCGGCGTCAGCGTCAGCGCCATCACGCCGGAAACGAAGACGGCGGCGGCAAGCGTCAACGCAAATTCGAGAAAGAGCTTGCCGGTACGCCCCGTTGCGAAGGCGACGGGCGTATAGACCGCAACCAGCGTCAGCGTCATCGAGATGACGGCGAAGGTGATTTCGCGCGAACCCTTGATGGCCGCGTCGACCGGCTTCATGCCTTCTTCGATGTGTCGGTAGATATTCTCAAGCACGACAATGGCGTCGTCGACGACCAGGCCGATTGCAAGAACCATCGACAGCAGCGTCAGCGTGTTGATGCTGAAGTGGAAGGCATACATGACGGTGAAGGTGCCGATGAGCGACACCGGAATGGTAACGACGGGAATGAACGAAGCCCTGATCGTGCGCAGAAAGAGAAAGATCACGAGCACGACAAGAACGATGGCCTCGCCAATCGTCGAATAAACGGACTTGATGGACTCATCGATGAAGATCGAGCTGTCATAGCCAACGCCGGACGTCATGCCTTCCGGCAAGGTCGGCGCAAGCCTGACCAGCGCATCGCGAACCGCCTTCGACACCGTCAGGGGATTGGCCGTCGCCTGCTTGACGATGCCGAGCGAAATCGACGTATGGCCGTTATAGGTCGCGGCGCGGCGCTCGTCGGCGGCCGCCACCTCCACCTTGGCGACGTCGCGCAGCCGCACTTGAAAACCACCGGCATCCTTGACCACGATGGCGCCGAATTCGTCGGGCGTCTTCAGCGCGGTCTTGGCGAGAACGGTGAATTCGCGGTCGTGGCTCTCGATACGGCCCGAAGGAATTTCCGCATTCTGCTGCGAGATGGCGTTCTCGACATCCTGCACCGTAAGATTATAAGCCGCGAGCCGCGCCCTATCGACCCAGACGCGCATCGAATAGAGCCGCTCGCCGAATATGACGACCTGCGCGACGCCGGGCTGGTTCTGCAACTGGTCCTTCACCACCCGGTCGAGATAGTCCGAAATCTCCAGCGCCGACATCCGGTCGCTCTGGAAGGCGATATACATGATCGGCTGTGCATCGGCCTCGACCTTGGCGACGATCGGTTCTTCCACGTCGTTGGGCAGCAATCCGCGCACGCGACCGACACGGTCGCGCACATCGCTCGCGGCGACGTCGGGATTGGTTTCGAGCGTGAAGCGAGCCGTGACCTGACTTTCCTCGGGCCGGCTGGCGGAGGACAGGATTTCGATGCCTTCGATACCGGCGATCGATTCCTCGAGCGGCTGCGTCACCTCGCGCTCGATGACGGAGGCGCTCGCGCCGCGATAATCCGTCGTCACCGTGACAACGGGCTCGTCGATTGCCGGATATTCGCGCACGGTCAGCCTGTCATAGGAGACGAGGCCGAGCAGCATGACGACAAGCGCGACGACCGTCGCAAAGACCGGCCGGCGAATGAAGAGTTCTGAAATATGCATCTGGCCCTCAGCCCTTCGGCGTGGAGGTCGGTGCCGCTTCCTTGGCGACATCGCTGACGGGCGCAACGGGCGCGCCGTCCCTGAGCTTCAGTTGCCCCGCCGTAACGACGACGTCGCCGGGCTCAACGCCTGAAAGAATTTCAACCTGTCCGGGCAACCGCTCGCCGATCTCGACAAGCCGCAACTCCGAATGGTGACCTCTGGGCGCGTCCTTCGCGGCGTCCGCCGCCGCAGCGTCCTCGACGACGACATAGACGGCCTTGCCGCCGGTCTGCTGGGGCACGATGGCCGCTTCGGGCAGCACCACGGAATTGCGCGTCAGGGTGACGATGTTGACCCGGCCGAAGAGACCCGGCCGCAGCCTTCCGCCTTCATTCGCCAGCACCGCGCGCACGCTGAGCGCGCGCCCGCTGACATCGACCACAGGATCGATGGCCGTGATCGTGCCCTTGAAGGTCTGGCCCGGCAGCGCATCGAGGCTGACGCCGACTTCCTGATCCTTTTCAATCCGGGTCAGGAAAACTTCCGAGACGCGGAAGTCGATGCGCAGATGATCCACATCGGCAAGCGTCGCAATCGGCGCGCCCGCTTTCAGATATTGTCCGAGGCTGACCTGACGAAGACCCACCGTGCCCGAAAAAGCCGCCTTGATCGTCGCCTTGTTGAGATCGGCCTGCGCCGAGGCGAGATCGGCCTCCGCCGAGCGCATGTCGTTCAGCGCCTCGTCAAACGCGCGTTCCGTGCCCGAGCCCTGCTTGCGGAGCCGCGAAGCGCGATCGTAATTGGCGCGCGTCAACGTCACCCGCGCCTGCGTCTGCATCAGCCGAGCCTTCAACGAATCCGAATCGAGCGTGATGATGGTGTCGCCCTGCTTCAGGCGCTGGCCGTCGGTGAAGTCGATGCTGGTGACGATGCCGTCGATTTCCGGACTGACGACGATCGACTGGTCGGCCTCAAGCGTGCCGAGCGCCGCAATGGTCACGGGCACGGATTGCTTCGCCGCAACCACCGTTTCGACGGCGGCGGGCGGAAATTCATGCGAACCATTTCCGCCCATAAAGCGCCCTATGCCGACAATTGCCAGTATGAGAACGACAATGAGCCCACCGGCAATGACAGATGTGCGCTTCGAAATCGGCATGAAATTCAGATGACGCGGCTAGCGCCGCCTCAGCCCCCTTGAAAACAATAGCATACTAGCCCCGCCACCCGGCTTATGGCGAAGTGACCGGACAGTGTTCACTTAGGTCATTTCGGGTTCGAGGAAAATGGCAATTTGCCAGCATTTTCCATGAATTACATCAAGGACGCTGCGGCGATACTCACACTTTGCTCATATAGTTGGCGCGGACGTGAAAGCCAGCCTTCTTCGCCCGCCCTTCACCGCAACGCACGCCGATTGTCCCTATATGTCCGGGTTCAGCTTTTTCACCTTCGTCACCGGCTTCGGCGATCAGGGAGTGATCCTTCCCTTTGCCGCCGCGGTCGCCATCGCGCTTGCCGCCAGCGGTGCGCGACACGAGGCGATGATCTGGTGCGGCGCAATATCGGTGGCGCTTGCAGGCACGCTTGTCGCAAAAATCTTCTTTCTGCCCTGCGGTCACCTGATCCCCGTTCTCGACATCCGCAGCCCGAGCGGCCACACGGCAGCGGCCATCGCCGCTTATGGAGGCTTCGCCGTGCTTTGGGCGAGACTTTCGCATCACAACTTGATGCGCATCGGCTTCATCTCCGCCGCGCTCGCCGCAGGCTTCGCGATCGCGGCTTCGCGCGTCGCCATTGGCGCACACACGACGCCGGAGGTCTTGCT
Source organism: Parvibaculum sp. (assembly GCA_031291615.1). Lineage (GTDB taxonomy): Bacteria > Pseudomonadota > Alphaproteobacteria > Parvibaculales > Parvibaculaceae > Parvibaculum. The sequence goes on from JARLIS010000026.1 coordinate 20,445, forward strand.
GGGCGGTTTGATCGGCATCTCCGCGCCCGCAATCCTCGCCGGCATCGAGCCGCCGGCGGGCGAACCCCGGCCGCGCCCCACATTGTTGTTGCTGCTGATTCCGCTCGCTCTCGTCCTGCTGCTCCACGGCGCGGCATTGCCCGTCGAGGGCATTATCGATGGTTTCTCGATGCGACTGATGGCCCTGCTCGGGATCTGCGTCTGAGCGACGCGAGGTCCGATCGGAGACTTATGGAACGCACAATCGCAAGATGCCGTCGCAACGCTCGCGAAACCGCACAACGCGACGAATTAATGTTCGTTTGCTTGACACCGGCCTGAGCCGGGCATCTCCTTGAGCGACTACGCGCCGCGCGGAATTTTTCGGGAAGATCCAGTATGCGCAAACTCACCGTCGCCATCGCTTCGAGCGTCTTTGTCGCCCTCCTGTCAGCGACGCCGGTTTTTGCCTTTACGTCCTCCGACGAGTCTGTGGGCCAGGGCGCGGCTTCCAATTTCTCCGATCCGGATGCGCAATTCGATCGCCTCGCGGGCTCCGACGACGGTGCGGGCAGCAGTGGAATCGTGCAGTTCGGCGGCAGCGCGATGGATGCGAGCGCGGCCCGCGCCGGCCTTGCCGTGCAGCAGGACAAGGACAGCAGCTATTCCGGCTTCTACATCCCTCCGGATAAATGATTTCGACATCGCTCGGGTGCTACCGCCGGCTCGATCCGCAAGGATCGGGCCGGCGTCTTTTCAGGCGCAACGCATCGCGCCGCCGCTGAGCTGGATGTCAGGTCGGCGCCGCGACCTTGTCTTGCGTCTTCGTCTCGAAGTCGCTGGCCTCATGACGTTCGTGCAACTGCCCGGCCGGATCTCCCCAGGTGCAATTGACGATGCGCCCACGCTTCACAGCCGGGCGGGCGGCGATTTCATCGGCCCAGCGCCCAAGATTCTTGTACTCATGCACCTGGAGAAATTCCGCCGCACCATAAAGCAGCCCCTTCGCCATGGCGCCATACCAGGGCCACACGGCGATATCGGCGATGGTGTAGTCGGGTCCCGCAAGATATTTGCTCTCGGCGAGCCGCCGGTCGAGCACGTCGAGCTGCCGCTTCACTTCCATCGCAAACCGGTCGATGGCGTATTCGATTTTGATGGGCGCGTAAGCGTAGAAATGACCGAAGCCGCCGCCGAGATAGGGCGCGCTGCCCATCTGCCAGAACAGCCACGACAGGCACTCGGCGCGCGCACCGGGTTCGGTCGGCAGAAGCGCCCCGAATTTCTCTGCCAGATGCAGAAGGATGGCCCCGGACTCGAAAACCCGTATGGGCTTCGGTCCGCTGCGATCCATAAGCGCCGGAATCTTGGAGTTTGGATTGACGGCGACAAACCCGCTGCCGAACTGGTTGCCGTTGATCGGGATCAGCCAGGCGTCGTACTCCGCGCCGGTATGGCCGAGCGCCAGCAGCTCCTCCAGCATCACCGTGACTTTCACGCCGTTCGGCGTCGCCAGCGAATAGAGTTGCAGCGGATGCCGCCCGACCGGCAGCTCCTTGTCATGCGTGGGGCCTGCGATCGGTCGGTTGATGCTCGCGAACCGTCCGCCGCTTTCCTTGTTCCAGCTCCACACTTTCGGCGGCGAATATTCTGTCGATTCGGTCATGCCCTTGCGTCTCCGCTCTGTTGTGTCTGCTATTGCCAGTCTAGCTTGAAATCCGTGGTCAGCGCTTTTGGCCCGTCGGACCGATGCCGTCAACCGCAGCCGTCGCCCCGATCCTTCGTCCCTGGAGCCCCATGCGCTGAGATTTGGAGAGGGGGCGGCCGAACGACAACCCGCCCGACGCCGGCAGCGCGCACAAAATTCGTCGCGCCGGGGCAATTGAAAATTGCCGCCCTTCGCCGAAGGAACGGCGCTGCTAACACATTGACCTGGAAGGTTTTTGGCAATGGTGGGCGTGACAGGGATTGAACCTGTGACCCCTACGATGTCAACGTAGTGCTCTCCCGCTGAGCTACACGCCCATTGCCATGCGGTGGCCCCGAAACGGGGGCCGGAGGCAGTTCGTATAACGGGGTTGCCTTCCGAAGACAAGCCGCCATGAGGAGGATATGAGCGACGGGCCTAACCGCCCGTCAGGCCGCCATCAACCGGTCCACTTCGGCGACGAGATCGCGCAGATGGAACGGCTTGGAGAGCACCTTGGCATCCTTGGGCGCCCGGGTTTCCGGATTGAGGGCGACGGCTGCAAATCCGGTGATGAACATGATTTTCATCGTCGGATCCAGTTCGGCCGCGCGGCGTGCAAGCTCGATTCCGTCCATCTCCGGCATGACGATATCGGTCAGCAGAATATCGAAGATGTCGCTTTTCAGATGGCTATGCGCGAGATCCCCGCGCCCGAAAGACACCACCTCATGGCCCGCATTTTCCAGCGCCTTGGCCAGAAACCGGCGCATGGACTCATCATCTTCCGCAAGCAGAATGCGCGCCATCGACCCAGCCCGTCTTGAATTGCCCACCAGCTTCCCTCCCGCCCTGCCGAAGGCGTTCAGGAGCAACCGCGCCACTTTAGGTAGCGAAGGGTAAACAGCCTGTGAACGAAGCGATTTCACCCCGGATTATGACCGATCGGCAACGCCCGCTTGTCGCACTTGCCGACCGCACCATGTTAGGCTTCAGGGGCTAGCTGCTCTCTCCTTGAAATCGGCGTCCCCCCCGGCGGATTATTCCTCTCCCATGGACCTCATCCCAAGACACCGACAGGACGATGCGGCCGCCGAGCCCGCCCCTGCGGCTCCGGCCGTCTCGCGCGACGAAGAAGCGCTCTTTGGCGAGCCCGTGCGTATCGAAAAACCGGCACGGCAGAAGGTTCCTTTCGTCTTCTCCTCGCCCCATAGTGGACGCCTCTATCCGGCGGCCTTCGTCACCGCTTCCAATCTCGACGCCGTGACGCTGCGCCGGTCCGAAGACAGTTTCGTCGAGGAAATTTTCGGCGGCGTCGTCACCTTGGGCGCACCGCTCATCCACGCACGCTTCCCGCGCGCCTATCTGGACGCGAATCGCGAGCCTTACGAACTCGATCCGGCCATGTTCGCCGAACCGCTGCCGCCCCACGTCAACACACGCTCTCTGCGCGTGGCCGGCGGTCTCGGCACCATCGCCCGCGTCGTTGCGGACGCCATCGAAATCTACCGCGCACCTCTGTCCTATGCCGAAGCCGAGCGCCGCATCCGCCTGCTCTACATGCCCTTCCACGAAGCATTGCGCGGCCTTCTGGAGGAAACCCACCGCCTTTTCGGCCGCGCCGTGCTGATCGACTGCCATTCCATGCCCTCCGTCGGCGGTCCGACCGACGACGACCGCGGCGCAGACCGTCCGGACATCGTTCTGGGCGATCGCTACGGCACGTCCTGCGCCGGCGAAATCACCGAAGAGGCCGAACGCATCCTGAAACGGCTCGGCTACAGCACCTTGCGCAACAACCCCTATGCCGGCGGCTTCAACACCGAGCATTACGGAAGGCCCCAGCGCGGGTTCCATGCCCTTCAGATCGAGATCAACCGGGCGCTCTACATGGACGAGGCGCGGCTTGAAAGAAGCCCCGGCTTCGACAAGTTGCACCGCGACATGACTGCCTTCGCCGCCGGCCTCGCCAGGGTCGATTGGTCCGGCCTGCCCGGTAATGCACGCGGCGCCGCCTTCTAAGGCGCTGGAAACCCGGCCTTTCGGCAAAAAAAGGGGCCCCGGCGAACCGGGGCCCAAGTTTAGGGAGGAAACGCCCAAGAAGGGCTGCGACATCAGGAGAAAGCTCAACCGATGCCGCAATGCACAAGATACATTGCGGTGCACAAAAAACAAGAGCGATAATCTTCTTCAGTCCGGCCTGTTCGATGCGGGAAATTTTTTACAACTCATTGTTTTAAAAAAGATTTTTTATATCCATTTGTCCTGATTGCGATGCAGCAAAATGTCGCGGGCATCGAAAATATCTCGCCCAAACAATCTCTTAACCCGCCCCGTGCAGAATGGGGACGCTCGGGGGGCTTTCCTGCCGGGATTGACTGGAATCGGTAATGCGGGCGGCGAACGCCGCGAGGGCCCTGAAATGCGCCGGAAATATCGCTACACGGTCGGACTGGGCGGGTCGATCGCGCTGGCTTTGGCCCTGACGCCAACGCTTGCCTGGTCGCAAACCCATTCCCGCCACACAGCATCTCCAGCATCTTCGGTCGCGGACACCTCTCCCTGGGCAGCTTGCGAACGCGCCGCCATCACCGTTGAATCGACCCGCAAGCTGCCGCGGGCGCTTCTCGTATCCGTCGCCATGGTGGAGTCCGGACGCTTCAATGTCGCCAATGGCGCGACGCGCCCCTGGCCGTGGACGATCAACGCCGAGGGCCAGTCGTTTTATTTTGAGACCAAAGCCAAAGCCGTGGCGGCAACCCGCCGCCTGCTCAATGCGGGTCTCCGCAGCATCGACGTGGGCTGCATGCAGGTGAACCTGCGCTACCACCCGCAGGCCTTCGCGGATCTTGACGAAGCGTTCGAGCCGCTGACGAACGTCGCCTATGGCGCGACCTTCCTTAAACAGCTCCACACGAAAACGAACTCCTGGCCGAAAGCCATCGCGCAATATCATTCGGAATCGACTGCGCTGAACCAGCCCTATTTCGCCCGCGTCATCGGTATCTGGACCGGCGAGCGCGAGCGCATCCTGGCGCTCGCCCGTACAATCAAGGAAGAGACCGTCGCGCACATCGAGGCGCCGCTTCGCGGCCAGGCCGTCGATACGGCGGCGGATACATCGACCGTCATCGTCGCCGACGCGCACTTGACAGAGGTCGCCGCACCGCGCCCCGCTCCCATGGTGCTCGATGCCGGCGCAACCGAAAATGTGCGCGAAGCCGCCGTGGCGACCGTGGGCTTGCGCCTTTCGATTGCCGACGATCATCAGGCGGACACGACCAGAGCCGAACGCCGCCCGCCGCCGCGCGTGCTCGATCCGGCGCCTTCCGCGCCGACGGTCCTGGCGGACGCCTCGCCCGGCGCCTGATCCGGCGCCGGCTCGCCGAATCGTCTAGATTGCGGCCATGACAGGTCTTCCTCGCGCCATCCTTTTCGACCTCGACGATACGATTCTGTCGGCCTATGGCCGCCCGGATCTCGCATGGAGGGCCGTCACCCGCGATTTCGCGACGGCGCTTGCCCCCTTCGCCACAGACGACATCGCCCTGGCGATCAATGCCCATGCGCGCGACTTCTGGGCAGACGCCGCGCGACACAAGCAATGGCGGCAAAACCTGACAGAGGCGCGGCGCGAAATCGTCGCCGCCGCCCTGAAATCGCTCGCAGGCGATGCCCGTTTCGACGCCGGCCTCGTCAACGCGCTTGCCGACCGCTTCACGACGCTCCGCGACGAGGAGATGAAATTCTTCCCCGGCGCCATCGAAACCGTGGACGAGTTGAAGTCCCGTGGCGTGCTGCTGGCGCTGGTGACGAACGGCGCGGCGGAAACCCAGCGCGGCAAGATCGCGCGCTTCGACCTCGCCCATCGCTTTCACCACATCCAGATCGAGGGCGAGCACGGCTTCGGCAAGCCCGAAGAGCGCGCCTATCTCCACGCCATGGCGACGCTGGGCGTCGAGCCGCATGAGACGTGGATGGTCGGCGACAATCTCGAATGGGAAGTCGCCGCACCGCAGCGCCTTGGCATTCACGCGATATGGCACGATCCGCATGGGGAAGGATTGCCCGAAGGCAGTACGGTGAAGCCGGATCGCATCATCCGGTCGCTGACCGAGTTGCTGCCTTAGGCTTTCCAGCCTGCCGGTACGACAAGCCTCAGGAAATGCGTGCCCTGCTCGATTGTCTGCGGCAAATACCCACGCTCGTCGCCGTCGACCTCAACTTCAAGCCCTTCGGGCCCGAAGAAGTGCGCCATCCGCATCGGCAGCACCTCGACATCCGAGAGCCGCTCGACGCGACCGAGACCCAGCGCGATCAGATAGCGGATCAGCGCAAACCTGCCTCCGTTCTTGAAGAGAAAAAGCGTCAAATCCGGCTGCGAAATGTCGCCGCCGCGCGACAGCACATGAGGGCCCGCAAAATATCGGCCGTTGATCACAATGGCCCATGCCGCGCGTTTTTCGCGTCCGTCGACAATGAGACGGATATCGCGCCCCGGACCCTTGGTCCATTCTTTCACACCCGCCCACACAAAGGCGCCCTTGCCAAAGAGCCGCTTCAGCACCGGATTGATCCGGTGAACGACAACGCCGTCGAAGCCGATCCCGACCATCATCAGAAAGATGCGCCCTTCGACAAGGCCGGTGCCAATGAGGTGCGCGGGCCCCGAAAGCAGCATGTCGGCAATATCGCCCGCGCGCGCCCTCAGCCCGAGTTCGAGCGCCAGCACATTCGCCGTGCCGAGCGGAACGATGCCCAGCGGCACGCCCTGGCCAAGAAGTCCGCGCGCGACCTCGTTGATCGTGCCGTCGCCACCAGCGGCAACGATGACGTCGGAATTGCCGCGATCGACGGCGGCGCGTGCGAGCCTCGTCGCATCTCCGGGGCCCGTCGTTTCCTCGACCGTCACAAGCACGCCCGCCTGCGACAACCGCTCGATCACGGCATGCAAAAGCCCCGGACGCCGGGCACCCGCGACGGGATTCAGAATGATGTGTACGGAGCGGCGTAAAGCCAAAGGAATCTCCCGGCCTATGTCTTCAAAATGTCACGAAAGCGTCACGAGAACTTGTCCACAGGCCATGAATATAGCGGTCGGAAGATCAGGCGCCCCCGCTTATAGCGCTTAATGGACTAGGTGGCGAGCGATCCGGTGCTTGATCCGTAAGCGTACTATCGTGAGATGACCGGAAAATCATGACGGCATTCGGCAAAGCTCTGACTGGCCTGAACTCCGCCCTCGCCCTCGGTTCGGCGAGATCGAAACTTTCTCCAAATCTCGACCCCCTGGAAGACACTCGCGTCCCGACGAAGCGCCGCTCACGGCGCGGCAGCCTCGATGAACGCCTGACGGGCCCGCGCCCGAAGAACCGTAAGCGCCATCGCACGCTTTTCCTTTCCGACATTCATCTCGGCACGCCGGGCTGCAAGGCCGACCTGCTGCTGGACTTCCTGCGCCACAACGATGCCGAGACGATCTATCTCGTCGGCGACATCATCGACGGCTGGCGCCTCAAGCGCTCCTGGTACTGGTCGGCGGCGCACAATGCGGTCGTTCAGGAAATCCTGCGCAAGGCGCGCAAGGGCGCCAACGTGATCTACGTCCCCGGCAATCACGACGAGGCGCTGCGGGATTACACCGGCCTCAACTTCGGCGGCGTCGACGTCATCGATGAAACGATCCACGAAACCGCCGACGGCAGGCGCTTCCTCGTCATTCACGGCGACCAGTTCGACGGTGTGGTCAAATACGCCAAATGGCTCGCCCATCTCGGCGACCGCGCCTACGGCGCGGCGCTCGTGCTCAACAACTGGCTCCACGAAGTGCGCCGCGTGCTTGGCATGCCCTACTGGTCGCTCTCGTCCTATCTGAAAAACCGCGTCAAGAACGCCGTCGAATATATTTCAAACTACGAAACGGCGGTTGCCCGCTCGGCGCGCGAGCGTGGCGTCGACGGCGTCATATGCGGCCATATCCACCACGCGGAGATCCGCGAAATGGACGGCGTCCTCTATTGCAACGACGGCGACTGGGTCGAAAGCTGCACCGCACTCAGCGAAGACGAAACCGGCGCGCTCTCGATCGTCACCTGGCATCGCTTCTCTTGGGAAAACGGCCTCGGCGACGGCGAGCATGAGGACGAGACGGGTGCGGACGACGCGAATGTGCTGAACGCCGCCTGATGACCGCACAGACGATCAGCGAGACATCTCCCCGCCCGACGCGCATCCGGCGCGCCGCCCGTCTGCTGAAACGCCTGCGCGGACGCCCCATGCCGCGCGATGTCGGCCGCTGCGCCGACAAGCTCAAAATCGTGATCGTCTCGGACGCGGCACCTCCGCAGGTCAACGGCGTGGTGCGGACCCTGCAACAACTGACAAGCGAATTGCGGGCGCTGGGCCACGAGGTCGTCTCGATCACGCCCGATCAATTCGTCACCCTGCCCATGCCGAGCTATCCGGAAATCAGGCTCGCGCTCTTCCCCGGCCGCAAGGTCGCGCGGCTGATCAGGCAAGCCGACCCGAATGCCATCCATATTGCGACAGAAGGACCGCTCGGCCTCGCCGCGCGCAATTTCTGCACCCGGAACGGTATTCCCTTCTCAACCTCCTTCCACACGCGCTTCGCCGAATATCTGAATGCGCGGACAGGCGCGCCTCTTTCCTGGGGCTACGCCTTCCTGCGCTGGTTCCACAAAGGCGCGACGACGATCATGGTGGCGACCCGCTCGCTGCAGGCCGAGCTCGAAGCGCGCGGCTTCGGCTCGCCCTCGATCTGGTCGCGCGGTGTCGATACCGAGCTTTACCGGCCACGTCCGGACCTGCTCGGCGAGCATTATCTGGGGCTGCCCCGCCCGGTTCACCTCTATGTCGGCCGCGTCGCCGTCGAGAAGAACATCGAGGCCTTCCTCGATCTCGACCTGCCGGGCTCCAAGATGATCGTGGGCGACGGGCCGCGTCTCGAACACCTGCGCAAGCGCCATCCGACCGCTCATTTCGCCGGCGCAATGTTCGGCGAGGAACTGGCCAAGGCCTATGCCGCCGCCGATTGCTTCGTCTTCCCGAGCCGGACGGACACGTTTGGCCTTGTCCTCATCGAAGCCCTTGCCGCCGGAACCCCGGTCGCCGCCTATCCGGTGCAAGGTCCCCTCGACGTGATCGGGACGGCCCCGGTCGCCGTCCTTGACGAGGATCTGAGGGCTGCCTGCCTCGGGGCCGTGCGCCTTTCGAGGGCGGAAGCGCGGGAATTCGCCCTTGGCTTCTCCTGGGGGGCCTGTACCCGCCAGTTCCTGTCCAATCTCGCCCTTGAGGAAGAGGTGCCGGCAACGGTCGAAAAACGAGCGGTGGAGCCGGTCTGACGGGGTGGCGCCGCAGCCGATTAAGCATATGAGCCGCGGCTTATTGGCCCACCACCCCTTGTGACTGGGTGCGGCGCAATATATAAGGCGCCAATCTTGGCCGACCTGCGCCGACCGCGCATGGGGCCCCATTTTTTCCGGTAATTCATATGTCCCTTCGTAATATCGCGATCATCGCCCACGTCGACCATGGGAAGACGACACTGGTTGACCAGCTGCTGAAGCAGTCCGGCACGTTCCGGGAAAACCAGCAGGTGATGGAACGCGTCATGGACTCGAACGATCTCGAGCGCGAACGCGGCATTACCATTCTCGCCAAGCCCACCAGCGTCGACTGGGTCGAGGACGGCGTTCACACCCGCATCAACATCATCGACACCCCCGGCCATGCCGACTTCGGCGGCGAGGTCGAGCGCATCCTGTCGATGGTCGACGGCGTCGTGCTGCTGGTCGATGCGGCCGAAGGCCCGCTCCCGCAGACGAAGTTCGTGACCTCCAAGGCGCTGGCGCTCGGCCTGCGCCCCATCGTCCTCATCAACAAGGTGGACCGCCCCGACGGCCGCCCCGATGAAGTCCATATCGAAGCCTTCGATCTCTTCGCAGCCCTTGGCGCGACCGACGAACAGCTCGACTTCCCCTGCATCTTCGCCTCCGCCCGCCAGGGCTGGGCGACCGAAGACCTCAACGCTCCCGATGCGAAAGAGCATGGCCTGAAACCGCTCTTCCACAAGATCATCACGCACTTCCAGGCGCCCAAGGCAATGTCCGACGGCTCCGCCGACGAGCCCTTCGCCATGCTCGTGACGACGATCGAGGCCGACCCCTATCTCGGCCGCATTCTGACGGGCCGCATCGAGAAGGGCGTCGCCAAGCCCAACATGCCCGTTCAGGTGCTCCGCGCCGAGGGCGGCGTCATCGAAAAAGGCCGCCTCACCAAGGTGCTCGCCTATCGCGGCATCCAGCGCATTCCTGTTGAAGAGGCAAGCGCCGGCGACATCGTCGCCATTGCCGGCCTCGTCCAGGGCACCGTCGCCGACACGATCTGCGACACGAGCGTGACCGAGCCCATCAAGGCGCTGCCCATCGATCCGCCCACGCTTTCAATCACGGTCGCCATCAACGACAGCCCGCTTGCAGGCCGCGAAGGCACCAAGGTGCAGTCGCGCGTCATCCGCGAGCGCCTCTGGCGCGAGGCGGAAAGCAACGTCGCGATCCGCGTGTCGGACTCAGAAGCCGGCGACGCCTTCGAAGTTGCGGGCCGCGGCGAATTGCAGCTCGGCGTGCTCATCGAGACGATGCGCCGCGAGGGTTTCGAACTCGGCATCTCGCGCCCCCGCGTGCTCTATCGCGAAGACGAGAAGGGCAATCGCTTGGAGCCGATCGAGGAAGCGACCATCGACGTCGACGACGAATTCACGGGCGTCGTCATCGAGAAGATGTCGAGCCGCAAGGGCGAACTCGTCGACATGCGCCCGACCGGCGCCGGCAAGACGCGCATCATCTTCCATTGCCCCTCGCGCGGCCTCATCGGCTATCACGGCGAATTCCTGACCGACACGCGCGGCACGGGCGTCATGAACCGCATCTTCAAGGCCTATGAGCCCTATCGCGGCGAAATCGAAGGCCGCCGCAACGGCGTGCTGATCTCGACCGGCGACGGCGACGCGGTGCCCTATGGCCTCTGGTACATCGAGGAGCGCGGCACGCTCTTCATTTCGCCCGGCGAGAAGGTCTATCGCGGCATGATCATCGGCGAGAATGCGCGCCCCGACGATCTGGACGTGAACCCGCTGAAGGCCAAGCAGCTCACGAACATCCGCACGACCTCCAAGGACGAAGCCGTACGCCTGACGCCGCCCCGCCCGCTCACCCTCGAACAGGCCATCGCCTATATCGAGGCCGACGAGCTGGTGGAAGTGACGCCGAAGTCGATCCGCATCCGCAAGCGCTGGCTCGACCCCAACGACCGCAAGCGTGTCGCCCGCGCGGGCTAAGGCCCCTGCAATCATAAACTTTCGTGATGGCCGCAGATTTTGCGGCCATTTCGTTTTGGAGTGACCCGCGTGGCGGAAAGTCCCGCCGGGCCACACGCCAGCGCGGCTTATGTTTAAAACCGCTGTTTCAGCCCGTTATATTCCATATAATCATAGCCGGCTTCCACGGCAGGCGACGATGGCGACAATCGGGACAAGGCAGCTTTCGGCCCTCAGGCAGGTCACGGCGCTTGGCCTGCCTGCAAATCTCGTCATTTCCGAATTGGTCGAGTGCCTCAAGGACATAGTCGGGTTTGACTCCGCGTCCATGGTCTTTCTCGACGAACGGCTTGCTCCCCGAGACTTGTTCGCAACGCACGATAACCGGCCCCATGTAACCGCTCGATATCTCGAACGATGGTTCAATCGCGACGAGGCGCTCTTCTATCCAAGCCAGATCAGGATGCAGACCGATCCGAAGCTTGCCCAGATACGCGTCAGCGATTTCTCAGGTCGGCCCGGACGCACCGAAATCTATGAGGAGATTTTCAAACACAATCTCCACCATTGGATAGCCGGCATCGCCATCCGCAACGGCGCCCGCGCCATCGGCAATCTGGGAATTGGCCGCCCCCCGTCATCATCGGATTTCTCCGACAGGGATATGGCGCTGCTCGCCCAGGTCAGACCCTATCTGTCGCAAGCCCTGTCGCGGCAGGATGAAGCCGGGAACTTCTCGCCGGAACAATTGACGCATTCCGAAACGGCGATGATCGTCACCGACATGGCCGGCAACCTCCAGCATTCGACGTCGAACGGCTGGCGCCTGCTGCGCCAGGCCGCAAACATCAACGCCGACAGAAAGACCTATACGGATCGGACCTGCGAATGGGCCCGCCCCTTCCTTGCAGGTTTGGCCCAAAGGATCGAAATGTCCTTGAACGGACATGATGCGCCCCCGGCCACGGTGACCGTCGGGTCGCCTTACGGATATTTTCTTCTGCGCGCCTATGCCCTGGATTCGTCATGGAGCGATCCCGCCCGCCTCATATGCGTGCAGATCGAGCGGCAGGTTCCTATCGCCCTGCGCCTTTACGCGTCGGAGCGCTATCGCAGACTTTCTCTCCGCGAACGCAAGGTGTGTGAGCTTGTGGCATCGGGTTTCTCGCATGGCGAGGTTGCCTCGGCGATGGGTGTCAAGCCTTCGACGGCCATTTCGCATACGCGCAGCATCTACGCAAAGCTCGGCGTCCACGAGCGCGAGGGCCTCGTGGGCGCCTTGCTTCCGCCGACACGCCGATAATCCGCGCGCTCAGAGAGCGATGCTGAGTTCCGCGCCGGCATGAGTTTCGGTGTGGATGCTGTCGCGGCCCGCGACGCCATTGACGAAAAGGTTGAGCCTCACGCTCTCGCTGACGCCATATCCGACACGCGCGCCATATTCGACCCAACGCGGATTGGAATTCTTTGGCGACAGCGTGCCGACCGCAGGCACTGTCGCCTTCACGTCGGACGAGGCTCCAAAGCCCTGCGCACCCGCGCCCCAGACCGTTGCGTCGATCCTGTCGGTGAAGCGATGCGTCCACTTCGCGCCGAGCTTTGCCGCGTTGAACCTGTCCGTGCCCGAGGAGACGCTTGCCGGGAAAGGATTGCTCGGATCGGTATTCTCGACATAGGCATCGGTGTGGAACCAGTTGCGGCCAACTTCCAGACTCACGACCGCCTCGTCAGTGGCGGTCACGTCATATCCCACGCCAGCGCGCGCAAAAAGATAACCGAGTGAACCGTCCGCGCTGCCTCTCCCGCTCGATGAGCCCGCGCCGTTCTGGTACGTGCGACGGAAATCGAATGATCCATCCGGCGCGCCCCAACCGCCGACCTCGGCAAAGGGATGGAGAGCTCCCTCAGCGCCGACATAGCGCAAGGCGAGAGCGCCGATGAGCGCATGGTTCATGCTCACATCCTTGTAGCGCTCCTGATTGAGAGAAATGCCGCCGAGAAGAGAAAAGCCACTCCCAAATCCCACCTTGCCGGACACGCCTCCGGCAGCGGAACCCACGGATCCGTAGACATTGACGCCATCAAGCGCTCCGAGAGGCTTGTCGTCGCCGAGAAGTCTCGACGCAAATCCATGCGCCTGCACGGCGGCGCCCAGACGATCGAGACCCAGATTGTCGACCGATTCCTGCTGTCCCCCGGGCGTCGTAATGGCCGCGAAATCCGGCGTCGCGCGGGCGATGAAGGCCGTGTAGAAGCTGTCGCCTGGAAATGCCGCCTCGCCGACAATGAACTGTCCGTCGCGCGAGATGCCGCTTGCGATCTGGACGGTGATGCCCGTCATGTTGACGCCTGCGCCGGCAAGGACCGCATTTAGATCGCGCATGCCGGCCTCGGCCGTCCAGATGAAGCCGTGGCCGTTCACCGATGTCGTACCGATGCTGTATCCGACAATGATCTTGCCATCCGCGCTCGCGGCCTGGGCCTGCGAGTAGTCGTCATTGCCGAGCGTGCCGAGATCGACCATGCCTGTCGTGTCGGTCCAGCGGAAGGCGTGCGCCGCGCCGCCAGCGAGTTCGCTTACGCCCACGACAGTCGATCCGTCGCCGCTGACATTGTAGGCATAGGAATCGCCGACAAAGCCGCCGATGGTGCCAAGGTCGATCGCCGTGCCGCCGCTCCACATCGTGGCATGACCGTGTCCGCCTGCTTCCTGGCTCGCACCGACGATGATCGAGCCATCGGTGCTGACGCCCAAGGCGGTCGAGTCTCCCATCGCGCCGACAAGCGTTCCCAAATCGGTGACCACGGCAGTCGCCCAACTGTCCGTCGTCGTCCAGGTCACGGCGTGGCTGTGCCCGTTCGGCACGATGCTCGATCCGACAATAACGGCGCCATCGCCGCTGATGCCTTGCGCCTGCGCATCGCCGACCGCCCCGCCAAAATTGCCGAGATCGATCATGCCGCCGCCGGATGTCCAGCGAAAGGCATGCGCGTAGCCGGAGGTCGTGATGCTATAGCCGACGATCGCGGAGCCGTCGGCCGAAACGCCGTTGGCGGCCGAAAATATGGGCTTGTTGTCCGGCAGCGAACCGGGCAAGCCGAGATATCCGAGATCGGTCATGCCGCCGCTCGTCCACATGAAGGCGGACGACCAATCGGCATCATTGCCGCTGGTAATATCGCTCGACCCGACAACCACCGATCCATCGTCGCTTACGCCCTTCGCATAGGACGCATAATCCAGGCCGCCCAGCGCGCCTAGATTCTGGATGAGGACCGCAGCCTGAGCCGCGCCCGGCGCCACAAGCGCCGAGCTGCACATGAGGAGAGTAAGGACGGAGCGCACGGTTTGCCGCCGCGCATTTGCACGTTTCGTGATCATTTTCGGTATCTCAGAGTTTGAAGGTCAGTTCCGCGCCGACATGCGCCTCGGAATGAATGCTGCCTTGGCCGGCAAGCCCATTCGCGAACACATCGAGCTTCAGCGAGTCGCTCAACCGATAGCCGCCACGCAGACCATATTCGGCCCAGCTTGCGGCCTCGGGATCGCGCGCCTCGAAAGTTCCGAAACCGGCAACGGTAGCCGTGAGGCCACTTGAGGCCGCAAAGCCGTGCGCGCCTGCGAGCCGCAATGTCACATCGATCTTCGGCGAGAAGACATGCGTCCACTTACCCTCGATCTTGGCGATGGCAAGCTTGTCCGTCCCCGACGATACTGCTGCATTGAAGGGGTTCGACGCGGTGAGCGGCTCTGCATAGCCGTCGGACCTGAGCCGCGAGTAACCGAGCTCCGCCGCGAGAACGGTGGCATCCGATTCGGCAACGTCAAAGCCGACACCGCCCTTGACATAGCCATAGGCCATGTCCGCCTCGGCTTCGCCCACGCCGACCGCTGTGCCCGCGCCATTCGCATAAGGCCGCTTGAAGGTGAACGACGCGTTCGGCGCAACCCATCCGCCGGCTTCCGCAAAAGGATGCACCTTGCCGTCCTCGGCCACATAGCGAAGCGCCGCAGCGGCGATGACGCCGCGCTTCATATCGGCATTCTTGAAATCTTCCTTCGCATAGGAAATACCGCCGAGAAGTGCCCAGCCCTGGCCGAGACCGGCCTTGCCCGCGACGCCGCCCGACCAGGAACCTACCGCACCAAAAGCGCCCACCGCCGGTTCCGCGCCAATCGGATCGTTCGCACCGAGAAGCTGCGCCGCAAAACCCTGGATCTGGATGAGCGCGCCTTGCTGCGTTTCCGCAAGACCGTTGGCGGCATCCTGTTGATTGGACGCCGTCGTCAATCCCACGATGCCGGAAGTGTAATGGATGACATAGCTTATGCGGCTTGCGACATCGTTGGCGCCGACATAGCTCGCGTCGCCCGAAACCGCCGTCGCCTCGTCGAGCGTAATCCCGGTCATGTTGACACCCGCGCTTGCAAGAAGCGCGTTGAGGTCGAACATGCCGCCGCCCCGGTAGAGAAAGGCATGATAGGTGCTGTTTCCGGACAATGTGCTCTTGCCGACAACGACCGAACCGTCGGCACTCACCGCGAGCGCCTGCCCGTTGTCGCCGCCGAGACTTCCAAGATCGGTCAGCGTCGCATAGTTGGTCCCGGTCCATTTGACCGCGCGTTCGCCGTTCGAGGCATCGCTGTAGCCGACGATCGTCGTACCGTCATTGCTGATGGCAAGAGCACGGGTGGAATAGCCGTCCTCGCCCGCCGACGGGAGCGCATGCATCGTGCCTGCCGTCCAGTAGAAGCCTTTGTTGAAGCTGCCCATCATGTTGCTGACATCGGCTCCGCCGACGACCACGGATCCGTCGCCGCTGACGCCTGTCGCGAAGGAAGTGGTTCCGGTCGGCAGAACGCCGAGATCGGTAATCGTCGCCCAGTTGGCGCCACTCCACATCATGGCGTGGTAATCGCTGCCGAAATTCCCTTCGCCGACGATGACCGAACCGTCTGAGTTCACACCATAGGCCGCCACGTTCTGATTGACCGATGCGGTGGGGAGATAGGTGACGGTGCCGCCCTGCGCAGCAAAGGCAAAATTGGCCGGATTGCTGTACTGGTATCCGACGATGGTGCTGCCATCGAAGCTGATGGCATAAGCGAAGGATTCGCCCGATATTCCGAGATCGGTGATCGCGCCGGTCGCGCTGTCCCAGGACGAGGCATGGGTTTCGTCGGTTGCGTTTTTCGCATTGCCGGCGACCGTCGAACCGTCGCCGCTGATGCCGACGATGGTAGCATACTGCTCCCCGCCTGACAGCCAATCGAGAGGCGTGATGGTGACGGGGTCGGCCTGTGCCGCCGAAGCGGAAAATACGGCGGCAAGAAAGGCGACAGCCTGCATACGCGCCATGCGGACCCGCCGCCATCTATTGTTTGACATGACTCACCCTCTGTAAATGTGCCTCGTCCCACCTGCGACCGGACATCGCCATCGCGCGGACGCGGCCAAGAGCGCCGCCCGCCGCAACCGGTGAGGAATCGAGAAGTTTCGTGATTGGAAGCTAGCCTTCGCCGGCAAGCGGGGTCTTGGACATCGGGATACTTCATTCCGGACTGAGCGATACTCGGCGCAGCCAGCCGATTACCGGCAGGACTGCCTTATGTCCGACGGCGAAGCCCCAAAGCGCTTGCGAAAGGCGCGATTGAAGTAGGACAGATCTCCGAAGCCGACTTCATAGGCGATCACACCGATGGACAGATGCGCCATAACGGGGTTCGAAAGAATGCCGAAAGCGCGCAGCAGCCGTCGCTCAAGCACGAAAGCCGTGAAGTTCGTCCCTTCGCTCTCGAATAGCTTTCGCACATAGACGGGAGAGATACCCTGTCTGGCCGCGACGATGCCGAGACGCAGATCGCCGTCTCCGAGGTGGCTTTCGATATCGCGCTTGATCGCTTCGAGCCGCGCTGCGCGCAATCCGCCATCGCGCGCCTGCTCGCCCGCATCGCGCGTCGATCCGAGCGCCAGCGCTGCGAGATCGTAGATATGGGACACCACCAGGGACTGCAATTCGGGCGTCTCGGGATTGCTGCCGATGGCGAAATCGAGATAGCCGAGAAGATGCCGCATGGCCTCGCTATCTCGCGGCACGCGCCGCAGCACGGCTGCATCGACGTCCTGCAGGCGCGGCGCAAGCAATTGCCTCGACAGTCGCAGAGACGTCCCCTGCATCGGCGTCGTCGGTGCGCAATAACCGGCTTCGTCCTGACGCGCCATCACGGCCTCGCCCACACCGATCGAAACTTCCTTGTTGCGGGATTCGCCGAAGGCGCCGCCATCTCGCACGACCCACATGGTGAACCCGTCGCCATCCGCCATGTCGCGCCGTGAGCGGCGCAAGGTCAGACCGGAGATGCGTCCCGTCATGAAACTCAATTCCGGCAGGGCACAGACCTTCATGTCGAGATGAAAGTCGCCATTCGTATGGGCTTCAACCTGGAGTCCGCCAAAGGCCGCGCGCATCTGCTCGACATGTGCCTCATTCGATCGCCTGTCGAAACGAATCTCCGCCATCATGGGCTTACGCAAACTCGACACCCGCACAATCTCCTGCTCTGGCTCAGGTCCCGGGCCAATGGTATGAAGATCGCCGTGCGATAACCTCCCCAGCCCTGGGGAGAAATGAGACAAGGTGCGACCATGCCGACGAATGAAGACTGGCTGGGGAAAGTCCGCGAGGAGATCCTCGAGCCCGGCCTCCCCATCATCGACCCGCACCACCACCTCTGGGACCACCCGGACAGCCGCTACATGCTGGACGAGCTGAACGCCGATACGGGCTCCGGCCACAATATCCGCGCAACCGTCTTCGTCGAATGCAAGTCGATGTACCGCGCCGAGGGACCAGCGCCGACGAAGCCCGTCGGCGAGACGGAATTCGTCAACGGCATCGCCGCACAATCGGCAAGCGGCCAATATGGCGAAATGCGCGCCTGCGCCGGCATCGTCGGCTTCGCCGATCTCCTGCTCGGCGCGGAGGTGGAGGAGGTACTGGCCGCGCACAAGGCCCATGCGCCGGAACGCTTCCGCGGCATACGCCATGCTTCCGCCTATGACGAAAGCCCGGCGGTGCGGCCCTCCCACACCAATCCGCCCAAGGGCCTTTTCGGCCTGCCAAAGTTCCGCGAGGGTTTCGCGCGGCTCGCCGCCTTCGGCCTTTCATTCGACGCTTGGCTCTACCACCACCAGATCGTGGAGCTGACCGCGCTCGCCCGGGCCCATCCTGACGTCACCATCATCCTCGACCATTTCGGCGGACCCATCGGCATCGGCCCTTATGAGGGCAAGCGCGAGGAAATCTTCGCGCGCTGGATGGGCGACATTGTCGAACTCAGCGAATGCGAGAATGTGGTCGCCAAGATCGGCGGCATCAACATGGCTGTGAACGGCTTCGGCTGGCACAAGCGCGACCTGCCGCCGACCTCGGACAAAATCGTCGCCGCGACGCGCGACTATTACCTCCATACCATCGACGCCTTCGGCCCCGACCGCTGCATGTTCGAAAGCAACTTCCCGGTCGACAAGCTCTCGGTCTCCTATCCGGTCCTCTGGAACGCCTTCAAGAAGATCGCTGCCGACTTCAACGCGGACGAGAAAAAGTCGCTGTTCCATGACACGGCAAAGCGCGTCTACCGGCTGGACTAGTCCGCCCCGCCCCGCCATGATGCGGCCTCCCCGCCGCAAGAGAGGCTCCATGCTCACGCCCGCCGCCATCGACGAGCTATCGACATTCGCACTGCGTCTGGCCGACGCCGCCGCCGAAGTGACGCTGCCGCATTTCCGCTCCGGCCTCGACGTCGACAACAAGCGCGGCAACTTCGCCTTCGATCCCGTCACCGCCGCCGACCGCGACGCCGAACAGGCGATCCGCACGCTTATCGGCAAGCACTATCCAACGCATGGCATATTCGGCGAGGAGCATGGCCGCGAGGCGGGATCGAGCCCGCTTCACTGGGTCATCGACCCCATCGACGGCACGCGCTCCTTCATCTCAGGCGTCCCGCTCTGGGGAACGCTGATCGCGCTCAACGATGGCGCAAGGCCCGTGATCGGCATCATGGACCAGCCTTATATCGGCGAACGTTTCATCGGCCGGCCGGGCTCCAGCGAACTCATATCGCGCCATGGTCGCCGCACGCTCCGCACGAGCCGCTGCACCCGCCTCGAAGATGCGTTGCTCGGCAACACCGATCCCGCCATGTTCAGGGAAGAAGCCGCCCGCGCCGCCTTCCGCGAGGTGAGCTCCCGCGTGAAGCTCCGCCGCTTCGGCGGCGACTGCTATTTCTATTGCCTGCTCGCGGCGGGCACGCTCGACCTCGTGATCGAATCCTCGCTCCAGCCCTATGACGTGCAGGCGCTCATCCCGATCATCGAGAATGCAGGCGGCATCGTGACGAGCTGGACGGGAACGGACGCGCAGATGGGCGGCCATGTCGTCGCCGCCGCGACGCCGGAGCTTCACGCCGCCGCGCTCGAGATTCTCTCAAAGGCCGTCTGAGCCGGCGACGAACGCATCGAAAGCCGACCAGAAAGCATTCCGGCAAGCATCCGTCTCCATCAGGATTTCATGCCGCGACCCGGCAATGGTGACGCTCTCGCCGCGCGGCAACAACGTGGCGGCGCGTTCAAGCGCCGCGCGGTCGATGAGCGCATCCTGCTCCGCAATCGCGATCAGGACCGGCGCGGGCGTCGACCGAAGGAATTTCTCATCCGCCGTATAGGCGACCGAGCGGAAGGCGGCAGCAAGCCAGCCGATGGTCGCCGCGCCAAGGCCCAGCATCGGCTCCGCGCGGCAAAGCGCCTGATAGATACCGTAACGCCGCTCGTCATGCGTGAGGATATTCTCCGCAAACGGCGTTTCATCCGCCGCCTTCGGCGTACCCCCCGGCAGATAGCGCCCCGCAAGTCCGATGGAAGATAGAGCCACCGCCACCCCGCGCGCCATGCGCCGTGCCTGCGCCGAGCCGAAGCGCAAGCCCAGCATGGGCGCCGACAATACCAGCACCGAGAAGAGCTCAGGCCGCCGATGCGCCGCGCGCAACAGAATATTTCCGCCCATCGAATGGGCGAGCGCAATCCACGGCTTGGGCAGCGCCGGCGCGACCTCCGCCATGAAGGCGTCGAGATCGGCGTCGAAGCTCGCGAAATCGTCGACATGGCCCTTGCGCGGATCGGCGAGCAGACGATCGGAAAGCCCCTGCCCGCGCCAGTCGACCGTGGCGACGCTGTAACCCCGCGCGATGAGTTCGCCCACGACCTCGAAATACTTCTCGGCAAATTCCGTCCGCCCGCCGAAAAGGAAAACGGTTCCCCGCGACGCCGGGCGCGGCCAGAGGATGGCGCGCAGCCTTACCCCGTCGCCGGCGGTCAGCCAGCGCGCCGTGCCGCCTTCAGGCATCGGATTGCCGGGAACAATCACGACAGGGGCATTCGCTGTGGGCGCGTTCAAGAGCGGCCCTCATTGATTTGCCCGAGAACCAGCGGACCGAGCCGAACCGCGACGCCGACATCGCCGGAAATGCGCATCTTGCCCTGCCGGAAGGCAAGCCCCTGATCGGCTTCCATGCGCAACATCTTCAGATGCAGCAGCGGATCAATTAGCACCGTGCAATCGGCCGCCTCGTCGCGGGAATGAACTTCATTGGGCATTTTGGTACCGTCGATCATGACGATGCCGGCATTCGGATAGACGAATTTGAGTTTCGCGCCGAGCGAGACGTCCCGGACGAGCGCCTTGCTCAGCAGGGCGGCGATCTCGGCAACGGCGCTGGCGGCGTCTCGGGGGGTGGGGCTTTCGGTCATGGCTTCGGTCTTTCCTCTCCACGCCATCAGACCATCTTGGACGGCGGCGCTCAACCGGGCTTTGGTCCGCCGCCCTATTTCATCTAGGATTCCCGAAACGAGTGGGAAGCAACATGAGCTGGGACAAGGAAGCAGACGAAATCAGGCGCCGCCGCGACCTCGCCAAACGGCAGGGCGGCGAGGAAGCCGTCCGCCGCCAGCACGAAAAAGGCCGGCTGACGATCCGCGAGCGCATCGCGCATTTCGCCGACAAGGGCAGCTTTCGCGAAATCGGCGAAGGCGCCGGCGTGCCGCAATTCGACGAGGCCGGGAATCTCATCGGATTCGAGCCAGCAAACTATGTGCTTGGCTTTGCGCTGGTGAACGGCCGTCGTGTCGCCATCGGCGGCGAGGACTTCACGTTGAAAGGCGGCTCGCCGAACCCGGCCGGTCTGCGCAAGAGTGTCTATGCCGAGGAACTGGCGCTCTCCTACAAGGTGCCGCTTGTTCGCCTGCATGAGGGCGGCGGCGGCAGTGTCGCCGGCGCAAGCGGAAAGAAGGCCGCCCGCCCGCTCGGCGATCCGGTTTTCTCGACGCCGCGCTTCCTTTCGGTAACGCAGGTCTTGGGCGAAGTGCCCGTCGCGACGGCGGCGATGGGGCCCGTCGCCGGACTTCCTGCCGCGCGCCTCGTCGCCTCGCATTTTTCGGTCATGGTCGAAAGCGCGCAGGTGCTGATTGCAGGCCCTAAAGTGGTCGAGCGCGCGCTCGGCGAAACCCTGACCAAGGAAGAGCTTGGCGGCCCCGATGTCCACGCGAAAAGCGGCGTGGTCGACAATGTCGTCGCAAGCGAAGATGACGCGCTCGCCGAAATCGCGCAGTTTCTCTCCTATCTGCCCGACAACGTCTGGTCCCTGCCGCCGCGCATCGAGGCCTCCGACAGCCGTGAACGCATGGACGAGGCTTTGCTCTCCATTGTGCCCCGTGACCGCCGCAAGCCCTTCGCCATGCGCAAGATCATCCGTTCCGTCATGGACGAAGGCTCCTTCTTTGAAATGACGAAGCGCTACGGCCCTTCGCTCATCACCGGCCTTGCGCGGCTGAATGGTACGAGCGTCGGCGTCATCGCCAACGACTGCATGATCTATGCGGGCGCAATGACGGCGGAGGCGGCGCAGAAACTCCGTCGCTTTTCCGATTTCTGCAACACCTTCCACCTGCCCGTCATTTCATTCGTGGACGAACCCGGCTTCATGATCGGCTCGGCTTCCGAAAAAGCGGCGACGATCCGCCATGGCACGGCGGCGATTGCGGCTGTCATGCAGAGCCGCGTGCCATGGGCCTCCGTCATCGTGCACAAGGTCTTCGGCGTCGCGGGGGCCGCCCATTTCGGGCCCGGCGGATTTGTCCTGTCCTGGCCGAGCGCCGCCACGGGCGCGCTGCCCGTCGAAGGCGGCGTCGCCATCGCGTTTGCGCGCGAGATCGCGGCGGCCGCCGATCCCGACGCGCTCAGGAAGGAACTCGAAGACAAGCTCGCCGCCGGACAATCGCCCTTCCCGCGCGCGGAAGGCTTTTCCGTGCATGAACTCATCGACCCGCGCGAGACGCGCCCGCGGCTTTGCGACTGGCTCGACTGGATCGAACCGCGCCGCGCCGTCGCGCTCGGCCCCTTCATGACGACGATGCGGCCCTGAACGCAAAAAGGCCCCGCTTATGCGGGGCCCTTCGCCGCGACAATCCCATCCGATCAGAAGCCGACCGAGATGATCGCGCCGGTATAGGCGTTGATCGTCAGCAGCACGAGACGGCCGCGATAGTCGCGCGCATGCACCCGGTAGTAGTGGTCATAGAAGACCGGACGCCCGAAACCGTAGTAGCGCGAGCGTTCGAGGTTCGGACGCCAGTAGCCGAAATCGCGCCGCTGCATGTGCCGATAGTCGGGACCGCGATCATGGCCGCGATAGCCGTCGCGCTGATAGTGGCCGCCGCGCGGTCCATCCCGATAGCTGTCGGCCTGGGCGGCCAGGGGAGCCGCCATCACGAGCGCCGCCGCGACACCGGCGAGAGCAAGAAACTTTTTCATGTCTGCCTCCTTGGCAATGGGACCGGACATCGATCCATGCGGCACAGAATGCGCCGGCTGGCCTGAACCCATGCTGGGGCGGCCATTCATGATCCGTTCAGAAATGAAACGGCCTGGACGGTTGTTTTCTCGCCCCCCGCTTGACGAAAAAGGGCCGAAAACCCATATGCGACGGGCCGGATGCCGCGATATGCGGGTCCGGCATCGGCGGGGGTCAAACCGGCCGTAACGCGGTTTCCAAGGCCCCCAGCCGGTTTTTGCATCGCTTTTCATGAGGATGTGACCGATGAGAACCTTCGATTTTGCTCCCCTTTTCCGCTCCACCGTCGGCTTCGACCAGCTCCAGTCGCTGCTCGATTCGGTATCCCGCGACGCCGGTACGCCGACCTATCCGCCCTACAACATCGAACGCTTGGGCGAGAACGAATACCGCATCACCATGGCCGTGGCGGGTTTTGCCGCGAGCGACCTGTCGATCGAGGCCAAGCAGAACGTGCTGACCATTTCGGGCAAGCGCGCTGAACCGGAAAACGCCAACTACCTCCATCAGGGCATCGCCGGCCGCAGCTTCGAGCGGCGTTTCCAGCTTGCCGATCATGTCGAGGTGAAGAGCGCCAATCTCGAAAATGGCCTTCTGCACGTCGATCTTGTGCGCCGCATCCCCGAAGAATTGAAGCCGCGCCAGATCGAGATTACGACCGGCGCACCGAAACCCCGCGCCATCGAAGGCACGCTCGCCGCCGCCGAATAACGACGTAGCGCCGAAAAGGGAGCGTCCCGCCCGGGGCGCTCCCTTTATTTCGGATTGCGAAGCGGCAAACGCATCTCGACGAGGTTGGGTTCGCCGGGTACGGAGGCGCGCGTAAATCCCAGATGCTCGCAGAGATCGAGCATGTGGGAATTTTCACGCAGGACATGACCGAAGATTTCGCCGACGCCGCGCTGTCGCGCATAGGCGATGAGATGCAGCATCAGCGCATATCCGAGGCCGACACCGTGAAAATCGGTGCGAACGAGGATCGCATATTCCGAGCGCTCTCGATCGGGGTCTTCCGACAATCTCCCGACCGCCGCAACGCTTGCGCGCGTGTTGTCGGTAAAGACGACAAACGCCATCTCCCGGTCGTAGTCGATCTGGGTCAGACGCGAAGCGAGTTGGCGCGGCAATTTTCTGAGCGGCGAGAGAAACCGCATGCGCAGATCTTCCGGGTCCGTATGCTCCAGCGCATCGTCGATGAGCGGCGCATCCTCAGGCTTGATGGGACGCATCGGATATGTCCGGCCCCGTCGATCCTGAAGCACGCCTTCGAGATCGGAGGGATAGGGCCGTATCGCGAAACGCTCCGTACCTTGCGACCGCGCCTGCCGCACGCGCACCCGCGCATCGAGCGCGATCACGCCGCTCTGATCGGCCCAGAGCGGATTGATGTCGAGCTCGCAGACTTCCGGCAGGTCGGCGGCAAGGTCGCCCAGCGCCATCAACGTGCCCGCGATGGCGTCGAAGTCCGCCGGAGGGCGGCCGCGATAGCCTTCGAGAAGTTTTGAAATGCGCGTTCGCCGGATCAGGTCCTCGGCCAGCACACGGTTGAGCGGCGGCAGCGCCATCGCCTTGTCGCGAATGACCTCAACGGCCGTGCCGCCCTGTCCGAACAGGATCACTGGCCCGAAAGTCGCGTCGTCCACAATGCCGAGAATGAGTTCAAAAGCGCTCGGCTTGCTCGCCATGCGCTGCACGGTGAACCCGTCGATGCGGGCATTGGGAGCCGCCTTGCCGACCTTGACGAGCATCGCTTCGGCGGCGGCGCGAACCGCATCTGCATTTTCGAGTTCGAGCGCAACGCCGCCGACATCCGTCTTGTGCGTGATGTCGCGCGAGAAAATCTTCAAGGCCGTTGGAAAGCCAAGCTCACTCGCAACGCGCACCGCCTCATCGACATTGCGCACGATCCGGGTTTCCACGATGGGAAAACCGTAAGCGGCGATGAGTTCCTTCGCCTCCGCTTCGTTCAACCACTCGCGCCCCTCGGATAGAACCGTATCGATGATCGTTCGCGCCTTGACGAGATCGCGATCCGGCCATGCGGGGCCGGCCGGCGGAATTTCCATCAGAAGCCGCTGCCTTTGCTGATAGCGGATTTGCAGCATGAAGGCATGGATCGCCTGATCGGGCGTTTCATAGGTCGGAAGTTTCGCATCGAGAAAAACCTGCCGCGCCTCGCGCGCGCCCTGGTCGCCGAGCCAGCTCGTGAAGACGGGCTTGGAGGTCTTCGCTGCCGCCTCGACGACGGTTCGCGCCGCCGCGACATTGTCGACAACCGCCGTCGGACAGTTCATGACGAGGATGGCGTCGGTATTCGGATCGGCGACGAGCGCGCCGATGGCCGCTGCATAACGCTCCGCCGGCGCATCGCCGATAATGTCAACCGGGTTGCCGTGGCTCCACGTCCGGGGCAGCACGGCGTCGAGAGCGACGATCGTCGCAGGCGCGATCTCCGCCAGGTGCCCACCCTCGTCGAGCAGAAAATCCGTCGCGAGAACGCCGACGCCGCCGCCATTGGTGAGAATGCCGAGCCGGTCGCCGGCAAGCGGCTTGCGCTCGGGCCGCGTCGACAGGGTTTCGACGGCATCGAATAGATCTTCGATGCCCTCGACGCGCAACATGCCCGCGCGCTGAAAGGCGGCTTCGTAAACGGCGTCCGATCCGGCGAGTGCCCCCGTATGCGAGGCAGCCGCCTTGGCCGCCGCCGCGTGACGCCCCGCCTTGATGACCATGACGGGCTTCAGCCGCGCCGCCCGCCGTCCCGCCGACATGAATTTCCGCGCATCCCTGATCTGTTCGACGTAAAGCAGAATGCTGCGCGTTCCGGGGTCCTGCGCGAGATAGTCGAGCATGTCGCCGAAATCGACGTCGGACATGCCGCCCAGCGAGACGATATGCGAAAACCCGATACCCCGCGTCGTCGCCCAGTCGAGCATGGCGGTGACGACCGCGCCTGATTGCGAAACGAAGGCGACGTCGCCCGCAACCGGCGTCAAATGCGCGAAGGATGCGTTGAGCCCGACGCCGGGCACCATGACGCCTAGACAATTCGGCCCGACGATACGCATCAGCGTCGGCTTCGCCGCTTCGAGCATGCGGGCCTGCAATGCGCGACCCTCCGCGCCAAGCTCGCCGAACCCCGCCGTAATGACGACCGCCGCCCGCGTGCCGAGGCGTCCGAGTTCGTCGACGAGGCCGGGAATGGTGTCGGGCGGCGTTGCGATGACGGCAAGGTCCGGCGCTGCGGCAAGGTCCGCCGCATCGCGCACAAACTCCACCGCGCCAAAAGACCCCCCGCGCGGATTGACCGCCGAGATGGAGCCTTTGAAGCCGGCCCCCGTCAGATTTTTGAGCAGGACGTTTCCGACGCTCTTCTCGCGCAGGCTGGCGCCGATCAAGGCGACCGAGCGGGGCGCGAACATCTTGTCGAGATTGCGGATCGTCATGGGCGTCCTCTCGGAAGGGTGCTGGCGCGGCGGGGGCGCGAGCCATAGACTAGAAAGGAAACGAGGCGAACGCACCTTGCGTTTCGACGCATGCGGAGAAGATTTTATGGCAAGCGCAAGAAGCCGCGTCCTGAATGTCGTTCTGCGTGTATTGACCGCCCGGCCAATCGATCCCGCCGTCGATCCGCGAAGCCTGCGTGACCGGCTGAACAGGCTGGCCCTCCGCTTCGCCGGCAAACCGAAAGGCGTGAGCGTCGAGAAAGTCGACATATCGGGCATGGCCGCCGAATGGCTCACCCCGGAAACGGTTCACGGCGGCACCCTGCTCTACCTGCATGGCGGCGGCTACATAATCTGCGGGCCGGACACGCATCGCCCGGTGGTGGCGACGCTGGCGCGCCGCGCGGGTGCGCGCGCCCTCGTCATCGACTATCGCCTCGCGCCCGAACATCCTTTCCCCGCCGCCGTCGAAGACGCCTGCAAGGCCTATCGCTGGCTGATCGCGCAAGGTGTCGCGCCCGAAAGCATCACCGTCGCGGGAGACTCGGCGGGCGGCGGACTGACGCTCGCGCTCCTCCTCTCGCTCAGGAACGCCGGCGATCCCATGCCCGCGGGGGCGGCGCTCCTCTCGCCATGGACGGACCTTGCAATGTCCGGCTGGACGCATGTCACCCATGCGAAACTCGGCCCGATGCTCTCCGTCGAAGGCGCGCTCCTCGCCGCCCGTCACTATCTCCAGGGCGCCCTGCCCACCGATCCGCTGGCCTCGCCGCTCTACGGCGAATTCGACGGCCTGCCGCCGCTGCTGATCCATGTAGGCGAGCGTGAAATCCTGCTGGACGATTCCGTCAGGCTGGCGGAGCGCGCAAGGGCTGCGGGCGTATCCGTCGAGATCAAGACCTGGCAGGGCATGCCGCACGTGTTCCAGGCCTTCGGTTTCCTGCCCGAAGCCCGCGCCGCGCTGGCTGAAATCGGCGACTTCCTTGCCGCCCGCATGAACCCCGCCACCGCCGCCAGGAAGGCCGCCGAATAGAGTTTTGTTAATCTCTCCTTAGCGCCCCCTTAATCCGGAAACTCTAGAGTTTTTCGATGGTTTCTGGATTGGGACAAAGGGCTTATGTCGCTCTTCTTTCGCGCCGCGACCCGGACTGATCGGCACGCACCGGAGACCCGGCCGCGCTCGCCGGACGGGATTGCCTCCGCAACGGCGGCGCCTTTCGGTGTTGGGCGCCTCACCCGCCAGTTCGCCGCGAAATTTCTCGTCGTCTGCCTGACCCTGACGCTCGCCCAGCTCGCACTCGAATATCAGAACGTGAAGCGCCTGCTGCTCGATCAGGTCGCGCAGCGCGCGGCATCGGTTGCAAGCAGCTTCAGCATGCACAGCGAAATGGATTCGCGCTTCACGCTCAGCGACGCCGAAAATCTGACCGTCTGGAACGTCAGATATATGCCGGAAGTTCTCGGCATCTATCTGATCGACGCTCAGGGTCGCGTCGTCTCCGCCGCCGAGCGCAACGGCGGCAGCGACGAGGCGGCCATGCTGCGCGACCCTTCGATTCGCGCGGCGCTCGCCCGCAGCTTCAACGAAGACGAATCCTTCGGCATCGACCTCACCAACCGCGATCGCGCGGTCTGGGCGCAAGTCGCACCCTTGAGAAAGATCGGCGTCGCCGTGCTCGTCGCCATCGACCTCGCGCCCGCCAGGACCGAAATCGAGAAAACGCTCGTCCAGTCGATGGGACGCCGGCTTGGCGTCTTGCTGATCCTCATCGCCACACTTTTCGTGCTGATGCGCGGCTGGGTTCTCCACCCGATCTCGCTCCTCGCCAGATCGATCGCGCGCGCCAGCACGGGCGGCGGCTTCGAACCGCCGGCCGGCATGCCGAAAAACGAGATCGGCGCGCTGTCCCGCCTGTTCGGAGACGTTTTCGGAAAACTCGAAAGCAGCTTCGAGGAAAACGAGCGGCTGGCCCAGGTCGCGAACGGCACCCATGCGGGCGTGCTGATCGCCGACAGCCAGGGCCGGATCGTCTGGGCGAATGCCGGCTTCACGAAAATGACCGGATATGAACGCGCCGACGTCGAAGGCCGGACGCCGGACGAAATATTCCGCGAGCACAACCAGTCCATCGGCGCCGTCAATATTCTGGGCCAGAGCCTCCGCTTCGGCCTCGGCTGCAACGTAGAAGTGCTGAACCAGACGCGCGACGGCAGCGCTTATTGGGGCGCCATAGAGGTCCGGCCGATCCGCAATGACGCCGGAGAGATCAAGAATTTCATCGTCGTCGAGAACGACATTTCGCATGTGAAGGAAGCCGAGAAGGCGCTGCGGAAAAGCCAGCGGCAGCTCGAAAATCACGTCGCCGAACTCCAGAAGACGCAAGCCGAGCTTGAGGAGGAACGCGCCAAGCTGGACCGCGCCGCAGGCGACCTCGCCGCCGCCAGGGACGCCGCCGAAAGAGCGAACCGCGCAAAGTCAGAATTCCTCGCCACGATGAGCCACGAAATCCGCACGCCGATGAACGGCGTCATCGGCCTTGCCGAAATCCTGCTCGACGAAGAACTGACGCCCAATCAGAAAAGCAACGTGGCGATGATCAAGCAGTCGGGCGAAAACCTGCTGACCATCCTGAACGACATTCTGGACCTCTCGAAACTCGAAGCCGGCAGGCTGGAACTGGATCATATCGCGCAGTCGCCGCGCGAGCTTGTGACTTCCGTTGTCGAACTGATGCGCGCCAAGGCGGACGAAAAGAAGATCGCGCTCAATTGCGCCGTCTCCGACAGCGTGCCGGCGGACATCATCTGCGACCCGACGAGGCTCCGCCAGATCCTGTTCAATCTGGTCGGCAACGCGATCAAGTTCACGCAGGAAGGATCGGTCGACGTCTCCGTCGAGGCCAAAGCTGTCGAGACCAAGGCCGGCGCGACGGTCGGCGCCTGCGAACTCGTCTTCACGGTGCGCGACACGGGCATCGGCATTCCCGAAAAGGAGCTGTCCCGTCTCTTCAATCGCTTTGCCCAGGCGACCACGGCCACCGCGCGCACTTATGGCGGCACCGGACTGGGGCTTGCCATCTGCCGCGAACTTGCCACCCTGATGAAAGGCACGATCGAGGTGACGAGCGAAGTCGGCGTGGGCACGAGCTTCTGCCTGCGCATTCCGGTTGCGAGCGCGCATCCGGCCGCGGAGATGCCCGTCATCGAGGCAAGGGCAACCGAGACGTCTGCGCCCGTGAAACCCGCGCCTGTCGTCGAAGCCCCGGCGCCTGCGCCGTCGCCGCGAAAGGAGTCGCCCAACGCGCTCGACATTCTGCTGGCCGAAGACCAGCCGGTGAACCAGAAATTGATGTCAGCCGTCATGGAGCGCCTCGGACATCGCCTGACGATTGCGGGCAACGGCGTCGAAGCGGTGCGCTGCATGCGCAAGGCGCGCTTCGATCTCGTCCTGATGGATATCCAGATGCCAGAGCTCGACGGCATCCTGACGACGAAGGTGATCCGCAGCTCGGACGAAGCCTGGCGCAACATTCCGATCGTCGCGCTCACCGCCCATGCGATGGACAGCCACCGCCAGACCTATCTGGCGGCAGGCATGAACGGCTTCGTTTCCAAGCCGTTCCGCATGGAAGTGCTGATCGGCGAAATGGCCCGCGTGATGAACGAGGCGGCGGTCGAAACCGTGCGCCCGGTCGTCGATGCGAAAGCGGAAAGACCGTCGACATCCGCCAGCGACGCGCTGTCCGGCGCGCTTGACGATCTGGACCGGCTGACCGGCTGAAACGGAAATCAGTGCGTCAGGGCGTGAAGTTTCGCGACGATGCGCTCGCCCAGCTCGTCGCCCGAGCCTGAAATATTGTTGTCGGCGACGGTCTTCAGAATCTTGATATGCGCGAAGACGACATTGAGCGCCTCCGGCATCGTGCGGTCGCCGCTGCGAATGTAATCGCACAGTGAAGCGCCGATGGAGGTCACGAGATCGTAGCCGAAGGAACCGCCCTGACCCTTGATGTTATGCGCGACGCCGTGAACGCCCTTCAGGACTTCGGCGGGCGCGGCGCCTTTTTCGAGGCCGCTCCAGACATTGAAGAGAGCGGCGACATCGGACACAAGCTGATCGCGATAACTGTCGCGGAGCGCCGCGACGGCGGCTTCCGCCTGCGCGATCATCTCGTCGTAGCTCGCCTTGGTATCCGCTTCGGCCATGAGCCTGCGCTCCTCGCCGGCCATGATCCCGGCGAGGATGAGCTTAGAGGGTCGGAATTAACGAAACTTGAAGCAGTCGCTCAACCTCCGCGCGCAACCGCGAGAAACCCGTCGACCTCGGCCTCGCTCGTGGCGAAGGAGGTGACGAGCCGCACCGTATGGCCGTCGGCCCCGTCGCCCGCGCCGGGCCAGGGATGGAAGGCAGCGCCCGCCGCGCGCAGCCGCTTGATGGTAGCCTGCGGCAGGCGGACGAATATCTCATTGGCCTCGACTGGCGCGGATATGACCGCGCCTTCGACGCCGCGCAGCCCGGAGGCGAGCCGCGCCGCCATCGTATTCGCATGACGCGCGAGCTTGAGCCACAAGCCGCCGTCGAGATAGGCGTCGAGCTGGGCGGAGAGAAAGCGCATCTTGGAAAAGAGATGCCCCGCCCGCTTGCGGCGGAATTCGAAATCGGCCGCAAGCGCTGGATCGAAAAAGACGACCGCCTCCGCCGCCATCGCGCCGTTCTTCGTCGCGCCGAAGGAAAGCACGTCGACGCCCGCCTTCCATGTCATCTCGGCCGGCGTGCAGCCGAGCGAGACAAGCGCATTGGCGAAACGCGCGCCGTCCATGTGAAAGCCGAGCCCGCGCGCCTTCGCCGCCGCGCCGAGCGCGGCGATTTCATCGAGCGTGTAGACCGTTCCCGCTTCCGTCGATTGCGTCAGCGTGAGGCAGGCGGGCTGCACCTGATGCACATCGCCCGCGCGGTAGTTGGCGAGCGCCGCCGCCAGCGTATCGGCCGCGATCTTGCCATGCGCGCCGTGAAGCGCGATGAGCTTCGCCCCGCCCGAAAACATTTCCGGCGCGCCGCATTCGTCCACATTCACATGCGCTTCCGCATGGCAGAAGACCGCGCCGTAAGGCGGCGTCAGCGTCGCAATGGCGAGCGCATTCGCCGCCGTCCCCGTCGCCACCGGATGAACGAGAACCTCGCGCTCGAAAATCTCGGCAAAGCGGGCCTGCAACCGCCTGGTGATTTCGTCCGCCCCATAGGAGGCTGCCGCGCCCGCATTGGCCCGCGCAAGTGCCGCCAGAATGTCGGGCGCAACGCCCGCCGCATTGTCGCTGGTAAAGATCATGCCGCCCTGCTCCGCTTCGATTGCGGCGTCATTAGAACCGATCCGCGGGCAAATGCGAACATCCCCGCGAAGCGCCGCTTCCGGGGGTTTGCGTCATCTCCCTTCGGGCGAAGGGATGCGGGGCGGCCGCGAACGCGAAGTTTGTAGTTTTTTAGCGTCCGTGGACGCCCCGCACACGACATTTTCGAGAGACTTTCATCGTGGTGATCCGCGTTCCAATGCCGCCCCGATACGCACGCCCCTGAATGTCTCGGATGAGAAGTGAAGTCGCGAAGACTTTACACCGCAGACAGGTTCGATCCGGCAACGACACCATGGCTCGTAGTGGCCATGTCCCTTCACCACGTCCCCCCGGGTCTGCGGCCACGTTACTGCCGCAGGCGCGGGGTGCCGTCCGCCTGCCACGCGCCGGGGGCGTTCCCCGTCGCGTCCCTCTTACACACAGGCGACTGACGGGAAATGGGTTGGGGGGTAGGCGGAACAAGTGGGGAAATCTTTTGGGGCTTATCTAGTGCGGAAGGCCCTCACCCTCCGGCGCTTACCGCGCGGGCCCCTCCCTCTCCCAGAGAGAGAGGGGAAGGATGATGTCGTCCGCTCTTTCTAGCCCTCTCCCCTTGGGAGAGGGTTGGGTGAGGGCCTTTCTCCGCCCAGCGCCCCAAGGATCATCGCCAGCATGCCTTCCGTATTCGCCAGCGCCTCATTGTTCCAGAAGCGGATGACGCGATAGCCCTGCGCCTCCAGATAGCGCGTGCGCAGGGCGTCCCGGTCGGCGCGCTCATCATGCTGCCCGCCATCGAGTTCGACGACGAGCATCGCTTCCTCGCAGAGGAAATCCACGATGTAGGGGCCGATGGGAATTTGGCGCTTGAACTTGAAGCCGGAGAGGCCGCGATTGCGGAGGCGCGACCAGAGGCGTCTTTCCGCATCGGTCTGATTGCGGCGCAGGCTGCGGGCCTGCTTGATTTTCGGTCGGCTCGTCAAAGGCCCTCACCCTCTCCATGCGGAAGGCCCTCACCCTCCCGCGCTTGCAGCGCGGGCCCCTCCCTCTCCCAGGGGGAGAGGGGGTTTGGAATCGCGCTGGCCATATTAACACTCACCCTCTAGCACTTGTCCTTCTAGCCCTCTCCCTCTGGGAGAGGGTTGGGTGAGGGCCTTCCCCCTAACCCCTTGAACATTATGACTCATTTATAGGTCAGTATTCCTGTCGTATTTGCTTGATTCAAGGCGGCGACTTGGGGCATAGTCCGCGGACTGGGGGAGCATGGCTTTTCCCGGTGGATGGAGTGTCGCCCGCGCATGCTCTTTCCGGCTGAACCGGGGCCGAAAGGCCCGCTTTCGGGAAGCCGGATCGATCAAGGGCCAGCGACTTGTGGCATGACGGGGCCAAACCCGCCTGCGCGGCCATGGCCGCTCCGGCACGGCGAAGACCCGGCCTGCGGAAATTTTGCGATCCAAGGCGTGTGGATATTCGTGATCGTCCCGCGCCCCGGCCTGCCGACAAGGCAGCCGCCGGGGAGCACCGGACGGGGACGGAGAGAGGAACGCCCTGCCTCGAAAGCCCTCAGGGGCCGGCGACGGGACATGAAGGGAAGACGGGAATGACGGAGAAGCGGGCCGCTTTGAGCCAGAAGACGCCGAGCGCGGAGAATCGTCTCCCCGTGGCGGCTGGCGACATGGCGCTTCCTGCGGGGCTCCCGGCCGCGCAGGGGCTATACGACCCCCGTAACGAGCACGATGCCTGCGGCATCGGCTTTGTGGCGAACCTTCACAACCGAAAATCCCACAAGATCATCGAGGACGGCTTGAGGATTCTCGAGAACCTCGAGCATCGCGGCGCCGTGGGCGCGGACCCCAAGGCCGGCGACGGCGCGGGCATCCTCATCCAGATCCCCGACCAGTTTTTCCGCGAGGAATGCGCGAAGCTCGGCTTCACGCTGCCGCCCGCGGGCCAGTACGGCATCGGCCATTTCTTCCTGCCGCGCGACGAGGCCGAACGCGCGAAGGTGATCGCGCTTGTCGAAAAGCTGATCGCCGAGGAAGGCCAGATTTTCCTCGGCTGGCGCGACGTGCCGGTCGACAATTCCGATCTTGGCTATTCGGTGAAGCCGACCGAGCCCGTGCACAAGCAGGTTTTCGTCGGCCAGGGGCCGTCGATCACCGACCAGAACCATTTCGAGCGCAAGCTCTTCGTCATCCGCAAGCGCGTCTTCAACACGCTCTGGGCGGAGGGCCGCCGTATTCCGGGGCTCTATATCCCCTCCTTCTCCTCGCGCACGCTCGTCTACAAGGGCATGCTGCTCGCCGCCCAGGTCGGCCCCTATTACAAGGACCTGAACGATCCGCGCATGGTGACGGCGCTCGCGCTCGTACATCAGCGCTTCTCCACCAACACCTTCCCGACCTGGTCGCTTGCCCACCCCTTCCGCATGGTCTGCCACAATGGCGAGATCAACACGGTGCGCGGCAATGTGAACTGGATTCAGGCGCGCTACGCCGCCATGAAGTCGGAAATCCTCGGCGACGACCTGAAGAAGCTCTGGCCGATCGCGGTCGAAGGCCAGTCGGACACGGCCTGCTTCGACAATGCGCTCGAACTGCTCGTCATGGGCGGCTATTCGCTCAGCCACGCCATGATGATGCTGATCCCCGAGGCCTGGGCGGGCAACCCGCTGATGGACGAGGATCGCCGCGCCTTCTACGAATATCACGCCGCGCTGATGGAGCCCTGGGACGGGCCCGCCGCCATCGCCTTCACCGACGGCCGCCAGATCGGCGCGACGCTGGACCGCAACGGGCTTCGCCCCGCGCGCTACTTCGTCACCGACGAGGGCAATGTCGTGATGGCGTCCGAAATGGGCGTGCTGCCCGTGCCGGAGGAATCCATCGTCGAGAAGTGGCGCTTGCAGCCCGGCAAGATGCTGCTCATCGACCTTGAGGAAAAGCGCATCATCTCCGACGACGAGGTGAAGGCGAAGCTGTCGAAGCTGCATCCCTACGGCAAGTGGGTGGAGCGCACGCAGATCGTGCTGGAAGACATGCCCGCCGTGAAGAAGGCGGCGACGCCGAAGCCCGCGCGCAAGGAGGCGCTGCTCGATTTGCAGCAGGCCTTCGGCTACACGCAGGAAGACCTGAAGTTCCTGATGTCGCCCATGGCGATCGAGGGACAGGAAGCCGTCGGCTCCATGGGCACGGACACGCCCATCTCCGCGCTCTCCTCGAAGTCGAAGACGCTCTACACCTACTTCAAGCAGAACTTCGCCCAGGTGACGAACCCGCCCATCGACCCGATCCGCGAGGAACTGGTCATGTCGCTCGTCTCCTTCATCGGCCCGCGCCCGAACCTGCTCGACCTGAAGGGCATGTCGTCGGTGAAGCGGCTTGAAGTGCGTCAGCCGATTCTGACCAATGAAGACCTCGAAAAGATCCGCATGATCGGCGAGGTCCCGGACAATCATTTCCGTTCCGAGACGCTCGACATCACCTATGCCGCCGACCGCGGCGCGCATGCCATGACGGCGATGCTCGACCGCCTTTGCGAACGCGCCGAACAGGCCGTCGCCAAGGGCATCAACATCATCATCCTGTCGGACCGGATGCTCTCGGCCGAACGCATGGCGATCCCGGCGCTGCTGGCGACCTCCGCCGTTCACCACCATCTGATCCGCAACGGGCTCCGCACCTCTGTCGGCCTCGTCGTCGAGACGGGCGAGGCGCGCGAAGTGCATCACTTCGCCTGCCTTGCGGGCTATGGCGCGGAGGCGATCAACCCCTATCTCGCCTTCGAGACGCTGGAAGCAATGCTGCCCGGCCTCGACGAGGCGCTGACGCCTTATGAAGTCACCAAGCGCTACATCAAGGCGGTGGACAAGGGCCTCCTCAAGGTCATGTCCAAGATGGGCATCTCGACCTATCAGTCCTATTGCGGCGCGCAGATTTTCGACGCGATCGGCCTCAATTCCGAATTCGTGAAGAAGTATTTCACGGGCACGGCGACGAAGATCGAAGGCGTCGGCTGCGAGGAAGTGGCGGAAGAAACCTATCGCCGCCACCAGCAGGCTTTCGGCAACGCACCGGTGCTGAGGAACGCGCTCGACGTCGGCGGCGAATACGCCTTCCGGCTGCGCGGCGAGGACCATGCCTGGACGGCCGACAGCGTGCGCGACTTGCAGCACGCGGTGCGTGGCAACAGCCAGGAGAAGTACCGCGAGTTCGCCCGGCGCATCAACGAGCAGGCCGAGCGCCTGCTGACGATCCGCGGCCTTTTCGAAATCCGCAAGGCGGAAGACGACGGCCGCAAGCCGGTGCCGCTCGATGAAGTCGAGCCGGCAAAGGAAATCGTCAAGCGCTTCGCGACGGGCGCCATGTCCTTCGGCTCGATCAGCCGCGAGGCGCATACGACGCTCGCCATCGCCATGAACCGCATCGGCGGCCGCTCGAACACGGGCGAAGGCGGCGAGGAAGCCGACCGCTTCAAGCCGATGGCGAACGGCGATTCGATGCGCTCCTCGATCAAGCAGGTGGCATCGGGCCGCTTCGGCGTGACCTCGGAATATCTCGTCAATTCCGACATGATGCAGATCAAGATGGCGCAGGGCGCAAAGCCCGGCGAAGGCGGACAGCTGCCCGGCCACAAGGTCGATGCTGTCATCGCCAAGGTGCGCCACTCGACGCCCGGCGTCGGCCTCATCTCGCCGCCGCCGCACCACGACATCTATTCGATCGAAGACCTCGCTCAGCTGATCTTCGACCTGAAGAACGTCAATCCCGAGGGCCTCGTCTCGGTGAAGCTCGTCTCGGAAGTCGGCGTCGGCACGGTTGCCGCCGGCGTCTCCAAGGCGCGGGCCGACCATGTGACGATCTCTGGCTTCGAGGGCGGCACGGGCGCCTCGCCCCTCACCTCGATCAAGCATGCGGGCAGCCCCTGGGAAATCGGCCTTGCCGAAACGCACCAGACGCTGGTGATGAACCGCCTGCGCGGCCGCATCACGGTGCAGGTCGACGGCGGCCTTCGCACGGGCCGCGACGTCATCATCGGCGCGCTGCTGGGCGCCGACGAATTCGGCTTCGCCACCGCGCCGCTCATCGCGGCGGGCTGCATCATGATGCGCAAGTGCCACCTGAACACCTGCCCGGTCGGCGTCGCGACGCAGGACCCCGAGCTCAGGAAGCGCTTCGTCGGCATGCCCGAGCATGTCATCAACTACTTCTTCTTCGTCGCCGAGGAAGTGCGCGAGCTGATGGCGTCTCTCGGCTATCGCACGTTCAACGAAATGATCGGCCAGATCCAGATGCTCGACCGCCGCAAGGTCATCCAGCAGTGGAAGGCGCAAGGCCTAGACTTCACGAAGCTCTTCCACAAGCCGGAAGCGCCCGCTGGCGTCGCCACCTTCAAGAGCGAAGAACAGGACCACAAGATCGACCACGTCCTCGACCGCAGGCTGATCGCGGAAGCGAAGACGGCGATCGAGACGCAGAAGCCCGTGCAGATCGAAACGACGATCAACAACACCGACCGCACGACGGGCGCCATGCTGTCCGGCGTCATCGCGCGCGCCTATGGCCATGCGGGCCTGCCCGACGACACGATCCACGTGAAGCTGAAGGGCACGGCCGGCCAGAGCTTCGGCGCATGGGTCGCCCATGGCGTCACGCTGGAGCTTGAGGGCCAGGCCAACGACTATGTCGGCAAGGGCCTTTCGGGCGGCCGCCTGATCGTCTATCCGCCCGCGAACACGAAGATCGTGCCGGAGAAGTCGATCATCGTCGGCAACACGGTGCTCTACGGCGCCATTGCGGGCGAATGCTACTTCCGCGGCGTCGCCGGCGAACGCTTCGCCGTGCGCAACTCGGGCGCCATCGCGGTCGTCGAAGGCACGGGCGACCACGGCTGCGAATACATGACCGGCGGCGTTGTCGTCGTCCTCGGCGAAACGGGTCGCAACTTCGCGGCCGGCATGTCGGGCGGCATCGCCTATGTGCTCGACGAGAACGGCATGTTTGAAAAGCGCTGCAACATGGCGATGGTCGACCTCGAACCCGTCTCGGCCGAGCTGGAACTGATGGAAAAGCTCCATCACCAGCGCAGCGACCTCGCAAGCCATGGCCGCGTCGACGTCATGTCGGACATGACGCGCTTCGACGCCGAGCGCCTGCGCCAGCTGATCGAGAACCATGCGCGCTACACCAACTCGTCGCGTGCGAAGTCGATATTGAGCAACTGGGACGCCATGCTGCCCAAATTCCGAAAGGTCATGCCGGTCGAATACCGGCGTGCGCTGAAGGAAATGGAGAAGCAGCAGGAGAGCGCCGCTGAAGCAATAGCGGTTGCGGGAGAATAGACGTGGGAAAGATCACAGGCTTCCTCGAGATCGACAGGCAGGACCGCAAGTACCTGCCGGCATCGGACCGTGTCCGCAACTACAAGGAATTCGTCATTCCTCTGGGCGAGAAGGCGATCCACGATCAGGCGGCGCGCTGCATGGATTGCGGCATCCCCTATTGCCACAACGGCTGCCCGGTCAATAACCAGATCCCCGACTGGAACGATCTCGTCTATCGCGACAACTGGGAGGAAGCGAGCCGCAACCTCCATTCGACGAACAACTTCCCGGAGTTCACGGGCCGCATCTGCCCCGCCCCTTGCGAGGCGTCCTGCACGCTGAACCTCACCGACGCGCCGGTGACGATCAAGACGATCGAATGCGCCATCGTCGACCGCGCCTGGAGCGAAGGCTGGCTGAAGCCGGAAGTCCCCGCGCGGAAGACCGGCAAGAAGGTCGCCATCATCGGTTCGGGCCCGGCGGGCCTTGCCTGCGCGCAGCAGCTCGCCCGCGCCGGCCACGACGTCCACGTCTTCGAGAAGCACGCCAAGGCCGGCGGCCTTCTGCGCTACGGCATCCCGGACTTCAAGATGGAAAAGCATCTGATCGACCGGCGCGTGAAGCAGATCGAGGCGGAAGGCGCGACCTTCCACTACGGCACGCATGTCGGCGTCGACAAGAAGGCGAAGAGCCTGCTGACGGAATTCGACGCGGTCGTCCTCACCGGCGGCGCGGAGCATCCGCGCGACCTGCCCGTCGAGGGCCGCGACCTGCGCGGCGTTCACTTCGCGATGGAATTCCTGCCGCAGCAGAACCGCCGCGTCTCGGACGAGCCCCTGATGAACGTCGAGCCGATCCTCGCCGGCGGCAAGCATGTCGTCGTCATCGGCGGCGGCGACAGGGGCTCCGACTGCATCGGCACCTCGTTCCGCCAGGGCGCGGTCTCGGTGACGCAGCTTGAAATCATGCCCGCCCCGCCCGAGAAGGAAAACAAGCTCCTGACCTGGCCGGACTGGCCGCTCAAGATGCGCACCTCGTCGAGCCAGGCCGAAGGCGCCGCGCGCGACTTCGCCGTGATGACACGCCGCATCATCGGCGATGCGGGCAAGGTGACGGCGATCGAATGCGTCCGCCTCGACGACAAGATGCAGGCCGTGCCCGGCAGCGAATTCCAGATCAAGGCCGATCTGGTGCTGCTCGCCATGGGCTTCGTCTCGCCCGTGCATGAAGGCATGCTGAAGGAGCTTGAGGTCGATCTCGACAAGCGCGGCAACGTGGCTGCCGACACGGCGACCTACAAGACCAATCTCGGCAAGGTCTTCTCCGCAGGCGACATGCGCCGCGGCCAGTCGCTGGTCGTCTGGGCGATCCGCGAAGGCCGCCAGGCGGCCCGTGAGGTCGACCTTTTCCTGATGGGCGAGACCAACCTGCCGCGCTGACCGGCGTCAGCCCTTTCCGTCTTCGACCGGCCCCCGCAAGGACGCTCCTTGCCGGGGCGCGTCGGGCGCAGCCGCCGCCTTGAGGTCCGCCCAGCTCGCGTCCCGCATGCGGGTCACGAATTCGCGGATCGTCTGAACCGGCCGCGAGAGCCCGGTCTTTTCCATCTGCGCATTCCACGTCGCCGTCAGCGCCACAGCCGTATCCTGCACCGGCCCGACGCCGAAGCCGTTGACGACCGTGACGAGCTGGCCGCTGTTGAAAAGAAGGAGCAGGCCCGCGGCCACCCACATGGCGCGAGCGAAGCGGCCGACATTGCGCCGTGTCTCCGCCTCGGCGCGAAGGTCGGCGACCGTCACGGTCTCGACCTCGCCTTCCGCTTCGATGTTCCGTTCGATGAGATCGAGCATTATGCCTCTCAGAACTGGAAGTAGATGAAGGGCGCAACGCCCTCGGGCGCGACCGCCCAGATGATGAGGATTCCGAAGCCGAGAAAAAGCCCGAGCAAGGGCGAAGGAAGCTCGCGCAGGCCCAGCGCAAGCTCGCGGCCGAGATCGCGTGGCGTGAACTGGAAAATCAATCCGAGCGAAACGAGCCCGACCAGAAACGGCGTTACATGCTCATGCGCGCCCGACCAGTCGGTGAGCCCCTTGAGGTAGTCCCAGGCGGTCGGAAAGCTGTCCGCGCGGAAGAATATCCAGGCGAAGCAGACGAGGTGAAACGTCCAGACGACGCCGACGACATGCTGCGCGAAATTGCCGAACCGCGAGACGATGCCCGCTTCGTCGCCGCGCGCCGGCGCGAACTCGTCGAGCTTTCGGCCCGCCCAGCGCTCGACGCCGAGCATCGCGCCGTGAAACGATCCCCAGAAAACAAAGGTCCAGGCCGCGCCGTGCCAGAGCCCGCCGAGGAACATGGTGAGGAACAGATTGCGATAGCGCTGCACCTCGCCATGCCTGTTGCCGCCGAGCGGGATGTAGAGATAGTCCCGCAGCCAGGTCGACAGCGAGATGTGCCAGCGCCGCCAGAATTCCTGGAGGCTCGCCGCGCGATAGGGCTGGTCGAAATTCGCCCGGAAACGATAGCCGAGCAGCGCGGCGACGCCGATGGCGATGTCGCTGTAGCCGGAGAAATCGCAATAAATCTGGATCGCATAGCCATAGATGCCGAGCCAGAGATCGAGCCCGCCCACCGCCGTCGGATCGAAGAAGACGGGATCGACAAGCTCGGTCGCGAGATTGTTGGCGATCACCATCTTCTTGGCGAGGCCGGAAAGGATCAGCACCGTGCCGACGGCGACATGCTCGCGCGTCAGCCGCGCGGGCTGATGAAGCTGCGGAATGAAATCGGCCGCGCGCACGATGGGGCCGGCGACGAGCTGCGGGAAGAAGGACTTGAACAGCATCACGTCGAGCAGCGACCGCTCGGCCTGGATGTGGCCGCGATAGACGTCGACGACATAGGAAATGCCCTGGAAGGTGAAGAAGGAGATGCCGATGGGCAGGATGATTTCCAGAAACGGCAGATCGCGGTGAAGCCCGAGCGTCGTCAGCAGCCCGTCGAGCGAGGTGAGGAAGAAGCCGTAATATTTGAAGAAGGCGAGCACGCCGAGATCGACCGCCACGGTGACGCCGACGATGAGCTTCCTGAGGCCCGGCCGCTCCGTTCGCCCGAGCGCGAGCCCGCCCAGATAATTGAAGAGCGTGGTTCCGAAGAGGAGACCCGTGAAGCGCCAGTCCCACCAGCCGTAAAAGAGATAGCTCGCGCCGACGAGAAACCATTTGCGCGAGACGGGCTCGAAGCGCAGCGCCCAACTGACCGTGAAGACGATCAGAAAGAAGATTCCGAATTCGAGGGTCGGAAAAAGCATGCGCCGCGCGGCCCCTGTCGCCCATATGGGATCGGCCGCGAGCCTTGCGGGGCTCCGGCGCTACATCGCCATCAGGGGGGCATGACGGCTTGTCCCAATATCGGACAGCGGTCGAAAAAGCTCAATCTCTGCCTGTACTTATAGTTAACGGCGCAGAGTTTCCCCCGCGCCGTCAAACCTCGTCAGGCCTTTGGCTCAGAACGCCATCGACACCGTGGCGGCCGCCTGGTGCGACGTCACGCGGTCGCCGAACATGCCGGTATATTCGACCGTCAGGCGCGAGAAGCCGCCCACCGCCGAAAGACCGAGACCGACATAAGGCGTGTCCTTGTTGATCGTATCGCCTTCCGTCGAGAAGCTCGGGCCGCCCGCAGCGAAATGGCCGTCGGCCTTGGGCTTCGCATCGAGAAGCTCATGCGAAATGCCGCCGCGGAAGAAGGGCACGAACTGCGGCTCGGCGCTGATGATGCTGCTGATGCGGACTTCGGCATTTGCGCGCAGCGACTGGAAGGTGTTGGAGTTGATCGACAGATCGACGGCCTGACCGCCGCCCTTCTCGGTATAGCCCTGCTGCTGAAGCACCGTATAGGAGGCGCCGACGGAAGGCCTGACCGAGATCGGTCCGAGATCGGCGGCATAGCCGACCTGGCTCGAAACACCGCCCTGGAAGCCCATCCAGCTCGCGCTGGTCTGACGGGAAATCGCACCCACATAGACGTTGCGGTTCACGTCGTAATTGTTCCAGCCGAGACCGGCCATCGTGTCCCAGAAGACCGGGCCCCGGTTCAGCGAGTGATAAATCTGGGCGAACACCGTCTGGGAAAGATCGTCGGACGGCGTCACCGGCGTGCTGAAAGTCAGCGCCGCATAGCTGACCGAACCGCCCCACACATCGCCGTCGCCGTCGCGCTGGTCGAAGCCGCCGGAGAAGACATACATCGTGCCGTTATAATCGGGCGAGGCTGTGCCGCCGCTGGAGTTTTCGGCCGACACGGCCTCCTGCACCCAGAAACCGGCATCCCGGTGCTTGTACCCGGCATATTCGCCGCCGCCGTCGCCGACGCCCTGATCGGCGGTGCGCAGCAGGTTGAGGCGGTCGCTGATGAAGCCAGCCGAGATGTCCTGAACGCGTATGGCCGTCATTTCGCGCGCGCCGCTGAGATCGGGCAGCAACTGGGTATAGGCCGCCTTGATCGCCGCGACGGTGCCGAGATTGCCCATCGCCTGACCGAAAGCGGTGTCCGCAACAAGCGCGGTGGGCGCGGCATTATAGATTGCCGCCAGATTGCCCGTGAAGCCGATCTGCGCCGCGGTCTTGCGCGTCAGGTCGAGCGTGATCTCGGTGCCGGTGTCGTTCAGCGTGGCGATATAGCCTGCGCCGACGCCGCCGATCTGAAGATTGGCGACGCTGCCGCCGCCCAGATAGTTGAAGCTCGCCGCATCCGCGAGCGTGACCGAGGTCGGCGCCGCCAGATAGGACGTGAAGTATACGCTGACCGTCGGCGCGGTCGCGGGCGTCGTCGTGTCGAACGTCGTCACGCCGGTCGTCTTCAGCACGCCGTTCGATGTCGCGCCGGTCGGGTCTACGACCGCCGCCAGCGTTGACCCTGTATTGAACGTCGCCGTCGTTGCATTGAAGTCGCCGGACGCCACGCGGAACGAGGCGTCGTTGACGATGAGATCGAGCGTGCCGGATGCAGTGCTCGTCGCGCTCACAAGGGCGCCGCCGGAGAGCGTGATGGTGTCGGTGCCCGTCGAGGTGATCGCACCGCTATAGGTGCCGCCGCTCATGTTGAAAGCGTTGGTGCCAAGACCGAACGACAATCCGCCGGTGATGCTGCCGGCCGTCTGGGTCAGCGTGTCGTTGCCGGAGCCGAACAGAATGTTGCCGGAGATGGCGCCCGCGTTCGACACGGTGGTGGCGACGGTCGCCGCGGAAAGATCGATGGCGTTCGCGGTGCCGGGGTTCGCCGCCGTGCCTGCCGCGGCCGTGATCGAACCGGTCGAAGTGTTGGTGACGGTGGTCAGCGTCCCCGACTGGTCGCGGATCGCGGTCGCATTGGTGCTGTCATAGGAAGAGGATGCGAGAATGGCGCCCGAGTTCGTGATGGTCGTGAGCGAGCCTGTGGGGTCTACATCGATAGCGATGGCCCCGCCGCCCGCCGTTCCGCCCGTCGCCGTCGAGGCCGACGCGGTGATGGAACCGCTGTTGTTGATCGTGTTGATCGCGCCGCCATTGGCGATGTGAATAACCGTCGCGCTGGCCGTTGTGGTGTTGTTGACCACGGTGGCCGACATGATGCCGGTGTTGACGAGGCCGGTCGTCGTGCCGTTGCCGAGCGTCGCAAGCGAGCCGACTTCGAATGCGGTTGCATCCGCGTCGACCGTATTGGCCTTGATCGTGACGACGTTGT
The DNA here is from genome assembly GCA_031291615.1 of Parvibaculum sp. GTDB lineage: Bacteria > Pseudomonadota > Alphaproteobacteria > Parvibaculales > Parvibaculaceae > Parvibaculum. The sequence continues at coordinate 64,167 of JARLIS010000026.1, forward strand.
TGACGCCGGTGAGCGTGACGGCGAGAACGCCGCCGATGTGAACCGTCGTCGCCGCGTCGCCGAGCACATAGCCCGTCGCGCTGATCGTGCCGCCGTTATAGATGGAATAGGAATAGGCCGCGGCGGAGGAATCGACGTCGCCGATCGTCGTCGCCGCGCCGTTCGTGTCGATCAGCACGGCATAGGGGTTGCCGCTGCTGTTCGTGACGGTCGTCGAAATTGTGCCTGTGTTGCTGATGCCGAGGCCCAGATCCGCCGAAACGTGAATGGCCGGACCGCCGCCGACGGCAGCCGTCGTGACCGCGTTGTTCGAATCGAGCACCTGCGCCGTGCCCGTCGTGATCGTGCCCGTGTTCGCGATCCCCAGCGTCGTCGCGGCCGTGACATCGACGCCGACGCCGTTCGCGCTGGCCGCCGTGATCGCACCATTGTTCGTGAGCGAATTGTCGCTGTCGACCGTCACTGCGGTGGTCGCGCCCGTAACCGTGATCGAGCCGCCCGAAGAGACCGTGATATTGCCGTCGGTGGATGTCACGAGAGGCGTCGTCGTCGCGGTGCCGACCGTGGTATCGGCCCGGGCCGCTCCGCCGGGGGCGAATGCCGCTCCGAGGGCAATAGCTGAAAAGGCGCAAAAGGCGATTGCACGGCGAACAGCGTTGCGCCGGCCAAGAGCCAAATTGAATGTCACGTCTAAGTCCCCCGAATGTGCGGCGTTATCTTTATGAAACGGGAGGTTAGCGCAACTCCGTCGAGCCCGGATGCTTATTCCGGCTCACTCCCCCCGAAAACGACGATTTCATATATTAGCCGAGATCGTGTGTGCCGACCAGCATTCTTGCCCTTTGGTCCTGCATGGATTTCAGCGAGGACGGCATGAGCGCGCCTCGTAAGGCCCCATGAGCCCGGCCCAGATGGCCTCCGCCGCCCGCCGCGCGCCATCCGGTCTCAGATGCACATGATCGGGCCAGGCGAGCGGCGGTTGAGCGCGCACCCACTGCGCCATGCCGCAAGGCCGGCCCATGATCCGCGAACCGTCAAAGAACCAGGCACCCGTCCGCCGCGCGGCCTCCCGCTGCGCCTCGCGCAAGGCGTCGAGCTTCGGCGGCGTCGCCCAGCCGTCGCCGCAGGAAAGCCTGTCGCCGTCCTTCGCCTTCCGCGCGCCGTCGAAGGCCCCAAGAACGGCGACGGAGGCGCCCGGCGAAAGACGCTGGATGCGGCGGATCAGCGCTTCGAAGCGTTCCCCATAAGCCTTGAGATCGATGGTGTCGTTGAAGCCCTCATTGGTGCCATAGCCGAGAATGACGAGATCGGGCGCGAGCGCCCCGATTTCCGCATCGGTCACGGCCTCGTCCCAGCGGCCGGTTATATCCATGGTCGCGCCGCTGACGCCGTAGCTGTCATAGCGAATGCCGCCATGCGCCTCGGGCCCGGCACGCATCGCCCAGCCGAAGAGCGTGACGGGCCCATCCCCCGCAGGCGACAGCGTCACCCGATGCGCGGCTGCCGCCGGCACGCGCAGCCGTACGAGACCCGGCATGGACGCCCTTGTCGAAAGCCTGAGCGGCGCCGCGCCGTCCAATTGCAGAAGCAGCGAACCCGCTTCCGGCCCGCCGCCCGCCTCGATCTCGACGGCGCCGATTTCTTTCTGCGTCTCGAGCACCATCTCCGCCGCCGCGCTCGCCGAGGAAACACGAAACCCCTCAACGCCGAAGGGGCCCGCGGCCGCGACGGGCAGGCTCGACGCCACCTCCCATGGCCCCGTCATCGTCACCGCATAGCCTTGCGGCGCGTAATAACGATAGGGATTGCCGGGCGGGAGCCCGCGCCCCGCATCGCCGAATTCGCTCGCCCAGCGGGACCGCAGCACGCCCGTCAGATGATCGAGCGCGATATGGCTGTCGCCGAGGTGGAGAATATTGACGGGCTTCGTCCGTCCGCCCTGCTTCAGCGCGTCGAGGCTCGCGTAGAAATGTTCAAGCCCGAGCGGCGCTGCGACGGTGGGGCATGGCGTGCCCGCCGCGCAGGCTGAAACCACGCCCGCAAATGCAAGGAAGATCGCGCCGGCAAAGCGCGGAGAAACGCGGCTGCGTCTCCGGTCAGCGCGGCGCACCGGTCCAGCGCCAGTCGTCGCTGCGGCCCTGGCGAATTTCCGCCATATCGTAAACCTGCTTCTTGAGGCCGATGGAGGCGACGGCGAGCGGCGCCTTGCCGGCGCCTTCCTGCGCCGCGGCGGAGAGCGCCTTTGCCGGCGCGCCCGCAACGGCCCCGCCATCGACATCGGCGGTGATCGTCGCGCCGATGGTTCTCGCCAGAAGCTCATAGCCTTCCATCGTGAAATGAATGCCGTCTTCGGCGCGCAGGAGCCGCTTGCGGCCGCCCGCATCGGTTCGATAGGCGTCGTATTTGCCGTCCTTGTCGGCGACGAGATCATGCGTCGGGATGAAGGTCACATCGTTGGCCTTCGCCCGCGCCTCGAAGATTTCGGAGAAGGTCTCCATGTCGCTCTCGAAAGTCGCCGAACGCATTACCGGCAATCCGACCCAATAGATGCGCGCGCCGGATTTCTTCAGCGTCTCGGTGAAGTCGTCGACCCGCTGCTCGTAAATCTCGCGCCACTTGGGATCGAAGAGCGCATAGCGCGCGCCGTCCTCGATGATGGTCTGCCGGTCGTTCGTGCCCATGACGACGACGGCAATGTCGATCTTCGTGTCGGCGGCGGCGTCGCGCACGGCCTGATTCCAGTCGTAATAATCCTGCCGCACGAAGCCGGTGGCGACGCGCGATTTGCGGACGACGCTGAAACGCTTGTCCTTGTGAAAGACGTGATAGAGCCCCGCCCATACGCCGTCGCCGAGCGAGTCTCCGAAGACGACGATGTTGTAATGCTCTTTCTCGGCGGGCTTCGCCGCCTGCGGAACAGGGTTCGTCGTCAGCGTCGCATTGACGACGCCCGACGGGCCGGGCTGGGACATGGCGGGCGCCAGCGAAAGCGGATCGGCGAAAGCGGCCGCAGGCGCGAGAACCGCGCCGAACGCCAGAGCGGCGAACCGCCTTATGAAACTCGAACCGCTCAACACGTTACAGCCCACCCAAACCCGTCCGAAAATGGTCCCGACTGGGCCGAAGGTGCAGGCCCCATGCCTGCCCCCGACCGGGCAAAACGCTTCAAAACGGGACGGTGCAATCTAGCCGAGCTTCAATGCCCTGCCAAACGGGCGTCAGGCGGCGTGGCGCAACAGTTCGGACACCACGCGCTCGAGATCCTTGAGTGAAGCGCAGGTTTTCGCGGTGTCGCAATAAGGCTGGAGGCGGCGCATCTCGCTGTCGCCGGAATTCCACATGCTTCTGGGCTCCGGGTTGAGCCAGATGACGCGGCGCGCCCGGGCATGGATCTTCTTCAGAATGTCGCCGCGCGGATCGCCGTAATTCGATCGCGCGTCGCCGAGAATGAGCACGGTCGTCCGGTGGTCGATATCGTCGAGCGCAAGCCTTTCGAGATCGAGGAACGCCTGTCCGTAATCGGTCGAGCCGCCGCCATGCTCGCGCAGCGCCTTGGTGATCGCTTCCTCGATCTTGCGCTCGCTCTCGAACATTTTCGTCGTCTCGCCGAGCTGGCCGGAAAAGGCGAAGGAGCGCACGCGCGGCAGCACTTCCTGCATGCTGTAGAGAAACATCAGCAGGAAACGCGCGACCTGCGCTACCGATCCCGACACGTCGCAGATCGCCATGACCTTGGGCCGGTCGATCTTCTTCTGCTTCCAGATCGTATGGAACATCAGCCCGTCGAACTCGACATTGGCGCGGATCGTGCGGCGCACGTCGAGATGCCCGCGCCGGTCGACTTTCCTGCGCCGCGAGTGAAGCGCGACGAGACGCTTGGCCATCTTGGCGACGAGTTCGCGCATGATCTTCATGTCGCGCGCATCGATATTGCCGAGCCGGACCTGGGAGAGAACTTCCTCGCGCAATTGCCGCCCGGAATTGGCCGTGAAGATTTCGAGCTGCTTTTCCACATAGTCGCGCACATCGGCCCGCAACTGGTCGCGCAGCCCGCGCAAGCCGTCGGCGCCCGCCTGGTTGCCCTCGCCCTCGCGCCGCTCGATTTCATCCTGAAGCCCGTTGAGCCCCATGATCTCCATCATGCGCCGCACATACATGCCGCGCTGCGTGAAAAGCCTGATGCGATTGAGCTGCGCCTGCCGCGCCGCTTCTGCGAGCGCCATCTGCAACGCCGCCTGATCGCCGCTTTCAAGCATGGCGACAAGGTCTTGCAGCGAGGCGGCATCGCCCGCGGGCTCGCCCTCGCGTCCGCCGCCGCCCGGCCCCGGCATCCCGCCGGACTGGCCCTGCTGGCCGGAAGGATCGCCACCTTCTTCGCCCTCGCCGTCGCTCTCCTCGTCGCGCTCTTCCGCCTCGCCCTGCTCGCGCGACTTGAACTGATCGAAGGCGAAGAACTTGTCGAAGGTCTCGCGGAAGGCCTGCTTCTCATCCTCGCTTTTCGCCAGAACATGGCTGAGCCCGTCGCGCAAAACCTCGCGGCTGCCGAAGCCGACGAGATCGACGACATTGCCTGCGTCAATCGACTCCGATGTCGAGACGCGCACATCAGCGGCGCGCAACGCCCGGATGAAATCGCCCAGTACTTCCGTCATGAACCCATTCTCCCGGCCGCCTCCGCCTCACTCATTCGTCATGCCCCGCTTCATGCGGGGCACCCACGTCTTTTCCCGCGACCGGCGGACATGAAAGACGTGGATGGCCCGGACGAGCCGGGCCATGACGGCGAAGAGGAGGTCACGGCCTACTCCACGGACGCAAGCGCCTTTGTCGTCAGCGCGTTGATTTCCGCATCCACATTGTCGATGTCGTCCTGGAACTTCAGCAACACGTTCAACGTCCGCCGCACGAGATCGGCGTCGAGCTCGCGCGCATGGAGCAGCACCAGCGTGCGCGCCCAGTCGATCGTCTCGCTCACCGCCGGCAGCTTCTTCAGGTCGAGCGAACGCAAGCCCTGCACGAAGGCGACGAGCTGCGTCCGAAGCCGCGCCTCCACTTCCGGCACGCGGGCGCGGATGATCCGCTGTTCAAGCTCGGTGTCCGGGAACGGAATATAGAGATGCAGACAGCGCCGCTTCAGCGCATCGCCGATCTCGCGCGTATTGTTCGAGGTGAGAAACACGATGGGCGGCGTGCGCGCCTTGATCGTGCCGAGTTCTGGAATGGAAATCTGATAGTCCGACAGGATTTCAAGAAGGAACGCCTCGAACTCGTCGTCGGACTTGTCGAGTTCGTCGATGAGCAGCACCGCGCCGCCCGGCTGCCACAGCGCCTTCAGAAGCGGGCGAGGCTCCAGAAATTCTTCGCTGAAAAACGTGTCGTCGAAATCATGCAGACGCGAAATGGACTCTTTCAGCCCCTGCGCGCCCTGCATCAGGTCGCCGAGCTTTTCCTTCAGCACCTGTGTATAAAGAAGCTGCTTGCCGTATTTCCATTCGTAAAGCGCCTTGGATTCGTCAAGCCCCTCATAGCATTGCAGCCGGATGAGCGGCTTGCCGACAAGTTCCGCCGTCGCCTTGGCGAGCTCCGTCTTGCCGACGCCGGGCGGGCCTTCGACGAGCAGAGGCTTCTGCAAACGTTCCGCGAGGAAAATCGAGGTGGCGATATGGTCGTTGCAAATGTAGCCGCTGCGCTCGAAGCCCTGCCGGATCGAGGCGATGGCCGGCGCCGCGCCGCCTTCCGCCCCCTGGTTCACGCCTGAATTGTCCTTGTTCAATTTCGTTCGAGGGACGTGAAACGCCGCCCCTTCCCTGCTTTATCTGGTTCCAATTGGGCTATAGGGTATCACGTCCAGAAAATTGGCAAGCACAAACAGAAACTCTTCGAGGGAGCGAAACATGGCGGCCATCAACGAAGTCGGCGATCTGACAATCGAGGGAGAAATCGGCGTTCTCACGCTGAACTCGCCGCCGGTCAATGCGCTGTCCGCGCCCGTGCGCACCGCCATCGCCGACGGCATCAAGCAGGCGCTCGACAATCCGGCCGTGAAGGCCATCGTCCTGATCTGCGACGGCAAGACCTTCATCGCCGGCGCCGACATCACTGAATTCGGCAAGGCGCCTAAAGGCCCGAGCCTCTTCGACGCGCAGGCCATGATCGAGAATGCCTCGAAGCCCATCGTCGCCGCGATCCACGGCACGGCGCTTGGCGGCGGCCTCGAAGTGGCGCTCACCTGCCATTACCGCGTCGCCGTCCCCTCCGCCAAATGCGGCCTGCCGGAAGTCAATCTCGGCCTTCTGCCGGGCGCGGGCGGCACCCAGCGCCTGCCCCGGATCGTCGGCCCCGAAAAGGCGCTCGACATGATGACGTCGGGCGCCCATGTCGGCGCGAAAGCCTGCAAGGAAATGGGCCTCGTCGACGAACTCGCCGAGGAAGGCAAGCTGCGCGAGGGCGCCATCGCCTTCGCCCGCAAGATCGTCGCCGAGAAGCGCCCGCTGAAGAAGGTGCGCGACCTCAACGACAAGGTCGAGGCCGCCCGCGGACACCCGGAAATCTTCGCCACATTCCGCAAGGCGAACGCCCGCAAGTTCCGCGGCTTCCTCGCGCCCGAATACAACATCCAGTGCATCGAAGCCGCCGTGAACCTTCCCTTCGACGAAGGCATCAAGGTCGAGCAGAAGCTCTTCCGCGAGCTCGTCACCGGCACGCAGTCGGCCGCCCAGCGCTATGTCTTCTTCGCCGAGCGTCAGGTCTGGAAACTGCCGGACGTGCCGGCTGAGACACCCACCATCCCCGTCAACAAGGTCGGCGTCATCGGCGCGGGCACCATGGGCGGCGGCATCTCGATGAACTTCCTCAATGCCGGCATCCCCGTCACCATCGTCGAGACGAAGCAGGACGCGCTCGACCGCGGCATCGCCACCATCCGCAAGAACTACGAGAACACGGCCAAGAAGGGCCGCATGACGCAGGACGATGTGGAAAAGCGCATGTCGCTGCTGAAGGGCTCGCTCGCCCTTGAAGACCTCGCCGACAGCGACCTCGTGATCGAGGCCGTGTTCGAGAACATGGACATCAAGAAAGACGTGTTCGGCAAGCTCGACCGCATCGTCAAGCAGGGCGCGATCCTCGCCACCAACACCTCCGCGCTCAACATCGACGAAATCGCCACCGCCGTGAAGCGGCCGGAAGCCGTGATCGGCCTCCACTTCTTCTCGCCCGCCAATGTGATGAAGCTCCTCGAAGTCGTCCGCGCCGACAAGACCTCGAAGCCCGTCATCGCCACCTCGATGCAGCTTGCGAAGAAGATCGGCAAGATCGCCGCCCTCGTCGGCGTCTGCCCCGGCTTCGTCGGCAACCGCATTCTTGCCCAGCGCCAGCGCGAAGCGCAGAAGCTGATCCTCGAAGGCGCGATGCCCTGGGATGTCGATCGCGTGCTCTACGATTTTGGCTTCCCCATGGGCCCCTTCGCCATGTCCGACCTCGCCGGCCTCGATATCGGCTGGTCGAAGGAAAAGTCAAAGGGCGAGACGATCCGCGACCAGCTCTGCGAAATGGATCGCCGCGGCCAGAAGACCGGCGCCGGCTTCTATGACTATGACGAGAACCGCAACGCCAAGCCCTCGCCGGTGGTTGAGAAGATCATCCTCGATTTCGCTGCGAGCAAGGGCGTTAACCGCCGCGCGATCTCCGATCAGGAGATCCTCGAGCGTTGCCTCTATCCGATGGTCAACGAGGGCGCGAAGATCCTCGAGGAAGGCAAGGCCCAGCGCGCTTCCGACATCGATATCGTCTGGATCAACGGCTACGGCTGGCCGGTCTATCGCGGCGGGCCGATGTTCTACGGGGACACCGTCGGCCTCGACAAGGTGCTCGCTTCGATGACGGCTTTCGCGGCCGCGAGGGGGGACGACTTCAAGCCGTCGGCCCTGCTCGAAAGACTGGTCGTCGAAGGCAAGGGCTTCCGGGAGTTGTGAGCGGACGCGTTGCGACGGGCTGAATGTCGAGCGCGACCGATTGAAAAGCGGGATAACCTTCTACGCTCGAAGCGGGGACAGATGGGGGCGCGCGAAGAGTATGAGCTGGTCGGAACCCTGGTGCGCGTAGGCGCGGTTCATTTGAGGACGCCGAATGGAAGATCCACGGCTCGGCGCTCCGCTGGCCGCACTCAAAGGCGCCAAGCCGGAGGCCCCGGAATG
>JARLIS010000027.1 GCA_031291615.1 Parvibaculum sp.
CGGACGCCCGGACAGTACGGCAATCGGAACACGGAGAAGTCGAGAAGATGTCGCGCGCGGGGCGCGGTGAATTCGCCCCTATACGTGCCACATGTCACATGTAGGACATGTGCGATGAAGCCAAGCCCCGCGCCCCTTCTTTACGAAGGTCGAGCGAGTGCCGGACCTCCGCAGGCGCGCGCCTTAGCGGGGATGGGGGTGTTTGTTGCTCTGGCGCGTCATGCTGGACTTGCTCCGGCATCCATCTTTCCCTTGGCAAAGAGAAGATGGACCCCGGATCAAGTCCGGGGTGACGGGTTGGGTGAGTGTCGGAGGGTAACGTCAGGGCTTGCGAGTTCGTTCTATCGCACACCTCTCCGTCGTCATGCCGGGCTCGACCCGGCATCCACCTTACTTTCGCAGAGACAAGATGGACCCCCGCGTTCCCGGCTTTCGCCGGGACAGGCGAGCCCGGGGTGACGACGATCTTAGGGTTGCGAGATCAGCAACAAGCCCCGCTCGTCGCCGCGCCTTTCGCGTCCGTGTCGAAGGGAATGTTCGTGCCGCAGCCGGCGAAGATGCCGAAGTGGCGGCTCATGTCGCCGATGAAGTCGAAATGAGGTGCGAAGCGGGTTTCGTTCAGCATACGGAATGTATTGCCGCAGACCGGGAAGATGCGGCCCTTTTCGATGGCGTGATGCTTGTCGAGGACGAAGACGTCTTCGCATTCCGGGATGCCGCCCTTGTAGATGACCGCCTGTCCGTGGTCCTCGCAGGCGGGTTCCAGCCCTTCGAGTTTGAAAAGCCGGTAGGTCGCCGAGAAGAAGCGCGCCGCGCCGAGCGCCGCGCGGATCGAGGCTTCGCCGATTTCGATGGGCCGGTCGGCGACGAGGCGCGGATCGGCAAAGCCGGCGCGTTTCGCCAGGTTCAGGAAATCGTTCCAGTAGAGCGCGCCGCCGAGGCATTCGCCGAGCAGCACGGGATATTCCTTCACATGGGCGGGGAGCCGCCGGTCGGCATAGATGTCGGCGAAGTAGAGCTCGCCGCCCGGTTTCAGCAGTTTCCACGCGCCGCGCAGCACCGCTTCCTTGTCGGGCGAGAGGTTGATGACGCAGTTCGAGACGATGACGTCGAAGCTCGCGGGCTTAAGGTCGAGCGCGCCGATGTCCTCGATATAGGCCTCGATGAAATCGACATTGGGCTTCGGATAGCCATAAGCCCGCGCGTGGCCGTCCACATGGCGGCGGGCGACGGCGAGCTGTTCCGGCGTCATGTCGATGCCGGTCACATGGCCCGTCTCGCCCGTGAGGCGCGACAGCACGAAGACGTCGCGGCCCGCGCCGCAGCCGAGATCGAGAATGCGCGCGCCCTTGATGGCGGCGGGAACGACGAGGCCGCAGCCGTAATAGCGGTCGAGCACTTCCGGGTGGATGTCGCGGAGCGCCGCGCGAATATGGGGCGGCATGTCGCCCGGATCGCAGCAGGCATTGGTTTTGAGGTCGGCCGAGCCCGCCAGCGTCTTGCCGTAATAGTCCTTCACCGCCTCGATGGTCATCCGCGTCCCCGCTTCGCGCCGTTTACCTTGACGCCCAAGCTGACGCGCGGCGGCGGCCGGGTCCAGTCACAAATTGGAGATCGGCGGATTTCCTCCCCGTTGCCGGGGACGGTAACAATTTGAACATTTTCCTTTTCGGAAGATTAAAGGAGTTGGCGTTTCATGCTGGCGAGACCTTTTCAGCAATCGAAACGGCACGGCGCAGATGCACATTATCGTTCTCGCATCCCAGAAGGGCGGTTCGGGCAAGACGACGCTCTCCGGCCATCTCGCTGTCGAAGCGGAAAAGAGCGGGGCGGGGCCTGTGGTGCTCATCGACACCGATCCGCAAGGCAGCCTTTCCCATTGGTGGAATGCGCGCGCCTCGTCGAGCCCGGCTTTCGCCCGCGTCGCCATCGACGATCTCGACGAGAGCCTTGAGGCGCTGCGCGCGGCGGGCGTTCGCCTCGCCATCATCGACACGCCGCCCGCGATCACGCATTCGATTTCGACGGTCGTCGCCCATGCCGATCTCGTCGTCATTCCGGCGCGGCCGAGCCCGCACGATCTCAGGGCCGTCGGCGCCACCATCGACATTGCCGAGCTGCACAAGAAGCCGCTCATTTTCGTCGTCAACGCCGCGACCGCGCGGGCGCGCATCACCGGCGAGGCCGCCGTCGCGCTGTCGCAGCACGGCATGGTCGCGCCCGTCACGCTTCATCATCGCGTCGACTTCGCGGCCAGCATGGTCGACGGCAAGACCATCGGCGAGATCGATCCGAAATGTCGCTCAGCGCGCGAGGTCGCCGATCTCTGGGCCTATGTCGCGGGGCGTCTCGCCCGCATCACGGGTTCGGCCGAGCTTGCGCGCGCCGCGGCGCCCGTCGATACCAGCATCGCCGCCTTGTCGTCGCTTTCGGCCATTGCCGGAACGGCGAAGGACGAAGATGAAGACGCGGCCGCCATCGAGTCCGGGCCGACGAAAAGGCCGGAACCCGAGGTGAGGGCCGAGGCGGAAGACGTCGAGGCCGCTATTCAGCACGGCGCGTCCATCGCCTTCGCCGCCGACCGCTCGCCGCTCCGGCGCTCCATTTACGCCGCACCCTTGCCGCCGCCGCAGCAACCGCCCATGCCGCCTCCGCCGCCGCGTGGGAGCCGATCGACGGATGACGAGCCCTGGGACGGCATCGAGCGCCGCCGCGAGCCGGACGGCCGTCCGCCGCCCGGCATGGCGGACCGGCGGATGAATGTTTTCGGCCGCCGCCGCGCCGACCAGATTCCGGGCCGCATCGTGCCGGAGAAATTCAGATGAGCAGTCGCAAGTTCGCCGCCATGACCGGCAGTCTTCTCGCGCGCAAGGGCGAGGCGAGCCCTTCGTCGGAACCTTATTTCGTCGTGCCGCCCGTCATGCGGGAGGTTGCGCGCGAAGTCGTGCGGGATGTCCGGCAGGCGCCTGTCGAGATGCTTCCACCGGCGGAGGCCGTTCCCGCCCGAAGCGCCGAGGCGCCGCACAAGATCGCCATGCGTCTCAGCGAGGCGCAGCATCTCCGCCTCAGGGTCGCCGCCGCCCAGATGCAGGTGACGCGGCAGGCACTGCTTGCCGCCGCGCTCGACCATTACCTGACAAGCGTTTGCGCTTCGGGGCGGCCGGATTGCGCCTGCCTGCGGGGCGAAGGCGGGTGCGGCTGCGCGGGTTAGGGGCAGCCGCACGTCGTCGTCATTAGATATCGATCAAACGATATAGATTAACATGGTCACGTCAGCCGTCACCTTCTGCATGCCGGCGGCGACGGGCACGGGCGCGCTGTCGCGCATGGCCATCGCCTTCATGAAGACGGGCTGGGGCGCGTAGCCGCCGCTTTCGGAAATCGAGACCACGTGTCCGAGGGCAACGCCGGCCGCGGCGGCATAGAGCTTCGCCTTGCGCAGCGCCTCGGCGACGGCCGACTGGCGGGCGCGGTCCATCAGGGGTTCGGGCTTGTCGATGTCGAAGCGGATGCCGCCAAGCTGGTTCGAGCCGAGCTGCACCAGCTTGTCGAGCGCCGCGCCCAGCGTGTCGAGCTTGCGGATCGTCACCGAGACCTGGTTCGTCACCTGATAGCCGCGGATGACGGCGGGCGGCTGCGAGCCGTCGGGGCGGGGCGCGGGCTGGGCATAGACCGGATTGACCGTGAATTGCGTCGTCTGGATGTCGTCCTTGGCGATCTTCATGCTTTCGAGCCCCGCGAAGAGGGCCGTCATCGCCTTGGTATTGGCGGCCAGCGCCTCGGCGGCGGTCTTGGCCTCGGTGACGACACCGGAGTCGATATAGGCGACATCGGGCCTGGCGCTGACCTCGCCCGATCCGGTGACGGTCATGGTGCGTCGCGCGGTCTCCGCGGCGTTGGCGGTGCCGGCGAGCCCAACCGACAGGATGGCGGCCATGAGCCAGAGGGCGGTGCGGGACGTACGGTCTTGCATTTCAGTTCTCCTTATTTGATCCACAGACTGGACCGGGACCGAGCTTCAAAGCCGATCCGGGCAGAATTGCGGCGCATTCTCATTTATACGGGAAGTGTTGCATTCCGAAGTTCAGTCCGCCCCCGCAATCTGCTATATGCCCGCTGTCGCCGGGCAGGGCGGTTTCCCCGCGCCCGTACCGACCTCAAGCGCCGGGGGCCTGTAGCTCAGTTGGTTAGAGCGGACCGCTCATAACGGTTTGGTCGCAGGTTCGAGTCCTGCCGGGCCCACCAGGCGCTCAGGGGATCGGTTCGATCCGCTTCTATGCGGCTTCAGCGGGCTGGAACCGGCGGCTTTCGCCGGCGTCACATCGGCTTCAAACCGGTCAATGGCGCGGGGGCCACCAGGACAGATATTCAGACAACACATAGATCGAATTGGCGGCGTGTGCGGGATTGTCATTGTCAGGATGATCTGGCCGAAAACGCAAAATCCCTGTTTGACCTGGATGGGGCCGCGCGGCTCGAATTTCAATATGGGCCGTGGGCTCAATTCTTCTCAATCCGGCGCAAGGCTCGACCATGACGAACAACGCTCCCGCATTCACGCCGTCTCTTGAATCGCTCGGAAGCCACAAGGTTCCGGACTGGTATGACGACGCGAAGTTCGGGATATTCGTTCATTGGGGCCTCTTCTCAGTTCCCGCATTCGCGCCGTCGCTGGGGACGATCGGAGAGGTGTTCGCCAATCATTACGACATAGCCGTCGCGCAGACGCCTTATGCGGAGTGGTACGAAAACGCGATCAAGGTGCCGGAGAGCGACAGCGCGAAGTTTCATGCACGCGAGTATGGCGGCGCGCCTTATGACGATTTTCGCGCGCCGTTTCTGGCGGGGCTGGAGCAATGGGACGCACGGGCCTGGGCGCGGCAGTTTGCAGCGGCGGGCGCAAAATATGTCGTTCTGGTCACCAAGCATTGCGACGGTTACAGCCTCTGGCCGACGAAAGTCGCGCATCCGAACAAGACGGGGTGGCATGCGGAGCGCGACATTGTCGGCGAGCTGGCGGCGGCCGTGCGCGGCGAAGGCATGCGCTTCGGCATCTATTATTGCGGCGGCATGGACTGGTCGTTCAATCCAGAGCCGCTTCGCACGCTTGGCGAGTTTCTGGGGTCGACGCCGGGCGGCGCATATCCGGCCTATGCGGAGGCGCAGGTCAAAGAGCTTGTGGAGCGTTATCGTCCCGACGTGCTCTGGAACGATGTGTCATGGCCCGGTCCCGTCGGCGCCATGTCGCGCGTCATGGCGCATTACTACAACACGGTTCCCGAAGGCGTTTTGAACGACCGTTGGGCGCCATCGTCATGGGCGACGCGGTTGCTGCGCTTCAAGTTCGCAAGGCGTCTCTTCGACAGCAAGGTCAAGCCGCTGCTGCGCGACCGCGCGCAAAAAGGCATCGTTCCGCCCAAGCCTCCGCATTTCGATTTTCAAACCCCGGAATATACGAGCTTCCCGGACATACAGACAGGCAAGTGGGAAACCACGCGGGGAATGTCGCATTCGTTCGGTTACAACAGGTGCGACAAGGATGCCGACTATCTCTCCGTTACGAGGATCGTGCACGATTTCATCGACGCCGTTTCCAAGAACGGCAATCTCCTGCTCAATGTCGGTCCTCGTGGAGAGGATGCCCGCATTCCACCGGAGCAGATCGCGCGGCTTGAGGGTTTCGGCGCGTGGATGAAGACGAATGGCGAGGCAGTTTGCGGGACGCGTCCGTGGAGCCGCGCGGAGAGCACGACCGGGGAGGGCTTGCCCGTGCGCTTCACGCGCAGGGGCGACGCGCTCAATCTCTTCGTGCTCGGCCGACCTTCGGGCGATGAGGTCTCGATCCGCGATATTGCGCCCGCGCGCGGGGCGCGGATCGAACTTCTCGGCCACGGCGCCGTCGCGTGGCGGCAGGAGCAGGGCGATCTATCGATCGCATTGCCGCAGCCGCTGGCGGACACGCCTGCATTGGCCTTCACCATCACATCTTTCGGGGCTTGAGCGGCATTTCCGGTAAATCCCTTCCCCGTCCGAACCGGGGGAGTGCGTGAAACAAATCCGGCAAGCTCTGCTAGGTTGGGGCGCCTCGAAGATTCGATGAATCGGGATCGATTGGTTTCCGCGCCCGATGCACCGCCGGTTGTCCGGCGCGTGCAAGGGACGGAGACATCTACCGGAGACGACGCGATGGACAAGCCCAACAGCAGCCCGCTTCCCGCCGCGCCAAGCGGCGAGCTTCAGATACGCACGCTGGCCATGCCGGCCGACACGAACCAGAACGGCGATATTTTCGGCGGCTGGCTGCTCGGGCAGATGGACATTGCGGGCGAGATCTTCGTGTCGAAGATCGCCCGGGGGCGCTGCGTGACCGTGGCCGTCGATGCGATGACCTTCCGCAAGCCCGTTTTCGTCGGCGACGTCGTCTGCATCTATGCGAGCCTCATTCACATCGGCACGACCTCGGTCGCCGTCCGCATCGAGGCATGGGTGGTGCGAGCTAAGGAATCGAACCTGATCCCAGTGACGGAAGGCAAGTTCACCTATGTCGCCATCGACGATAGCGGTCATCCGAGGCCGGTCGGGGAGGCGGCGCAATGACCGCCGCGCCGGAACATTTCGAGGATGCAGAGGCCATAGTCGATGCGATCATCCGCGATGTCGGACGGAAGATCGTGCTTGCGCTTCCGCTCGGTCTCGGCAAGGCCAATCACGTCGCCAATGCGCTTTTCGCGCGCGCCGTCGCCGATCCGTCGATCGACCTCAGCATCTACACCGCGCTGACGCTCGAAGCGCCGAAAGCGTCGAGCGAGCTTGAGCGGCGCTTTCTAGGGCCCGTCGCCGAGCGGCTCTTCGGCGGATATCCGGCGCTTGCCTATGCGCAGGCCGCGCGGGCGGGGAAGCTCCCGCCGAATATCCATGTGAGCGAGTTCTTCTTTCTCGCCGGGCGCTGGCTTTCGGTGCCGGGGGCGCAGCAGAATTATATTTCCGCCAATTACACGCATGCGGCGCGCTTCCTGATGGAGCGCGGCGTCAATGTCGTCGCGCAGCTTGTGTCGAAGCGCGTGGTGGACGGCGAGACGCGATACAGCCTGAGTTGCAACACCGATCTGACGCTCGATTTCCTGTCCGCGCGCGCGGCCGGCACGACGTCGTTCAAACTCGTCGGCCAGGTCAATTCCGAATTGCCCTTCATGCCGGGCGAGGCGGATGTTTCCCGCGGCATCTTCAGCCATGTGCTCGACAGCGCCGCGACGGACTTCCAGCTCTTCGCGACACCGAAAGAGCCGGTCAGCCTTGCCGAGTATGCGACCGGCCTTCACGTCGCGCGGCTCATACCCGATGGCGGCACCTTGCAGATCGGCATCGGGCGGATGGCGGATGCAGCCGTCAAGAGTCTGATCCTCCGCCACAAGGACAATGCCCATTTCCGGGAAGCGGCCGCACGTTTGTTGCCTGTCGCCGATGGTGGCCCGGCGCGCGAGGATGCGCCTTTTGGCGAAGGCCTTTACGGCGTCAGCGAAATGTTCGTCGAAGCCTTTCTCGAACTCATCAAGGCGGGCATTCTGAAGCGCGAGGTGGATGGCGCCTTGCTCCATGCCGCCTTCTTCCTCGGATCGCGCTCCTTCTATCGTGCGCTGCGCGAGATGGACGAGGCGACGCTTTCGCGCCTGCAAATGACGGCGGTGTCCTTCACCAACGAACTCTACGGCGACGAGGCGCTGAAGACCCGCCAGCGGGCGAAGGCGCGTTTCGTCAACAATGCGATGATGGTGACATTGCTCGGCTCCACCGTGTCGGACGGGCTCGAAGACGGGCGCGTCGTCAGCGGCGTGGGCGGCCAGTTCAACTTCGTCGATCAGGCCTTCGCGCTGCCGGACGCGCGCTCGATCATCACGCTCGGCGCGACGCGGCGGTCGGGCGGCAAGACCGTATCGAACATTCTCTGGTCCTACGGGCATTCGACCATTCCGCGTCACCTGCGCGATATCGTGGTGACGGAATATGGCGTTGCCGATCTCCGGGGAAAATCGGACCGGGACACGATCGCGGCGATGCTGTCGATTGCGGATTCGCGCTTCCAGCCGGAATTGCTCCTCCGCGCCAAGGAGGCGGGCAAGATCGAAAAGAGCTTCGAGATACCGCGTCACCGGCGCGACAATACGCCTGCGCGCATCGCGGCGGCGCTTGCGCCCCTGTCGGCGCGCGGTCTCATTCCGCCGTTTCCTTTCGGCAGCGACTTTACCGAGCCGGAACTCGAGCTGATGCCGGCCTTGCAAAAGCTGAAGTCCGCTTCCCGGCCAGGGTTGCTCGCGCGGGCCCTGAAGGGGTTCGTCTCGGCGGCGCCGAACGAGAAGGAAGCTGCCTGCCTCGCGCGCATGGGGTTGTTGCGGCCTTCGACGGGCGCCGAGCGCCTTTATCGGCTGCTCGTTCTTTCCGCGTTGCGGGAAGCGCGATAGCCGCGGCTGAGGCGGGCCCCCGGATTTCCGAGCCGTTCGCTGGGGAAGCGGCCTAGGGTGCCTGTCGATTATGGCGACTTCGATGCTGTTTCCCGGCTATTTCCGGCGCTAGACTTCTCTCAAACAAAATCGGGAGGAGCGCCGAACATGGCACAGGACACCAACAGGGAATTCGACGCCGTCATCGTCGGCGCGGGCTTTGCCGGCATGTACATGCTGCATCGTCTGCGCGAGCAGGGGCTCAGCGTGCGCGTATTCGAGGCCGGAGACGGCGTCGGCGGCACCTGGTACTGGAACCGCTATCCCGGCGCGCGCTGCGACGTCGAGAGCCTCGAATATCAGTTCGGCTTTTCCGATGAAATCCAGCGCGGCTGGACATGGACCGAGCGCTATTCGGCCCAGCCCGAAATCCTGCGCTATCAGAACTATGTCGCCGACAAGCTCGACCTGCGCCGCGACATGCAGTTCAGCACGCGCGTTACGTCTTCGACCTATGACGAGCGCGCAGGGCTCTGGACCGTCGAGACGGACAAGGGCGACAAGGTGCGGGCGCGTTTCTGCATCATGGCGACGGGATGCCTTTCGGCGGCCCGGGTGCCGGATTTCAATGGCATCGAGGACTTCAAGGGCGAGTGGTATCACACCGGCGACTGGCCGCATGAGGGCGTGGACTTCACCGGCAAGCGGGTCGCCGTCATCGGCACGGGCTCGTCGGCCGTCCAGAGCATCCCGCTGATCGCCGAGCAGGCTTCGCACCTCACGGTATTCCAGCGCACGGCGAACTTCACGCTGCCGGCGGGCAACCGTCCGCTGACGGAAGACGAGGTCCGCAAGACGAAAGAGGTTCTGCTTGAAAACCGCAAGCGCGCCCGGGATACGCCGGGCGGGATCATCTGTTTTGAATATAACGAGACGCTCGCCGCCGACATGACGGAGGAGGAGCGCGCCCGCGAGCTTGACGGGCGCTGGCACATGGGCGGTTTCGCCTTCCTCGGCTCATTCGGCGATCTGATGGCGACGCAGGAGGCCAATCACCTCGCGGCGGAATATGCGCGTTCGGAAATGCGCAAGGTCATCAAGAAGCCCGAAATCGTCGATCTGCTGCTGCCGAACGATCATCCGGTCGGCGTGAAGCGGCTTTGTCTCGATACGCATTACCTCGAAACCTTCAACCTGCCTCACGTCGACATCGTCGATGTGAAGAAGGCGCCGATCGAGCGGATCACGGCCAAGGGCATCGTTGCGGGCGGCAAGGGATATGAAGTCGACTGCATCGTCTTCGCCACGGGCTTCGACGCCATGACGGGCGCGATCCTCGGCGTCGACATCACGGGCAAGAAGGGCGAGAAGCTGCGCGACAAGTGGTCGGCGGGTCCGCGCACCTATCTGGGCCTCGGCTCGGCGGGCTTCCCGAACCTCTTTTTCATCACCGGGCCCGGCAGTCCTTCGGTGCTCAGCAACATGATTGTGTCCATCGAGCAGCATGTCGACTGGATCAGCGAATGCATCAGGCGGCTGACGGCGGGAAACATCCGTTCGATCGAGGCGAAGCCCGACGCGGAGGACATGTGGGTCGCCCATGTCAACGAGCTGGCGAGCCAGACGCTCTATCCGCAGGCGAACTCCTGGTATATGGGCGCGAATATTCCGGGAAAGCCCCGCGTCTTCATGCCCTATACGGGCGGCGTCGGCGTCTACGGCCAGAAGCTCGCGGAAGTGGCGGGCGCGGATTATGAGGGCTTCACTCTCGGGGCCTGAGACCTCGCGTTGGGACTGGCATGCTTGATGCTCCGGGAATGGAACGGCCGCGCTCAAAGGCTTGAGTGCGGCCCCCATGTTCCGATTCGGCTCAAGGTGTGTAGCGCCATGAAACAGATGCGTCCTTTTCTTAACCGGGTTCTTTCCCGCAAGGGGCTTGCCCTCAGCCTGCTGACGGGTGCCTTGCTGGCGGTTCCGGTCTATGCAGCGATGACGCGACCGGCGCTTGCCTGCGACGCGGGTGGAGGGGGCGGCGGGGCCTGGAATTCAAACTCGAATTCCAACTCGAACTGGAATTTCAATTTCAATTCGAACAGCAACTCGAACTCCAACAGCAATACGAATTCGAACACGAATACCAATACCAACAACAATTCGAATTCGGTCAGCATCACCGTCAACGGCGTGCTGCGCACCGCTTCGGCGCAGTGATCTGGCGTGACCTGCGCCGCCGGGTGTGATTGGCCTTGACGGCGCGATCCCGAATTGGTTCAGCTTGTGCGACTGCGGAGGGGCGAATCGCATGGGCTGGATCGAAAGCCGAGTTTCATTTTCATATCTGATGGCGGTTGCGTTGCTGGCATTCGGGCTTGGCGGCTGCGCGTCGCTGACGTCCGGCAGCAGCGGCACCGTGGACACGAACGCCATTCTGCTTCAGAAGGCGCAGGACCGGGCCGCCGTCGCGCAGAGGTCGGTGAAGGAAGCCACCGACATGATCGCTGAAGGCGAGAAGCAGCGTGCGGACGGCCAGAAGATGATCGACGACGGTCAGCGCAAGGTCGAAACGGGGCGCGAGTTGAAGGCCGCCGCCGACATCGAACTCGTCCGCGCACAGAAGCAGGTCGCCGCCCAGCAGGCGCAGATGCCGCAATCGCAGGCGAGCCAGGCTTCCCAGTAGTTCGTGCCCTAGACGCTCTCCGCCCTTTTCGTGATCCGGTAGGCGCAGCGGCGCGCGCCGGCGAGGATGTGGTCGATGCGCTCGATGCCGCAATCCGCTCCGAGGACTGTCCGGAACGTCTCGAGTTCGGCGCGGCAGAGCCCCTGGCAGGCGGTTGCCGCGGCGCAGACCGGACAATGGTTTTCGATGAAGAGATAGCTGCCGTCCTGGCCTTGAGTCCATTCGGCCATGTATCCCTCGGCGCAGCGGAGAGCGGCGAGGCGGTCGAGGCGTTCGGAGAGCGCGGGCGCATCGGACATGGCGGCGAGATAGGCCGCCGTCGTTTCCCTTTCCCGCCGCGAGATCAATCGGTCGAGGCCGTCTTCGCCGAATTCGCCGCGCACGGCCTCGATGAGATCGACCGTCATCCGGGCGTGGCTGTCGGGAAAGCGGGCATGACCGGCCGCCGTCAGCGACCAGAGATTGCCCGGCCTGCCGACGCCCGAGGCTTTGGCTTCCGCTGTGACCAGTCCTTCCGCCGCGAGGCTTTCAAGCTGCTGGCGCGCGCCCTGGCGACTAATCCCCAGGCGCTCGGCCAGCGCTATTGTGTGTGCGGGTCCGCGCGTTTTGAGTTCGAAGAGGATCCGGCCGGCGGTCGTTTTCATGCTGGGTCAGGCATCTGAAAATAAAGCAATAATATGATTGTCAAAATATCCGGTCAGGTCTATCAAATGCAAGTCAATTTGGAAACAGAGACATTGTCAAAATGAGTGCCGGCGAGAGAGAGGGTTGGGGCGCATTGCTGCATGAGGGGAGGCTCGCGCGGTTCGCGCTGCTTTGCCTCGGCGTCTGGCTCAATGCGGCGGATGCGCTCGTCACCGCGACCATCATGCCGAGCGTCGCGGCCGATATCGGCGGCTATGCCTATTTCGGCTGGGCGACGGCGGGCTATGTGCTGGGCGCGATCGTCGCGGGCGCGAGCGCCGGACTGCTGTCGCTGCAATTCGGCGTGCGCGTCGCCATGGCGGTCGGCGGCGCGACCTATACGATCGGCTGCATCGTCGGCGCGCTCGCGCCCGATATCGGGGTCTTCCTTCTCGGACGGCTGATGCAAGGCGTGGGCGCGGGCTGGATCGCGGGGCTTTGCTATGTGGCGCTCGGCTCGCTCTTTCCGGCATCGCTCTGGCCGCGCATTCTTGCGACCGCATCGGGCGTATGGGGCGTGGCAACGCTGCTCGGGCCGCTCATCGGCGGGTTGTTCGCCGAATGGGGCCTGTGGCGCGGCGCGTTCTGGATTTTCGCCGTGCAGGGACTTGGCTTCATCGCGGCGGCGCTGGTGCTGCTTGGGCCCGCGCGCGGCGCAGGCAGCACGGAGCGTTTTCCGCTGGGGCCGTTATCCGTGCTCACGGCCGGCATTCTCTGCATTGCAGGGGCCGGACTCCTGAGCGATACGGCGCAGGCGATTTTCGCGGGAAGCGTCGGCCTGCTGCTGCTGGTTCTTTTCGTTCGCCTCAATGCGCGGGCCGTTGCGCCAATGCTGCCGCGGACAAGCGGCGATCTGCGCACCGCGATAGGCGCGGGCTATGCGATGATCTTCGCGCTTTCTGCGGCGTCGGTCGGATATTCCGTCTACGGCGCGGCGATCATGCAGGCGATTTACGGCGTTTCGCCGCTCGTCGCGGGCTATGTGCTCGGCGCCGAAGCCATGTCCTGGACCGTTCTCGCGCTCATCGTTGCGAGCCTGCCGCAGCGCTGGCACGGGCTGTTCATCCGGCTCGGCGCGGCGACGGTTCTTACCGGCGTCTGTCTGCTCGCCGTCACCATGCGGCATGGGCCTATTTCGCTCATCGTCGTCTCGTCGGCATTCCTCGGCGGCGGCTTCGGGCTTTGCTGGGCCTTCGTCGCGCAGAGCATCCTTGGCAGCGTCGAGGGCGAGGAGAGGGCGCTTGCCTCGTCCGCCGTGCCGACCATGCAGCTTATCGGCAATGCGACGGGCGCGGCAGGCGCGGGCGCGATTGCGAATTTCCTCGGCTTTTCGCATGGCATCGACGCGGAGACTGCGGCGGGCGGGAGCTTCTGGCTCTTTGCCGCTTTCGTGCCGGTGGCGCTGGCGGGACTCGCCGCCGCCTGGCGGCTCGCGTCGCTTGGCGGCGATCAGATGAGTTTGCGCGCGGACAGCTCGTCCTTCACATAGGCATAGTAGACGGGCGCTGCGATGACGCCCGCGATGCCGAAGCCCGCCTCCATCACCAGCATTGCGACCAGCATCTCCCAGGCGCGGGAACGGATCTGCGAGCCGATGATGCGCGCATTGACGAAATATTCGAGCTTGTGAATGACGACGAGGAAGGTGAGCGAGCCGATGGCCGCATAGGGCGAGATGCTGAGGCTCACCACGACGATGGCCGTGTTGGAGATGAGGTTGCCGATGACGGGCAGGAGGCCTGCAAGGAAGGTGACGGCGATCAGCGTCTTGGCGAGCGGCAGGTTGATGCCGAAGGCGGGCAGGATCACCATCAGAAAAAAGGCCGTGAGCACTGTATTGAGCGCCGAGATGCGCACCTGAGCGAAGACAACGCGGCGGAAGGCGCCGCCGAGAAATTCAGCGCGTTCGACAAGGGCGCGGCGGAGCGGCGGCAGGGAAGCAGGGTGGGGCGATGCATCGCCGAGCGCGGCCAGCGCGCCGATGACGGCGCCGACGACGATGTGAAAAATCAGGCGGCCGAAATTCTCGCCCACGCTTTGCAGTTCGCTCGCATGGTCGCGAAGCCATTGCGAGCTTTCCTTCTGCAACTCCTCGGTGGTCGCGGGAATGTAGTCCTGCGCCCAGGCGGGGATGTGACTGCGCGCGGTCTGCACGGTATCGGCCATTTTCTGCATCAGCACGACGACGTTGTCCGAACGGTCGGTGAGCAGCGCGGTGAGGCCCGCGACGCCGGAGGACAGCACGAGAATGGCGATGACGGCGATGAGGGCGAGGGCAACGGCCTTTGAGGTGCGGTGTTTGAGGCCGCGAGCGGAGATGAGCGGCGTCACGGCATGGATGAGTTCATAGACGAGAACGCCGGTCAGGAAGGCGGCAAGGAGGCCGAGACTTAAAACCCCGAAAAGGGCGACAAGCATCATGATCTGGGCCGCAATGTCGTATCTGATCCTGTCCGCGAGGGTCGAGCCGGTCGAGGCCGTCATGTCGTCTCCTTGTCAGGGGCGTTCGCGCGGGTTCGAGTATACCGGTTGAGGGGCCCGCGCGCGATGCCGGAGCGATTGCCGCGCCGGATGCGATCCGGTAGAAGAGGCCAGTTCCCAGACATTCGAGAGCGAGCGGCGCATGGCTTCCTATCAATATGTTTACGTGATGGACAGGCTGTCCAAGACCTATCCGGGCGGCAAGCAGGTGCTGAAGGATATTCGCCTGTCGTTCCTGCCGGGCGTGAAGATCGGCGTCGTCGGTCTCAACGGCGCGGGCAAGTCGACGCTGCTGCGGATCATGGCCGGCGTCGACAAGGATCACACGGGCGAGGCCTGGGCGGCGGAAGGCGCGAAGGTGGGCTATCTCGCGCAGGAGCCGGAGCTCGATCCGTCGAAGGACGTGCTCGGCAATGTGATGGATGGGCCGAAGGAAAAGAAGGCGCTCGTCGATCGCTATAACGAACTCGCCATGAACTATTCGGACGAGACGGCCGATGAAATGGCGAAGCTCCAGGACATCATCGACTCGCAGAACCTGTGGGATCTCGACAGCCAGGTCGAATTGGCGATGGATGCGCTGCGCTGCCCGGACGGCGATGCCGATGTGACGAAGCTTTCGGGCGGCGAGCGCAGGCGCGTCGCGCTCTGCAAGCTGCTGCTGGCCGCGCCCGATCTGCTGCTGCTCGACGAGCCGACAAACCATCTCGACGCGGAATCGGTCGCCTGGCTTCAGAACTACCTGAAGGAATATACGGGCACGGTCGTGCTCGTCACCCATGACCGCTACTTCCTCGACAATGTGACGGGCTGGATCCTCGAACTCGACCGTGGTTCGGGCATTCCCTATGAGGGCAATTACTCCTCGTGGCTCGAACAGAAGCAGAAGCGGCTGGAGAAGGAAGGCCAGCAGGAGGCCGCCGTGCAGCGCACGCTTGCCCGCGAACTCGAATGGATCAGGCAGAGCCCCAAGGCGCGCCAGGCCAAGAGCAAGGCGCGTATCCGCGCCTATGACGAATTGCTCGCCGAGGCCGGCAAGCAGCAGGACGGCAAGGCCCAGATCATCATTCCGGCGGGCCCGCGTCTTGGCGGCAATGTCATCGAGGCCCAGCATCTCAGCAAGGCCTATGGCGACAGGCTGCTCATCGACGATCTCTCGTTCCAGCTTCCGCCGGGCGGCATCGTCGGCGTGATCGGTCCGAACGGCGCCGGCAAGACGACGCTCTTCCGGATGCTGACGGGGCAGGAGACGCCCGACAGCGGCACGCTGAAGGTTGGCGACACGGTTGTGATGGGCTATGTCGACCAGAGCCGCGACGATCTTTCGCCGACGAAGACGGTGTGGGAGGAAATCTCCGGCGGTCTCGACCAGCTGCAGCTCGGCAAGCGCGAGGTCAATTCGCGCGCCTATTGCTCATCCTTCAACTTCAAGGGCGCCGATCAACAGAAGAAGGTCGGGGCGCTC
>JARLIS010000028.1 GCA_031291615.1 Parvibaculum sp.
CGATCAGCGCGCCGCCAAGCGCGCCCGCCACCGCGCCGATGGCCGCGCCATAGGTCGCGTTGCTCGTCTTCTGCTGGCCCGTATAAGCGTCCTCCGTCTGGCAGGCCGCCAGCAGGAAGGAACCGCTCAACAAGGCCACGACTGTTCGTTTCATCAGCATGAAATATTCCCGGTTTCTGGAAAACGGCCGATCCGGCAGGGGCATTCGCTCATATTGTCGGCGGCCGAAGCGGCCCATGAATTTGCCCGTCTGTGGAATCCGCTCCCGATGGTGTAGAAGTTTTTCAGACTTTGCGTACCCGGCGGAAATTTTAGCAAAGCAAATGGCCGGGCGCGACAACGGAATTGAAATTCGATAGTCGGAATGAGCGAACGTCAGGGAGGAAATTCATGTCGCTGTTCGATCTGAAGGGAAAAGTCGCCATCGTCACGGGATCGACGAAGGGCATCGGCGAAGCGATCGTGCATCGCCTCGCGGAACACGGCGCCAAAGTGGTCGTTTCGAGCCGCAAGGGCGACGCCTGCGACAAGGTCGCCGGCGAAATCAATGCGAAGTACAAGGATCGTGCGATCGCGGTGCCCTGCAACATCGCCGAAAAGGCCGATCTCCAGCGTCTCGTCGACACGACGAACAAGACCTGGGGCAAGGTCGACATTCTGGTCTGCAACGCGGCCGTGAACCCCTATTTCGGTCCGTCGAAGGACATTCCGGACGAGGCCTTCGACAAGATCATGTCGTCGAACGTGCGCTCCAACCATTGGCTCTGCCACATGGTCCTGCCGCAGATGGTCGAGCGCAAGGACGGCTCGATCACCATCATCTCCTCCATCGGCGGTTTGCGCGGCTCGCCCATCCTCGGGGCCTATTGCATCTCGAAGGCGGCCGACTTCCAGCTCGCCCGCAATCTCGCGGTCGAATATGGCGCGCACAACATCCGCGCCAATTGCATCGCGCCCGGCCTCATCAAGACCTATTTCGCCAAGGCTCTCTGGGACAATCCCCAGATCCTTGAGCGTTCGACCTCGACCGCGCCCCTGAAGCGCATCGGCATGCCGGACGAAATCGCCGGCGCCGCCGTCTTCCTCGCAAGCCCGGCCGGCGCTTTCATGACGGGCCAGCAGCTCGTCATCGACGGCGGCGTCACCATCGCCTGATGAAAAAAGCGCCGCCCGCAATCCGTCCCATCCGCGCCGCCGACCGAGCGGCATGGGACGAATTGTGGGCGGGCTATCTCGTTTTCTACAAGGCGCGCCTCGCGCCGGAAATCTCTGACGACACCTTCGCCCGCATTCTGTCGGGCGCGCTGATCGGCCTCGTCGCCGTCGATGAAGCCGACCGGCCCATCGGCTTTGCCCATGCTCTGCTTCATGCAGGCACCTGGAGCCCAAAGCCGCTCTGCTATCTGGAAGACCTGTTCGCCCGGCCGGAAGCGCGCGGGCAGGGCGTCGGCCGCGCGCTCATCGAGGCCCTGGTCGCCACGGGCCGCCGCGAGGGCTGGCTCCGCCTCTATTGGCAGACCGCGCGGGACAACGAGACGGCGCAAAGGCTTTACGACCGGCTCGGCCGCCGGACGGACTGGCTCAGATACGACCTTGACCTTTGACGGCCATATGACCATCTGACCCTTTCGGGTCATTGGGGAGAATTGCACATGAAGAGCGTCGTCATCACGGGCGTGTCCACCGGCATCGGCTGGGGCGCAACCAAGGTTCTGACCAAAAAGGGCTTCCACGTCTTCGGCTCCGTCCGCAAGCAGGAGGACGCCGACCGCCTTAAAAAGGAATTCGGTGACCTCTTCACGCCGCTTTTCTTCGATGTGACGGACGAGCCGGCCATCCGCCGCGCCGCCATGGAAGTGCGCACGGCCCTGAACGGCGAAACGCTTTTCGGCCTTGTCAACAATGCAGGCATCGCCGTGTCGGGGCCCCTCCTCGAAATCAACCCCGATGAATTCCGCAAGCAGATGGAAGTGAACGTGACGGGCCCCTTGCTCGTCACCCAGGCCTTCGGGCCCCTGCTCGGCGCCGACAAATCGCTCAAGGGCGCGCCCGGCCGCATCGTCATGATCAGTTCCGTCGGTGGCAAGCAGGCCGCACCTTTCGTCGGCCCCTATTCGGCGTCGAAATATGCGCTGGAAGGCTTTTCCGAAAGCCTGCGCCGCGAGCTGCTTCTCTTCGGCATCGACGTGATCATCATCGGCCCCGGCGCCGTGAAGACGCAGATCTGGGCCAAGGCCGAAGAAGTCGACATCACGCCCTATTCGAACAGCCCCTATTACCCGATCCTGAAAAAGTTCCGCGACTACTTCCTAGCCAGCGGCAAGACGGGCCTCGCCCCTGAAGTGCTGGGCCGCCTGATCCTGAAAGTGCTGACGACGCGCAACCCCAAGGTGCGCTACGCCATCCTCTCGGGCCGCCTGATGAACTGGACCATCCCCCAGCTTCTCCCCAAGCGCTTCCTCGACCGCACCATCGGCAAGGCGGTGGGTCTCCTGCCGTCCTGACGTCGCCGATCCGGCAAAAAAGAACCCTTCGCGAGCAAGCTCGCGAAGGGTTGATGAACTGTCTGCCGGGCGCTTTGAGGGGGGGAGGGATGCAGCCCGGCGAGCCATCGGAGGGAACACGCCAGAAATGGGGAGTTCACCTTCATTTACAAGCCCGCCCCGCGCAAGCCGCTCCGCCAGAATGACGCAGTATTCTGGAAAATAATATCCGGCGCGCCATTCCGTATTGAGGAACCGCCTTCAATCCCCGTCGACAATCTCCGCTGAGGCGGCAAAGTGTCGGCGCTAGCACATCCAAGGACGGGGAATGGAAATGGCCGATCTTCTGGCGCTGTCCGCGCGCTATATCGACAACGACATTTATGAAGGCGCGGGTCTCGTCAATCGCCCGACCACCGAACTGTCGGAACTGGCCGACGGCGTCGCCCTCATCGAAGCCTTTTCCCATGTCGTGACCTTCAAGACCGGCGACGGCCTCGTCCTTTTCGACACGAGCCTCGAAGCCTTTGCCGACGGCGTGCTGAAATCGCTCCGGCGCTGGACCGACGAACCCGTCTCCAACATCTGTTACACCCATGGCCATGCCGATCACGTCGGCGGCACCGGCGCCTTCGTCTGCGAGGCCTGCGACAAGGGTGCGCGCCGCCCGCGCATCATCGGCCATGAAAATGTCAGCCCGCGCTTCCGCCGCTACGAACTCACCAACGGCTACAACTTCACCATCAATGCCCGCCAGTTCGCCCCCGCCACGGAATTGCGCATGGGCGGCGAACAGCCGAAAGCCGGTCCCGGCCGCTTCGGCCCCAACCCCTGGGTCGATCCCGACACGACCTTCCGCGACCGGCTCGATATCAGGGTCGGCGACACGCATTTCAACCTGCACCACGCCATCGGCGAAACCGACGATCACCTCTGGGCCTATGTGCCGCAGCACAAGGCGATCTGCTCGGGCGATTTCATCACCTGGGTGTTCCCCAATGCGGGCAATCCGCAGAAGGTGCAGCGTTATCCGCTCGAATGGGCAAAGGCGCTGCGCGAAATGATCGCGATGGAGCCCGAGCTTCTGCTCCCTGCCCATGGCCTGCCCATCGGCGGCAAGGCGCGCATCGCCTCCGTGCTCGATAACATCGCGACCGCGCTCGAAACGCTGGTCGAGCAGACGCTCGCCATGATGAATGCGGGCGCGCGCCTCGACGACATCGTGAAGTCGGTGAAACTGCCCTCGAAGTTGATGGACAAGCCCTATCTCCGCCCCGTCTACGACGAGCCCGAATTCGTCATCCACAATATCTGGCGTCTCTATGGTGGCTGGTATGACGGCAATCCCGCCCGCCTGAAGCCCGCACCCGATGCCGAACTCGCCGCCGAAATGGCGCGGCTCGCAGGCGGCGCGCGCATCCTCGCCGACCGCGCCGCCGCGCTCGCGGATGCGGGCGATCTGAGGCTCGCCTGCCACCTCGCCGAAATGGCGGCGCAGGCGGCGCCCGAAGATGTGCATGTGCACGGCGTCCGCGCCGCCGTCTATGGCGCGCGCCGCAAGGCCGAAGCCTCCCTGATGGCAAAGGGCATTTACGGCTTTGCCGAACGCGAGTCGGCAAAAGCCGTCGCGGCGCATAACAGCGCGGAGAAGTGACGGCCGGGTTTCAGTTCACCCGGTCGAGCACCTTGCGGAACCGCTCGAAGATTTCGGCGATCCCCGCCTTGTCGATGATGAGCGGCGGCGAGAAGGCGATCGAGTCGCCCGACACGCGCACCATCATGTTCTCCTCGTGAAACGCCGCGCGCATCGTGTCGAAGCCGCGCTTGCCCGGCAGGCCCTCGAGCGGCGCCAGATCGACCGCGCCCGCAAGCCCGATCTGCCTGATATCGGCAATGTGCTTGTGGCCCTTGAGGCTCATGATCGCATCGGCGAAAGCGGGCTCGAGCGCCTGCGCGCGTTCGAACAGGCTTTCCTTCCGGTAGAGGTCGAGCGTCGCAAGGCCCGCGGCCGCCGCGAGCGGATGGCCTGAATAGGTGTAGCCGTGGAAAAGGTCGATCGCATGGTCGGGGCCCGTTTGGAAGGCCTCGTAAATATGCTTGCGCACGATCGCGCCGCCCATCGGCACCGTGCCCGACGTGATGCCCTTGGCGAAGGTGATGATGTCGGGCGTCACGCCGAAGCGTTCCGACGCCGTCGCATAGCCGAGCCGCCCGAAGCCGGTGATGACCTCGTCGAAGATCAGCAGAATGCCGTGCTTGGTGCAAAGCTCGCGCAGCCGCTGGAGATAGCCCTTGGGCGGCGGCAGCACGCCGGTTGATCCCGCCATGGGTTCGACGATGACGGCGGCGATGGTCGAGGCGTCGTGCAGATCGACAAGCCGCTGCAATTCGTCGGCGAGATGCGCGCCCCATTCCGGCTGGCCCTTGGTGAAGGCCTGTTCGGCGCGATTATAGGTGTGGGGCAGGTGATCGACGCCCGCGAGCATGGGCCCGAAGAACTTGCGGTTCGCCACCATGCCGCCGACCGAAATCCCGCCGAAGCCGACGCCGTGATAGCCGCGCTCGCGGCCGATGAGCCTTGTGCGCGTGCCCTCGCCATTCGCCCGGTGATAGGCGATGGCGATCTTCAGCGCCGTGTCGCCCGCTTCCGAGCCCGAATTGCAGAACAGCACATGGTCGAGGTCGCCCGGCGCGAGCGAGGCGATGCGGCTCGCAAGCTCGAAAGCCTTCGGGTGGCCGAACTGGAAGCTCGGCGCGAAGTCGAGCTCGCCCGCCTGGGTCTGGATGGCCTTCACGATCTCGTCGCGGCAATGCCCCGCATTGCAGCACCAGAGCCCGGCCGTCGCGTCCAGCACCGCCGTCCCGTCCGGCTTGTAGTAATGCATGTCCTTGGCGCGGGAGAGCATGCGCGGCTCGCGCTTGAACTGGCGGTTCGGCGTGAAGGGAAGCCACTGCGATTCGAGGTCGTTCGGGGTCGCGATGCCTTCGGCGGAGCTGTCGGCGCTCATTTTTGTCTCCTGACAGGGAATTGAACGAGTGAAACGCCGAACCTGTCGGAAATCAAGGCGCGGCCGTGTGTGACTTTTTCGGACCGTTTAGTATCATAAACGCATGGCAAGGGACGCGAGAGAAAAACCCGCCGGCGACTTCAGACGCGCCCATGGCGGCGCGCATGGCCCCGCCCTTGCCGAAATCGAAGGCGCGGCGCCCGACATCGGCGCCCGCCTGCGCGAACTTCGCACCATGCACGGCCTCTCCCAGCGCGAGCTTGCCAAGCGCGCGGGCGTCACCAACGGCACCATCTCGCTCATCGAGCAGAACCGCATCAGCCCGTCCATGGGCTCGCTGAAAAAGGTGCTCGACGGCTTCCCGATTTCCATGGCCGACTTCCTGACGCTCGAATTGAAGCCGCGCTCCAAGGTCTTCTATCAGGCGAAGGAATTGCGCGAGATCGGCGGCGGCCCCATCTCCTTCAAGCTCGTCGGCCGCGACATGCGCGGCCGCGCCATCCAGATGATGCATGAGCGCTACCAGCCCGGCGCCGACACGGGCGAGGACATGCTCTCTCACGCAGGCGAGGAATGCGGCATCGTCGTCTCGGGCCTCATCGAGCTCACCGTCGGCGGCGAAACGCGCCGTCTGACGGCGGGCGACGCCTATTATTTCGATAGCCGCCTGCCGCATCGCTGGCGTAATACCGGCACCATCGAATGCGTCATCGTCTCGGCCTGCACGCCGCCCAGTTTTTAGGTAGCCCGCCAATTTAGTCTATCGGTCGCGTTCGCTCGCCTTTTGGATCAGATCGAAGACATGACGGACGTTTTCCACGGCAAGGAATTGCGGTGTTGGATCGAGAGAAGGCGTCCAGGAACTTATGCCATGATTGCTCCACACTGATACCCTCCGACCGAAGCGGATCGTTCCGCTCCCATCGCCTTTCTCCTTCAGCTCAAGTTCGGGAAGGTGATCGAGGTTGATCGTCGTGAAGCTCTCCATTGGCGAAGCACGGAGAATCAGAATTCGTCGGTCTGTGACGGCATAGTTGAGACCGCGTCGGACCCAAGCGTCGAACAGGAATCGACCGAACACAAAGTAGAGCCCCACAAAGACGAATAGCAGACCGAACAAGGGAAAGAAGGCGGGAGCGTTTCCCATGGAGCTAGCCGTGGAGGTCCAGAAGATCGCGAACCCGCACCAAAGGATACTGAACGGTATGAGAAACACATCACGTGAGGTCAGGAGGATTCCCCGTCCGGCTTTGCCGGTCCAAAGAATATGCTCACCGGAAACCAGCCGACTTAGGAAAATGCTCTCGTCCATAGACGCCCCCGTTGTGGCTGGACATCGCTGACGTAGCGGCGTCTCGCGCCTTTGAGCAGGGTAATTTGAACTCTGTGATTTGGCATTTCATTTGTTTCCCGGCCTGCAGACTAGGATGATGGGAGGCGGGATCCTGCTACATGACAATCCGAGTCATATTTGCGATGGTCCCGGCCCGGAGAAGCAGCACATGACCAGATCCCTCGCCACACTTCTCGCCGAGCCCGGCATCATCCTCGCCCCCGGCGCCTATGACGCGCTGTCGGCAAAGCTCGCCGCCAGGGCGGGCGCCGCCGCCGTCTACATGACGGGCTTCGGCCTGGCGGGCTCGCATTTGGGCCTCCCCGATATCGGCCTGATGAGCGCGTCGGAAATGGTCGACCGCGTCCGCGCGATGAGCGCGGCCTCAACCCCCGTTCCCCTCATCGCCGACGGCGACAACGGCCATGGCGGTGCGCTCAATGCCGGCCGCCTCGCGCATCTCTACGAGCAGGCGGGCGCCCAATGCATCCAGATCGAGGATCAGGTAAGCCCCAAGCGCTGCGGCCACATGGAAGGCAAGGAAGTCGTCGCCATCGAGGAAGCGGCCTCGAAGATCCGCGCCGCAGCCGACGCCCGCAACTCGAAAGACTTCAAGATCATGGCGCGCACCGATGCCCGCGCCACCCACAATCTCGACGAGGCGCTCCGCCGTGGCGATGCCTTCCTGAAGGCGGGTGCCGACATTCTCTTCATCGAGGCTCCGCGCGATCTCGCCGAGCTGCGCAAGGTGGCGGACACATTCAAGGGCGTGCCGCTGCTCGCCAACATGGTCGAGGACGGCAAGACGCCCTATCTCTCCGCGAAGCTGCTGCAAGAACTCGGCTTCAAGCTCGTCATCTTCCCCGTCTCGGCGCTTCTCGCCGTCACGCGCCGTCTGGAAGAAATCTACGCGACGCTGCTGAAAGGCGAGGGGCTTCCCGCCGGCGAACCCCGCGTCACCTTCCAGCGCTACAATGAAATTCTCGGCCTGCCGGAACTGCTCGCCAGCGCCGCGAAGCTCGCCGCTGGAGACGAATGATGCCGAGCTGGTCGAACATCCTGAAGCGCATCTCGGCTGGCGAAATGGAAAAGGCCCCGCCCCATGTCGCCGCCCTCAATCTCTATGCAGGCAAGCTCACTTTGCTCGAGCCCGGCCGCATCCGCTACGACTGGCCGGTCAATCCCGCCTATCTCAATCCGCAGGCCGTCTTCGGCGGCTACCTCGCGACGCTCGCCGACCAGACCTGCTCCTTCGCGCTGATGACCTTGCTGAAGGACGATCAGAACTTCACGACGTCGGACCTCAACATGCACTTCTTCCGTCCCGTGACGGAAGGCATCCTCGCCTGCGAAGGCCATGTGGTGAACGTCTCGAAGACGCAAGCCTATGTCGAAGCGACCTTCACCAACGGCGACGGCAAACTCGCGCTGAAAGCCCGCGCGGTCGAACGCATCATTCCGGCTTAGCGTTCAAGGAACAGCTCTTCTTCCCCTCTCCCCTTGAGGGAGAGGGAGGGACCCGCGCCGGAGGCGTGGGAGGGTGAGGGGCTTCTTCGAAAAATGTCCTGCGCAGGCGGGCCCTCCCGCAAGAGGGAAGGGTCACAATGCGCGAAGCGCTACTCCACCCATTTCCTCACCGCACGCCCGAGCTCCCCCGACCGCTTCGCGCCTGCGAGCCACTTGTCGACCGCGCGCTTGAAAGCCTCGTCGCGCGGCATCAGATAGGCCTTCTCCGAGCGGTCGAAGGGCTTTTCCGGATGCACCGCGCAAAGCTCCTTGTGGAGCTTCTGTTGCAGCCGCGCCTCGATCGCATCCGTGATCATGAGATCCGCCTGGCCCGCCACGATCTCGTCGAAGATCGTTACATTGTCCTTGTGGACGATGATCTTCGCCTTGGCGATATGGGCGCGGACGAACCTTTCATTCGTGCCCCCCGGATTGACGATGATCCTCACGCCCTTGCGGTCGATCTCGTAAAGCGTCCGGAACTTCTTCGCATTCTCGCAGCGCGTAATCGGTGTCTTGCCGTCCGTCAGCACGGCCTGCGAAAAGAGCCCGATCTTCGCCCTCTCCGGCGTCACCGAAATCCCGCCCATGGCAATGTCGAACTTGCCGGCCGCAAGATCGGCGGCAAGCGTCGGCCAGCTCGTCCTGACGAATTCGGGCTTCGCGCCCAGCCGCTTTGCGAGCGAGCGCCCGAGATCGACGTCGAGGCCTGAGAAATCCCCGCTTTTGGGATCGAGCGCAGAAAACGGCCGGTAATCGCCCGTGAGCCCGATCCTGAGCGTGCCCGTCTCCCGGACGCGGCCCAGCGTATCCGCGCTGGCCGAAAGAGCGGGCAGGGCGAAAACCAGGGCAAGAACGAGGCGAAGGACGAAGAGGCGCATGGGGTTTCCCGCAATATTTCAACTTCGGCAAGTGTAACTCATGCCGCGCCGCCCGGGGATAAGCCCTTTACTGGACTGTTAAGGGGGCGGCTGGTAGAAACCTGCCCATGAACGGAACATTGAACGCCATGCGTCACATATGCGCTTTCGGGTCGCGAATTAGCGGCCCGGCCGTTCGCTGAGGGGTCGGACTGGCTCCGTCGAAGCGATAGGCCGGGATTTGCCAAACCGACAATGTGAACCCCGAACGCCCGAGAGCTTCAATGGCAACCGACTCCAAGACCGAATCCGAAACCGGCGCCCCCGCAGGCCGCGATTACCGCGACACGATCTTCCTGCCCGAAACGCCTTTCCCCATGAAGGCGGGCCTGCCCGAGCGCGAGCCGCAATGGCTCGCCCGCTGGGAAAAGATGGACCTCTACAAGCGCCTCCGCGCCGAGGCGAAGGGCCGCCCCACCTTCACGCTCCATGACGGCCCCCCTTACGCCAATGGCGACATCCATATCGGCCATGCCCTCAACAAGACGCTGAAGGACATCATCGTCCGCTCCCAGCAGATGATGGGCAAGGACGCGGCCTATGTTCCGGGCTGGGACTGCCACGGCCTTCCCATCGAATGGAAGATCGAGGAGAAGTACCGCAAGAAAGGTCAGAACAAGGACGAAGTGCCGCCGCTCGAATTCCGCCGCGAATGCCGCGAGTTTGCGCAGCACTGGGTCGACGTGCAGCGCGAACAGTTCAAGCGCCTCGGCGTCTCCGGCGACTGGGACAATCCCTACCTCACCATGACCTTCGACGCCGAAGCCGCCATCGTCGCCGAGTTCCAGAAATTCCTGATGAACGGCTCGCTCTATCGCGGATCGAAGCCCGTCATGTGGTCGGTCGTCGAAAAGACCGCGCTCGCCGAAGCCGAAGTCGAATATGCCGACCACCAGTCGCGCACCATCTGGGTGCGCTTCCCGGTCGTGTCCGGCGCGGAATCGCTGAAGGGAACGAACATCGTCATCTGGACGACGACGCCCTGGACGATCCCGGCCAACCGCGCGATCTCCTATTCGCCGAAAATCCGCTACGGCATCTATGAAGTGAAGGCGCTCGGCGAACATAGCCGCGCCGCCCTCGGCGAAAAGATCGTGCTCGCCGACAGCCTCGCCGAAGCCGTGCGCGCCGACGCAAAGATCGCCGAGTGGACGCGCCTCGGCGATGCGCCCTCGCTCGACGGCGTCGTCTGTGCTCATCCCTTCCGCGGTCAGGGTTACGACTTCGACGTGCCGCTGCTCGCTGGCGATCATGTGACGGAAGAAACCGGCACCGGCTTCGTCCACACCGCGCCCGGCCACGGCCAGGACGACTACATGATCTGGGTGCAGAACTTCGGCCAGAAGGGTATCCCGGAAACGGTGAACGAGGAGGGCGTCTACTATCCCGACGTGCCGCTCTTTGCCGGAAAGTTCGTGCTGACCCGCCAGGGCAAGGAAGGCAACGCCAACGCCGCCGTCATCGACGCGCTGATCGAGGCGGGCGCGCTCCTTGCGCAAGGCAAGCTGACGCATTCCTATCCGCATTCATGGCGCTCCAAAGCCCCGCTCATCTTCCGCAACACTGCGCAATGGTTCGTCTCCATGGATGCGCCCGTCGCCGAGGCGGGCGGCCGCAAACTCCGCGACGTCGCGCTCGCCGAAATCGACAAGACGCGCTGGGTGCCGGCGCGCGGCCGCAACCGCATCTATTCGATGGTCGAAACCCGTCCCGACTGGGTGCTGTCGCGCCAGCGCGCCTGGGGCGTGCCGCTGACGATCTTCGTCCACAAGGGCGACGGCTCGCTGCTGCGCGATGCGCGCGTCAATGCCCGCGTCGTCAATGCAGTCGCCGCCGAAGGCGCCGACGCATGGTTTGAAAAGCCGGTGAGCTACTTCTTCGAAGGCTCGAACCACAATCCCGCCGACTATGAGAAGGTCACCGACATTCTCGACGTCTGGTTCGATTCCGGCTCGACGCATGCCTTCGTCCTCGAAGCGCGCCACATGCCCTGGCCCGCCGATCTCTACCTCGAAGGCTCCGACCAGCATCGCGGCTGGTTCCAGTCGTCCCTCCTCGAAAGCTGCGGCACGCGCGGCCGCGCGCCCTACAAGCAGGTGCTGACCCATGGCATGACGCTGACCGACAAGGGCCTCAAGATGTCGAAGTCGCTCGGCAATGCGATCGAGCCTGCGACCGTCATCAAGCAGAACGGCGCCGACATTCTGCGCCTCTGGGTCGCCTCGACGGACTATTGGGACGATCACTCGATCGGCAACGAGATCCTGAAGTCGAACGTCGAAGCCTATCGCAAGCTCCGCAACACCTTCCGCTATCTCCTCGGCAATCTCGCGGGCTTCGACGAGGCCGAGCGCGTCGCCCTGGCCGACATGCCGGAACTTGAACGCGTCATCCTGCACAAGCTCGCCGAGTTGGATGATCTCGTGCGCAAGGCCTATGACGATTACGATTTCAAGCGCATCTTCCACGCGCTGTCGAACTTCATGAACATCGACCTGTCGGCCTTCTACTTCGACATCCGCAAGGACGCGCTCTATTGCGATCCCCTGTCGTCGGTGCGCCGCCGCGCCTGCCGCACGGTGCTGCATGAACTCTTCATGTCGCTCACCGCATGGTTCGCGCCCATCCTCTGCTTCACCGCCGAGGAAGTCTGGCTGACGCGCTTCCCGTCCGAAGACGGCACCGTTCACACGCGTCTCTTCCCGGACATTCCGGCCGGCTGGCGCGACGATGCGCTCGCCGAAAAATGGCGCAAGGTCCGCGAGCTTCGCCGCGTCGTCACCGGCGCGCTCGAAGTCGAGCGCCGCGAGAAGCGTATCGGCGCGAGCCTCGAAGCCGCTCCAGACGTCTATGTGACGAACGCCGAGCTGAAATCCGCCATGGCGGGCGTCGATCTCGCCGAAATCGCCATCACCAGCGGCGCACGCCTCA
This sequence comes from Parvibaculum sp., assembly GCA_031291615.1. Lineage (GTDB taxonomy): Bacteria > Pseudomonadota > Alphaproteobacteria > Parvibaculales > Parvibaculaceae > Parvibaculum. The sequence goes on from JARLIS010000028.1 coordinate 12,182, forward strand.
TCGACGGCGAGGAGCCTGCCGACGCTTTCCGCCTCGACGAGGTAACGGGCGTCGCCGTCGTCTCGAAGCCCGCGCAAGGCAGGAAATGCGCGCGCTCCTGGAAAATCCTTCCCGAAGTCGGCAGCGTGCCGGGCTTCCCCGACCTGACGCCGCGCGATGCGGCGGCGGTCATGGAGTTCGACGCCCGCCATGCGAAACAGGCATAGAGAGCACCCATGGCGCGCACGATCGACATTGCCGGCCAACCCGTCTGGGGCCCCTGGTCGGGTCTCGGCCTCGTCACTGCGCTGGCATCTTTCGGCCTCGACCGTCTGCACAAATGGTGGATGCTCGACGTCTACGCCATCGCCGAGCGCGGCCGGGTCCAGATCGCGCCCTTTTTCGACCTGATCATCACATGGAACCGCGGCGTCAGTTACGGCCTCTTTCAGGCCGAGACGGAGGCCGGCCGCATCGGGCTCATTTTGTTCGCGCTCGCCATCGTCATCGGCCTCGGATTATGGCTAGCGCGCAGCGTCCATTGGGTTATGGCGGTGGCCATCGGCCTGATCATCGGGGGGGCGCTCGGCAACGTTCTCGACCGGCTGGTTCACGGGGCCGTTGCGGACTTTTTTAGTTTTCACGCCTTCGGTTTTTACTGGTATATCTTCAACGTTGCGGACATCTGGATTGCCTTGGGCGTCGGCCTGATCCTGATCGATTCCGCCTTTCCGGGATTGTTCGGGCCGCGTGGGGCCGAACAGGTTAACGCAGACGGCGATGCGCGCGGAGATGACCGCGGCTGAGCGCCGCCGGGGCCGCGAGGCTTCGAGGGTCAAGGAACATGACAGTGATTTCGAAGAGCCGGCGTATCATGGGGCTGAGCTTGCTTGGCGCGATGTCCTTGTCGCTTGCCGCTTGCGGCGGCGACAGCATCAGGGAAGCGCTTGGCTACAACAAAGACGCTCCGGACGAATTCGCGATCGTCACCAAGGCGCCGCTCGCCATCCCGCCGGATTTCTCGCTGCGTCCGCCGCAGCCGGGCGCGCCTCGCCCGCAGGAAGCCAATTTCCAGCCCTCGGCCGCCGCCGAACGCGCGCTCACAGGCGCTGCGGTTCCCGTCGGCACCGTTGCGGCAAAGCCCGTTGAAAGCCTCGGCGAACAGTCCCTGCTCGACAAGACGGGTGCCGCCGACGCCGATCCGCGCATCCGTCAGGTCGTGAACAACGAAACGCGGACGCTGGTCGAGAAGGACAAGTCCTTCACCGACGACATTTTGTTCTGGCGTGAAAAGACGCCGCCCGATCTGAGCCTTGTCGATCCGGCCGCCGAAAAGCAGCGCATTCAGCAGAACGAAGCGCAGGGCAAGCCGGCGAATGAAGGCGTGACGCCATCGCACACGCCGAAGCCCGGCTGGTTCGACGGTATTTTCTGATCCCTGATGCACAATAGAGCGCGCGGCCGCCTGAGCTTCGGAGCGATTGCCGTCTGCATATCGCTGCTTCTTGCCGGTTGCGCGGGCTTTCCCCTCGGGACGAATGCCGGCCCCGCAGGCGCGGCGAGCGATCCCGTGCCGGTCGCGCCCGGACCCAACGCGCCCGAAATGTTCCGCCTTTCGAACGGCATGGACGTTCTCGTCATTCCCGATCACCGCGCGCCGGTCGTCACCCACATGGTCTGGTACCGCGTCGGCGCGGGCGACGAAACGCCCGGCAAGACGGGGCTTGCCCATTTCCTCGAACATCTGATGTTCAAGGGAACCGCGAAGATCGCGCCCGGACAATTCTCGCGCATCGTGGCGCGCAACGGCGGCCGCGACAACGCCTTCACCAATTACGACTTCACCGCCTATTTCCAGGCCATCGCCCGCGACCGGCTGCCTCTCGTCATGGAGATGGAGGCCGACCGCATGACCGGCCTCCGGCTCACCGACAAGGAAGTGCTGCCCGAGCGCGACGTGGTGCTGGAAGAATTGCGCATGCGCATCGAAAACGAACCCGTCGCATCGCTGCAATCGGCAATGAATGCCGCGCTCTACGGCGCGAAGTCTCCCTATGGCCGCGATGTCATCGGCTACAAGGCGGAAGTCGAGAAACTCGGCACCGCCGACGCGCTCGATTTCTATCGCCGCTTCTACACGCCGAACAACGCGATCCTCATCGTCGCCGGCGACGTGACGGCGGCCGAGTTGAAACCGCTCGCCGAAAAATATTACGGCGTCATCGCACGGCGCGCGCCGACGCTCGTCCATGAGCACGCGCCCGTCGAATGGCCGGCATCGCCAAAACGCCTCGTCCTTCACGATCCGCGCGTCAACGAGGCGACCTGGCTGCGCGCCTATCCCGCCGCGAGTGCGGCGCAAGCGGGGCCGCGCGAGGCCGCCGCTTACGATCTCCTCGCGCAGATTCTGGGCGGCGGCACGACGAGCAGGCTTTATCAGGCGCTCGTCGTGAAAGAGAAACTCGCCGCCGGAATCCAGTCCTGGTATGACGGTGACAAGATCGACGCCGGCTCCTTCTCCGTCTATGCGCTTCCGCGCCTCGGCGTGCCGCTCGATGCGGTCGAGAAGGGCATCGACGCCGAAATCGCCCGCCTGCTGGCGGATGGCATCGACGCCGACGAACTCGATCGCGCCAAGACCCAGCTCGTCGCCAGCGCCGTCTATGCGCGCGATACGCAGCAGACTATGGCCTATTCCTATGGCAGCGGGCTGATGACCGGCCTCACCGCCGCCGATGTCTATCAATGGCCCGATCACATTCGCGCCGCGACGGCGGCCGACGTGCTCGCTGCCGCGAGAAAAGCGCTGATCGCCGATCACGCGGTGACGGGCGAACTTCTGCCGCAAGCGACGCCGGGGGCAAAGCCATGATCCGCGCCTTCGCCTTTGCCCTCATCGCCCTTGTCACGCTTGCCGCCGCGCCCGCCCAGGCGATGAAGATCGAGCGCGTAGTCAGCCCCGGCGGCATCGAAGCCTGGCTCGTTCAGGAAAACGAAGTCCCCGTGATCGTGATGAAGCTCGCCTTCGAAGGCGGCTCCTCGCAGGACCCGAAGGACAAGGCCGGTCTCGCCAACATGGTGTCGGGGCTTCTCGACGAAGGCGCGGGCGACCTCGACTCGGACGCCTATCAGAAGCGGCTCGAAGCCTCCGCCGCCTCGCTCTCCTTTTCCGACGACCGCGACGACTTCACCGTCAGCCTGAAAACGCTGGCCGACAAGCGCGACGAAGCCTTTGCGCTTTTGGGCCTCGCCCTGACGAAGCCGCGCTTCGACGCCGAAGCCGTCGAGCGCATCCGCGCGCAGATCGCCTCCATCGTCACCCGCAATCTCGAAGACCCGAACTGGATCGCCTCGCAGGCCTGGTTCCATGCCGCTCTCGGCAACCATCCTTACGCCATGCCGGCCGAAGGCACGCCGCAATCCATCGCGCGCATCACGCGCGGCGATCTCGTCGCCTATACGAAAAACATTTTCGCTCGCGACCGCATGAAGATCGCGGTCGTCGGCCCGATCTCGCCCGAGGAACTCGGCACCCTGCTCGACAGGACTTTCGGCGCGCTGCCGGCCAAGGCGAAGCTTCGCCCCGTGCCCGATGTGAAGGTGCGCGGCAAGCCCGTGACGGTCGTGACGAAGCGGCCCTTTCCGCAGAGCGTCGTCGTTTTCGGTGCGCAGGGCCTGAAGCGCCGCGACCCCGATTTCATTCCCGCCTTCGTGATGAACTACGTGCTTGGCGGCGGCGGCTTTTCGGCGCGGCTCACCGAGGAGGTGCGCGAAAAGCGCGGGCTTGCCTATTCGGTCACGACCAATCTCTATCCGATGCGCCGCGCCGCGCTGCTGCTCGGCGGCGTCGGTACGAAGAATGCGAGCGTCGGCGTTTCGCTGGAGCTCATTCGCCGGGAGTTTGCCCGCATGGCCGAACGCGGCGTGACCGACGAGGAACTGGCCGACGCCAAGACCTATCTCACCGGCTCCTATCCGTTGCGCTTCGATTCCAATTCCAAGATCGCCGGACAGCTTCTCTCGATCCAGCAGGACAATCTCGGCATCGACTATATCGACCGCCGCAACGCGCTCGTCGATGCCGTCACCAAGGCCGACATCGCCCGCGTCGCCAAACGTCTTCTGAAATCGGACAGCCTCATCGTCTCGGTCGTCGGCGAACCCGACATGACGCCAAAGCCGATTCCGCCCGCAGGCGCCCCGGCCGCCGCGGCGCCGTCCGGCCCCAGCGAATCGGCGCCGGGCTTCCACTAGCCGGCCTTCCGCCGAGCCTTCGCCACGGGAAAATCGGCGTCTGGCCGCAAGCCCGCCTTCTTGTTAACGTCATTGCGGATTATGGCTGAGGCCATTCGATTCCACTTTGCAAGCCGGGACACCCATGCCGCAAGAGAGCCTGCCTTACGAACAGTCGATCGACACTTGCTTTGAGGAGAGGATCGGCGAGGGCGGTCTGTCGCGCAAAGCCTTCGAGGCGGCGCTGGCCGAAGCCGAGCCCGCGCTCGCCTGGCTGAAGGAAGCCCATGCGAAGAAGACGCTGGCGCTTCTGCGCGTGCCCGAACGCAAGGACGATCTCGGCCCTTTGCGCGAAGTGACGGCGAAGCTTCTCGATAACACCACCGACCTTTTCATCTTCGGCATCGGCGGCTCATCGCTCGGCGCGCAGACCATTGCCCAGCTCACCGGCTGGGGCACGCAGAGCCACACGATGAAAGGCCCGCGCGTCCACATCATCGACAATCTCGACGCCGGCACCATGCAGACGGCCCTGTCGGCGACCGACATGCGGACGGCGCGTTTCCTCGTCGTCTCGAAATCCGGCGGCACGGTCGAGCCCGCAATCCAGATGCTCGCCGCCATGTCCGCGATCGAAAAGGCAGGCGGCGGCAAATACATGAAACACCATTTCGCGGTGCTGACCGAGCCCGCCAAGGACGGCAAGCCGAACGCGCTCCGCGCACTCGCCGAGAAATATGAATTCCCGACCCTCGAGCACGATCCGGGCGTCGGCGGCCGCTATGCGGTGCTGACCAATGTCGGCCTGCTGCCCGCCGATATTTTCGGCCTCGACATCGAGGCGATCCGCGCCGGTGCGGCCGATGTGCTCGCACCCATTCTGGCGGGCCGCCCCGCCGCCTCCGTTGCGCCTGCCGTGGGGGCCGCCCTGTCGCTCGCCCTTCAGCGCGAGAAGGGCGCCAACATGACCGTGCTGATGGCCTATGCCGACCGGCTGGAGCGTTTCCTCGCCTGGCATTGCCAGCTCTGGGCCGAAAGCCTCGGCAAGCAGGGCAAGGGCACGACGCCCGTGCGCGCGCTCGGCCCCGTCGACCAGCACAGCCAGCTTCAGCTTTATCTCGACGGCCCGAAGGACAAGATGTTCACCGCCTTCACAGTGGAGACGAAAGGCGAGGGGCCCGAAGTCTCTCCGGATATTGCCAGGGGCACGGGCTTTGCCGCACTTGCCGGCCACCGCATCGGCGATCTGGTCGATGCCGAGGCGCGCGCGACCATCGACACGCTGGCGAAGAACGGCCGTCCGGTCCGCACATTCAGGCTGAAGAAGCTCAATGAGCGCGCGCTCGGCGGCCTCTTCATGCACTTCATGCTGGAAACGATCATCGCCGGCAAAATGCTCGGCATCGACCCCTTCGATCAACCCGCCGTCGAGGAAGGTAAAATCCTGGCGAAGAAATATCTCGCGGAGATGAAATAGCGCATGGCCGTCATCCGCCGCCTGAGCGAAGGCACGATCAACCGCATCGCCGCAGGCGAAGTGGTCGAGCGGCCTGCGAGCGCGGTGAAGGAGCTCGTCGAAAACGCGCTCGATGCGGGCGCACGGCACATCGACATCGTGATTTCCGGCGGCGGCCGCGATCTCATCCGCGTCACCGATGACGGCTCGGGCATGAGCGCCGAGGATCTCGCGCTCGCCGTCGAACGCCATGCGACGTCGAAGCTCGCCGCCGGCGCCGATGGCCGGGAAGACCTGCACGACATAGCGACGCTCGGCTTTCGCGGCGAGGCGCTGCCCTCGATCGGCGCGGTGGCCCGCCTCGCCATATTGAGCCGCATGCAGGGCGCGGATACGGCGCAGAAGATTTCCGTTGAAGGCGGCGAGGTTTCGGCTGTCGAGCCGGCGGCGGGCCCGGCGGGCACGCGCATCGAAGTGCGCGATCTTTTCTTTGCGACGCCGGCGCGGCTGAAATTTCTGAAGGGCGAACGCGCAGAAACGCTCGCGGTTGCCGATGTGGTGAAGCGCCTCGCCATGGCGCATCCCACCATTGCCTTCTCGCTGACGAGCGAAACGCGCAACATGCTGCGTCTTGAGGCTGAAATGCCGGGCGAGGTCGGCCGCCTCGGCCGTCTTGGCGCGATCATGGGCCGCGACTTCGCCGAAAACGCGCTCGCCATCGAAGCCCTGCGCGAAGGCATCGCGCTGACGGGTTTTGCGGGATTGCCGACCTATAATCGCGGCAACGCGCAGATGCAGTTTCTCTTCGTCAACGGCAGGCCCGTCCGCGACAAGCTCATCGTCGGCGCGGTCAGGGGCGCCTATGCCGATTTCCTTGCCCGCGACCGCCACCCCGCCGTTGCGCTTTTCGTCGAGATCGATCCGCGCGACGTCGATGTGAATGTCCATCCCGCCAAGGCCGAAGTGCGCTTCCGCGATGCGGGCCTCGTGCGCGGCCTGATCGTCGGCGCGCTGCGCCACGCGCTTCACGAGGCGGGCCATCGCGCCTCGACCACGGTGGCGGGCGCGGCGCTTGGCGCATTGCGTCCCGCCGATGCGCCGGCCTCTCCCGGCTTCCAGCGATCCTTCGTTCCGGCGCAGCACGGTTTTGCCGAGCCCGCGCCCGCATGGCAGGGCGCTTTCGCCGATCTCGGCGCTCATGCCGCGCGCATCGTCGAGACGCAGGCAAGCGCCGATGCGAATATCGTCCCGCTGTCGCCCGACGCTCTCCCGCTCGGCGTCGCGCGCGGGCAGTTGCACGAAACCTATGTCATCGCCCAGACGGCGGACGGTATCGTCATTGTCGATCAACATGCGGCGCATGAGCGCCTCGTCTATGAGCGGATGAAAAAGGCGATGGCCGAGCGCGGCGTCGCGCGCCAGATATTGCTGATCCCCGAAGTGGTCGAGCTCGACGAGGCGGAGGCCGAAAGGCTCGCCGCCCGTGCGAGCGAACTCGCCGAACTCGGCTTCGTTCTGGAAGCCTTCGGCCAGGGCGCGGTGGTCGTCCGCGAAGTGCCGGCCATATTCGGCAAGCTCGACGTGCAGGCTCTCGTCCGCGACCTGGCCGACGATCTGTCCGAAATGGACGAGGCGCTGTCGTTGAAGGAAAGGCTCGAACATGTCTGCGGCACCATCGCCTGCCACGGCTCGGTGCGCGCCGGCCGCCGCCTCACCGCCGACGAGATGAACGCGCTCCTGCGCGAAATGGAAGCGACGCCCCATTCCGGCCAGTGCAATCACGGCCGCCCGACCTATGTGGAGCTGAAGCTGACGGATATAGAGCGGCTATTCGGGCGCCGCTAAGCCGCCGCGAAGTATCTCTCCCAGAAACGCCGTGAGATCATCCGTCGCATGATGCACATGCGCGGCGTCTCCGCCTTCATGCGACAGCCGCTGATAGCGCTCCGGTCCCGCCTCGCCTGCGGGCCGCACCCACACCGTCTTCATGCCGAGCGCATGCGGCACTTCGAGATTGCGCGGAATGTCCTCGAACATGGCCGCGCGCTCCGGCGCAATGCCGCTCGCCGCGACGAAACGCTCATAGGCTTCGCGCCGCGGCTTCGGCGCATAGCCCGTGGTCACGATGTCGTGGATATCGTGAAAGGCGTCGGCAATGCCGAGCCGGCGGACGACATTCTCCGCATGGGCGACGGAACCGTTGGTGAAAATGAGCTTCCGTCCCGGCAGCGCCGCAATCGCCGCGCCGAGCGCCGGGTTCGGATCGACGGCGGTGACGTCGATGTCATGCACATAGGCGAGGAAGCGGTCGGGCTTCAGCCCATGCACGGCCATGAGCCCCGCAAGCGTCGTTCCGTGCTCGACATAGAAATCCTTCTGCACGCGCTTTGCTTCCGCATGATCGACGCCGAGAAAATCGGCGATGAAGGCCATCATGCGCTCGTCGATGCGGCCGAAGAGATCGCAGGCCGGCGGATAAAGCGTGTTGTCGAGATCGAACACCCAATGCTCGACATGCTCGAAATCCGGCGCGCGGCCGGCTGGAATTAACGAAGAATTCGCCTTGATGCTCATGAGGCGGGAAAGGTGAACGCGGAAACGCCCTTTGACAAGAGCTTTGCCTGAAGATTTAACGGCGCATTAACGCGCGCCCGGAAGACTGGTGGCCGGAGATGCGCATGACCATGAGCTTCCTGAAAAAACTCTTCGGGCGCGAGGCCTTGCCTGCAAGGCTTCGCTACGAAGACGCGCGCTCGGCGCTCGAAAGCCGGTCGCGCGAATTGCGGCGCGAGCTTGCCTCCCGGCCCGATGCCCCGCCCGAAACGCTCTATTATCTCGCGGGCGACACCGATCCGGAAATCCGCGCCCTCGTTGCCGCCAATCCCTCGACGCCGCATCAGGCCAATGCGCTTTTGCAGAAGGACAGGGCGGGCGATGTCCGCGCGGAGCTTGCGCGTAAGATCGGCCGCATCGTCCCCGACATGCCCGCGAACGAAATCCAGGATGTGCGCGACCGGGTGATGGAGCTTCTGGAAAAGCTGGCGCAGGACGAGCTTGTTCGCGTCCGCCAGATCGTCGCGCAGGAAATAAAATCCTGCCCCCATGTGCCCAGGCGCATCGCGCTCGCGCTTGCGCATGACGCCGAAATTCTCGTCTGCGGCCCGGTGCTCGAATACTCGCCGCTTCTGTCGGATGAGGACCTGCTCGAAATCGTGGCGACGACGCGCGTTCAGGGCGCGCTCGAAGCCGTCGCGCGGCGGCGGAATGTCGATGGCGCCGTGGCGGACGCCATCGTCGCCACGCTCGAAATTCCCGCCATCGCGCAACTTCTCGCAAATCCCAATGCGCAGATCCGCGAGGAAACGCTCGACAGGATCATTTCCGAGGCCGCCGCCATCGACGCCTGGCACCTGCCGCTGGTCATGCGCCCGGCGCTTTCCTTGCGCGCAGTGCGGCGCATCGCGGTCTTCGTCTCGCGCGCGCTCATCGAGGAGCTAGGCCGCCATCGCCAGCTCGACGCCGAAACGGAATCCTATCTGAAGACGCGCACCCAGATGCGCATCGAGCAGGAAGGAGAACGCGGCGGCAACGCGCCCGACGCCGCCATCGTCGCGGTCAAGAAGGCCTTCGCGGCGGGAACCCTGTCGGATGAACTGGTGACGAAATCGGCGTCCTTGCAGCACAAGGCCGCGGTCATCCTCGCCCTCTCCTTGAAGGCGAGCATTGCCGAACCGCTCGTCGCCCGCATCTTCGAGGCGAAGAGCGGCAAGGGTATCGCGGCGCTCTGCTGGAAGGCGGGCCTTGCCATGCGCACCGCGCTCGCAATCCAGATCTTCGTCGCCAATGTGCCGCCCGATGCGCGCGTCCTGCCGCGCGGCGGTACCGACTACCCGATGGAAGGAACGGAGATGCTCTGGCATCTCAACTATTTCGGCATCGGCGAAACGGATTGAGAAAGCGCTATTCGAGCGGCACTTCGTAAAGCGGCTTGCCGCCCGTGTCGATGCGCACGAACCGCCGCTCGTCATAGCCGCGCGCGCCGCAGGCGTCTCGGCCCCTGATCTCGAAGCGCGTCGTCTTGGTGCAAAAGCCTTCCGCCCCCGACCAGACGAGAAGCCGCCCGCCTTGCTTCGCCATATTGCCCTTGTCGTCCGTCGCCTCGGCATAGACGTAATAGGGCCGGTTGCCGAGCTTGCCCTTGATCGCCTTGGCGCAGGCGCCGGGTTCGACCCTGATCCAGCCGCTCGACATGTCCTGATCATTGGCGGTGAAGCCGACCGCGCCCCAGACGAGATAGCGCGTCCCGTTGCAGAGATTGAGCCCCGTCTTCGCCTGCTCGCGCGCCGCCCCGTCGATCAGCGCGGCAAGAAGCGCGCCGTCGATCACTCCATTGGCCTCGCGGCCGATGGAGCGCTGAAACGCCATGACGGAGCGCAGCGTGTTCTTGGCGGCGATGCCGTCGATCTTCGGTATGTGAAAGCCGTTGTCGCGCAGGAGCCGCTGCGTGCCGGCGACTTCGGCATCCTCCAGCGAATAGCCGCGCGGCTCGCCGAAGGTCGTCGTCCAGTCTTCGCCCGCTTTCACCGCGACGCGAATGAAGTCGCTCGATTCATAGCCGCGCAGCGCGCAGTTTTCGCGCCCGGCAATGGTGAAGTCCTTTGGGACGGTGCAGAAGCGTTCGCTGCCCGAGAAATATTTCGTCGCGCCCTGATGGGCGTCGATCGAACGGGCGAAGACGTAATAGTCGCCGGTCTGGACGGGTCCGGCGAGAACGGAGGCGCAGTTTCCGGGCAGCACCTGCACCCAGCCCTGCGAGCGCCAGTCCGCATCGGCCCTGACGCCGATGGCGCCCTCGAGCACATAGCTCGTCGCATTGCAGAGCTTGTAGTCGGCGGATGCTGGCGCGGAATGAAGGAAGAATGCCGCGAGAGCGACAAGCGCGGCAAGGAGCTTGCCGCCTCCGCTCACGCGCCTGCGCTCTTCTGGATCAGCGTGCCGGCGCCGTGCTCGGTAAAGAGTTCGAGCAGCACCGCATGGCGCACGCGGCCATCGAGAATGACGACGGCTTCGACGCCGCCTTCGACCGCGTCGAGGCAGGTTTCGACCTTGGGGATCATGCCGCCCGAAATCGTTCCGTCCTTCATCAGCGCCTTGGCTTCGGCGACCGTCAGCTCCTCGATGAGCGCGCCCGACTTGTCGAGCACGCCGCGCACGTCGGTCAGCAGCAGAAGCCGCGTCGCGCCCATGGCAGCCGCGATAGCGCCCGCCGCCGTGTCGGCATTAATGTTGTAGGTGTCGCCATTGGGAGCGACGCCGACCGGCGCGATCACGGGGATGATGTCCGACCTGAGTATGGTGTTCAGGATTTCCGGATTGATTTTCGCGGGCTCGCCGACGAAACCGAGATCGAGGATTTTCTCGATATTCGATTCAGGATCGTGAATCTTCTGCTCGACCTTCTTGGCGATGATGAGATTGCCGTCCTTGCCGCACAAGCCGACGGCGCGCCCGCCCGCCCGGTTGAGGAGCGAGACGAGACCTTTGTTGATCGAACCGGCAAGCACCATCTCGACGATCTCGACGGTCGCCTTGTCGGTGATGCGCAGCCCGCCCGAAAACTCGCTCTTGATGCCGAGCCGCGTCAGCATGGCGCCGATCTGCGGCCCGCCGCCGTGAACGACGATGGGATTGATGCCCGACTGCTTCAGCATGACGATGTCGCGGGCGAATTCGAGGCCGAGCGCCTCGTCGCCCATCGCATGACCGCCATATTTCACGACGACCGTGCATTTGTCGTAGCGCTGCATGAAGGGCAGCGCCTCCGAGAGCACGCGCGCGCGCTCCATGTCCCTGGCGTCGTCGGCCGGATTGTGGGTGTGATGGTCCGACATGAAGGCGCTCGCTCCTGGCTAGACTGCCTGCGGTTTATAGCCGATGGACTTTAAATCGGCCAGCGCGGCAATCTCGGCCCGAAGCTCGGCGATGCCCTCGCCCCCGACGGAGGAAGTGGCGATGACGCGGGGATGCGCCGCGACATGGCGGCGGACGCCCATGCGGACCTCTTCGATGCGGGGGGCAACCTCGCTCGGCTTCAGCTTGTCGGTCTTGGTCAGCACGATCTGATAGGAGACGGCCGCCTCGTCGAGAAGCTTCATCACCTCGTGGTCGTTCTCCTTGAGCCCATGCCGGGCGTCGATGAGAACGAGGACGCGGCGAAGCTCGACCCGGCCCCGGAGATAGGACATGACGAGTTCGGTCCAGAGCGCCACGCGCGCTTTCGTCTCCCGCGCATAGCCGTAGCCCGGCAGGTCGACCAGCGTGAGGGCGGGATGGGCGGCGGGGCCGAGCACGAAGAAATTGAGTTCCTGCGTCCGGCCCGGCGTGTTCGAGGTGCGGGCGAGCGTCTTGCGCCCGGTGAGCGCGTTGACGAGGCTCGACTTGCCGACATTGGAGCGGCCGGCAAAGGCGATCTCGGGCGCGCCGGGCGGCGGCAGATTCTCGATCGAGGTTGCGCCGCGCAGGAAGTCGCAACTCTGCGTGAAGAGCCAGCGCCCGGCTTCGATATTGGCGTCGACAAGGCCCTTGCCCTCAAGGGAGCCCTTGTCGATCTTGCCTGCCTCTTCGTCGGGGGCGCTCTTTGCCATCAGGACTTGTCGCCGCCGGCACCCTTGCCGGCGAAGAACCTTTCCAGGCCGAGATTGCTGAAAATCTCGATCTTCACGCCCTGGCGTTTCATGATCACGCCCTGTTGCAGCGCCGACAGCGTGTTGTTCCACGCCCAGTAGATGACGAGACCGGCCGGGAAGCTCGCCAGCATGAAGGTGAAGATCACCGGCATCCACATGAAGATCTGCTGCTGGACGGGATCGGCGGGCGCGGGGTTCATGCGCTGCGTCACGAACATGGTGAAGCCCATGATGATCGCCCAGGCGCCGATCATCAGGAAGGCCGGCGGCGTCCAGGGGATGAGGCCGAAGAGATTGAAGATCGTCGTCGGATCGGGCGCGGAGAGATCGTGGATCCAGCCGAAGAACGGCGCGTGCCGCATTTCGATGGTGACGAAGAGAACCTTGTAGAGCGAGAAGAAGACGGGAATCTGGATAACGACCGGCAGGCAGCCCGCAATCGGGTTCACCTTCTCGCGCCTGTAGAGCTCCATGATCTCCTGCTGCTGCTTGGCCTTGTCGTCCTTGTAGCGTTCGCGCAGCTCTTCCATTTGCGGCTGGAGCTTCTTCATCTTGCTCATCGACTCGTAGGAGCGATTGGCCAGCGGGAAGAAGGCGAGCTTGATGAGGACGGTCATGATGAGAATGGCGATGCCGAAATTGCCGGTCTCATAGGCGATGAGGTCGAGGCCCTTGAACACCGGCTGCGTCAGGAACCAGAACCAGCCCCAGTCGATCAGCAGGTTGAACTTGTAGATGCCTGCATCCTTGTAGCCGTCGATCACCTTCGACACCTTGGCGCCGGCGAAGAGGCGATTGGCGAGCGTCACGCTCGAATTGGGCGCGATGGTCGTCGCCTCGTAGCGGAAATCCGCCTGGAAGGTTTCGCGTGCCGGATTCGGGTCGGCGCTGAACTGGGCAACGAAATTCTGCCCCTTCTGCGGGACGAGGGCGGCTGCCCAGTATTTGTCGGTGATGCCGAGCCAGCCTTCGCTGTCGGTGACGCTTTTCGCCGGGTCTTTTTCGGCGGCGGCGTATTTGATTGCCACTTCGCCGTTGTTGGCGAACTCGCCGATGAAACCTTCATGCAGGATGTAGAAGGCCTTCGCATCCGACTTGCCGGTGCGCGAGACGAGGCCATAGGGATAGAGCGTCACCGCGGCGGACGACTTGTTCTCGACCGTGTCGGCGACGGTGAAGAGGAAATTCTCGTCGAGCGAAATCGTGCGGTGGAAAACGAGGCCCGCGCCATTGTCCCAGGAGAGCGTCACCGGTGTCGCGGGCGTCAGCTTCTCGCCCTTCTCGACGCGCCACAGCGTATTCTCGTTGGGGAGCGCGATCTGCGCGCCGGGCGCGGCGATCCAGCCGAATTCGGCGAAATAGGGTTTGGCCGCATGGGTCGGCGTAAAGAGCGTGATCTCCGGGCTCTTCTTGTCGACGGTCTCGCGGTAATTCTTCAGATGAAGATCGTCGAAGCGCGCGCCCTTGAGCGCGATCGAGCCGTCGAGCTGGTCGGAATCGATGGCGAGGCGCGGGCTCAAGGCGAGCGCCGCGTCGCGCTCGAGAAGCATCGGCGTGATGACGGCGCCGCTAGAGGTCTCGCCCTGAAGCGCCGGAATGCGCGCGCCGCCCGCATCGGGGGCCGCAACGGTCGATGCCGCCGGCTTCTGGCTTTCCGACTGTTCGGCGATTGCTTTCTGCCGCGCCTTCTCCGCTTCCATATGCGGCGTCACGTAGAAATGTTGCCAGCCGACGAATACCAGCACCGAAAGCAGGATGGCGATCAGGAAGTTGCGGTTGTCACCCATGAAACTCTTGGTCCTTGCTTTCGGGGCTTCGCGCTTGCGGATGTGAACGGGGAGGCCGCCCTGCGGCTTGTCCGGTATTGTGAACGCGCGAAAGCGCGCTGCGCAGATCGTCGAGAAGGTCGGGCCAGGCTCTGGTCAAAGTCGCCATCCGACCTACGAGAACGTAGTCGTATCCGGCTTTTGCATGCACGGGAAGGATTTCGCGTGCCGCTTCCCGGAGGCGGCGTCGGGCCCTGTTGCGGATGACCGCGATGCCGACCTTGCGCGTGACCGTAAAGCCGATGCGGGGCGCCGCTTCATCGCCGCGCGGCAATGCTTGCAGCACGAGGCCGGGCGCGGCCCATTTGACGGCGCGCGCGGCGGCAAGAAACTCCCGCCGCTTCCGCAATCTGGCGATCTCGGGGCGGGGGTTCGTTGTGGACATGAGTTAAAGGCCGCGTCCGTTAGGTCGAAAAGCTCACACGAGGGCGAATGGCCCCCGGCGCCGCTCTCCGCCCGGCGGGATCAGGCGGACAGGCGCTTGCGGCCGCGGGCCCGGCGGGCGGCGAGAACCTTGCGGCCGCCGACAGTGGCCATGCGCGCCCGGAATCCGTGGCGGTGCTTGCGGACGAGCTTGCTCGGTTGATAGGTCCGTTTCACGTCTCTTCTCCGGCGGGTCCGGCCCGAGCAGAAACCCCGGTTGGGGACTGCTCGCAAGGGCCTGGAATGCAAGAGCCGTCGGCGTTGCCGCCTGACGGCCATCTGGCGGGGTGTATAGTCGACTTTGCCCGGCGAAGTCAATGTGAACCCCCGGAAATCCGGGGCCTCCCGCCGGAAGCCGATTCCGGTCACATTTAGGTGAGCGATCCTTCCGCCGCCCGCTTTTCGCGTATGGTCCCCGCGGGCGGTCCGGCGGATGGAAATCTCGGACTGTTCTTATTTTGTTCCATAACGAATGCCGCGCAACCCGGGGGGATGAACGATGAAGGACGATGCCGCCGCCAAACGACCGGGCTTTTCGATAGGCCGCCTCTGGCCTCTGGCCGTTCTGGCGCTGGGCCTCGGCCTTTTCTTCGCCCTCGGCCTCAACCGCTATGCGACCCTCGACACATTGCGTGACAACCGCCAGGCACTGTCCGCCTGGGTGGCCGCGAACGAGGTTGAAGCTGCGCTCGTCTATATGGGCGTCTATGCGCTGATGGTTGCTTTCTCGGTGCCGGGCGCGCTTGTGGCGACGCTGACGGGCGGCTTCCTCTTCGGCACGGTGATCGGCGGGCTCTGCACGGTCATCGCCGCCACCATCGGCGCGACGATCCTTTTCGTCGCCGCGAAGTCGGCGCTCGGCGACGTGCTGCGCGCCCGCGCTGGCTCCTCCATCGCCCGCATGGAAGAGGGTTTCCGCGAAAACGCCTTCTCCTACCTTCTCGTGCTGCGCCTCGTGCCGATCTTTCCCTTCTTCCTCGTCAATCTCGCGCCCGCCTTTCTCGGCGTGTCGCTGCTGACCTTCGTCGGGGCGACCTTCCTCGGCATCATTCCCGGCACTTTCGTTTTCGCGAGCCTCGGCAACGGCCTCGGCGCGGTCTTCGATGCCGGCGGCACGCCCGATCTCGGGCTCATAAAGCAGCCCCAGGTGATCGGCCCGCTGCTGGCGCTGGCGGCGCTGGCGCTTGTGCCCGTCATCTATCGGCGTTTCCGCCGCAAGAGCTGACCTCAACTCATCCCGAAAATAAAAGCAGAACCATGGCCAGGAAAATCAAGGCGGACATTTGTGTGATCGGCGCGGGCTCGGGCGGCCTTTCGGTCGCGGCGGGCGCGGCGCAGATGGGCGCGAAGACGGTGCTCATCGAACGCGGCGAAATGGGCGGCGATTGCCTGAACACGGGCTGCGTGCCCTCGAAGGCGCTCATCGCCGCCGCCGCCCACGCCTACAATATGGGGCAGGGCGAACGCTTCGGCATCGCGCCGGCAAAGGCCAGGGTCGATTTCGCCAAGGTGAACGCGCATGTGAAAGGCGTCATCGCCGCCATTGCGCCGAACGACAGCGTTGCCCGCTTCGAAGGCCTCGGCTGCACCGTCATCAAGGCCGACGCGCATTTCAAGGATGGCCGCACCGTCATCGCGGGCAACAAGGAAATCCAGGCGCGCCGTTTCGTCATCGCCACCGGCTCGCGGGCGAGCGCGCCGCCGATCCCCGGCCTCGACAAGGTGCCGTACTTCACCAACGAAACCCTCTTCGACAATACCGAGCTGCCGGAACACCTCGTCATCATCGGCGGCGGCCCCATCGGCATGGAAATGGCGCAGGCCCATTGCCGCCTCGGCTCCCGTGTCACCGTGATCGAGGCGACGCGCGTGCTTGCCAAGGAAGATCCGGAACTGACTTCCTTCGTCGTCAACCGCATGATCGAGGAAGGCGTCGAGATTCTCGAAGGCGCCGCGATCGAAAGCGTCGCGGGCGAGGCGGGAAAGATATCCGTTGCGCTGAAGGGCGGACGCATCGTCGAAGGCTCGCATCTTCTCGTTGCCGCCGGACGCCGCCCGAATGTCGAAGGACTTGATCTCGAAAAGGCGGGCGTCGAATTCAATGCGCGCGGCATCACGACCGACGACCGGTTGGGCACGACCAACAAGCGCATCTTCGCCATAGGCGACGTCGCCGGCGGACTTCAGTTCACCCATGTCGCCAACTATCACGCCGGCATCGTCATCCGGAATGCACTTTTCCGGCTGCCCGCCCGCGTCGATTACGGCTCGATCCCCTGGGTCACCTATACCGATCCCGAAATCGCCCATGTCGGCGAAACGGAGGAGGAGGCGCGCGGCCGCCACATGCGCATCAACGTGCTGCGCTGGCACCTCGCCGAAAACGACCGCGCCCAGGCGACGCGCGAGACCGAAGGCCAGATCAAGGTCATCACCGACATGCATAGCCGTATCCTCGGCTGCACCATCGTCGCGCCGGGCGCGGGCGAACTGATCCTACCCTGGGTGCTGGCGAAATCCCGCGGGCTGAAACTGAGCGCCATGGCCGGCGTCACCGTGCCTTACCCGACGCTGTCCGAAATCTCGAAACGCGCCGCCGGCTCCTATTACACGCCGACGCTGTTCAGCAGGCGCACCCGCGCCGCCGTGCGCTTCCTCGGCCTTTTCGGCTGAGCCTCCCGCCTTCGCGCCCTTCCGCTTTCAGGCTATGATCGCCCGTCGCGGCTGGACGCGGTGCGAGATCGGGCGGGATGGACAAGAGCATGGCGAATGAGGAGGCCCGGTCGGAGGCCTGGCGCGCGGGCCTTCCCTGGCGCCAGCGGCTCGGCCTGCCGATGCGCCGCAGCCTGTCGCGCCGCCTCCTCGTTCTCACGGTCCTGTTCGTGATGCTGAGCGAAGTGCTGATCTTCGTGCCTTCGATTGCGAATTTCCGCCAGACATGGCTCGAGCAGAATATCGGCGCGGCCCAGATCGCCGCGCTTGCGCTCGAAGCGACGCCCGACAACATGGTCTCGCCCGCGCTCCAGCAGGAGCTCTTGGAAAACGCGCAGGTGCTCGCCGTCCAGCTTCACCGCAACAATTCGCACAAGCTCATCCTGTCGGAAAAAATGCCGCCCGAGGTCGATATCCATTACGACCTGCGCAACGCGATGGGGCCGATGCTGATCATGGACGCCTTCCGCACGCTTTTCGCGCCGGACGGCCGCGTGATCGAGGTGACGGATTATCCGCGCTACGGCGCGGGCGACTATATCGACATCGTCATCGACGAGACGCCGCTGCGCCACGCGATGATCCGCTACGGCATCAACATCTTCTGGCTTTCGGTGCTGATTTCGGCGGTGACGGCGGGCCTCGTCTATCTGGTGCTGCTGATCGTGCTGGTGCGCCCGATGCGCCGGATCACCGAAAACATGGTCGCCTTCCGCCGCAATCCGGAAGACGCGCGCCGCGTCATCGCGCCGTCCTCGCGAGAGGACGAAATCGGCGTCGCGGAACGCGAGCTTGGCGCGATGCAGAAGGAAATCCGCGCCACATTGAACCAGCGCGCGCATCTCGCCTCGCTCGGCGCGGCGGTGAGCAAGATCAATCACGACCTCCGCAACATTCTGGCGAACGCCCAGCTCATTTCGGATCGCATCGGCGCGGTCAACGACCCGACCGTGCAGCATCTCGCGCCGCGCCTCTTCGCCTCCATCGACCGCGCGATCGAACTTTGCACACGGACGCTGAAATTCGGCCGCGCCGACGAAGCGCCGCCGCAGCGGACGCGCTTTGCGCTCGCGCCCCTCGTCGATGAGGTGCAGGAAATGGCGGGCCTCGCGGAAGACGCGCATATCCGCTGGCGGAACGAGATTGCGCCTGATCTGATGATCGACGCCGACCGCGATCACCTGTTCCGCATTCTTCTCAATCTGACGCGGAACGCCGTGCAGGCGATTGCCGACGGCCGTGGCGGCGAGGGCGAGATCGCCGTCAGCGCCCGCCGCGCCGCCGACCATGTCCATATCGACGTCACCGATACCGGGCCGGGCCTTGCCGAGAAAGCCAAGGCCCATCTCTTCGAGGCTTTTTCCGGCGGCACCAGGTCCGGCGGCACCGGCCTCGGCCTTGCCATCGCGCAGGAACTCGCCCGCGGTCACGGCGGCCATATCGACCTCGTTTCGACGGGGGCCGCGGGCACGCATTTCCGCATCTGCATTCCGCTCGAAGCGACGCGGCTCGACTGCAAACAGGCGGATGCGGCGGCATGACGGGAACAGGCCAGTTTCTCGTCGCCGACATAGGCGGCACGCATGCGCGCTTCGCTCTGGCGCATGCGTCGGGCGGCGGCATCGACGTCGAGAAGCCGTCGATCTGGCTGACCTCGATGCATGAAAGCCTCATTGCGGCGCTCGAAACGTTCCTCGCGGAAAAGGGCCGGCCCCGCATCGATGCCGTCGCCGTCTGCGCCGCCGGGCCGGTGCAGGGCAAGGGCGAGACCGCGTCGATTTCAATGACAAATTGCCCCTGGCATGTTTCGGTCGCGGCGCTATCGCAAGCGACGGGCGTTGCGCATCCCGTTCTGATGAACGACTTCGCCGCGCTTGCCCGCGCCGTGCCGGAGCTGAAGCCGCACGAACTTCATCGGGTCGGCGGCGGCGCGCCGGACGCACATGCGCCCATCGGCATTCTCGGGCCGGGCACCGGCCTCGGCGTTGCCTCGCTGGTGCCCGATGCGGCGGGCCGCTATATCCCGCTTCCCGGCGAGGGCGGGCATGTCGATCTTGCGCCGACCGATCAGCGCGAAATCTCCATCGTCTATCAACTGATGCAGGAATATGGCCGCGTCTCCGCCGAACGCGTGCTGTCGGGGCCAGGCCTCGTCTCGCTCTATATGGCGCTCGGCGCGCTTGGCGGATCGACGGAACGCGCCCGGCCGACCGGCATGGATGTGTCGAACTGGGCGCGGCTCGGCAAGTCGCCGGTCGCAAAAGAGGCCGTGTCGCTTTTCTGCGGCTGGCTCGGTTCCGTCGCCGGCAACCTCGCGCTGACGCTCGGCGCGAAGGGCGGCATCTTCATCGGCGGCGGCATCGTGCCGGGCTGGGTGTCGGACGGCACGGGGCTTTTCGACGAGACGCTGTTCCGTCACCGCTTCGAGGCGAAAGGCCGCTTCAAATCCTATCTCGCGCCCATTCCGGTCAACGTCATCATGCGCGAAGACGCGGCCCTGCTCGGCCTTGCCCACGCGGCGGAAGACGCAAGCCGCTAGAGCGCGCCGCCGATCACCTTGCCCTCGCGGCGTGGATCGGCGCCGCCATCGAGCTTTCCGTCGATCTCGCGAATGCCGTGAAGCCCGCTATTCATCGTGATGGGCTTCACCTCATGGCCGAGCTGCTGAAGCTGCGGCGTCAGCGCTTCGAGCGACGTGCCCTTTTCGATTTCAAGCGGCCCGTTGCGGTCGAGGAAACGGGGGAGCGCGACGGCCTGCTGCATGTCCATCTTCCAGTCGAGCAGAGCCACCAGCGTTTCCGTCACATAGCCGATGATGAGCGGCCCGCCGGGCGAGCCGACGGCGGCGAAGAAGCTGCCGTCCTTGTTGAAGACGATGACCGGGTCCATGGCCGACATCGGCCTCTTGCCGGGCGCGATGGCGTTGGCGACCGGCTTGCCGTCCTGCACCGGCGCGAAGGAAAAATCCGTCAACTGATTGTTGAGGATCATGCCGCCCGACATGAGGTGGCTGCCGAAGGGCGCCTCGACCGAGGTCGTGATCGAGATGACGCGGCCTTGCGCATCCATTACGGTGAAGTGGCTGGTTGAGGGAAAGTCGACGGGCACGTTGAGCCCATAGCCCTCGGCGCGCTTGTCGGCGACCTCGCCGGGGATCGCCTTGCCCATGCTGCGGCTCGGGTCGATGGTGTCGGCGCGCGCTTTCAGATAGCGCGGCTCGAGCAGCGCCTCGACAGGCACATGCACGAAGTCGGGATCGCCGACATATTTGCCGCGGTCGGCATAGGCAAGTTTCTCCGCTTCGGCAATGAAATGCACCGCGACGAGCGACATGGGTTCGATCTCGCCCATGTCGAAGTTTTCGAGAATGCCGAGAACCTGAAGCGTGGCGATGCCGCCCGATGTCGGCGGCGGCATGGCGCAGACGCGGTAGACGCGATAGGGCCTGCAAAGAGGTTCGCGATGCTTCGCTTCATAGCCCGCGAGATCGGCCAGCGACAGCGTGCCGGGCATGGACGGCGCATGGGCGACCGTGTCGACGATGCCCTGCGCGACCGGCCCCTGATAGAAGCCGTCGGCGCCCTTGTCCGCGATGAGCTTCAGCGTTTCCGCAAAGGCCGGGTTCTTCAGCAGCGCGCCCGCCGCCACGGGCACGCGGTTGCCCTTGTCGTCCTTGGTGAAGAAATAATCCTGCGCCACCGGCATTTTTACGAGCACCGGATCGCGCGCAATGGCGGCGGCGAGCTTCGCCGACACCTTGAAGCCATCGGTCGAAAGCCGGATCGCCGGTTCGAAAAGCTTCGCCCAGGGAAGCGTCCCATGCTCCTGATGGGCGAGCCAGAACATCCGCACGACGCCCGGCGTGCCGACCGAGCGTCCGCTCAGGATGGCGGGAATCTTGTCGATGGGTTTTTGCGCAGCGTCGAGGAACATGTCGGGCGTCGCGCCCGTCGGCGCCGTTTCGCGCCCGTCATAGGCGTCGAGCTTCCCCGCGCCATCCCAATGCAGCATGAAGGCGCCGCCCGCGAGGCCCGAAGATTCGGGCTCGACCAGCGTCAGCACGGCCTGAACGGCGATTGCCGCATCGACCGCGCTGCCGCCTTCGCGCAGGATTTCGGCGCCCGCCTCGCTTGCATAAGGGTTCGCGGCCGCGACCATATAGGCCGAGCCGTGGTTGCGCCCGAGCACAAGCCAGGCCGAAATGCCGATGATGAGAAAGACAGCGCCGGCAACGGGCAGAAAACGCTTGAGCGGCATCGGACATTCCCCTTCACTCGGCTTTGGTGATCGCGCGATTTCGCGCGGCCGGTCCCCGCGAAACTATCAGGGTAGAAGTTATGAGCATAGGTGCCGTCCGCAAGGGCCCGAGGAATCTCATTACCGATGTGGCGGGGATTCGGGTGGGCAATGCCGAAGATGCGGGCGCGCGCTCGGGCGTCACCGTCGTCCTGCCCGATGCGCGCGCGGTCGCCGCTTGCGACGTGCGCGGCGGCGCGCCCGGCACGCGCGAGACCGACGCGCTCGATCCCGCCTGCCTCGTCGATGCGGTGGACGGCGTGGTTCTTTCGGGCGGCTCCGTCTACGGGCTCGATGCGGCCTCGGGCGCAGTGGCCTGGCTAGGCGCGCGCGGACGCGGATTTCAGCTCGGCGCGTCGCCGCGCGTCTCGCCCGTCGTGCCTGCCGCCATCCTCTTCGATCTGACGAATGGCGGCGACAAGGCGTGGGGCGAAACCCCGCCCTATAACGCGCTCGGCCGTCTCGCTTGCGAGCGGGCGGGCGAGACCTTCTCCCTCGGCAACGCAGGCGCGGGCCTCGGCGCGCGCGCGGGCGCACTGAAGGGCGGGCTTGGCTCCGCCTCGGCGCTGACCGAAGGCGGCTTCGAGGTCGGCGCGCTCATCGCCGCCAATCCCTTCGGCTCGGTGCTGATGCCGGGAACGGATCGCTTCTGGGCGGCGGCTTGCGAGTTCGACGGCGAGTTCGGCGGACGCGGCTGGCCGGCGGAGATGAAAAATCTCGCCGCCTTCGATCCCCTGACCGGCACCAAGGGCGAGGTCGCCGCGACGCCGGGCGGCAACACCACCATCGGCTGCGTCGCCCTCAATGCCGACCTCACGCCCGCCGAGGCGCGCCGCGTCGCCATCATGGCGCAGGACGGGCTTGCCCGCGCCATCCGCCCCGTTCATGCCCCGGTCGATGGCGACGTGATCTTCGTGCTGGCGACGGGCGCGGTCGGGCTTGGAGCCGAGCGCCGGCCGTCTCTCATTGCGGAACTCGGAACTTTGGCCGCCGATTGCGTCGCCCGCGCCGTCGCCCGCGCCGTCTATGAGGCGGAAAGCCTAGGCGACGCGGCCAGTTACCGGGCCCGTTACGGGGCTTGATCCCTCCGGATCAAAGCCGAACCCCGGCACTTGCCTTCCCCGCCCGTTCCCTTTAAGAGTTGCCCGCCCTTGAACGGGTGGCCGGCCCCTAAAGGGAATAGGCCGCCCCGAGGCGCAAGGCACCGGTAGCTCAGCTGGATAGAGCATCAGACTACGAATCTGAGGGTCGGAGGTTCGAATCCTTCCCGGTGCACCATTCCCACATCATTCTCCGGCCAGACCTCGCATCCGGCGGGCCGTCTATTGCTCGATATAGACGAGGTCATACCGATACTTGAACGACCTCGTCGCCTCGGTCAGTTCATAGACATATCCGCCGAGATCGAGCTTGAGGTTGCGGCGGATGACCTCCTGCAATTCGTCGCGCGACTTGCAGATGATCGCGGCGGTCAGACCCCATTTCCCTGTGGTCCGGCCGACGAACACGCAGGCTTCCGTCGTCATCATGCGCTTGCGCAGCGCCGCCATGAGAGGGCCGGGGGCCGATACTTTCAGAAGCGCCATCTCGCTCCGGTCAAAAACCACAGGATCGACCACCACGCCGAGGCGGACATAGCCGCCGTCGATCATCTTCTTGAGCCTTTGGCGCACGGCGCCTTCCGAAACGTCGAGACGCCGCGCGATCTCCCTGTTGCTCAGATGGCCGTCGAGCGTGAGCAGGCTGACGATCGCGCGATCGAGTTCATCCGCTCCGTCCCAGATTTCGGCGACGGGAAGGCTCTCCTCGATGGGCAGCGCCAATGTCCCGAGATCGGGCGTCCACTTATAGACATCGAGGACCAGCGACACTTCCATGATGCCGACGCCTTTGATGCGCGCAAGACGATCGTCGACGACGTGGAGCAGGCTTTCCTTGTCGCGCACATTCGCCTGAAGAAAGATGCTGGGATTGCCGGCGATAACGGCGACCGTGCTCAGTTCGGCGATGTGCGACATCTCCTCCGCGATCGCTTCGGGCGAGCGGTTCGACGTCTGGATCTCGATGAAGGCGAAATAGTCGAGCGACATGCGCCGCACATCTTTTTGCAGCAGCAGCCGCATGGCGCGGGCTTCGCGCATACGGGACAGGCGGGCGGCGACGGTGACCTCGGAAACGTCGAGGCTGCGAGCGATCTGGCGATTGGAGGATTGCGGATCGAGCCGCAATTCCGCGATCAATCGATAGTCCAGCTCATCGGGAGTGAAAGCCGCAACGGCAGGACCGGTCTTCGTTCGGGTTTTCACAAGTCTGTCCTTCCGCATCTTTCTCGGTCGCTCAATACGCATTTAGCTATAAGCCTGTCTTGCAGCCGAGAATAGCGTTTTCCTGCGCGCTATAATGAGCGCAAACAGGCCGTCGCAAAATGTCGCGGAGAATGCGCATAGAGAGGGTGCGCATCAGGGCGCGTCGTTCATCCGCGTGATGGGCCGACACTGGAGGAGAAACAGCTCGTCTCCAGCAAAGCCCCATTCGATGTCCAGCCCTGGTCCATAGAGGCGTTCGCAGTCGGCGGCGAGCTTGTCCAGCTTGCCTATGTCGCGCCCGTCGAGACAGGGACGTTCCGCGTCAGCATCGTCATAATGTTTCACCAGAATGCCGCCGCCTTCCAGCGGATGATGAGACTGCGATTTATAACCGGCAGCGTAGTCGAGCACATGTCCGCCTTTTTCAAACCGGATGGTGTCGGGGGTGACGAGCGAAGCAACCACGACCTCGCCCAATCCGGGAGCAGCTTCGGCAATTCGTTCATCGGCGCCGGTAACGGGATTGCGCGTGAACATGACGCCCGCGACGCGCGGATCGATCAGGCGTTGCACGGTGACGGCGACTTTGGGTTCCTGCGACAGAAGGCCCATTTGCGCGCGGTAGGCAAGGGCATGCTGCTGCGCGCCGGATGCATGGACCTTCGCAATGGCGGCGAGAAACTGCTTATGGCCCAGAACGCCGAGAACCGTCGCATGCTGGCCCGCGAAGCTTGCTGTAGCGCCGTCTTCTCCGATCGCGGATGAGCGCACGGCGGCGAGGCAGTTGAGCGCCGAGCGATAAACGGAGCCCGCATAAGCGATTGCCTCCGCATGTCCGCTTTCCATGGCGGCGACGGCGCGTGCGGAAATTGCAAAACCATTCGGGACCGGCAGGCGCGCCTTGAGGGCGCGGGCAAGGCTTGCCGATTTCCCGCCGAAGCGGGATTCGGTTTGCGCCTCGACGAGCGGGACGATTTCATCGTCGACCCGAAACGGGTCGTCATGCGCTGAGGTCATGGTCGGTCCTGAAGGCGAGCAATTGGGCTGAACTGGGGAGCCCGAGATCGCTGAAGTCCCGGGCGGCATTGGATGTAACTTCGCGTATATCAAAATTAAAAAAAATACGCAAAATTTTTAGAGGCCGGTTCCTTGTCCTTGGGCGCAGGTGCGAATGCACCGAGATGTCAAACGACGCCCGGCGGCTCACGCGCGAAAAAATGAGGTTTTGCCCGAGAATTCCCATAGATTCGTTGGCCTTGCAGGAATTTGAGGACGTTCTCCGCCACGGCGGCTTCCCTGCCGAAAGGGAAGTTTCGCTCGATTCATATCGCGTTTGAAGATTGATAATATGGTTTGATTTCAAAATGCGTATATATTATAGCATAAATAGATGCATTTTATAAATGCGCAAAAGCGCCAGAAGAGGCGCGGACTTGGGGGGAGGAAGATGATCAATAGAAAATGGACGAGCGCCGCCTTGGTGGTTGGCGTTCTGGGGGGCAGCGCAATTCTTTCTTCGGCCTCCGCCGATGACAAAGGGCTGACGCCGACGCTTCCGGCAGAGAGCGACGTTTCCGCTCCGGAAGCCGCTCCCGAAAAGACGGCGGGCGTGGAAACCATCGTCGTGACGGCGCAGAAGCGGGCGGAAGACAGTCAGGATATTCCGATCGCGATCACAGCTCTGTCGGCGGACGATCTCGCGGCGCGCGGCATAAAAAACATGAGCGATCTGGCCACATCGGTGCCGGGCATGAGCTTCGGCGATGTGAGCGGCGCGCCGCAAATCTTTTCTCGCGGCGTTGGGTTCAATACGCTGACGGGCGTCGGCGAAAGCTCGATCGCGGTCAATGTGGACGGCATGTATATCGAGCATCCGGGCGCCATCGGCATGATGCAGCGCGATCTCGCGCGCGTGGAATTCCTGCGCGGGCCGCAGGGAACGCTCTATGGACACAACGCCATCGGCGGCGTTCTTAACCTGATTACGCAATCGCCATCCGACGTTACCGGCGCGGGCGCTACCGCGAGCTACGGCAATTACAACTCCTATGAAGTGTCGGGCTATTCGACCGGTGAGGTGACGAAGGGCGTGCGCGTGCGCCTCTATGCGGAAAAGGATTATCGCGACGGCTACGTCGAAAACCTCGCGCCGGCCGGAACGGGCAACTCTTCATATGACGGCGCACGCGGCATCACCGGACGCTTTTCTCTCGACGCGGATCTGACGCCGGATATCGCATTCCAGTTGCGCCTCTTTCATCGCGCCGAGCAGATGTCCGGCCCTTTGTACAAGCCGACGAATCCGGCTTTCATGTCGGCGGCGCTGGGAATGCCGGTTTCCACTCTCGGCACGATCACTTCCTTCGATCCCTGGAAGGCGAAGCTGGATGAGGGAGCGGACAGCGACCGCAGCTTCAGCGGCGGCAGCGGCAGGTTCGACGTGGATTTCGACGTCGCGCAGTTTGTCTCCATCACGTCGTTCAGCTCCTATCGCTTCAAGGAAAACAACTACGACGGCGACGGCACCTTGCTGCCGATCTACAAGATCGGGCCGCGTCACGACTATGCGACGACTTTTACGCAGGAGTTCAATCTTCTGCACAGCGGAGAGAAGACGAACTGGACCCTGGGCGTCTACTATCTGCACGACAAGGGCGATACGGCCACCTATGCACCCGGACCGTTCAACTACAACAACATCACCTGGAACCGCTCGGATCAGACATTCGACTCCGCCTCCATCTTTGCCGATATCACGCAGAAGCTGACCGAGGATTTCAGCATCTATGGCGGCTTGCGCGGGATCTTCGAAAAGACGGATTTCCAGCACGAAAGCTATTCGGGGCCGACAAGCGCCGGACTTCAATCGCCTCCGCCGCCCTATACGCCGGGTGGCAGCGGATGGGCCTGTACCTATGACGGGCTTTCCAATGATGGCGGCGGGCTCGGCGCCTATGGCGATCAGGATCAGAATCGGACGGCGGTGACGGGACGCGCGGGCGCAACTTACCAGCTTGCTAAACGCTCCAACGTCTATGCGCAAGTCTCGGTCGGCGATAAAAGCGGCGTCTACGACAATGCGTCCTGCACGCCCTTTACCAAGCCGGAAAATCTGACCGCCTATGAAGTCGGCACCAAGAACGTCTTCTTCGGCGGCACGCTTCAGCTGAACGGCGCTCTTTATTACTACGACTACAAGGACGTGCAGATCGAGGAAATCGTTACGCCGACGATCTTCTACAAAAGCGCCGATGCGAGAACTTTCGGCATGGAAGTCGAGGCCCAGTGGGTGCCGACGGATCAGTTGAACTTCAATCTCGGCGTCAATCTGATGAGCGCCAAATATACGAAGTTCGACAATGGCGATTTCCTGAACCTAATCGTGCCGGGCTACAATCCCAGAACGGATCAGAGCGGCAACTATCTCAATCGTTCGCCGGTCTACACGATCTCTCTGGGTGCGCAATATGACCAGCCGCTCGACTTCGGCATGCTGACCTTCCGTTCGGATGTTTATGCGAGCGGCAGCTACTATCTGCGCCCCTACAATATGGCGGACGACAAACAGGAGGCCTATACGGCGGTCGGCGGCTCGATCAGCTTCACGCCGAACAATGCCGACTGGATGGTCCGCGCCTTCATCAAGAATGCGACCAATCGGGCGGTCTTGATGGGCAGTGTCGCTTCGCTCCCGGGTCAGGAAGGCATCTATGCCGCACCGCGTACCTTCGGCATCGAAACGAGCATCAACTTCTAAAAGAACCTCCTCGCTCTCGATTTGAGCGACAATTAAGAGGGCGAAAGCAATTGCTTTCGCCCTCTCTTTTTATTCGGTATCTGAAGGCTCGCTGCCGAGCCGACGCTGAACGGTTCAGATTGTCGTGCCGCGGGGAGCGGACTGACGCTGGCTGATGCCGGTCTGGATCGTGGCGCCCCAGTCGCAAACGGCTTCAAGCGGCGCGTTCACGCCCTGAAACGCATTGCCGACGTTGAAATCGCAGAAGCCTTTGCGGTCGCCGCAACGGACGACGCAAATGCCCTCGACGCCGACGGGCGAGCCGCGCATACCGAGATCCTGGCGATAGGCGGTCAGCAGTCCGTCCACGAGCTCCGCCGTGATGTGGAGCTTCTCGCCGCTTTCCAGTGTTACATCGAGGATGCCGCCCCGGATCGTCACACCATCCGCGTTCAGGAAAGCGACCGAGTCGACTTCCTTTGCATATTCATAGACGCCGTTGCGATGGATATAACCGGTTTGGCCCGAAACGCCCCCTTGCGCGAACATGCTGATCGTGTTGAAGGAGAAATCGGGTCCGAATGTGCCGCCGATCCAGCGAAAGGCCCTCACTGTGCTCACGTCCCGTTTGCCGAAGGAATGGATGCGTTGCACGAGCCCGTTCTTGATGTCGAAGGAGCGCGCCCCGATGGTGGCGCGGCCGACGAGCTTGCCTGAGCTTTGAAAGTGATTGGGCGCGCTCGTCTTCAGCGAATGCGCCGCGCCGATCATCGGCGGCCAGGGCGTCGATTTAAAAAAATCGTAAACCTTGAAATCGACGGTGGCTTCGGGGTCGTTCGCTGTGATGTGGACATATTCGCCGTTGGGAATGGTCCATGTCATCGTGCCGGCGGCAAAGCCCTCCGGCGTCCGGTGATGCGGCTCCATCGGCAGATCGCAAAGATTGCGCCGATAGCGCAGCCCGTCGCGCGTTCCGAGAATAAAATGGACCTGCGAAGTTCCGATATTGGGTTCGGAGCCGATCCGCAGGAAGCCGCAGAGACCGGTCTCGTCGTCGTAAAAGGCGATGTCGACGGATTCCTGCCAGTCCTTTTCGTCGCCGGGCTCGTGCATGAAGTCGATATTTGGATCGTAGAGACTCATTTTCCGCTCCGATATTTCAGTGAATCGTGACCATGCCCGTCGAACCGTCGACGGTGATTTCGCTTCCATCCTCGATGGTGCGCGTGCCCTTGCGCGTGTTCACGACGGCAGGCAGGCCCAGCTCGCGGGCGATGATGGCGCTGTGGCTGAGCATGCCGCCGACATCGACCACCATGGCGGAGGCGATGGAAAAGAGCGGCGCCCAGCCCGGATCCGTGGTGTGGCAAACGAGAATGTCGCCGCGCATGAAGTCGGTGACGCGCTGCGGATCGAGAACGACACGCGCGCGGCCGCGGACGATACCTTTCGACACGCCGACGCCGCGAAGCGTGCTGTTGGGCGCGCTATCCGCCTGCACCGGCTTGTCGAGCGGTTTTGCAGATCCGCGGCTTTCGATCTCTCGCCAGATGGCGTCGATATCCTTGCCGGTGAAGACGTCGGGGACGTCGAGTTGCTTATAGAAGGCGCGAAGCGCTTTGCGCTCGGCGACAAGCTCGCGCATGTTCCGCGTCTTCGATGCGAGGCTGCGAAGCTCGGCCGGCGTGAGGTAGAAAATATCTTCCGGGTCTTCGATAGCGGGACCCGCGAGCAGAGCGCCCATGCGGCGCGCGGCGGCGCGGCCGACATCGGACAGCGCAAACATGGCCGCCTTGCCCACTTCGCGCAGCGGCAGATAGCGCTTGCAGAACCAGATGGCCAGACGCAGTTGCACCTGTTTGGAAAAGCCGGCCTTGCTCAACAGTCTTTTTTCGACCTCGGCGAACTTGGCCTCGGCCGCCGCCGATCGCGCGCGAGGCCTTTCGGCTTCGGGCGTGCCTTCATAGCCGCGAATGGTTGCCGACAGGGAGGCAATGTCTTCGCGCCAGCTTCTCGATTGAAGTTCGCCCCCGTCGGGACCCATATAGCCGTAACGCGCGAGGAAGGACGACATGTCCGTTTCGCCATGGGCCACGCGCCATAGCTCGTCCAGCATCTCATTCTCGACCATGCCGCCGAGGCCGGAGGTAATGGCCAGTGCATCTTCTTCGGAACCGATGCTGGAACCCATCTTATGCAGAGGCGACCAGGCCATCGGGCTGAGCTGCGCGACGATCATCTGACGATCCATCACCGCGAGCTGGCGCCGATTGGACGCTTCCTCGAAAATCCTCAACGCATGGGCATAGTCGCTATCCGCGAGCGCCGCGACGCTGCTTCTCCACCAGGCGATTGTTTGATCGAGATGCTGATGCATTTCCCTGGGCAGGCGCGCGAGAAGCCAGACCAGCTTGAAGGCGATCAGGGGATAACGGCTGCGGTCCTTGCGGCTCGTGACGCCGGGGCGGAGCGAGCCCATGATGGATTTTTCGATAATGTCGCCGGACGAGCCGGGCAGGCGATCGCCAAGTTTGCGGACGAATTCGATATTGCCGGCGACGCGCCCGAGAAAATAGCCGCTGGGCGCGTCTTCGGGCCGTTCCGGATAAAACACCTCGGCGGCGCGGAGCACACCCATGCGGTGCACATGCCGCCGCATGGAAAGGAGATTCGAGGCCTTCCAGAAGGCGGCGGTCAGCGGTGTGACCACGCCGGGCACGGCTTCGGCGGCGTTGACGCGCGACCACAGGACATCGCGGCCCGGGTCTTCGTTCAGAACGTTCCAGTTCTTCGCCTTGGAAAGTTCAATGCCCATATCGGGCGGCGATGTGACTTGCATAGAGTGTCCTGTGAAAAATCGGATAGGTGAAAATCCAAGCTCCGCATCCGCGAGAGCGGCGCCTGGCTGCTCTCGCGGGGAAACTCGAGGGACGAAATGTGGCGCGGCTATTCAGCCGCGATGCCCGAGCGCGCGAACAGGCTTGCGTCGATCAGAGGTCCGCCATTGCCGAGCAGGCGTCCGGGAACGGCGCCGGTCGTCTGGCCGCCCTTGAAGGTGATCTCGCCATTCACCATGATCCATTCGATGCCTTCGGCGCGCACCACGCGGCGGAATTCGCCGCCAGGCATATCGTGGACGACATCGTATTCGTTCCGCTTGTAGTTCAGCTTGGCGTAGTCATAGATGTAGATGTCGGCGGCATAGCCTTCCAGAAGCGCGCCGCGCTTGTAGAGGCCGAGGACGCGCGCCGGCACATAGCTCAGCTTGTGGTGGATTTCCTCCAGCGTCATCAGGCCGGAGCCTCGCACCAGATGCACGATATTGTCGGTGGCATACTGGCCGCCGCTGAAGAATTTGACATGCGCGCCACCGTCGGACGTGCCGGCCAGCGTGCGCTTGTGACGAAGGATCTGTGCGATTTTCACAGGATCTTCGGAACTTGACACGGTTGTCCGGAAATCCGCCATCGCGCCCGATGCGGCCACGATGTCGAAGAAGACATCGACGGGAGCCTTGCCTTCGAGGCGCGCGATCTCATCGATCTGCTTGCCTTCATGTTTGACCCAGCCCTCCGCGCCATGCGCGCCGTGCAGGATCAGGCTCTCCAGCGGTCCGCCGGCGCCGCCCATCAGCGCCGGATCATATTGCTCGCTGGCCCGCTTTCGAAATGCGGGGTCGGCGGCGAGCGCCGCCTTGGCCGCTGCGTCGCCGCCATTGGTGAATTCGAGGAAGGGATCGACGTTCTGCCAGGCGTTGTAGTCGACGGCGTTGAACTCGTTCCATGTGCGCGCCGCAAGCGCCTGGCTGAAAATATTGAGCCCCTTGGCTTCGACATCGTCGAGCCAGCCCATGACCGATGTATGGAATTCGGGAAGCCCGTCGAAGGCGGCTATCACCGTATGCAGGACCGGGCGGCCGGACACGCGGGCGATTTCCTCGACCTCGCGCCGATTGGCGACGACGACCGGCAATTCGGCCAGCATCTGGATCACGCCCTGATCGCGCTCGCGCAGAACTTCGGCGAGATAGAGGGCGTCGTCGATTTGCATCATATCGGTCGGCATCGGGCTGCCGTCGATATCCTTGTGGCTGTTGAACTGGTTGAGATAGGAAAAACCGAAGCCGATGGCGCCCTTATCCATCGCCTCGTTCAGCATGTCGCGCATCCTCTGGCGCTCCGCCGGCGTGGCGCCGCGCTTTTTCGATGCTTCGTAACCCATCACATAGATCATCAGGGAGTTGAGCGGCATGAAGGCGGCGACATTGACGCCCTTATGCACCTGCTTCATGTGGTCGATCCATTGCGGAAAGGTTTCCCATGTCCAGGGAAGCGCGGCCCGCATGGCGCTGAGCGGCACCTGCTCGGTATTTTCCATCATCAGCATGTAGCGGTCGCGCGCCTCGGGCGCGCAGGGCATGAAGCCGAAGCCGCAATTGCCGACGACGACGCTGGTGTTGCCGTGCCAGCCGGAATTCGTGCAATAGGGGTCCCAGTGGATCTGCGCGTCGTAATGCGTATGGGGATCGATGACGCCGGGAGCGACGATCTTGCCTTCCGCGTCAATCACGCGGGCGGCGTCCGACGCCGGAATGTTCGAGGAGATACGCTCGACCAGCCCGTTTTTGATGGCGATATCGCCGAAAAAACGCGGCATGTTGGTGCCGTCCACGATCGTGCCGCCTTTGATCAGAATGTCGTATTTGCTCATCTCTTCCCTCCCGAAGCTATTCGAGCGCGCCTTCCGCAAGGACACGGCGCCGCGCGTTGACCGGCCTTCCGGTTTTTAAAATGCGTATGAAAAATAATATTATAAAGCGCAAATATCAACAGTTTTGCGGCTATTGATATATTATAAGCAGAAAAAATACGAGTTAACGAAGCAAGATCGCTTTTTCATATTTAAACCGCCGCGCGTTCCTGCTATATGGCTTTCGATCTGGCCCGGGAAGAAGACCGGAGAAATTCCGACGATCGGGCCGGGCGAGAGGGGAGGGGATGATGAGCGATCAGGATGGCTGCGCTCCGCGCGGCGAACATGCCGATTTCGCGGAGAAGGGGACGCGAAGCGAAGGCATGCGCCTCGCGGGTCGTCCCGGCTTTCATTCCGCGGACGCCATCTCCGGTGCTGTCCATGCCCTATAACAGCGAACGCAGCGGGCTGCGCCGTTCGGCGGGCTTCGGCCTTGTCGTCCTGCTGCATGTCTTGTTGATCTGGGGACTCGCCAACGGTCTCGGCACCAAGGTCGTCGAGATTGTGAAGGGCCCCATCGAAGCGAAGATCATCGACACGCCGCCCGAGGTGAAGCCGGATGAGCCGCCGCCGCCTCCGCCCGTTCTCGACAAGCCTCCGCCGCCCTTCGTGCCGCCGCCGGAAATCGCGATCGATATTCCGACGCAAGTGCCGCCGGCCAAGGCCATTACGGCGGTGCAATCGAAAGTGGCGGCGCCCTCCGCGCCGTCGGTCTCTCCGCGCGCCGATCCCGACCATCGGAACGGCCGTCCGCCATATCCGCCTGCCTCCATACGAATGGGAGAGGAGGGCACCGTGGTGCTTCTTCTCCTTGTCGGCACGGACGGCGCGGTCGACGAGGCGCGCGTGGATAAATCGAGCGGCTTTTCCAAGCTCGATCAGGCGGCGGTCAAATATGCGCGGAGAGCATGGCGTTTTCTGCCGGCCATGAGCGCCGGTACGGCGGTGGCGGCATGGCATCGGGTGGCGGTGAGTTTCCGCCTGGACCAGCAATGATCTGCAAGCACGCGGACAGGCGAGCGGCAGAAGGCGAAGTTGAGAGGGGCGTCCGGCGGTCGGGCGAACCGGTGTGCCTGTAATCCGGATGTCGATCCGGCGTGAGGGCGTCGAGCAAATGTTGGGGGAATTCCCATGACGATCCGAGTTATGCGTCTTTTGCGCAAGATGCGCGTCGATGGCGGTCTGCATGCCGCGGTTCTTGCATCGGCCGGAATGCTGATCGCGTTGAGCCTTGCCTTTTCACCCTCCGCCCTCGCCGAGGATGGCGCGAGCGCCGCAGCGCCGGTCGGCGAAGCCTCGCCTGTGGCTTCGGATACGGCAGCGACGACCGACGCGGCCGCTGCATCCGCCGTACCATCCGCCGATGAGAGTGCAAGCGAGGGCCCGATGACGGAAAGCGCGGCCACGCCCGAAGCCAATCCCTATGGCTTGTCGGCTCTGTGGGCGCAGGGCGATCTGGTGGCGAAGGGAACGCTGGTCATCCTCGCCATCATGTCGATGGGAAGCTGGTACATCCTTGTCATCAAGCTCTGGGAACAGCGTGGATTGTTTGCGCAAGGCCGCACCGCGCGCAAAGTGCTGGCATCCTCGCCCAATCTGAAACAGGCACGCGACGCCCTGTCGAAAGCATCGCCTTTCCGCGCCGTTGCCGATGAAGGTCTTGCAGCCGCCGAACAGCATGGCCGTGGCTTGAGCGCACAGGTCAGCCTCATCGACTGGACCGGTAACGCGCTCAACCGCGCAATAGATAACGTCTCATCGGAATTGCAGGGCGGTCTCGCCTTTCTTGCGACGGTGGGCTCGACGGCGCCGTTTGTCGGCCTCTTCGGCACGGTCTGGGGCATCTATCACGCCCTGATCGCGATCGGCGTCGCCGGTCAGGCTTCGATCGACAAGGTGGCGGGCCCCGTGGGCGAGGCCCTTATCATGACGGCGATCGGTCTCGCCGTCGCCGTGCCGGCGGTGCTTGGCTACAACTGGCTCGTTCGCCGCAACAAGGCGGCGCTCAATCAGGTCCGGCGTTTCGCGACCGAAGTGGAAGCGCGCATTCTTGCCGGAGCTTGAGAGACGCAGGGCGGCGCGAGGGGGTTCTCCGCGCCGTCCCTTTCCCAACAGCATGACCCGAACGGGGAAAACGCAATGGCGATAAATGTCGGCGGGAGCGGAGAGGAAGACGAAGTCCTCTCGGCGATCAACACGACGCCGCTGGTGGACGTGATGCTCGTTCTGCTCATCATCTTTCTCATCACGATTCCGGTGGCGATCCAGACTGTGCCCGTGCAGTTGCCCAAGGCGAACAATGTCGCGACGCAGACGAAGCCCGAGAACATCGTGCTCGCGGTGGACGCCGAAGGCGCCGTTTACTGGAACAGCGAGAAGATGACGGACAATGCCGAGTTGCTGATGAGGATCAAGGCGGCGGCGGTGAAGGTGCCGCAGCCGGAAATCCATGTGCGCGGCGACAAGGAAGCGCGTTTCGAATTTATCGGCAAGGTCATTGTCGATTGTCAGCGCGGCGGCATCCAGAAAGTCGCATTCATCACGGAACCCGACCGGCAATAGGTCTCGTTAGTCTGAATTCTCGAGGAAAATGAAGATGGCGATGAATGTCGGAAAAGGTGACGACGACGAAGTGATGATGGAAATCAACACGACGCCGTTGATCGACGTCATGCTGGTGCTGCTTGTGATGCTGATCATCACAATTCCGATCCAGACCCAGGCGGTGAAGCTTGATATGCCCCAGAACATTCAAGCGTCGCAGCCGGAGGTGAAGCCGGAAGTCGTCGATCTCGAGCTCGATTTCGACGGCACGGTCTTCTGGAACGGGGTCGCGGTGCCCAATACCGGCCTGCTTGACGAATATCTCAAGGCCGCCGCCGCCAAGGACCCGCAACCCGAAATCCATTTGAAGCCGAACCGGCTCGTCAAATACGACTATGTCGCCAAGGTGCTGGCCGCCGCTCAGCGCCTCGGCGTCACGCGCATCGGCTTTGTCGGCAATGAACAATATATGGATTGATGGGAAACAAGATGCGCCGCCAGTTGAGACTTCTCCTTGTCGCCGCTGCACTCGGTTCCGCCATGTCGGTTGCGCCGGGCGCGCCGATGAGCGGCTTTGTGGCGGAAGCCGCCGAGCAGACGATTGGCGCTAAAGTCGGCGCACCCTTGAAGGCGGCGCAGGATCTCGCCAAGGCAGGCAAGTATGCGGATGCGCTGAAGAAGGTGGCGGAAGCGGATGCCATGTCCGGCAAGACTGCCTATGAGAGCTTCGTCGTCGACGATTTCCTCGTTTTCCTCAAGGTCAAGCTTCACGACTATGCGGGCGCCGCGAAAGCCGCCGAGGCCGCCTTGGCATCCGGCATGGTTCCGGCGGCCGACCGGTCCCAGCGTATGAAGACGCTGATCCAGCTCAATTATCAGGCGAAGAACTACGAAAAGGTCGCCGCGCTCGCCAGGCAATATGAGCAGCAGGTCGGCGCCGACGCCGATATAGGGCTCCTCGCCTTGCAGGCCTATTATCTGCAGAAGGATTTTCCCAATGCGCAGAGAGCGGCAAAGGCGCTCGCCGCATCTGCGCGCGCGGCGGGAAAGAAACCGGCCGAGAATATATTGCAGCTCTGGCTCTCTTCGGCGGCACAGCAGAAAGATCGCGCGGGAAGCCGGGCGGCGTTGATGCAACTGGTGAGCGACTACCCCTCGCCGGCCTATTGGAAGAACCTTCTTGACGTGGTCGCTTCCGAAATCGGACGCTCCGATCGCATGAGCTTCGAGATATTCCGGCTGAAACTTGCGACGGGCACACTGCAATCCTCCGGCGACTATACCGAGATGGCGCAACTCGCGATCCAGCTTGGCCTGCCCGGCGAGGCGAAGAGCATCATGGAAAAAGGTTTCGCCGCGAAAGTTCTGGGCGGCTCCAACAAATCCCGTGAAGAGCGATTGCTCAACATGGCGAAAGCCCAGGCGGGCCAGGACGAACCGACGCTCGGCGACAATGCGCCGACGCCCAAGGCGAAAGCCGCGTTAGGGGAGGCTTATGCCTCCTACGGCAAGGTCGACAAGGCAATCGCCCTCTACAGAGAGGCGCTGACAAGCCCCTTCGCGGAAGCGGATCTCACGCGTCTTCATCTCGGTCAGGGTTTGCTCGCCAAAGGCGACGCAGCCGGGGCTCGGAAAGCCTTCGCCGCCGTCAGGGATACGAAGCTCGTAAACCTCGCAAATATATGGAACCTCGTCGCGCGGTAGGTGGAGCGTCATTGAGTTGATGCGGGCTGTTCCTTGGCAGCTCCGCCGCGCCTAGTTAGCGCAGGTCGCCCTTTTCCGCCCGGCGGCGATTCCTCCCCGCTCATTGCACGACAATGCGCTGCCCGACGCTGCGTTCGGAATGGTCGTTGGACAGCGGGGTTTGCTTGCCGCGCTCACTTCTTGCCGAATCCCCCGATGCGCGCGGCCATGTCGGGCCCGACGCCCTCGCTGTTGTAGATTTCATGCGCAAGGCCCGCATCGAGCGAAAGCCCGTCGCTGTCGCGCAGGAGCTTCTTGTTGGCGCGAAGCGAGAACCATGAGTTCGCCAGCATTGCGCGACAGAAGTCCTCGACGCTTGCCTCAAAGGCATCGTCCGCAAAACAGATATTGCAAAGACCCATCCGCTCGGCCTCCCGCCCCGAATAGGTCCTGGCTGTCAGCATCATTTCCATCGCCTTCGATTTGCCGACGCGGCGCGGGAGGCGCTGGCTCATGCCCCAGACGGGCGTGAGCGCCCATTTGGCATGCGTGTCGGCGAACTTGGCGTTCTCGCTTGCGAGAATGACGTCCCCGGCAAGGGCAAGCTCAAGCGCGCCCGTATAGCAATGGCTGTGCACGGCTGTGACGACCGGTTGGGGCAGATTGGCGAGACGCTCGATGACGTGGGCCTGGAAATTCGGCCGGGGAAGTTTCTCCCCTGTCGCTATGTCCTTGAGATCATGCCCGGCGGAAAAGCAACGCCCCGCGCCGCGAAGCACGACGCAGCCGATCTTGTCCGCCTGGGCTTCGAGTGCAACGAGATGGGCGTTGAGTTCGGTGAACACCTCGACATTGAGTGCATTGAGCTTGTCGGGCCGATTGATGGAAAGATGTGCGAT
Source organism: Parvibaculum sp. (assembly GCA_031291615.1). GTDB lineage: Bacteria > Pseudomonadota > Alphaproteobacteria > Parvibaculales > Parvibaculaceae > Parvibaculum. The sequence continues at coordinate 49,713 of JARLIS010000028.1, forward strand.
TCCATCCTTGTCGCTGCGCAATACGAGTTCGCTCACTTTCCACCCCAATCTGTGATCGGCGCACGGCATTCATGCGCGGCCGAGGTCCCCGTCGGATCAATTGCATACCACCGGACGGGCCGGGCATCCATTTGCGATGTGGGTCATAGGCCGGAAAGAGGGTGGGAAAATCTTCGCGCCGGAACCGCAATCCGTCATGCGCCGCGCCTGGAAAGATGGGCCCGGACGAATGGCCTCCCAAACGGAAACGGCCCGACACGGGGCCTCCTCGGAGGTCGCATCGGGCCGCTTGTTCCGCCGCCGCTTCATCGAAACGGCGGGCCTTCGTCGTCATGCTCGCAACGGACCCGCTAAGCCGTGGCAGGTGTCGCCAGTTGCATTTCGCGCGTCACCTCGGCCACGATCTGGCGGTTGTCGTGGTCCCAGGGGTGGAAGTCGCGCTTGAAGAAGTCGAGCCATGGCCGGCCGAGGCCGCGGAGAATGCCTTCCGTGCCGAGCAGGTAGCGCAGCCCGTTGAACCAGAGTTTCACGCGCGAGCCTTCCGCACCGCGCAGCATGATCCGCATGTGCCGGAAGGTGTCCCAGAAAAACTGGACAGTGACGAAGATCATGATCCGGCGGCGCAGATTGTCCGTTCCGCCGACGGCGCGATAGACGTCGAAGGCGACGGCCTTGTGCTCGCTTTCCTCGATGGCGTGCCAGCGCCACAGGGCCGCCATTTCGGGATGCGCGTCTTTGAGGACCTCGGGCCGGCGCAACAGGCTGTCGGCGAGAATGGCCGTCCAGTGCTCATAGGCGACCGTCGCGGCGAGATGGACGATGGGCGGCATATGTTTCAGTGCCCAGGCGATGCGGCGGCGGATCGGCGCTTCGAGAGCGTCGAGCGGATAGCCGCGCGCCGCACAGAGAGCTTCGTTGTATTTCTGATGTTCGCGCCGGTGAATGGCCTCCTGCGCCGTGAAGCCGCGCACCTGTGCCGCAAGCGCCGGGTCGGTGATCTTCTCGCGATAGGTCTTGACGCTGTCGATGAACTGCTGCTCGCCGACGGGGAACATGATCGACAGGGCGTTGAAGAACGCCGTACGGAACGCCTCGTCGCTGTGCCAGTCGGTGGCAAGCGCGGCTTCGACGTCGAAGGTCAGATTGCGCGGCGTGATCGAGATGTCGCTCGGCGTGTTCGATTGATGCAGGGCGTCCATGCTTCCGTCTCCTGGTTTGCGTAACGTCTATTTAGGAAATTCCGCATCGCTTGCGAGGGGCGATTTCGGCACGGGGAGGGGTCCGAACCGGCCAAATCGATTTTTCCGGCGATGTCTCGTCAAAGAAAACGGCCCGGCTCGCGGAGAGCCGGGCCGCCCCTATCCGGAGGCCGAGGCCCCGTCAGAACGCGTAGGAAAGCGCCGCGCTGGCGAAGTCCTTGTCGATCATCGGGTTCCGGTAGCGGTCGCCGAAGCTCGACGAATAATCGAGGCTCAGCTTGTAGACCGACTTGTAGTCGAAATCGACGCCAAGCCCGACCGTCTTCACGCCCTCGATGAAGCCCGGTCCGATCGGGCCCGCGGAATAGCCCTTCACATCATGCGCGAAGAAAGCGCGCGGCGACATCGTATAGGGCGTTCCGAAGACGGAGTTGTATTGCATGATCGCAAGCAGGCGATAACCCCAGGAGAAGGTCGTCGCATATTGCGGCGACAGGCTGCATGTGCCGGCCAGAGTGCAAGGGTCGCCATAGACACCCGCCATGCCGGCATTGGGATGCGTGGTGCCGGACCGGGAGACCATGAAGCGGTTGCCGTTGCCGTTGGGCAGATATTGAAAGCCGGCATTGGCGACCAGGATCATCAGATCGCCGCCCGCCGCCTGAACCAGCCAGTTCGACGTCGGAAGCGTGCTCAGCGTATAGATTTGGCCGTGCAGCGCCTTCGTCCTGCGGTAACCCGGAATGACATCGCCTGGCGCGACCTCCGGTCCGTTATAGATCGACGCCTGGCCGGGCTGCGTGCGGAAGCCGGCATTATAGGCGTCCGCGCCAAGAAGCTCCGTGGTGTCGACCTGGAACGGCATGTTCGGGAAATAGGCAAGCTCGCCCGAAAGCGCGGTGCCGTTCATGAAGTCCGCGATGGTCGTGTTGAAGCTCGTGCCGATCATGTGAATGTCCTCGGGATATTCCGCGAGGAGTCTCTTGCCCTTCGCATCGACACCGAAGGCGCCGGCGCAGGCGCGCACGGGATTTCCCGCATCGTCCGAAAACGGCAGGGCGACCGAGCAAAGCGGACTGGTCATATCCCCGCCCGTGGCGAGCGCAAGGGCGCTCGATGCGACATAGGAATTGTCCGCGGTGAATGTGCCGATCGGCAGCTTGTCGTGAAAGTTGACGAAATAGGTACCGAGATCCGTTCCGTCGTTGAGCCAGCCGGCATAGTAGCGCAATGCGGCGCCCCATTGGCCCTGCTCGCGCGCGTTGATGGAAGCCATGCGCGGCACGAAGAGCGGCGTCAGCGGCGTGTTGCGCGGACTGCCGTCCGGATTGGTATATTCTTCGCCCGAGCTGAGCGCGTAGGCGCAGCCATCCGACAGAGCGTCACTGGGCGAGAAGAAGGTGCCGCAAGGTGGCAGCGGCGACTTGTCCCATTCCATGATGTACATGGCTTCGAAGGTGAAGTTCGCCGGCAGGCCGAGGCTGCCATAAAGCGTGTTCTGCGGCAGGAAGATTTCCTTGAGCTCGGTGCCGGGCTTCGTGAAGGCGGCGACGTCGAGCGGCAGGAAGGATGAGATGCCGCCGGGAATGAACAGGCTTTCACCCCAGTTGATCGCCTGCCGTCCGACACGGACATTGAGCGGCAGATCGTTGAAGACGTTGAAGTCGCCATAGGCGAAAGCGTCGAGCAGCTTCATCTGCCGAAGCTCGCGGTTATAGGCATCGTCGCCGCGGAACGCGTCCTGCAACGGCCTGCGCTGCGCATTGGGCGCCGCGACCGGACCGTAATTGCCGCTGCCTTTTCCGAGATCATAGGCGACCGGATCCCAGAAGGCTTTGGCGCGCACGAAGAATCCGTAGTTCTGCCACTTGCCGCCAAGTTCCGAAATGATCTTCAAGGGAGCGGAAATGAGTTCGCCACGCTGGACGTTGATGTCGCCATCGTCCGAGTTGACATCCCACGATGTGCCGTTCGCCATCTTGCAGCCGCCGTTATAAGGCGAGATGTGGTCGCAGGATTGTTTCGACGTGCGGATGCTGGCCGAAGCGGACGCGGTGTTGTCGAGCGTCAGGTTGAGTTCGCCGAAATTATATTCCTCGGCGAGCGCCGGGCTCGACATCGTCACGGCGGCCAGGAGCGCAAAGATGTGCCGATGACGGATGAACTTGGAGCGGATGAACGACCGCATTGTTTCTCCCCTTTTCGTGTAGTCTCGGATTATTCCCTCGCCCGCACCGTTTCTTCTTTTACTTGGGTCACACCAGTAGCCTGAGGTGAATCGAAGTAGTTGCGGCAGTTCTATTTCGAAAATATTATGAGCGATGGGTGAGGTCCGAACGGGCCAATGGGGGGGTCGATTGTGGTCAGCGCATGAAAGTCCAACCCGCCTACATTTTCGCACTCACTCGTACACTTCGCGATCTTGGTCGCGATCCGTCGGCGCTTGTGTCGCCCGACATTGATCTCGATGAGGACGAATTCTACGAACTCTGCGTGAAGGCGCACGAAATCGCGGACGATCCGAGCTTCGCTCTGCGTTTCGGCTCGTCGCTTCACCTTGGTTCGCACGGTCTTCTGGGAAATGCGCTCATCAGTTGCCGCACACTTCGTCATGCGGCCGAATTTCTCGTGCAGCACAGTCCCGTCCGCGCCGCACAGGCAAGCGTGCGTTTCGCCTTCGATCAGGAAGGTGTCGTGCTTTCGATCACGCCCGGCGGCGAAATTCCCGGCGCGCCGGATTTTCTGGTCGAGGCCTTCTTCGCGGCCGTGGTGACGGGCATAGGCGAGCTTGTCGGCGGCGAACTGGCCGGTTGCCGCATCGAGCTTGCCGGCGAACCGCGCATGCCGGAGGAGGTCTATCGCCGTTACCTGCAAATGCCGGTCGTCTTCGGGCGGCCTGCGAACCGCCTCATCGGCCCGCGCGAAGCCGTCGACCTGCCTCTGGTCGCCGCCGGCAATTCGGTCGCCGACATGTATGTCAGGCAATGCGGAAAAATGCTTCGCGACCGGGACAAGCCCGTGAGCTGCACTTCCGAAGTCCATCGCATATTGCGGGGCAGCAGGGGCCAGGTACCGAACGAATATGAAGTGGCCCGTCGTCTCAACATGAGCGGACGCACGCTCCGGCGCCGGCTGAAATGCGAGGAGACCTCGTTTCGCGACATTCTCGATGCCGTGCGCAATGAATTCGCCCGGTCCTATCTTGCCGAAACGAAACTGAGCATCGCCGAGATAAGCGCCATTCTGGGCTTCGAGGACGCCGCGAATTTTCGCCGCGCCTTCCGTCGCTGGAACGCCTGCGCGCCGCAGGATTTCCGCCATCTCGCAAATGGCGATGGCGCCATCGTCCTCGGCGAGCGGAGCCCGCCCGCGGTGGCGGCGGAATTCATCGAGACGACGAGCTTCTGAAACGCGTCGAGCGTTTCTCTCCGGCGCGGATAGTGCCGGAATTATGGTGCCGATTGCGCGATGTGTCCCATTGTGGGCATTGCGGAGCACACAACTCGACGCAATTCCCAATGACCTGTGCGGCCCATGCACGGACACTCAGATCGCGGCTCGGAATGAAAACGAGCTTTGGCCTGAGTAGCCGGCTCCTCCCGGCGGTCATGCCTCTTCGGAAGGCGACGAGCGACCGATTACGAGTGCCCCCCCAAGCTCCGTACACATGGTCGTTCGCCGTCTTCCGTCCTGGGGATCTCGCCGGTCCGGCTCCGTCGACCGAAGAGTTTCGCAGGCACCCAATCCTGAAACCGGAAACAGGACGGCCCCATATGTCTGATCATTACTCCGCTTCATCGTCTGGCAATCACGCTGTCGTCAAAGGGGCCTTCGACCGCGTCCGCCAGTCACCCACGCTTGGCGAAGTGCTCGAATCCGACGAATTGAGCCGGGCGTTGCTTGAAGCGGCGCGTTGGCCGCAAGGCCCGGAATGCCTGCGTTGCGGCGCCTTGGGTGCGGCCTGCAAGCTGACGACGCGGCCCGGCCTCTGGACGTGCAAATCCTGCCGGAATTGCCAGTACAGCGTCACATCGGGAACGCCGCTTCACGGCACGCGCGTGACCTTGCAGGCCTGGGTGTCGCTGTTCCATACGCAGGAAGTCCGCCGCCAGCGCCCCAGCGTTTCGCAAGTGAGCCGCAGGCTCGGCGTCAGCTACCTGACCGCAAAGAGCATGTTGCGGCGGCTCGACGAGCTGCGAAGCGAAATGCCGGCCATGGCCGAGCGCATGCGGCATCATCTGATCGAATTGTCCGCAGGGCGCGAAAGCGGTCCGGGATTGCCGCCGCCGCCGAATTCGTTCGCCTAGGCGGGCGACCCCGCCCGGGCGGCGACTAGAGCACGCCTTCGACGAAACCTCTTTCCCCGGTCATGTCCTGACCGAGCGTCGAGCGCAGGAAGCCCATTAGCTTCGACAGCTGGACGGGCTTGGGAAAGGCGACGACCGCGCCGCAGTCGCTGCTGATCGCGTATTTCAGCGCATCCTCGTCCGCCGTCATCAATATGATGGTGGCGCGCCGGTCGAGATTGCGCGCCGCATCTGCCACGCGCACGCCGTCCCAGCCCGGCATGTTGACATCGAGCAGGATGACGCGCGGCGCATGGGCGGCGATCATTTCGACGGCCTGAAATCCGTCTTCCGCCGTGATCACGTCGAAACCGGCGGTCCGCAGGAACTCGCTCATCTCGATGCGCTGCGCGGGATCGTCGTCGGCGACAAGCAGGGTGGGGTTCGTCATTTGATACTCTCGAACTGCGCCGCGGCTGCAAATGCCCGACGTCCCGATGAAACGCCCGCTTTCTTAAGGCTTGGTAAAAACGGCCCTTCGCGAAGCCGTTGCGGCCGCTCAGTTTTGTGATGTTTTGTCGACGGCGCGGCTGCCTGCGATAAGTGCGGTCACATCGGCAAGCCTGATCGGCTTGGCAAGCGCGCCGAGCAGATTGATTCCATAGGCCCGCGCGATGGAAATGGCGCTCGACAGCATGACGTCGCCGCTCGCCGAGGCGAGGATCACGGCGAGGTTCTGCTTCGCCTCATAGTCGCGCAACGCGCGCAGCGCCTCGACGCCGTCGAATTCCGGCATGTGCAGATCGAGGAGCAGAAGGTCCGGCGCGAATGCCGCGACGAGCGGCAGGAAGCCCGCCCGGCCCGACCGCGTTTCGGTGACGAAGCCGAGGCGTTGCAGCGCTTCGGCGCATTCCTCGGCATAGATCTCATCGTCGTCATAGATGAGGACGCGCTTGTAAGGACTGCCGCCCGGCACGGCGTCGGCGTTCGGCGCGATTGTTCCACGAAATTGTCTGATGCTTCCCATCTATTCACTTTGCCTCAATTTTCCGCCGCCGAGCGCGCCAATGGGTGGGATTGTGTGAGCGATTGTGGAGCTTGCCCGTGACGCGGATCAGTTGACGAGCGTCGGGACGCCGCATTGAACCTGCGTGACGTCCATGTCGAGAACGCCGAGTTGAATCCCGAGCGTCGTCAGGAGCGAGTTGACCGGCGCGTCGAGCAGCGCCAGTGCGGAGAGAAGCTGCTGGGTGACGAGGGTGAGGAGCGGCGAAAGGGCGGCATTCAGCAGCGGCTGCAAGATGATGCCGAGATTGACCCCGGGCAACAGCGCGATCGAGGTTCGCAGCGCGCCGGGTCCGTTGTCCGCTATGAGGCGGCCATCATTGCTGCTGGGGACGGACTGGACGGCCACGGCGGTGATGTTGGATTGCGTGAATTGATGATCCTCCGGCCCGTGGCCCGCGACGACGATCGACCCCGTGGCGCTGATCGCGGCAACGGTCGTGCTCAACAATTTGACCGATGAGATGGTCGCAGGCGTCACTGTGGGCGAAGACGAGAAGCTCGAAAGCGCGCCGGTGGTCACCGTGCCGTATTTGAGCGTGACGGCGCTTGATGTTCCGGTCAGCGTCACCATATCGCTGCTCTGGCAGGGGATGGCCTTGATCGTCGCCGTTCCCGAAGCGGCTTCGATATAGATGGGCAGGTCGATACTCGTGGCGATGAGAGTGCCAAGGCCGGCGACGCTTTGCGACACATTGGCGAGCTGGACGTCGAGCGTCAGCCGCACCTGAGACGTGTTGATCGATGTGCCGACGGGCCCGGTCGCGATCTGCTTTCCCTGGCCGGCGACGAGGCGCGCCTGCACGGAACTCCCGACGATGGGAATCGTCAGGCCCGTCGTGAGATTGATGATCTTCCCGGCGCCCGCCGTGCGCGCTGTCGCGGCGACGACATTATAGAGATCGAGCGTCGCGCCCCCGTCGCTGGCGCTGACAATGCCGCCGATGCTGCGGGCGGCGATCGCCGGCGCGGAAATGATGCTGCCGACATTGACCGTGGTTCCGGCGGGCGCCTGATTGCTCAATTGCTGGAGCGCCGAAATCGATCCGGAGACGCTACCGCTCGCCTGGCCCGAGGTTTTCAGCACATTGATGCCGGCGGCGAAAAGCTGCCCGACCGTGACATTGCTCGCAAGCAGATCGCCATAGGTGCTGGTCGAGGTGAGATTGATCTGGCTCGCCAGCGCATTGAGAAACGAAAGCGCGTTGATCTGCGTTCCGGCAAGCGACTGATAGTCGACAAGCGAGAGCGACAGCGTCGTGCCGAGCAGGCCGCCGAGGACCTGGTTTGCGAGCCCGTTATTGAGCGAGGCGAGCCGCGTGCCCGCTTCGAATGTGGCGGCGGGCGATTGCGTCGCCGTCGCGGTGGCATGGACCGTGTTGAGGCTGCCAAGCCCCAGGACGCTGGCGAAATAGGAGGCGACCGTGGTTTGCGTCGTCACGCGAACGGCATTGATTTGCCCGCCGCCCGCGACGAAGCGGCTTGTGGCTGCTTTCGTTTCATCGGCCGTGTAAGTGCCCGTCTGGACCGTCTGAAGCGTTCCGGATGAATATCCGTTGGTCGAGAGAACGTCCGCCGCGGCGCTCTGCGCCCCGCCCGGAAGATGCTGCGCCGCCGAAAGCGCGGCGGCGTCGGTTGCGCTTTGCAGCGAACGCCGCGCCAGCAACATCGCGCCGGCGTCCAGAACGACGGCGGCGACGGCAATGACGAGCAAAAGGGAAAACGCGGCCATCACCGATATGACGCCGCTCTCGTCGCGGCGAAACGCGTGAAGCCCGCGCTTCCCCGGCCGTTTCCCGGCTTCCATGTCTTCGTTCTCGGTCAAGCGCCCGTCTCCCTGGCGATGATCGGATCAAACCTGGCCCTAGTGAAAGCCCGCGCCGCTTACTCAAGGGTTAAGTCTTGTACGGATTGCTCGTCCGCGGCGCAGGGTGAATGTGACACATCTGCACAGATCAGCACACCGTTCGAGGGAGGGGAGGCCTACAAATTGAGTGAGCGTGAGGGACTGAACAAAGGGCCCCGCGCAGGAGTTGCGAGATCGGGAGAGGATCGTGCTCAAAAAGGCTCTATTCGTTTCTGTCGCTTGCATTGCGCTGACCGGCTGCGCCACCGACAAACTGTCGATGTCTTCGGAGGTGGGGAGCGGCAGCCGCGCCTCCGCCGCCGGCCTGACCTCGGGAGGCGGAAGCGGCGGCACCGAGGGCGTTTCAGGCGGCACGTCTTCGACCGGCACCGGTCAGACGCTCGGCGATATTCTCGGATCGACCCCTCTTGGCGGCATTGTCGGCGGCGGGGGAAGTGCGGCCCCCGGCGGCAGTGGCGGCAGCGGCGTTGCAGGCGCACTCGCGCCCGCTGGCAATATCCTTGGCGGCATCGTCGGCGGGGATGCGGGCGGCGGCGTGCTCGATCTGAAGGGCGTCATTCCGACCAGCCTTGCCGGCGGCACGGACGGCCTGATGAACGCATTGCTCGCCGCGCAGAGCGGCCCCTCGCTCGTCGCACCCGTGACGCAACAGCTTCAGTCGGTCCCGGTCGTCGGCGGCACCGTGGCAACGGTGCTTGCCGGCCTGCCCGCGCTGCCCTCGACGGGCTCGGGTTCGGGCTCGGGCTCCTCATCGGCGCTGCCCGCGCTCGTCGCCACGGCGACCGAGACGGTGACGTCCGCCGTCTCCGCGGTTCCGGTCGCCGGCACGCCGGTGGGCTCGATCCTCGGTGCTCTGCCCGGCACCGTCGCCACAACCGTCGCCTCCACGACCTCCGCTCTTCCCACTGTCGGTGCGGCTGGTGCCGGCAACGTCACGGATGCGCTCTCCTCCGTGCCCGTTGTCGGCACGGTCGCATCCGCCGCGACGGGCGCGCTCGCGCCCGTGACCCAGGCGGTCAGCGGCCTTCCTGTTGTGGGCGCGACCGCCGGCGGTGTGGTCGGCGGTCTTCTCGGCAGGCACTGACGCCGAGCGATGTTCCTTGCAACTAAAAAGCCCGAACCTAGGTTCGGGCTTCTTTCTTTGCCGGCGGTCGCGGGAAGTCCGTTCGCCCGTCTAGAAGCGAACTTCGAGCGATACATAGAGCCGGGGATCGCGGTTTCCGCGCGAGGCGACATCGCGATTGAGCGGCTTGTCGACTTCCAGACCGACGACCAGCCATTTGCGGTTGGAAAAGGTGATGCCGGCGCCAGTCGAGACGAGAGTGGCGTTACCCTGCTGGTCGACGGCGTGGTTATAGACCTGCGATTGATCGAGGAAAGTATAGGGCAGCATCGTCCATCCGCCGAAAATATCGGTATCGAGGCGATATTGCGCCTGGATTGAATTGCCGAAGCCGCTGTCGCCCGAGACTTCGGATGTGTCGAAACCGCGTCCAAAATGGGCGCCGCCGAAGCTGATCTCCTCGGAGCTGTAGAGAGAGTCAGGGCTATACTGCCCTTCGGTGCTGGCGCTGAGGCTGAGCTTGTCGGTCGCGGCATAGGTGACGCTCGCCGCCGCCCTCGCCTTGAAGAACCAGGGCCGCGCGCCGAGGCGCGAATGCTGCATGTTGTCGGGACCGGCGTCGAAGAGGCCGAGGCCTTGCGTCAGCCGGATGTTGGAGCCGAACGTCGTCCGTTCGCCGAGCCGCGCCGTGTAGCTTCCTTCGAGGAACGAAGCCCTGACGGCGTCTTCGGAAAACCGCGTGCCGTTGAGATCGTTATAGGCGTCGATCGCATAGACGCCGAAGACGCCGTTGAGGTTCTGCGTCAGCGAGCGGATGAAAGGATAGCTCAGAGACGCGTCGAATTCGTCGCTGCGGCTGACGAGATCGAAGTTCGCCGGCAGATCGCCCGCCTTGGAGCGCGCGAACGAACCGCCGATCAGGGCGCGCAAGCCGTCCGATCCGACGAAGGTCGAATAAGCGAGCCGGAAATACTGCTGGTCGCGAATATTGGGCGTCGCCAGCACCGTCGCCGAAAGCTGCTCGCCGTCGCCCGCGACGTCGTTGATCGATCCCGTGAGATAGGTCTGGAAAGGCGAGCCGTCGAGATTGGCGCGATTGTCGAGCGCGGTATCGACCGTCAGCGGATCGTAGTCCGCTTTCAACTCCATTGTGGCCGCGCCCGTATAGATGTTCATCCCCGTCAACTGTCCGCCGACCTTGACGCCGGGAATGTCGGAGATGAGGAGGAGATAGCGCTCCAGTGTCGCCTTCCGGAGCGGCCGCTCGTCGCCGATGCGCCGGCTGAAACGCTCGATGCTCGCGCGGACGGCCTCATTGTCGGTCTCGATCTTGATGTCGCCGATATAGCCTTCGACAACGCGCACGATCAGCGTTCCGCCCTGCATCACCTGCGCCGGAACGAAAGCGCGGCCGAGTGCGTAGCCGGCATCGTCATAGATCTTGTTGACGCGATCGATCGCCGCGGCGAGCTCTCCGGCGGTGACCGGCTTGTTCAAAAGTCCGCTGAACGCCTGGGCGATGGTCGCTTCGTCGATGGCGGTCGCGCCGACGACGCGAATATTGGAGAAGGTGAAGTTCAGCACTTTGTCTTCGCCCTTCGGGAGGCCGAGATTTTCTCTCAGACGTGGCGCTTCCTGGCGGGGCAGTTCCGGCGAAGGCGCGGGCGGCGTCAGCACCGTGCCGGGGGAGGGCGCTGCAAGCGGATTGATCGGGGCGGCCAGTGCGGGATGCGCGAGCAGCACGAGACCTGATGTTGCCGCAAGCAGTGTTTTATTGATCGACATGTTCCCTCCTCGGAGCATCGGCTGTTTGAGCGAATGGTACAGGCCGATGGCCGCGGGGAATGACGAATCCTGTATTCAATTTGAGTAACACAGCCGACAAACTTGGCTGACTGTCGAGTGTTGTGGGCTCTCGTCGGTATGGAGCCCTGCCATATTGTATGTGGGGACGTTAATCCGTATACGCCGAAGGGGGTGCAACGAAGCCCGGCTTTCACATCGCGTCCGCTCGTGGAATCGACCCGCTGTGTGAATGAAAATGGACCTTCTCTCGTCGCATTCCGGCCGCAATTGTGTATCGTGATGACTGCGCACACAAATCAGACAGTAAATGTGATTTACGATGATATTCGATAGTGAAAATTTTAGCGTGTGTTTCAATTCTCTGCACAGTCCGGCCGAAAATGAAGTCTGGCGACTTGAACTATGTTGGATGTTCGACTGCGGTTTAACTCCTTTGTAACCAGTTGGGTATGGAATTGATCCTTGGAGAGAGGATCGGCTTGATCGGTAACTGAAGGGATACGAGGCATAGCTGGCGTTTCGCACAGGGGAGCGCCAAGGGGAGATTGAGATGAGCTTTGCGCAGCGCGTGCAGCGAAATCCGGTTTTGCTTCTTGCCGTCGGTTCGGTTCTGATTGCCGCCGCCGCGATCCTCGTATGGCTCAATGTGAGAGAGCGAGGCGCGGATGTCGGAAGCGCCGCGCAGACCGCAGGCCAGACCTCTTCGGCGCAAGCCTCCATGGAATCCGTTCTCGTTGCCTCACACGCCATTGCGCGCGGCGCCGTCATCGGCGCTGACGACGTCATGTTGCGCGGCGTCGCCGCGCCGGCGCCGTCCGACAGCATCGCCGACCCTGCGGTCGCCATCGGCCGCGTCGCCACCGACGACATTCTGCCGTCCCAGATCATTTTCGGCGGCATGCTGAGCGCGTCGAAAGTGGCGGCCGGCGTCGCCGCTCTGGTGCAGCCGGGTCAGCGCGCTTTCTCGGTCAAGGTCACGGAAGACCAGATCGTCGGCGGCTTTCTGCGCGTCGCAGATCGCGTCGATGTCTTCGTTTCGCTTCCGGGATCTGTCTATTCGCAATCTCTGACCGCGGGCGGCCGGGATGCCGACCAGAGCCGCGCAACGATGCTTCTCCAGAATGTCGCCGTCCTCGCCGTCGGCGAGAAGCTTTCGACCAGCGGGCCGGAAGCGCTGAGCGGTGCCCGCACGGTCACGCTCGCCATCACCCCCGACGCGGTTGCCCGCCTCGCGCTCGCCGACAGGCTTGGCAAGGTGCTTCTGGCGATCCGCAATCCCGCCGATAAAGACATGGCGGGCGCAAGCTCGATCGGCCTTGCCGATCTTGGAGCGGCGCCCGTCGAGGCCTCGCCCGAAATCGCGGCGGCGCCTGCCGGAGAGCGCAAGGCATCCGGGCACAGAATCATCATTTATTCAGGCGCCGCGACCACATCGGTCACGACGCCGCGCTGAGGGAAAGCGGAGACCTGTCGGAAAGACGTAAGGGGGAGACATGCGGCGGCGTGGAACAAAGACGATGGGTCTTCGAAGGCTTTTCGCAACCCTGGCCATTTTGGCAATAGGCCTGCAAGCGGCGCAGGCGGCCGAACGCTCCGACGCCTTGTCGATCCCTCTCGGCGGCCAGAAAATTCTGAAACTGGACAAGTCGATCGGCCGCATCGCCGTCAGCAATCCGCAAGTCGTCGACGTCAAGGTCGTCAATTCGCAGGAGCTGCGCCTGCTCGGCCAGGGCACGGGCTCGGCAGATCTCACGGTCTGGTATGCGGGCGGCGGCGTGCAAACTTCCTGGCGCTGCGTCGTCGGGGCCGATCTCGGAGGATTGCAATCCGCGCTTCAGGCCGACGCCTCTTTGGCGGAAGTACAGGCCTCGAATACGGGCAAGACGACAATACTCAAGGGCAAGGTCTACAGTCTCGCCGATCGCCAGCGCGTTCAGGACCTTGCGACGTCTTTCGTCGGCAAGGATGTCCGCAACCTGGTCGAAGTCTCCGCCCAGCGCATGATCGCCGTCGACATTCGCTTTGCCGCCGTGTCGGTCGACTCGCTGAAGGAGCTTGGCTTCAATCTCAGCCGCTTCGGCCACGGTCTGCAATTCGGCATGGCGGCGCCCAATTCCGGCGCGGGCGGCATCGGCACTTCGGGCACGACATTCACCGGCGGCCTGCCGCTCAGCGACGCCTTCAACCTGGTTCTCGACTGGCCGGGCGCAAACCTTGCCGGTGCGCTCAGCATGTTGTCGAGCGCCAATCTCGCGCAAATGCTCGCCGAGCCGACCCTGATTGTGCGCAGCGGCGAGCAGGCGGATTTTCTGGCCGGCGGCGAAATTCCGATACCCGTGCCGCAGTCGGGCAGCGCCAACGGCGCCGTCACCATCGAATATAAGAAGTTCGGCGTGCAGCTCGGCGTGCAGGCGACGGTGCTCGACAATGACCGCATCGTCATGAAGGTGAGCCCGGAAGTGAGCGAGCTCGATCCGGCCAACGGCATCTCGATGCAGGGTTTCACAATTCCCGCCATCAAGACGCGCTCGACGCGCACGACGGTCGAACTCGGCGACGGCCAGAGCTTCGTGCTGGCGGGCCTCATGTATACCTCCTCCTCCAACATCGAGGACAAGGTACCGGGCGTCGGCGATCTGCCGGTCATCGGCGCCTTCTTCAAGCGCTCGCAGAATGCGCGGCAGCAGCAGGAACTGATCGTCATCGCGACGCCCCATCTCGTATCCCCGATGGAAGCGGGGCAGATCCCGCAACTGCCGGGCCAGGGCAATCCGCAATACGATCAGAGCTTCGGCCAGATGCTGCTCAACACCAGTCAGCTCGACAACCACGTCGTCCAATACGGCTTGATGAAGTGAGCGCCATGCATCGTGTTCTCCTCATATCCGGCGATGCGGCCCTGGGCGAGCAGGTCAAGCGCGCGCTCGAGGCCGTGGCGACCGTCGTTCGCGCCGATCCCGTCGGCGTCAATATCGTCGAAACGGCAAAGCAATTCACGCCCGACGCCGTCATCGTCGACAGCGACGCCCGCCTCGGCGCCCAGACCACATTCGAAAGCCTGTCCACGGTCAGGCAATGGTTCGCGGACACGCCGGTCGTCGTCGTCGGCAACGAGATGGGCGCACAGCTCATTCTGACGGCGATGCGCGCCGGCGCGCCCGACTTTGTGGACCCCGACCCAACCGACACCGAACTCAAGCGCGTTATGCTGCGCCACCTGTCGGCGCGGACCAGCGCTGCGAAAGCG
>JARLIS010000007.1 GCA_031291615.1 Parvibaculum sp.
GAGCGTCAGCCAGCAGGTCTGCGGCCTTGGATCGAAATTGTGGATGGCGATGCGCTCATGGCAGCCGCCCTGCCAGAGAAATTTGGAGCGGCGGATATGCAGGGTCTCGCGCGCCAGCACGATGGCGTTGTTCTGGTAGATGTCGGGATTGGTCAGGTCCACCGTCAGCACGACATTGTCCTGCTCCACCGCGCTGGACAAAAGCAGCGGCCGCTGGCCATCGATCAGAAGCTGCACCCCGGACAGATAGCGGGTGTCATTGTGGAAGACGCCGCCCGGCGTCAGGCCGGGTTCGATGCAGTCGCCCAGCGCATCGAACATGGCGAAGCTGTCACCCTGCTTGAGGGTGCGGGGCCAGCGCTGCTGGATCGATTCTGTCGCCTGAATGTAGAAAGTCGAAATATCGTCAGGCGAGTCGGGGAGGTTTTTGGCCTCCATGCGCTCCTCGCTCAATTACTCCGCCGCAATCGCCGTCGCTCCATCCATGGAAGCCAGGTCCTCGTAAATCTTCACATACTGGCGCGCCATGCCCGCCACGCTGAAACGTTCCTCGAAGCGCGAGCGGATGGCGGCGCGCGACAGCCGGTCCAGCCTGCCGCAGGCCGCCACGGCCTGTTCCACATCCTCCACCACAAAGCCGGTCAGCCCGTCTTCCATGATCTCGGGCACCGAGCCGCAATTGAAGGCGATCACCGGGGTGCCGCAGGCCATGCTTTCGATCATCACCAGGCCAAACGGTTCGGGCCAGCAGATGGGGAACAGCAGGGCCTTGGCCTTGCCCAGGAATTCGGGTTTGCGGGCGTCGTCGATCTCGCCGATGAACTCGACATGCGGACTGCGGTCGAGCACCGGCTTCACCACCTCGTCGAAATATTTCTGGTCGGCCGGATCGACCTTGGCCGCCATCTTCAGCCGGCTCCCGGCGCGCCGCGCGATCTCGATCGCCTCCAAGGGTCCCTTGTCCGGGCAGATGCGGCCCAGAAAGGCGAGATAGCCGCTATCGCCGGGGCCTTCCGCAAGCAGGTCATTGGGCAGCCCGTGATAGACGGTACCGCGCCAGTTCACCGGCGGCACAGGCTCTCTTTGGTGGTCGGAGATGGAGACCAGCGGCATGTGCGGAAAGGCGCGATAGATGGCGGGCAGCTCGGGCAGGTCCTGGCGTCCGTGCAGGGTGGTCAGGGTGCGATGCGCCATGTTGCGGAACAGGGGATAGTGAAAGAAGTCGATGTGGAAATGCATCACATCGAAGTCGTGCATCCGTGACGCCACCCGGTCGAGCATGATGAGATTGTAGGTGGTGGAATTGTGGATGCCGTCCAGCCGCAGCGCACGCGGCACGATCGGCACCAGCTCCGCCAGGGTGCGGGAATCGCCCGAGGCGAACAGGGTGACGTCATGGCCCTGACGCACCAGTTCCTCGGTCAGCCAGGACACCACCCGCTCTGTCCCGCCATACAAGGTGGGCGGGACGCTTTCCACCAGGGGGGCGATTTGGGCGATTTTCATGACCAGGACCTTCGGGGAGACTTATTCACAACGGCGTCTGTGCCTTTCCGGTTCCTTATTTTGTTCGCATTTGCGTCATTTTTCCCCGGAAGCGGGGCTGGGCTGTGCCCAGGCACGTTGACTTGGCCGGGCGCGCGAATAGTCTCCAATTCATATGGCGAAAGACTTTATCGGCTATCAGGCTTTGACCGACTCGGCGCTGCGCGGCGTGGTGCGCGATGCGCTGCGCCGCATCGAAAAATCCGGCCTGATCGGGGCGCATCACTTCTACCTGACCTTCAAGACCCATGCGGACGGCGTGGACATTCCCGAATTCCTGAAGGAACAGTATCCCGACGAAATGACCATCATCATCCAGCACCAATATTGGGCGCTGAAGGTGAAGGAGGATTATTTCGAGGTCACTTTGACCTTCAAGAAGCTGCCGGCGCCCCTGCACATTCCCTTCGCCGCCCTGACCGCCTTTTTCGATCCCGGCGTGCAGTTCGGGCTGCAGTTCCGGGCCGAGGGTGACGCCGCCAAGCCCGCCACCGGGCCCGTGATGGTGCCCAATGCCCCGTCCGAACCCGCCGAAACCCAGGCGCCGGAGCCGGTCGCCATGAAGCCGGCGGCCCCGGAAAAAGCGCCTGAAAAAGCCCTGGTCGAAAAGCCGGCGCCCGGCGAGGTGGTCAGCCTCGACTCTTTCCGCAAGAAATAGTACCCGGACCCCCGGAAATCCGAGGGCTGACCGTTGAGCAATACCCGCACCGAGACCGACACATTCGGCCCCATCCAGGTCGCGTCCGACCGCTATTGGGGGGCGCAGGCCCAGCGCAGCCTGGGCAACTTCAAGATCGGCTGGGAAAAGCAGCCGCTCCCCATCGTGCGAGCGCTTGGCATTATCAAGCGCGCCGCCGCCGAAACCAACATGGCGCTGGGCCAGCTGGACAAGGCCATTGGCGAAACCATCGTGGCCGCCGCCCAGGAAGTGATCGACGGCAAGCTCGACGACCATTTCCCGCTGGCGGTCTGGCAGACCGGGTCGGGCACCCAGTCGAACATGAACGCCAACGAGGTGATCTCGAACCGCGCCATCGAGATGCTGGGCGGCGAGATGGGCTCCAAGAAGCCCGTCCACCCCAACGATCACGTCAACATGAGCCAGTCGTCCAACGACACCTATCCGACGGCCATGCACATCGCCTGCGCGGAGGAAATCCACCACCGCCTGCTGCCCGCGCTGCGCAAGCTCCGCAACGCGCTCAACGACAAGTCGAACGCCTGGAAGTCGATCATCAAGATCGGCCGCACTCACACGCAGGACGCGACGCCCTTGACGCTCGGCCAGGAATTTTCCGGCTACACCCAGCAGGTCGAAAACGGCATCGCCCGCATCGAGCAGACCATGCCCATGCTGATGCAGCTCGCCCAGGGCGGCACCGCCGTCGGTACCGGCCTCAACGCGCCCATCGGCTTTGCCGAGCAGGTGGCCGAGCGCATCGCCGCCATCACCAAGATGCCCTTCACCTCCGCGCCCAACAAGTTCGAGGCGCTCGCCGCCCACGACGCCATGGTCTTCAGCCACGGCGCGATCAACACGGTGGCCGCATCGCTGTTCAAGATCGCCAACGACATCCGCCTTCTGGGTTCCGGCCCCCGTTCCGGTCTCGGCGAACTCTCGCTGCCCGAGAACGAGCCCGGCTCCTCCATCATGCCGGGCAAGGTCAACCCCACCCAGTGCGAGGCGATGACGCAGGTCTGCGTGCAGATCTTCGGCAACAATGCCGCCCTCACCTTCGCCGGCAGCCAGGGCCATTTCGAGCTGAACGTCTATAACCCCGTCATGGCCTACAATTTCCTCCAGAGCGTGCGCCTGATGGCGGATGCCGCCGTGAGCTTCACCGACAATTGCGTCGTCGGCATCGAGCCCCGCACCGACAACATCAAGGCCGCGCTCGAGCGCTCGCTGATGCTCGTCACGGCACTCGCGCCCAAGATCGGCTACGACAATGCCGCCAAGATCGCCAAGACCGCGCACAAGAACGGCACCACGCTGCGCGAGGAAGCCGTCGGCGGCGGCTATGTGACGAACGAGGAATTCGACGCCGTCGTCCGCCCCGAAAAGATGATCGCCCCGGAGTGACATGCCAGCCGAGATCAAGCGTTCCGTCAGCATAGCCGGCCACCGCACCTCCATCTCGCTGGAGCGGCCCTTCTGGGATGCGCTGAAGGAAATCGCCTGTTCGGAAGACGTCTCGGTGAACGAGCTGGTGCGCCGCATCGACGGCGCGCGGGACGTGGAGGGAAATCTCTCGGGCGCGGTCCGCGTCTACGTGCTCGCCCATTTCAGGAACAAAAGCGCCGCCTGCGCCACCTGATCCTTTACTGAAGCGAGGCGTGCGGCTCCGGCCGTGCGAGCGGAAGCGGAATGCCAGCAACCGTCGGCCCCTTCGCCTTCTCGTCGTCCGTGAGGCCCATCAGGCTCTTGAGCTGCTTCGGTATGAAGTCGAGCCCGGCCGAAACGGCGCTTTGCTTGAGTATCTGCTTCGACATGAATTGCTGAAGCGCCAGCGTGTCGCTGCGCCTTTCGATATGGCCGATCCGTCCGGCATTGACGATGGAAAACGACGGTGCGTCCTTCGGCTCGTCGAGCGTGACGGTGAGTTCGCTGTCGACGGCAAGCCGCGTGAGGTCGAACATGCCCGCAAGCTTGCCCTTCCCGCCCTTGAGGTCGAGCGCGTCGCGGTTGATCTTCGCAACGCCGTCCTTCAAGGCGAAATCGCCGTCGAGCCCGTTCACCGAAGTCGAACCGGCGGCCAGCACCTTGTCCTGAAGCGCGGCAAACCCGTCGAGCGACTTCAGCGACTTGAGCCCCGCCGAGAAGCCGGCAAGATCGAGCGGCGCGAAGCCCGCCCCTTGCGTCTTGAGAGAGCCGGTGCCGGAGGCGGAAGACGCAAGGCCGAGCCAGCTCCGCCCCTGCGCCTGAACTTGCAGATTGATCGCGCCGCGCCCCGTCATAGACGACGCGCCGAATGCGAGCGCGCTCGCCTTGGCGAGATCGACATCATCGGCGGCGAAGGTCAATCCGATGCCGGGCTCGCCCGTCTTGCCGCCTTCGATGCGCAGGCCGAGCACCGCCTTGCCGCCGGCGAATTGCGCGGCAAAGGGTGTCGCCGACAGAACGCCGCTCGCAAGCGCCAGATGCATGTTCGCCTGATCGAGCTTGGCCGTTCCAACGGTGAGAGCGCCGATCTTGAGGTCGAGATCGCCGTCGAAAAATCCGAGCGCCGACCAGTCGAGCGCCGATGTCGGCCAGATCGTATCCTGCGCGCCCGCGGCGGTCGCAAACAGCGCCGTGAGATCGAGCGCATTCGCTTCGAGCTTTCCGGCAAGCACGGGAAGTTTTCCCTCCGCCGCCCGGGCATAGCTCGCATCGCCGGAGAGATGGAAATTGCCGGCAACCGCCTCCAGGCCCACGAGCGAAACCGACGCCGGATCGGTCTTCAGATCGGCGGACATGACGAAACCCGGACCGCCGGATTGCGCCAGCGCGAAATCCGAAATCTGCGCCGATGCGCCGACGGCCGCGAGCGCGGAGGCAAGACCCGACGCGGTGAGATCGATATGGCCCGTAAAGGCCGCCGCGCCCAGCGGATCGATCGTCCGCCCCTTCGCATTGAACGTGCCGTCGCCGACATTGACACGCAGCACGGTGTCGTAAGGCTTGCCCATCGGGCCGCCGAGTTGCAACGACGCCGTGGCCGCGCCCGCGAAGCTTTCCGCCGGCGCAAGCCCGAGCTGTTTCAGCAGCGCCCTGCCGTCATTGCTCGTCGCATTCGCCACGAAGTCGACGCGGCCCGCATCGCCATTCGGCCCATGGCCGCGCTTCAGCACGGCGTCGACCCGGCTCGCCGCAATCGTACCCTTGACGGTCAGCGTGTCGAGACGCGCCTTGCTGTCGTCCGCTTCGCCGGAAACGAAGCTAAGCGCGAGATCGACGGGCCCTTCGACGCCGGGCGCATCGACGCCCAGAAGTTTCTTCAAAGCCGGCGTCTTTTCGGCGGTGAGCGTGCCGGAGACGTTGCCATGCAACGCATCCACGGCGCCCGCCGTGACGTCGGACAGCGTGCCCGCAAACGAAACCTTTGCGCCCGCAAGGCTCGCCGCATTGAAACGGCGAAGGTCGAGCGTGCCTTCCGTGACGGCCGCCGACACATCGAGGCCTGAAACCTCGGTGCCGCCGACCGTAAGCCGGTCGGCCGTCGCCGTCAGGTCGACGTCGTAATTGTTGAGAAGCGCGAGCGGCCCCGGCGCATTGGCGGGCCAGAGCGCGGCAAGCGGATCAAGGTCGAACGACCGCGCCTGCATGTCGGCGCTGATGAGCGGCCGCTTGTTCGCCGCCGTGAAAGACAGACTGCCCTTGAGGTCTGCGGGCTCCGATGTCGCCGCATAGGCAGCCGCAAGATTCGTAAAGTCGAGCCGATCCGGCGTCAGGCTGAACTTCGACGAAATCGCGAATGGCCGCGCCTGCGCCTTGAGAACGGCGGGAGCGGGTTTCGGTTTGACCGTTTCGGCAGGCGCCGCCGTCTCTCCGGGTTCCGCCCGGAGCGCCGTCAGCCAGTTCGCCAGCGCGACAAGATTACCGCTCGCCGCCGAGACCTTGCCGTCGAAGCGAGGCCCGCCGTCATTGTTGGACAGCGCCCCGCTCATCTCGACTTTCGTGCCGCCGGCAATGTCGCCGCGCGCCTTGGCGACCGTCAGCGTTCCGTCCTTGAGCGCAACGGCCAGAACCGCATCCTTCACGAGAATGTCGTGAACGAGCAAACCGTCGATGGACACATCCGCGTTGATGTCGATCCAGCCCGGAAGCGGCAGGCCTGTCAACGCGCCGAGCGGAACCTTGCCGCCCGCGGCGAGCTCGCGCAGCCGGTCGGCAAGCGGATCGAGCGTCAGCGCCTCGCCTTTCAGGTGGATCGACGCGGTCGGACGCACCTGCCAGTCGGCCGTGGCGTCGCCCTTGAGCGTGGTGCCCGCCATGGCGACGACGAGACTGCGGAAATTTGCAGTCTCACCGCCGACGACAAGGGCCGCCTCGATGCGCAAGGGCGGACGCGCCTTCTTGCCGTCCGCCGTTTTGACCGTGCCGAGCTCAAGGCTCGCCGTGCCGTCGATGCGCGCATCCGTTGAGAAGCCCGTCGCAAGTCCCGAAAACAAAAGCTTCGACTGCGTCGCCTTCGCCTGCAATTCGGCCGTGATCGGAAACGCCTTGCCGCCGCTGAAATTGCCAAGCGCGAGGCGCAGCGACATCGGCGCGCCCTGCGCTTCGAAATCGAGCGCCGCTCGCATCGGTCCGAGCAGCGACGTCGCCTCGACATCGCCATTGATATGCAGGACGCGCCAGCTTCGCCCGGTCCTGCGGTCGCTGTAAGTCAGCGTGCCTTCCTCGAAACTTGCCTGTTCGAGACTGACGGAACCGAGTCCGAACAATCCGTCTTCCGGCAACTTTCCGGCGACGATGATGTCATGCCAGTTGTTGCGGCCGTTCGCGGCGACTTCGAGATGAATCTGCGGCCGCGTGACCTTCACGCTCGTCACGCTGATCTCGCCGCGCACCAGCGGCGCCAGCGCCATCTCCGCATCGACCTGTCCGATGCGCGCGAAATCGGAATTCTCGGCGCCCGGCACATTGCCGATGGAAACGTCGTTCAGCGTCATATGCGGCGCCGGCAGAATGACGAAGCTGATGTCGCCGCCGATTTTCATCGGGCGGCCGGTGACCTTCTGCCCCTGCGCTTCGATCTCGCTGCGGAATCTGTTCCAGTCGATGAATGTCGGACCGATGAGCGCCGCAATCAGCAGCAGCGCGACGACGCCCGCGATGGTGGAAAGAACCGAATTCAAACTCGTCTCCGCCCCTTGATCGCAGGGAATGGGCCGCCCCGCGAAACCATCTCGCGCCGGCAGTTTCTTGTCGTCCGCCTTTCGCCTAGAGTGGCAAGGAACATTCAGGCGAGCATCTTGTGGCAGGCTGCCGCTGATTTGCGGGCAAATTATGGTTTCGAAGGACGAAAATATAGTCAATTTCGCCCAGTTTCGGAAAATATCGCGCGACGACAGGAAGCGTCGCGAGAAACTGGAGAAGGAAACTCAGGCCGCTGCGAACCGCGTGAAGTTCGGCCGCACCGGTCAGGAGAAGAAGCTCGGCCGCGTCGAACGCGACCGCCAAACGCGCGAGCTCGAAGGAAAACGTCGTGAGCCGTCGCCGCAATCGCCCGGCGCGCCGAACGGCAATGACAATCTTCCCGGCAGCGATAAAGACAGATAACCGCCGATCCCGCTCCATACGGACAATCCACTCCCCGTGACCCTACCCGTGCGCCGAACGCCGGGCGGCGCCTTGCGGCCTCATGTCCCGCCCTGCCGCCCCCTCTTGCGCCGGGGTTCATTCGCTGATAATTACTGACTGGTCAGTTATTAAGAGGCAGCGATGCAGCCCGCCCGCCAGCCAAAGCGCCAGAGGCGCAAGGAAGCCCGCCCCGCCGAAATCATTGCTGCGGCGCTGAAGCTCTTTTCGGAACGCGGCTTTGCGGCGACGCGGCTCGAAGACGTCGCCGAGGCGGCAGGCGTCAGCAAGGCGACCATCTACCTCTACTTCGAAAGCAAGGAAGACCTCTTCAAGGCGATCATCCGCGAGATCGCGACGCCGCGCCTCGACGCGATAGAAGCCCTGGTCGAAGGCTTCGACGGCCGCGCCGCCGATCTGGTGCGCGGCCTCACCGAACGCGCCCGCGCCATCGCCGGTTCGCCCGACGTGCGCGCGGTCATCAAACTTGTGGTGTCGGAAGCGGGAAACTTTCCAGACGTCGCCGCCTTCTATCGCGACGAGATGGTGCTGCGCGGCCTACGCAATATCGCCCGCATCATCGAGCGCGGCATTGCCAGCGGCGAGTTCCGCCGCTGCGATCCGGTCGCCACGGGGCAAAGCATCATCCTCCCGATCATCATGAATGCGCTGGCGCGGGAAGTATTCGGCGAGACGCCGGAGCTCGATCCCGAACGATTTCTCCCGAGCCATCTGGATTTCGTCTTGCACGGTCTCGCCGCCGACAAGGAGACAAGATGATGCGTCTCCATTCCCTCTTGTTTGCGTGCGGGGCCGTGCTCCTTCTCAATGCCTGCGACAGACCGGAAAGCGGCGTCTATCAGGGCTATGCCGAGGGCGAATATGTGCGCGCCGCGCCCATCGACGGCGGCACCATCGACGCCATTCCGGTGAAGCGCGGAGACCGGGTGACCGATGGCGCGCTCCTCTTCCAGCTCGATCGGACGGCGGAAATCGCCAACCACGATCAGGCGGCGGCAAACCTCGCTTCGGCGCAGGCGACCTTCCTCAAGACCGGACTCGATTTCAATCGCCTGGCGGCCCTCGTGCAGCGCGGCAATGCGAGCCAGGCCGACCTCGATGCCGCCCGTGCCGCCCGCGATGCGGCCGATGCCGCCGCGAAGGCCGCAACCGCCGCGCTCGCGCAAGCCGACTGGCGGCTCGCCCGCCGCGAAGGACGCGCCGCGAAGGGCGGCATCGTGGATGACGTCTATTTCCGGCCCGGCGAATATGCAGGGCCCGGCCAGCCCGTCGTGTCCGTGCTGCCGCCGGAAAACATCAAGGTCCGGTTTTTCATTCCCGAACCCGAGCTCGGCCGCGTTCGCAGCGGCGACAAGGTCGCCCTCTCCTGCGACGGCTGCCCCGCAGGGCTGACGGGCACAATCCGCTTTCTTTCGCCGCAAGCCGAGTTCACGCCGCCCGTCATCTACAGCAAGGACAGCCAGGCAAAGCTCGTCTATCTCGCCGAGGCCTGGCCGGATGCAAACCCCGAGGCGCTCCATCCCGGCCAGCCGGTGCGCGTCGCCCTCGCTGCCGCAAAGTGAGCCCGGCCATGAGCGCCGCCCCCGCTCCATCGGCTTCCACCGATCTCGTGATCGACGTCGATGGGCTCACGAAAAGTTTCGACGGCAAGAAGGTCGTCGACAATGTCGACATGCAGGTGGCGCGCGGCGAGATTTACGGCTTTCTCGGTCCGAACGGCAGCGGCAAGACGACGACCATCCGGCTTCTCTGCGGATTGCTGACCCCCGATTCCGGCCACGGCACATGCCTCGGCTACGACATTCTGACCGAGTCCCAGAGGATCAAGCTCGAAGTCGGCTACATGACGCAGAAGTTCAGCCTCTACGAGGATTTGAGCATCCGCGAAAATCTCGACTTCATCGCCCGCATCTACGGCTTGAAAAATCGCCGCGACGCGGTCGATGAAACGATCGAGAAGCTCAATCTGAAGGGCCGCGCGAAACAGCTCGCCGGCACGCTGTCGGGCGGCTGGAAGCAACGCCTCGCACTCGCCTCCTGCATCATGCACAATCCGAAGCTGCTGCTGCTCGACGAACCGACGGCAGGCGTCGACCCGAAAGCGCGCCGCGAATTCTGGGACGAAATCCACGAACTCGCCGATGGCGGCCTCACCGTTCTTGTCAGCACGCACTACATGGACGAGGCCGAGCGCTGCAACAAGATCTGCTATCTCGCCTATGGCCGCCTTCTCGCGCGCGGCACGGCGGAAGAAGTCGTCGCGCAATCCGGCCTGACGACCTGGACCGTTACCGGCCCGTCGCCGCGCCGCATTCTTGCCCTCGGCCACGATCTTGCGACCAGCAACGGCGTCGACATGGTGGCGCCCTTCGGTGCGAGCCTCCATGTCAGCGGCGCGGACAGGCCGGCGCTTGAGCGCGCCATCGCGCCCTATCGCAACGAACCCGATCTCGTCTGGCGTCAGGACGAGCCGACGCTCGAAGATGTCTTCATCCTGATGATGAAAAAAACGCCGGACAATTTCCAATGACCGGAAGCCGCTTCAGCCTTGGCCGCCTCAACGCGCTCGTCATCAAGGAATTCATCCAGATGCGGCGCGACCGGCTGACCTTCGCCATGATCATCGGCCTGCCGGTCGTCCAGCTTCTGCTGTTCGGCTACGCCATCAACTCCGACCCGAAGCATCTCGCCACCGCGATCTTCGTGGAGGACAATTCCATTTTCGCCCGCAGTTTCGTCGCCGCGCTCGAAAATTCCGACTACTTCTCCATCGTCAGCCGGCCGAAAACCGCCGCCGAAGCCGACGGTCTTCTTCGCTCCGGCGACGTGCAATTCGTCATCGAGATACCGCCGAATTTTTCGCGCGATCTGGTGCGCGGCGCAAATCCGCAATTGCTGGTCGACGCCGACGCGACCGATCCCGCCGCGACCGGCAACGCCGTGGCGACCGTCAGCCTCCTCGCTGGCACCGTCTTCAACCGCGATCTTCTGGGTCCGCTGGCGAAACTCCAGCAGGGTCCACCGCCCTTCGATCTCGTCGTCCACACCCGCTACAACGCCGAGCGCAATACGCAATACAACATCGTGCCGGGCCTCCTCGGCGTCATCCTCACTTTGACGATGGTGATGTTTACCGCGCTCGCTGTGACGCGCGAGATCGAACGCGGCACGATGGAAAACCTCCTCACCATGCCGGCCCGCCCCTTCGAGGTGATGATGGGGAAAATCCTTCCCTATGTGCTGCTCGGCTACATCCAGACCGCCCTCATCCTCGCCGCCGCGCGCTGGCTTTTCGAAGTGCCGATGTTCGGCAGCCTTACCTTGCTCTCCGCCGTTCTGCTGCTCTTCGTCGCCGCCAACCTTGCGGTCGGCTTCACCTTTTCCACTCTCGCTCGCAACCAGCTTCAGGCCGTGCAGATGGCGGTCTTCTTTTTCCTCCCGTCGATCCTGCTGTCGGGCTTCATGTTTCCGTTCCGCGGCATGCCGCAATGGGCGCAATGGATCGGCGAGGTTCTGCCGCTGACGCATTTCCTGCGCATCGTCCGCGGCATACTTCTCAAGGGCAACGACCTCGCCGACATCCGGATGGATGTGGGCGCCATCGCCCTCTTCTTCCTTGGCGCCACCGTCATCGCGCTCAACCGCTATCGCCAGACTCTCGACTGAATGAAATCGGGGCCGCCCCGAAAGGCGACCCCGAAAATCTCATGCCTCAGCCGTCCGGCTGCGGTTAGTCGCGGGCATGGCGATCCGCAGCCTCGCGCGCGGCATCTTTCGCGCCGCCGATGGCGCTCTGCACCTTGCCTTCGACCTTGTCGAACTTGCCTTCGGCGCGGAGCTTCGCATCGCCGGTCAGCTTACCGGCGGCTTCCTTCACCGCACCCTTGGCCTGTTTCGCGGCGCCTTCGATCCTGTCCTTATCCATGTTCGTTCTCCATCATTGTGGTGATATGAAAACGAAACGACACCATGCCGCTCCGCTTGGTCGAAGGACTATGAGACCCGGCCAAAGCGGCGCTCACGGGGCGACAATGAGGCGATTGTCTGCGCATCCGTCCCGATCGGGGATAAGATGGTGATTATGCGATTTGCGAGGGACCATTGTTCAGATTGCCGTTGAATCACCTGCGCCATCACGCGCGCTTCTACCTCTCGGCGCTCTTCGGCTTGGCCGTCGGTTTCGCCGCCGCTCCGCTGGGCGGCGATCCGATCCGCATCGTCATTGCGGGCGACGCATTCTTCATCGCCTATCTCCTGTCGACAGCCGCCGTCGCCTATGGCGCAACGCCCGAAAGTTTCCGCCAGCGCGCCGATATCGGCGATGAAGGCATGCCGCTCATCATCTTCATTACGCTTGCTTCGATCGCCGTCAGCATGTGGTCGATATTCGCGCTGCTCAACCAGGGCGGAACGCCGGCGCACCTGCGCCTCTTCCTCAGCGTCGCAAGCGTGCCGCTCGGCTGGCTGACGCTTCACACCATCTCCGCATTTCACTACGCCCATCTCTATTACGCCCGCGCCAACGAACCCGGCGGCAAGCGCAAGGACAAGGGCGGCCTCGATTTTCCCGGATCGGACGAACCCGGCGTCTGGGACTTTCTCTATTACTCCTTCACCGTCGGCATGACGGCGCAGGTTTCCGACGTGCAGGTCGAGGCGACGGGATTGCGGAAGGTGACGCTGCTGCACAGCGTCGTGTCGTTCTTCTTCAACACGGTGCTGCTGGCGCTGGCCGTCAACGTGATCGTCAGCCTCGTTCACTGACGCCGATCAATAAGGCAGCATCTTTCCGGGATTGAGAATGTCGAGCGGATCGAGCGCCTGCTTGATCGC
The DNA here is from genome assembly GCA_031291615.1 of Parvibaculum sp. Classification (GTDB taxonomy): domain Bacteria; phylum Pseudomonadota; class Alphaproteobacteria; order Parvibaculales; family Parvibaculaceae; genus Parvibaculum. The sequence goes on from JARLIS010000007.1 coordinate 12,683, forward strand.
CCGCATCACCGCGACACCCGCGCCATGCTCCGCTTCGAGGAATTTGATCTTGCCCTCGCCGATGCCGTGCTCGCCCGTGCAGGTGCCGTCGAGCGAAAGCGCGCGCGTGACCATGCGGTCGTGAATGCGCCTCGCCTCTGCAATGTCGTCGGCATTGTCCGGATCGACCAGCATGATGAGATGGAAATTGCCGTCGCCGACATGGCCGACCATGGGCGCGACCAGCCTCGACTTCGCCAGATCGTCCTTCGTGCCCTTGATGGCTTCGGCGAGCCGCGAGATCGGCACGCAGACATCGGTCGTCATGCCCTTCTTGCCGGGCTGAAGCGCGAGCGAGGCGTAGAGCGCATTGTGCCGCGCTTCCCAGAGCCGCGTGCGCTCCTCCGCTTTGGTCGCCCATTCGAATGCGCCGCCGCCATGCGCCGCCGCAATCTCTCCAAAGCGCGTCGCCTGCTCGGCGACCGAGGCCTCGCTGCCGTGAAATTCGACAAGCAGCAGCGGCGTCTCGGGCAGCGAGAGCTTTGAATAGCGGTTGCATGCCGCCACCTGCACCTCGTCGAGAAACTCGATGCGTGCAACCGGGAGCCCCGACTGGATGGTCTCTATGACGGCCTCGATGGCGCCCTCGAAGGCCGGAAAGGAAACGACGCCGGCGGAAATCGCCTCGGGGATTCCATATAGCCGCAGCGTCAATTCCGTGATGATGCCGAGCGTGCCTTCCGAACCGACCAGAAGCCGCGTGAGGTCGTAACCCGCGGCCGACTTCCGCGCCCGCCGCGCCGTGCGCACAATGCGTCCATCCGCCATGACAGCGGTGAGGTTCAGCACATTCTCCCGCATGGTCCCATAGCGCACCGCATTGGTGCCCGAGGCGCGCGTCGCCGCCATGCCGCCGAGGCTCGCATCCGCGCCGGGATCGATCGGAAAGAACAGCCCCATGTCGCGCAGATAGGCATTGAGCACCTTCCGCGTCACGCCCGCCTCGACATGCACGTCGAGATCGGCCGCGTTGACGGCAATGATGCGGTTCATGCGCGACAGATCGAGCGACAGCCCGCCGCGCGGCGCGGAAATATGCCCCTCCAGAGAAGTGCCCGTGCCGAAGGGAATGACCGGAAAGCGATGGGCCGCGCAGATGCGGACGATGGCCGCGACTTCTTCCGTCGATGTCGCGAAGGCGACGGCGTCGGGCGGCATCACCGGGTGCCAGCTCTCGTCGCGCCCATGCGCCTCGCGCAGCGCCGCCGACGTGGTCAGCCGGTCGCCGAGCAGCGCCGAAAGCCCGGCAATCGCCGCTTCCGTTTCGCTTGCGTTCAATACCTTTGTTGCAGCCACGAGCCCTCTCCCCCGGTTGCATCGAGCCTAGCACAAACTATCATGGCCGCGCTTCAGGGAGAGTAGAACGCATGACCGCCGCAAGCCCGATCGAATGCCCGCCTCGCAAGGTCGAACCGCAATGGGTCGATCTCAACGGCCATATGAACATGGCCTACTACCATCTTCTGTTCGATGAATCGCTCGACAAGGCCTTTACCGATCTGGGCATCGGCTGGGACTATACGCAGAAGGGCGAAGGCTCCGCCTTCACCGCCGAGGTTCATGTCTGCTACATCGAGGAACTGCTCGAAGGCGATCCGGTGCGCGTCACCTATCAGCTCCTCGACGGCGATGCGAAGCGCATCCACGTCTTCGGCCACATGTATCACGCCGAAAAGGGCTATCTCGCCGCCACATCCGAACAGATGTGCATCCATGTCGATATGAAGACGCGCCGCGTGGCGCCCTTTCCTTCCGAGATCGAAGCGCGCGTTGCCCGGATGCTCGAAGCCCATCGCACCCTGCCCCGGCCCGAACAGGCCGGGCGCATCATCGGCATCAGGCGGAAGGCGGCGGAATAGGCAGTTCCTTCTGGCGCGGCGGCGGCATGAAGTTTTTCGCCAGCGCGTGATAGACGCCTTCCTTGCAGACGAGCTTCGATGCCGCCTGCGCGATCACGGCGGTCAGCATCAACGGCACGACAAGGCCGTGATTGTCCGTCATTTCCGAAACGATGACGAAGCCCGTGATCGGCGCCTGCACGACGCCGGTGAAATAGCTCACCATGCCAAGGAGAACGAGAACGCCGACAGGCGTCGTCGGAAACAGCGAAACGAGATCGGCGCCGATGCCCGCGCCGACGGACAGCGACGGCGCGAAAATGCCGCCCGGAATGCCGCTGATCGAGGAGAGCGCCGTCGCAATGAGCTTCAGCGGCGCATAAAAGGCGCTGAGCGTTTCCGATCCATGCAGCGCCGCCCGCGCCTGGCTGTAACCCGTTCCGTCCACGGCCCCGCCCGAGACGATGCCGCATAGCGCCACCCCAAGCCCGCAAAGCGTTGCGAAGAAAACCGGATGCGCCTTGACCCAGCGCCCGGCGCGGCCCGGAAACCCCCGCCCGAAAAGAATGAGCACGCGCGAGAAGAGCCCGCCAAGCAATCCGCCGATGACGCCGATGACGGGCACCGCCAGCCAGTCGCCCCAATGCGCCATCAGATCGGTCGTCGTGCCGAAATAGGTATAGTTGCCGAGGAAGGCGAGCGAGGTGAGACCCGCCGCGATGATCGCGCCGATGATGAGACCGCTCGCCCGTACCTCGAAGGAGCGGCTCATTTCCTCAATGCCGAAGACGATGCCGGCAAGCGGCGTGTTGAACGCCGCCGCCACGCCCGCCGCCGCGCCGGCAAGGATGAGCCCCGGCTGACGCTTGGCGGACATGCCGCCAATGGCCGACATGATCGACGCGCCCACCTGCACCGTCGGCCCCTCGCGGCCCGTTGAGGCGCCGACGAGCAGCCCGAGCAGCGTCAGCAGAACCTTGCCGACGGCGACGCGGATGGAAACGAGCTTGGCGCGCTCCGCTTGGTCGGTCAGCGCCCGCGCGGCAATCGCCTGGGGAATGCCGCTGCCGCCGGCATTCGGGAAATACCGCTTGGTGAGATAGACCGCGAGCCCGAAGCCAAGCGGCGTCACGATGAGCCCGCCGTAAGGCGCAACGGCGAGAAAATGCCGGAACTGGACCTGCACGAAGTCCGACGCGAGCGCGAGCGCCACGGCGGCCGCGCCCACCGTCAGGCCGCCCGCGACAAAGATCAGCCGCCTTTGCCAGCGCCGCGACTGCACGAAAATCAGCCGGTTCCATCGGGAGAATTCGGGAAGCTTCATGGGCATTTGCCGAGCTTGCGGGCACCAGTCCCGCTCTCTATATCGGGGGAGAAGCGCGAAACCAAGCCATCCCGAGGGATTTGGCCGGAATTGCCCCACCGAATCGGGCGAATTCCTCGTGCTATAATTTCACCCCGTTGGAACCCGCGAGCCGCAACCACCTCATGACGAGCGATCCCTTCGACCTCGGGGCCATCCCCGAACAGGACACCGCGCGCTCCACCAGCGCCGCGGCGATCGCCGGCATGCGCGCGCCCTATCTCGACGGGCTGAACGAGGCGCAGCGCGAAGCCGTCGAGGCGCTGGACGGCCCAGTGCTGGTGCTTGCAGGCGCTGGCACGGGCAAGACCCGCGTATTGACCACCCGCCTCGCCCACCTTCTCGCCACCCGCCGCGCCTGGCCGAACCAGGTCCTCGTCGTCACCTTCACGAACAAGGCGGCGCGCGAAATGAAGGAGCGCATCGGCCGCCTCATCGGCGGCGCGGTCGAGGGCATGCAATGGCTCGGCACCTTCCACGCCATCGGCGCGCGCATGCTGCGCCGCCATGCCGAACTTGCGGGCCTGCGTTCCGACTTCACCATTCTCGACGCCGACGATCAGGTGCGCCTGATGAAGCAGGTGATCCAGGCCGACAATATCGACGAGAAGCGCTGGCCCGCCCGCCAGCTCGCCACCTATATCGACGGCTGGAAGAACAGCGGTCTCACGCCGGACAAGGTGCCCGCGGGCGAGGCCCATGCCTTCGCCAACGGCAAGGGCGGCGAGCTATACGCCACCTATCAGGCGCGGCTCAAAGTGCTGAACGCCGCCGACTTCGGCGACCTGCTGCTCGAAATGCTGCGCATTTTTCAGGAACATCCTGAAATCCTCGCCGAATATCAGGACCGCTTCAAATACATGCTGGTCGACGAATATCAGGACACCAACGTCGCCCAATATCTCTGGCTCCGCCTGCTGGCGCAGAAGAACAAGAATATCTGCTGCGTCGGCGACGACGATCAGTCGATCTATGGCTGGCGCGGCGCCGAGGTCGACAACATCCTGCGCTTCGAGAAGGATTTTCCCGGCGCCAAGGTCATCCGCCTCGAACGCAACTATCGCTCGACGCCGCATATTCTGGGTGCGGCCTCGGGCCTCATTGCCGCCAATGCCTCTCGCCTCGGCAAGACGCTCTGGACCGACATCAACGAACGCGAGCGCATCAAGGTTGCAAGCTACTGGGATGGCGAAGAGGAAGCCCGCTCCATCGCCGAGGAAATCGAGCAGCTTCAGCGCAAGAACCACATGCTGCACGAAATGGCGATCCTCGTGCGCGCCTCCTTCCAGATGCGCGAATTCGAAGACCGCTTCATCAATCTCGGTATCCCCTACCGCGTCGTCGGCGGCCCGCGCTTCTATGAGCGCGCCGAAATCCGCGACGCCAACGCCTATCTCCGCCTCGTCGCCCAGCCCGACGACGATCTCGCCTTCGAGCGCATCGTCAACAAGCCGCGCCGGGGCCTGGGCGACGTGGCATTGCAGACGATCCACCAGCTTGCCCGCGCGCAAGGCGTTTCGCTGATGCGCGCCTCCCGCGCCATCGTCACGACCGAAGAACTGAAACCCGCGCCGCGCCGCGCGCTGGCGGGCTTCGTCGAAATGGTCGAGCGCTGGCGCGCGCTCGTGCCGGGCATGCCGCACACCGAACTTGCGGAAATCATCCTCGATGAATCCGGCTACACCGAAATGTGGCAGAACGACAAATCGGCCGACGCACCGGGCAAGCTCGAAAACCTGCGCGAGCTTGTCCGCTCGATGGAGCATTTCGACAATCTCGCCGGCTACCTCGAACATATTTCGCTGGTGATGGAAATCGAATCCCAGGAAACGGGCGACAAGGTGAACCTGATGACGCTGCACAGCGCCAAGGGCCTCGAGTTCGATACGGTTTTCCTGCCCGGCTGGGAGGAAGGATTGTTTCCCCATCAGCGCGCGCTCGACGAGAGCGGCGTTGCCGGCCTGGAAGAAGAACGCCGCCTCGCCTATGTCGGCATCACGCGGGCGCGCAAGAACGCCTATATTTCCTTCGCCGCCAACCGCCGCATCCATGCCCTCTGGCAAAGCGCCATCCCCTCGCGCTTCATCGACGAACTGCCGAAGGAGCATGTCGAGGTGACGGAAAGCGCGATGGGCGCATCGAGCTATCAGAACTATGCGCCGAGCCGCTTCGCGCAGGACTTCGCTCAAGGCAGCAACTATTCGAGCCCCGGCTGGAAGCGTGCGCAGACCAATGCGCGCACGACCTCGAAAACGCGCGCGCCCGATCTCAACGTGCATGCCGATCTGGTTGCAACGAGCGATCCCGCCGCCGCCAGCTACCGCATGGGCGAGCGCGTCTTCCACCAGAAGTTCGGCTATGGCGAAGTGCGCGAGATCGATGGCAACAAACTGACCGTCGATTTCGACAAGGCGGGCCGCAAGAAGGTCATCGACAGCTTCCTCGACCGGGTCTGACGCCATGCCGCTCTGGAAGGCGTCCTTCATCGTGCCCTATGAAGCGGCGGACGCTTTCACCGACGCATTGCAGGAAGCACTCGCGCCCGAAACGCTGGCCGTATCGACATCCGAAGCCAATGAGGGCGAGGCGCCACTGGTGCGCACCGCCTCCGACTGGAACGAAGTGGAAGCCCATGGCCTCTGGCGCGTCGAAGCGCTTTATGACGAGCTGCCGGACATCGACGCCCTGCACAACCTGCTCGCCCCCGCCGAGGACGCGACAGGCGTCAAGGCGGAACTCGTCATAGAGCCGGTTCCGGAAACCGACTGGATCGCAAAATCGCTGGAGGGCCTCGACCCTGTGCGCGCGGGGCGCTTCTTCGTCTATGGCCATCACGACATCGACCGGATTCCGACCGCCTGCATTCCAATCCTTGTCGAAGCGGGACAGGCCTTCGGCACCGGCCATCATGAAACGACGGCGGGCTGCCTCGAATTCATTTCCGAATGCGTGAAGCCCGGAGTCGCGCTCAACGCGCTCGACATTGGCACCGGCACGGGCGTCCTTGCCATCGCCATCGCGAAGCTTGCGCGCTGCAACGTTCTGGCGAGCGACATCGATCCTGTCGCCGTGCAAGTGGCGCGAGACAATGCCCGCTCGAACGGCGTCGGCGCCCTCGTGACAGCGGAAACGGCCCGGGGCTTCGCCCACCCCGCCCTTGGCCGCCGCGCGCCCTACGACCTCATCGTCGCGAATATCCTGGCGACACCCCTGGTCGGCCTCGCCCCCGCCTTCCGCCACCACTTGCGGCCTGGCGGCACACTCATCCTGTCGGGCATTCTGCGGAAGCAGGAAACCATGGTGACAAGCGCCATGCGCCTGCAAGGCCTCTATCTCGTTTCCCGCAAACGCATGGGGGACTGGGTGACGCTCAGGATCGCCGGATAGGCGGAACCGCCCCGGCGACCACCAGTTGCCCCCTTCCCGCATCATCCCTACATTCATCCCATGTTCCAGACCTTCGACGACACAGCCAATCCCGCCCTTGGGGCCGAACGCGCAAGCCGGCTTCGCGCCGAGCTGAAGCGGCGCGGGCTCGACGGCTTTCTCATCCCCCGCTCCGACGAGCATCAGGGCGAATATGTGCCGCCCCATGCCGAACGCCTGCGCTGGCTGACCGGCTTTTCGGGCTCGGCAGGCCTCGCCATCGTGCTGGCGGACAAAGCCGCGATCTTCGTCGACGGGCGCTATACGCTTCAGGTCCGCAGCCAGACGGACACATCCACCTTCGAGCCGAAGCACCTGATCGAGGAGCCGCCCGCGCGCTGGATCGAGGACAATCTGCCCAAGGGCGCAAAGCTCGCCTACGATCCGTGGCTCCACACCATCGACGCCGTGGCGCGCTATGCCGCCGCCGCCGAAAAGGCGGGCGGCAGGTTCGTTCCCGTCGACGGCAATCCGCTCGATGCCGTCTGGTCGGATCAGCCCGAGCCGCCGACCGCGCCCGTCGAACCGCATCCGATCGAATATGCGGGCGAGCCCGCATCCGAAAAACTGAAGCGCATCTCGAAGTCTCTCGACGGTGCGGACGCCGCCATGCTGACCATGCCGGATTCGATCGCATGGGCTTTCAACATCCGTGGCGGCGATGTCAGCCATTCGCCGCTGCCGCTCTCCTTCGCCTTGCTCCATGCCGACGGCCATGCCGAACTTTTCATCGACGAGCGCAAGGTGGGCGACAAGGCGCGCGCCCATCTCGGCAACATAGTCAGCATCCGCCCGCAAGCGGACCTCGCCGCGGCACTAGCCGAACTTGGAAAGCGCAAGGCGACCGTCCTTGTCGATCCGGCAACCTGCGCCTCATGGATCAACGACCGGCTGACCTCGGCAGGCGCAACCGTCAAACGCGGCGCCGATCCTTGCGAGCTGCCGAAGGCGTGCAAGAACAAGGCGGAAATCGACGGTACGCGCGCCGCCCATCTGCGCGACGGCCGCGCGCTGACGAAGTTTCTGGCCTGGCTCGGGCTCAATGCCGGCAAGGGCGACGTCGACGAAATCGCAGCCGCGCAGAAGCTCGAAGCCTTCCGCGCCGAAACCGGCAAGCTGAAGGATTTGAGTTTCGACACGATCTCGGGCGCGGGCGCCAACGGCGCCATCGTGCATTACCGCGTGACGCGCGGCACGAACCGGCCCTTGCGGCGCGGCGAACTCTTTCTGGTCGATTCCGGTGCGCAATATCTCGACGGCACGACCGATGTGACGCGCACCGTCGCCATCGGCGAAGCGAGTGCGGAACAGCGCGACCGCTTCACACGCGTGTTGAAGGGCCATATCGGCATCGCCACCGCCCGCTTCCCCGAAGGCACCTCCGGCTCGCAGCTCGACGCGCTCGCCCGCATGGCGCTCTGGAAGGCCGGCCTCGACTACGATCACGGCACGGGCCACGGCGTCGGCTCTTATCTTTCGGTGCATGAAGGCCCGCAGCGCATTTCGAAGCTCGGCTCGGTGCCGTTGAAGCCCGGCATGATCGTTTCGAACGAACCTGGCTACTACAAGACGGGCGCCTATGGCATCCGCATCGAGAACCTGCTCGTCGTGACGCCGCCCGCGCAGGTCGAAGGCGGCGAACGCCCCATGCTCGGCTTCGAGACGCTGACGCTCGCGCCCATCGACCTCGCCTGCGTCGAGCGCGCGCTGCTGACGGATGAGGAAGCCGACTGGCTCAACGCCTATCACGCCCGCGTCCGCGAGGCGCTGTCGCCCGGCCTCGACGATGCGACGCTTGCATGGCTGAAGGATGCGACGCGAGCGATCTGAGAGGCCCGCCCTTCGAGACGGCGCGTTCCGCGCCTCCTCAGGGTGAGGATCAAAGAATAACCTCATGCTGAGGAGCGCGGTCGCAGATCGCGCGTCTCGAAGCATGGCCTACCCCGCAGCCATCTCCATCCATTCGTCTTCGGTGATGACCGCGACGCCGAGCTCCGCGGCCTTGGCGAGCTTCGAGCCCGCGCCCGGCCCCGCGACGACAAGATCGGTCTTCGCCGAAACGCTGCCTGCGACTTTCGCGCCCATCTGCTCCGCCCGCGCCTTCGCTTCCGATCGCGTCATGCGCTCAAGCGAGCCGGTGAAGACGACGGTCTTGCCGGCGATGGGTGAGGATGTTTCCTGCGCGGGAAGCGGGATCGCCTTGACGCCCGCCTTTTTCAGCGTCGCCAACACTTCGCGATTGTGCTTCTCGCTGAAAAAGTCGACCAGCGCCTCGGCGAGAACATCGCCGACCCCGTCGATCGCCAGCAATTCGCGCCGCGCTTCGCTGTCTTCCTTCGCGGCCTTCTCCATCTCCTCGACGAAATGATCGAGCGTGCCGTAGCTCCGCGCGAGGAGCCGCGCATTGGTTTCGCCGACATGGCGGATGCCGAGCCCGAAGATGAAACGGTCGAGGTCGATCTCGCGCCGCGCATCGATGGCGGCAAAGAGATTCCGGGCCGATGTTTCTCCCCACCCCTCGCGGTCCTTGAGTTTCTTGAGGCTGCGCTTGTCGCGCTCTTCCAGCGTGAAGATATCCCCGGGCTGCAAAATCAGGCCATCATCGTAGAAGGCCGCGATCTGTTTTTCGCCGAGGCCTTCGATGTCGAATGCGTTGCGGGAGACGAAATGACGAAGCCGTTCCACAGCCTGCGCCGGACATATGAGGCCGCCCGTGCAGCGGCGCACCGCATCGACCTTGCCGGTTTTTTCGTTGGTCTCGCGCACCGCATGGCTGCCGCAGGCCGGGCAAATATCTGGAAACTTGAAGCGGCGCGCGTTCTTCGGCCTCTTGTCCTCGATCACTTGCACGATTTGCGGGATAACATCGCCCGCGCGCTGCACGACGACCGTGTCGCCGATGCGCACGCCCAGCCGTTCGATCTCGTCCTCGTTGTGGAGCGTCGCATTGGACACGACGACGCCGCCGACGGTGACGGGCTTCAACCGCGCGACAGGCGTCAGCGCGCCGGTGCGGCCAACCTGAATGTCGATGCCTTCCAGCACCGTCATCGCCTGTTCGGCCGGGAACTTGTGCGCCAGCGCCCAGCGCGGACTGCGCGAAACGAAACCCAGCCGCTGCTGCCAGTCGAGACGGTTGACCTTGTAGACGACGCCGTCGATGTCGTAACCGAGGTTTGCCCGGGTCTCCTCGATCTCGTGATAGAAGGCGAGCAGTTCCTCCGCCGAGGTGCAGACGCGGAAGAAGGGGTTCACCGTGAAGCCCCAATGCCGGAAGGTCTCGATCATGCCGGAATGCGTGTCCGAGGGAACCTCGCTCGCCTCGCCCCAGGCATAGGCGAAGAAACGCAGCGGGCGCGAGGCGGTGATCTTCGGATCGAGCTGGCGGAGCGACCCCGCCGCCGCATTGCGCGGATTGGCGAAAGGCGGCTTGCCGTCCTTCACCTGCCGTGCGTTCAGCGCCTCGAAATCCTTGTGGCTCATATAGACTTCGCCGCGCATCTCGAAAACGTCAGGCAGATGCTTCCCCTTGAGCACCGCCGGAACGTCGTCGATGGTCTTCAGATTCTCGGTGACGTTCTCGCCCTCGCGCCCGTCGCCGCGCGTGGCTCCGACGATGAACTTCCCCTTCTCGTAGCGCAGGGAAGCCGAAAGCCCGTCGATCTTGGGCTCCGCCGTCACGGCGAGTTCCTCGCCTTCCTTCAGGTTGAGGAAACGGCGGATGCGGTTCCAGAATTCGGTGACGTCACTGTCCTCGAACCCGTTGGACAGGGACAGCATCGGCACCTTGTGGACGACTTTGCCGAAGGCTTCGGCAGGCGCGGCGCCGACGCGCTTGTTCGGGCTGTCCTCGCGCACAAGCTCCGGATAGCGCTGCTCGAGCGCATCGTTGCGGCGGCGAAGCGCGTCATAATCCGCGTCGGAAATCTCCGGCGCATCCTTGCGGTGATAAAGCTCGTCATGGTGGGCGATTTCCTTCGCCAGCCGTTCGAGCTCGCCCGGTACTTCGTCGATGGCAAGTTGCTCGACGGGCTTGAGCGCCGATGCCGAGATGCGTTCCGACTTCCGGGTCACGGATGGCTCCCGATCAGGCGGTCGGCCGCCGCCCGCGCCTCGTCCGTCACGGTCGCGCCGGCAAGCATCCGGGCGATCTCCTCGCGGCGTTCGCCCGCATCGAGCTTTTCGACGCTGGTTGCAACGCGCGCGTCCTTCGCCTTCTTTTCCGATTTCGATATGCGCAAATGGTGGAAAGCCCGCGCCGCCACCTGCGGCGAATGGGTAACGACGAGAACCTGCGCGGCCCGCGAAAGGTCGGCAAGGCGCAACCCCACGGCTTCCGCCACCGCCCCGCCGACGCCGGCATCGACCTCGTCGAAAATGAGCGTGGGCGCGCTGCCTTGCGAGGCAAGCGCCACCTTGAGCGCAAGCACGAAACGCGACAGCTCGCCGCCGGATGCGATCTTGATCAGCGGCCCGAGCGGCGCGCCGGGATTGGTCGAGATGAGGAAGGACACGCGGTCGAGCCCGTCGGGGCCCGCGCTTTCCGGCGCCAGCCGCTCGACGGAGGTTTTGAAGGTCGCCTTTTCGAGCTTCAGCGGCTTCAACTCGCGCGCGACTTCCTGATCGAGCTTCGCCGCGGCTTTTGTCCGCGCCGCGGACAGCGCCTCCGCCGCCTTGAGATAGGCAGCCCAGGCTTCGTCAGCCGCCTTTTTCAGCGCGGCAAGTTTCGCCTCTCCGCCTTCGATGTCGGCAAGCTCGCCGCGGAACTTGTCGGCAAGTGCCGCGAGATTGTCGACGGCGACATTGTGCTTGCGCGCCGCCGCACGCAACGCAAAGAGCCGCGTTTCGGCGCGCTCCAGCCGCTGAGGATCGAATTCGAGCGCCCGCGTCGCCCGCTCGATTTCGTCGCGCGCATCGGCGGCTTCGACAAGCGTTCGGTCGAGAGCGGCAATGGCCGTGTCGAGCCGGCCGCCCGCCTGCTCGGCCGCCCGCGCCAGACGCCGGAGCGCCTGCGCCAGCCGCGCCTCAAGCCCGCCATCGCCTGTCAGCGCATCGCGCGCTTCGATGAGATCGACCGCGATCTTTTCGGAATGCATCATCAAGGTGCGCTCTTCGGCGAGCCGGGTCTCTTCGCCGGGTTCGGGCGCAAGCTCGTCAAGCTCGCCGACGACATGGCGCAGATAATCCTGCTCGGCCCGCGCACGGGCAAGCGAGGCCTCGTGATGCGTGAAAGCGCTGCGCGCCTCGGCCGTCGCCGCCCAGAGCCCGCGCAACTCGGCGGCCTTGGCCGTCAATCCGGCGAAAATATCGAGAAGCGCGCGATGGCCCGACGCATCGAGAAGCCCGCGCTCGTCGTGCTGCCCGTGAATTTCGATGAGCGCATCGCCGACCTGACGCAGAAGGCCGACGCTGACCGGCTGATCGTTGATGAAGGCCCGCGTCCGCCCGTCCTTCGCCTGCACGCGGCGAAGGATCAGGTCGCCCTCGGCATCGAGTCCGTTTTCCCGGAGAATATTCCGCGCCGGATGGCCGGCCGCGACGTCGAAGACGGCGGTGACGCTGCCCTGCTCGGCGCCCTGCCCGACAAGCCCGGCATCGGCGCGGCCGCCGATCGCGAGCCCCAATGCGTCGAGAAGAATGGATTTGCCCGCGCCGGTTTCGCCCGTCAGCGCGCAAAGGCCGGGGGCCAGCTGCAACTCCAGCCTATCGATGAGCACAATATCGCGAATCGACAGCGCGGCGAGCATGAGAACGCGCCTCTAGAAGACGGAGTGCCAAGCCTTGCTGATCCAGGAATCCTTGTTCTCCTCGGGCTTCAGTCCCTGACCCGCGAGAAGATTGTAGCTGTCCTGATACCAGTCGCTGCCCGGATAGTTGTAACCGAGAATGGCCGCCGCCGTCTGCGCTTCGGATTTGATGCCGAGCGCCATATAGGCTTCCACCAGGCGATGCAGCGCCTCGGGCGTATGCGTCGTCGACTGAAACCGCTCGACAACCACGCGGAAGCGGTTGATCGCGGCGATATAGTCGTTCTTGTTGAGATAGTAGCGGCCGATCTCCATTTCCTTGCCCGCCAGATGGTCGAGCGTGAGATCAAGTTTCAGGCGCGCATCGCGCGCATATTCGGTTTGCGGATAACGCTGGATCAGAATGGTGAGCGCGGCCAGCGCGTTCTCGGTCATCTTCTGATCGCGGCCGACATCGGTGATCTGCTCGTAGTAGCAAAGCGCGATGAGGTAATAGGCGTAGGGCGTTTCCTTGCTGCCGGGATGCAGCGAGATGTAACGCTGCGCGGCGACGATCGAGTCGTCGTACTCGTTCACCTTGTAATGGGCATAGGCGGACATGAGGTTCGCGCGGCGCGCCCAGATCGAATAGGGATGCTGGCGCTCGACTTCGTCGAACTGCGTGGCGGCCTTCTGGTAGCTGCCGTCGGCCATCAGATCCATGGCCTTGTTGTAGATTTCGTCGACCGGCCGCTCTTCATAAGGCGTGTCCGTGCCGCCTCCGGAGCAAGCGCCGACGATGGACAGAACTCCGATGGCAAGCGCGCCCATGAAGGCTGCGCGCAGACGCCGAGCTTGCAAATTTTGGGGCAACAGTTTGGCCTCACTCATGCCGGCAAAGTCCATTTCTTCGGTCACCCGGCAGGACCGCTCCAACCGACTGGAACGAGGCCATCACACAGCGATTCCGGGGGCCGGACAAGGCGCAGGCGCTGAGCCTGGCACCCCCGCGCCAGTGCACGTTCTAGCCTAAACCGCCGCCGGAAACCATAGCGAGCTGAACGGCCGACGCCTTTCGGCGCCGCCGCAGCCTCGATCGCAAGGCGGAAACGGAAAAGATGGTTACTCGGCGGGAACTGCCATGGCCCGAAGACCTTCGGCGGCGACGGGCGCCGCCCCCAGCTCGACCAGCTCCCAGGCCGAACGGTCGGCGAAGAGCGCGCGAAGCACCCTGTTGTTCATGGCATGACCGGCGCGCACGCCCTCGTAACGGCCGATCAGCGGCGCACCCGCAAGCGCGAGATCGCCGACGGCGTCCAGAACCTTGTGGCGCACGAATTCGTCGTCGAAGCGCAGGCCCTCGTCGTTGAGCACCCGGTCGCCGTCAACCACGATCGTGTTTTCCAGCGAACCGCCAAGGCCGAGGCCGGCGCTCCACATCGCCTCGACATCCTTGAGCATGCCGAAGGTGCGGGCGTTGAGAATGTCGTCGTTGAAGGAAGGATCGTTGAAATCGGCCTCGATGACCTGATGGCCGATGACCTGATTGTCGAAATCGATTTCAAACGCCAGACGGAAGCCCTCGCCCGGAAGAAGCGCGGCACGCTTCAATCCGTCCTCGACCACGACCGGCTTCAGAATGCGGACGGCGCGGCGCGGCGCATTGAGCGTCTTGAGGCCGATCGCTTCGATCGTCTCGATGAATTCCTTCGAGCTGCCGTCCATGACGGGAATCTCGGGACCGTTGACCTCGATGAAGGCATTGTCGACGCGCAGCGCCGAAAGGGCCGCCATCAGATGCTCGACCGTGCTGATCGACGTGCCGACATCGTTGCGGATCGCGGTGGACAGCGTCGTGTCGCCGACGTGATCGTAACGGGCGGGGATGTCCGTGACCTCTGCCCCGGCATTGCCGAGGTCGGTACGGCGGAAGACGATGCCGAAACCGGCGCCCGCCGGATGCAGGTCCATGCGGATCATGCGGCCGGTATGCAGGCCCACGCCTTCGAGAACGACCGGCGCGCTGAGCGTCGTCTGCGGGCAAACCACATGACGCGACTGACGCTCGCGCCGATGCGCGCGCGCTTCCTCCAGCATGACGGTGTCGAACTCGGTTTTACGCACTGGATTGCCTTCCGGTCGGAAATTTCTATTGCGGTTCTACCAGCGGGTGGATTCAGCCACAAAACACAGTTTCTTACGGATTGTTACGATGCGGAAAACTGTGTAACTAACTGTTTCTAAAAGGAAAACCCCGCTCAACCGGAACGCGTCCGGATCGAGCGGGGTTGACGTCAACGCCCTTGCGGGCAGTGCTCGCGCAGGCCGTCAGTTCGCCTGGCGTCGCAGGAAGGTCGGTATCTCGAGCTGCTCTTCCTCGAAGGAAGGCTGCACAAGACGCCCCTCGGTCGATGGCGTGAGGCTCGCCGCCGGTTTCACGGTCTCCTGCGGTTGTTGCCGCTGGGGTTCGCGCTGGGCGACCGGCTCACGACGCTGCGTGGGCTGCGCCGCCGGCTCTTCCGCCTTGCGGCGGCCGCCGGTCAGGCGTTCGAAGAAAGTCGGCCCGCGCTTCGGCATCCGCGACTGCGGAGCAGGCGCGGAACGGGCGCCGAGGAAACCTTGCGTGTCGCCCTTGCCGGTCTGCACGCGGT
Organism: Parvibaculum sp.; assembly: GCA_031291615.1. Lineage (GTDB taxonomy): Bacteria > Pseudomonadota > Alphaproteobacteria > Parvibaculales > Parvibaculaceae > Parvibaculum. The sequence continues at coordinate 27,726 of JARLIS010000007.1, forward strand.
CGAGATCGCCCGGAATGAAGGGCCGTGCCTTGGGTTCGGCAAGAACGGCGTCCGCCCGCACCACCGGCTCGTCCCGCATCGCCTGCTGGGGCTGCATGCGGGGTTCGGGCTTGTGAATGATGACTTCGGCTTCATATTCGCGCGGATCGTAGCCGCCGACGCGAGGCGCCGAAGACCGCGAAGCCTGCTCGAAGGCGGGCAGTTCAGGCTCGTGCATTTCGACCGGCGCCGAAACCGGGGGTTCGACCGCTTCGACCGGCTGCCGCACCGGAGCGGCGGGACGCGAGGGCGACGAGAAGGTCGCCGCAGCGCGCGGCGGCGTGTTGCGTTCGACGGCGACAGCGCGCGTCGTCTTGATGCTCTCGATCGAGGGTTGCTGCGCGCGCTCCCCGATTTCGATGCCCGTGGCGACGACGGAGACGCGCATGCGCCCGTCGAGCGCGGGATCGAAGGTCGAACCGACGATGATGTTTGCGTCCGGATCGACTTCCGAACGGATGCGGTTCGCGGCTTCATCGACCTCATAAAGAGTGAGGTCCATGCCGCCGGTGATGTTGATGAGAACGCCCTTGGCGCCCTTCATCGACACTTCGTCGAGCAGCGGGTTCGAGATCGCGGCTTCGGCGGCTTCGATGGCGCGCTTTTCGCCGGTGGCTTCGCCCGTGCCCATCATGGCCTTGCCCATCTCGTTCATCACGGTGCGAACGTCCGCGAAGTCGAGATTGATGAGGCCGGGCTTCATCATGAGGTCGGTGATGCCGGCAACGCCCGAATGGAGCACCTGGTCGGCCATTGCGAAGGCGTCGGCGAAGGTCGTGTTCTCATTCGCCACCCGGAACAGGTTCTGGTTCGGGATGATGATGAGCGTATCGACATATTGCTGAAGCTCGCGGATGCCTTCTTCAGCGAGCCGCATGCGCCGCGAGCCTTCGAACTGGAAGGGCTTCGTGACGACGCCGACCGTCAGCACGCCCTGCTCGCGCGCCGCGCGGGCGATGACGGGCGCCGCGCCCGTGCCCGTGCCGCCGCCCATGCCGGCGGTGATGAAGATCATGTGAGCGCCCTGGATGTGCTCGATGATTTCGTCGAGCGCTTCCTCGGCCGCCGCGCTGCCGACTTCCGGACGCGAGCCGGCGCCGAGGCCTTCGGTGATCGAAGCGCCGAGCTGGATGCGCCGATCTGCCGACGAAAGCTGCAAGGCTTGCGCGTCCGTATTGGCGACGACGAACTCGACGCCTTCCAGACCCGCCTCGATCATGTTGTTGACCGCGTTCCCGCCGGCGCCGCCGACGCCGAACACGGTGATCCGGGGCTTCAGTTCCTTCGCCTGCGGTACCGTCAATTTGATGCTCATCTCTGCCTCCTCGAAACGAATTTGATAACCGGGGTCCGTCTTGCCGCCCTGTTGCCCGGCGGCGCCGTGCCCACGTGACCGGGCGGCGCTGCCAGCCGTCCGAGCCGCCATCGGCCCTTTACCCCCTCAAGTGCCCCGCTTTCGCAGCGGGTGCTGAAACCGTCGGCCCCCGCCATCAGAAATTCTCCTTCAGCCAGCGGCTGAACTTCCGGAACTGGCCTCGGCCAGCCCCGCCATCGCCCTCGCCTTCCGCGCCCGCCGTTTCGAGCGGCGAAATCTGCGCATAGGTCAGAAGACCCGCGCAGGTCGAAAAGGCCGGTCCGCCCGTCGCCTCAGCAAGACCGGTCAGGCGGATCGGCTGTCCGATCCGGACCTGCTTGTCGAGCATCCGGCTCGCCAGTTCCCGCGCGCCGTTGAGCTGGCTCGCGCCGCCCGTCAGCACGATCCGGCGCCCGGCGACGCGGCCATAGCCACTCGCTTCCAGGCGGTCGCGGACCAGCTCGAACGTCTCCTCGAGCCTCGGCTGGATGATCCCGGTCAACATTGACCTTGGAATGTGATTCGCCGAATCGGCATCGCTCTCGCCCACCTGCGGTACGTCAATCATTTCTCGTTCGTCTGACGGACTCGCAAGCGCGCTGCCATAAAGCGTCTTCATACGCTCCGCATGGGCCAGCGGCGTCGAAAGTCCCCTCGCAATGTCATTAGTAATGTGATTCCCGCCAATAGACACGGAATCGCAATAGACCATCGCGCCTTCGAAGAAGACGGCAAGTGAAGTGGTGCCCCCGCCCATGTCGATGACGGCGACGCCGAGGTCCATTTCATCCTCGACCAGCGAGGCGAGACCGCTCGCATAGGGGCTGACGGCGATGCTCGAAACCGAGAGGTGGCAACGCTCGATGCAGAGCTCGAGATTACGCAAGGGTCCGCGCTGAACGCTGACCATGTGCACATCGACGCCGAGCTTTTCGCCGAACATGCCGCGCGGATCGCTGACGCCGCGGCTCGCATCGATGCTGTAATTGGTCGCAATGGCGTGAAGAACGTCGCGGCCTTCGGGCTGGAAATTCGACTGCGCATAGCCGATGAGGCGCGTGCAGTCGGCATCCGTGACCTCCGGGCCTGAGACGGGCGCCTTCACGCCGACGGTCTGGCTCTTGGGGTCCGCCCCCGAAACGCCGACAACCACATCTTTAATGGTGACGCCGGCCATGCGCTCGGCCGCATCGACCGCGATGCGGATCGCTTCCTCCGCCGCGTCCATGTCGACGACCGTGCCGGCGCGGATGCCGCGCGAAACCTGATGCCCGATGCCGATGACGCGAACCGGCGCATGCCCGTTGGCAAGCCGACCCGGCTCGACCTTGGCGATGAAACAGGAAATCTTGCTCGATCCGACATCGAGCGCGGCGATGATGCCCGCTCGCCCCGCCGTGACCGGCCGGCCCTGAAAACCCTTGGACCCGAGACTGACCATATTCATGTATTGCCCCCTGCATGCGCAGAACCGGTTTTTGCCGGATTGATTGTTCCGTTCAGTGTCTTCAAGCGGTCGCCGGACTTGGCGCTGACCTGCGCCGCCAGCGCGTCGCTGCGCTCGGCCGCCGCCTCCGAGGTCAAGGTCACGGTGACGCGATCGGGCAGCCTGAGATCGACCGACTCGATGTCGCGCGAGAAAATCTTGTAGGTCTGGTCGAGCGCCACGATGTCGCTGAGCGCCTTCTCCACGCCGACTTCCGGCAGTTTCACATCGACGCCGTTTTCGAGCCTGAGGTTCCAACGACGGTCGCCCACGCGCACAAAGGCGCGGACGCGGGACAGCAATTGCGGCTGCGCATCGGCCATCAGCGCCAGGATGTCATGCGCCTCGCGCGCACCGCCGAAGCCGACGATGAAAGGCAGATTGGCGTAGGACTGGACATTCTCGTCGGTGATCGGCTGACCGTCGGCATCGACGACGGAAAGTTCGCCGCCGCGCTGCCAGATGGCGAAGGGCTTGCGCTCGACCACATCGATGCGGATCGCATCGGGCAGCAGCCGCGTCACGGTCGCCGACTTCACCCAATCGACGCGCTCGACGCGCTGGCGCGCATCTTCCGTGTCGAAGCCGAAGATCGGATCGCCGCGCCTGATGCCGAGCGCCGACAGAAGCTGCTGCGGATCGGCATGGGTGCGGCCCGTCACCGTGACGTCTTCGATGCTGAAACCGGCAAGCGCGAGCAGCTTGTTCGCCTGGAAGGCGACGCCCTTGCCCGCCGCCGCCACATGCCCGCCGACGAAAAGCCCGTAGAAGCCGACCGCGACGATGAGCGCGACGGTCGCGATCGAGAACGGCCGCATGGCGAAGGACCCTTCGCGCATATCCTCAAGCCACTGCATCAGCGCCGAGGCGGGCCTGACGGCGCGGCGCCCGAAGCTGCGTTCGGCGGTCGGATTGCGGCGACGGCCCGGCGTGATTTTCGACGCCGGCCGCTTCTTCGATCCCGCCGGCACGGCACGGGTGCCGGTGCGCGAGGCTGTGCGCTTGCCGCTCATCGATCGCATGAGGCCTCCTCCACCATCCAGCTCACAAGTTCGGCATAGGAATATCCGGCGAGATTCGCGAGTTCGGGCACGAGCGATGTCGGCGTCATGCCGGGCTGCGTGTTGACCTCGAGAAGAATGAGCTCGGACTTGCCGGGCTTCGTGTCGTCGAAGCGGAAATCCGACCGGCTGACGCCCCGGCAGCCGAGCGCGCGATGCGCGGCAAGCGCGACGCGCTGCACTTCGGCATAGGCCGCGGCGTCGATCTTCGCGGGAACCTCATGGCGCGAGCCGCCTGAGGCATATTTCGCCTCGTAATCGTAGAACTGGGTATTGGCGATGATGTCGACGACACCGAGCGCCTCTTCGCCCATGACGGCGCAGCTCAACTCGCGTCCCGCGATATAGCGTTCCGCCATCACCTCGTCGCCGAGATTCCAGTCGGGCGAAGTCAGCTCGGCCGGCGGCCGGTTGTCGCCCTGACGGACGATGAAGACGCCGACGGACGAGCCCTGATTAAGCGGCTTGATGACATAGGGCGGTTCCATGACATGCCCATGCGCGGCCTGCTCGCGCGGAACGACGACGCTTTCGGCGACCGGAAGACCGACCGCGCGGAACATCGCCTTCGCCCGCTCCTTGTGCATGGCGAGCGCCGAGGCGAGCACGCCCGAATGCGTATAGGGAATGCTCAGGATTTCAAGGAGACCCTGCACGCAACCGTCTTCGCCCCAGCGCCCATGCAGCGCATTGAAGACAACGTCGGGCTTCACCTTCAGAAGCTGATCGGCGAGATCGCGGCCCGCATCGATTTCGGTGACGCGATAGCCGCTCTGGCGCAGCGCGTCGGCGCAGCCGCGACCCGATGACAGGCTCACTTCCCGTTCCGGCGACCAGCCGCCCTTGAGGACGGCGACGTGCTTCTTCGTCATGTCCTCTCTCCGATCCGCTTGATTTCCCATTCGAGCGTGACGCCGCTCCGGGCCTTGACGCGGGCGCGCACCTCTTCGCCGAGATCTTCAAGATCGGCGGCGGTCGCCTCGCCCGTATTGATGAGGAAGTTGCAATGAAGTTCGGAAACCTGCGCCCCGCCCCGGCGAAGCCCGCGCCCGCCGGCAGCGTCGATCAGCTGCCAGGACTTGTGGCCTTCCGGATTCTTGAAGGTGGAGCCGCCGGTGCGCGTCCGGATCGGCTGGCTCGCCTCGCGCTTCGCCGTGATCTCGTCCATGCGCGCAAGAATTTCGGCCTTGTCGCCCGCTTCGCCCTGAAACGTCGCCTCGACGAAGATGAGATCTTCCGGTGCGCCGCAATGGCGGTAGGTATAATGCATGTCGGCATTCGTCAGCACGTGACGGCGGCCCTTGCGGTCGAGCGCGACCGCCTCGACGAGAACATCCTTCGTTTCGCGGAGATAGGCGCCGCCGTTCATGCGCAGCGCCCCGCCAATGGAGCCGGGAATGCCGCGATAGAATTCGAGCCCTGCGATGCCGGCTTCCTGCGCAGCCCGCGCAACGGCAACATCGAGCGCCGCCGTGCCGGCGCGCACGCGATGTCCGGGAAGCGCTTCGATCTGCATGAAGCCGCGACCGAGCCTGATGACGACGCCGGCGACGCCGCCGTCGCGCACCAGCAGGTTCGAGCCGACGCCGATAACCGTCAGCGGCACATCGTCGGGCACGGCGGCGAGGAAGGCTGCAAGGTCGTCGGCATCGACCGGACGGAACAGAACCTCCGCCGCGCCGCCGACGCGGAACCAGGTTAGCGGCGCCAGCGGCGCGTTCTCGACAAGCTCGCCGCGCACAAGCGGCAGCCTTTCGATCAGGGATGAGCTTGTGGCGCGCGCGGCCATCATTTGCCCTTCCCCTTTTTGGGTTTCGCCTTCGCCACGGTCTTCGTCGCAGCTTTCGCCTTGCCCTTCTTGCCGAGTTTTTCGAGATCGGCGGGAAGCGCATTCGCCCAATAGGTGATGCTGCCCGCGCCGAGGCAAACGACGAAATCGCCGGGCTTCACCAGTTCGGCGATAAGTCCGGGAAGAGCCTCCGGGCTTTCAAGCGGAATGGCATGGCGATGACCGCGATCGCGCAGGCCCTCGACAAGCCCGTCGCGGCTCGCACCCTCGATCGGCTGCTCGCCCGCCGCATAGACATCGGCGACGACGACCGTGTCCGCATCGTTGAAGCAGGAAGAGAACTCATCGAACAGGTTGTGAAGGCGCGTATAGCGATGCGGCTGCACCACGGCGACGATCCGCCCCTCGCAGGCCGAACGCGCGGCTTGCAGCACGGCGGCGATCTCGACCGGATGGTGGCCGTAATCGTCATAGATGTTGACGCCGTTCCACGTGCCGACATGGGTGAAGCGCCGCTTGACGCCGCCGAAGCCTTCGAGCGACTTGCGGATCACATGCTCGCCGATGCCCATCTGCCAGGCGACGCCGATGGCCGCGAGGCTGTTCAGCATGTTGTGCCGCCCCGGCATGGGCATGCGCATCGCCGGCATATTGTGCTCCTTGCCGGTCTTGCGGTCGGTGATCGTCACGTCGAAAACGTTCTGGCCCTTCTCGACGCGCGGATTGGTGGCGCGCACGTCGGCTTGCGGGCTCGTGCCATAGGTCATGATGCGGCGGTCGCGCACGCGGCCGATCAGCGACTGCACTTCCGGGTGATCGATGCACATCACCGCGCAGCCGTAGAAGGGCACATTCTCGACAAAGGCGAGGAAGGCGTCCTTGGCGGCGTCGAAGGTGCCGTAATAGTCGAGATGCTCGGGATCGATATTGGTGACGATGGCGATGGTCGCGGGCAGCTTCACGAATGTGCCGTCGGACTCGTCCGCCTCGACAACCATCCAGTCGCCCGCGCCGAGCCGCGCATTGGTGCCATAGGCATTGATGATGCCGCCATTGATGACGGTCGGATCGAGCGCCGCGCCTTCAAGGATCGCGGCGACGAGCGAGGTGGTCGTCGTCTTGCCATGCGTGCCGCCGATGGCGACGCAGGACTTGAGGCGCATCAGTTCGGCGAGCATTTCCGCGCGGCGCACCACGGGCAGGAAGCGCGCCCGCGCCTCGACGAGTTCGGGATTGTCCGCCTTGATCGCGGAGGACACGACGACGACCTGCGCGTCGCCGAGATTGGCGGCGGTGTGGCCGACGGACACGGGAATCTTGAGCCCGCGCAGCCTCTTCACATTGGCGCTGTCGCTGACGTCGCTCCCCTGCACGCGATAGCCGAGATTCTTCATGACCTCGGCAATGCCGCTCATGCCGATGCCGCCGATGCCGACGAAATGAATGGTGCCGATGTCGAGTGGTGCCGGACGCATCAGACGCTCCCTGCGAAAAGCAACGGGCCGGGATTGCCGTCGGCGGCGATCTGCTTCGCCGCTGTCGCCGGGTGGAATTCGCCGCGCCCCAGCGCTTCGACGAGATCGGCCAGACGCACGACCGCGCGCGGCTGACCTTGCGCCAGCGCCGATTTCGCCGCCGCCGCAAGCGTCGCGGAGTCCGCAAAAAGCTGCGTCAGGCGACCGGCCAGAGCCTCTTCGGTGAAGTTCTTCTGTTCGATCATGAAAGCGGCGCCCGCCGCTTCGAGTTTTTCAGCATTGGCTTTCTGGTCGTTGTCGAGTGAATGCGGCAGCGGCACGAGGATCGACGGACGGCCGATGACGCACAGCTCGGCGACGGTCGAGGCGCCGGAGCGCCCGATGACGAGATGCGACGCGGCGATGCGCGCGGGCATGTCGTCGAAGAAACTCTGGAGATCGGCGCGGATGCCGGCCGCATCATAGACGGCCCTCACCCGCTCGAGATCTTCGGCCCGGGCCTGCTGCACGACGTCGATCCGCGAACGCAAGGGCGCGGGAAGACGCGCAAGGGCACCCGGCACAATGTCGCTCATGACGCGCGCGCCCTGGCTGCCGCCGAAGACGAGAAGGTTGATGCGCCCGCCATTCGCCGCAACGTAAGGCGCGCCCGCAAGTTGCGTAACGGCGTCGCGCACCGGATTTCCGGTGACGACGAGCTTCGCCGCATCGCCCGGCCGCAGGAACTTCGGCCCAACAAAGGTCGAAGCGATAGCGTTCACATAAGGTGCGACAAGCTTGTTGACACGGCCGAGCACCGCATTCTGCTCATGTACGCAGGTCGGAATACGGCGAAGAATGGCCGCCGCAATGGGCGGCAGCGTCGGATAGCCGCCAAAGCCGATGACGACCGAAGGTTCGACGCGGCCGAGAATGCCGAAAGCCTGCGCGACGCCGGAAAGGATCGCAGGCGTCGCCCGCACAAGGCCCGCAAGGCCCCGATTGGTCGGCGTCGCCGACGGCACGGCAAAAATATCGGCGCCCGGAAACAGCTTGTCGAAATGCTGAACGCGTTCGTCGGTCAAGAGCACGATCTGACGGCCGCGACGCTTCAACTCCTGCGCCAGCGCCTGACCCGGAAAAAGATGCCCGCCCGTGCCGCCGGCGGCGATGACGATGGGGCCTTGGGGATGCAGCTTCATGCGTGCCCCCTCTTGCCGTTGGGCGGCGTCACCTGGCTCCCGGCGCGGCGGCGCGTGAGCGCCAGCAACATGCCCATGGTGAAGCCGAGCGCAATCATCGACGAGCCGCCATAGGAGATGAACGGCAGCGTCATGCCCTTGGCCGGAATGAGATTGACGTTCACGGCCATGTTGATGAGCGCCTGCAGCCCGAATAGCGCGACGAGGCCGCAGGAGGCGAACTGCACGAAAAGATCGTGCTCCTCCATCGCGCGGGACAAAGTGCGCAAGACCACGAAGGAGAAGACGCCGATAATCAGAAGCCCGGCGACGATGCCGTATTCTTCCGCCGCCACGGCGAAAATGAAGTCCGTATGCGCGTCGGGCAGGATGCGCTTCACTTCGCCCTCGCCCGGGCCGCGACCGAAGAAGCCGCCTGTGTGGAAGGCGTCGAGCGCGCGGTCGATCTGATAGGTGTCGCCGGAATCGGGATTGAGGAAGCGGTCGACACGGCTCGCGACATGCGGCATCAGCGTATAGGCGACAAGCGCGCCCACCATCGCGATGGCCGCCAGAGAGACGATCCAGCGCCACGACAGGCCGGCCATGAAGAAGATTGCGCCGAAGACCATCGTGACAAGCATGAGCTGGCCGAAATCGGGCTGAGCCGCAAGCACGCCGACGACGGCGACGTAGAGCGCGAGCGCAATCGCCGTGCCGGGAAAACCGGGCGTGCGGCGCGCTTCGGCGAACATCCATGCCGCGAGCACGATGAAACTCGGCTTGATGAACTCGGACGGCTGAATGGCCAGCGGCCCGATCTGCAACCAGCGATGGGCGCCCTTGATTTCCGGCCCGACGAATAGCGTCAGCACCATCAGGAAGAGAGCCGCAAAGAATGTGATCGCCGCCAGCCGCCGGACCTGCCGCACATTGAGCAGCGAAACGCCGATCATCGTTCCGATCGTCGGCACGAGGAACGCAAGCTGGCGATATACGAAATGAAACGGCGGCAGGTGAATGCGCATGGCGACGGCAGGGCTTGCCGCCAGCGTCAGCACGCCGCCGATCAGCATCAGGCAGAAGATGCCGAACAGCGTCCACTTGTCGACGGTCCACCACCATTCGGCAATCTGGCTGCGGTTGGTGCGGGCAAGGCGGATCATGCGCTGGCCCTCTTCTGAGCTTCGACATGCTTCAGCACGAGCCTGCGGAAGCTTTCGCCGCGCTCCTCGAAACTGGCGAACTGATCGAAGGAAGCACAGGCCGGCGACAACAGCACGATCCGCAATTCGCCTTCGCCGTTCCCGGCATCGTTCGCCGCCGCCTCGACCGCCCGGTCGAGCGTCTGCGAGCGCAGGTAGTCGACCTTGCCGTCGAGCGTGCGGGCGAATTCATCCGAAGCCGCGCCGATGAGATAGGCGCGGCGCACGCGCGGGAAATAGCCGGTCAGGCTTTCGATGCCGCCCTCTTTCGATTTGCCGCCTATGATCCAGTAGATGTTGTCGTAGGTCGCAAGCGCCTTCGACGCGGCATCGGCATTCGTCGCCTTGCTGTCGTTGACGTAACGCACCCCGCCCTGCTCCGCGACGATCTCCATGCGATGCGCGAGGCCGGGGAAGCTCTCGAAGGCGGTAAGGATTCTCTCGCGCGGATAGCCAAGCGCACGGCCCGCCGCATAAGCGACCGCGGCATTCTGCCAGTTATGCGCGCCGGCAAGCGTCCTGAGCGGACGGAAGTCGCCCGCCTTCTGCGTCTGCGTGCCCGTATTGTCGTAGAGAAGTCCGTCGATCACATAGATGCCGCGGCCGAGCGTCTTGCCGACGGAGATCGGCACGACCTTCTGCCTGCGCGCCGCCGAGAGCTGCGTGCAGATATCGCTCGAAAAACCGTCATCGACGCCGATGATCGCCGTCGCGCCTTCGCCCTGATGCGCGAAGAGACGCGCCTTGACGGCGGCATAGTTCTCGATCGTCCCATGCCGGTCGATATGATCCGGCGTCACGTTGAGAAGAATGCCGACATCGGGAGCAAGGCTCGGCGCAAGATCGATCTGATAGGACGACACTTCGACCACGAACACCGTCGCCGACCTTGGCGGATCGAGCTCCAGCACGGGCGTGCCGATATTGCCGCCGACCTGCACTTCGCCGCCGCACCGCTTCACCATGTGGCCGATCAGCGCCGTCGTCGTCGACTTGCCGTTGGTGCCTGTGATGGCGACGATTTTCGAGGCTGGAAACTGTTTCCGGATCTCGCGCTGGAAAAGCTCGACGTCGCCGACGATTTCGACGCTGGCGGCATGCGCGAGCTTCACCGTCGGATGCGGCTCGGGATGCGTCAACGGCACGCCGGGGCTCAACACGAAAGCGGCAAAATCGCTCCAGCTCCGCGCCGTCAGATCCTCGACCGTGATTCCGGCCTTCGACGCTTCGGCCCGCTTCGCCTCGGAATCGTCCCAGGCAACGACCTTCGCCCCGCCCGCTTCGAGCGCGCGCACGGTCGACAGCCCGGACTTGCCGAGACCGAAAACCGCGACGGTGCGCTGTGCGAAGCTGGTGACGGGGATCATGCGTTCACCTCAGCTTCAGCGTTGCAAGGCCGAGCATGGCGAGCACGACGGCGATGATCCAGAAGCGGATGACGACGGTCGGCTCCGCCCAGCCCTTCTGCTCGAAGTGATGATGCAGCGGCGCCATGCGGAACACGCGCTTGCCGGTAAGCTTGAAGGAGGCAACCTGCACGATGACGGAAACGGCTTCGAGCACGAAGAGGCCGCCGATGATCGCGAGGACGAGTTCGTGCTTCGCCGCAACCGAGATCGCACCCAGCGCGCCGCCAAGCGCAAGCGAGCCCGTGTCGCCCATGAAGACCATCGCGGGCGGTGCGTTGTACCAGAGGAAGCCGAGACCTGCCCCGATAAGCGCACCGCAAAAGACCGCGAGCTCGCCCGAGCCCGGAACGAAATGTATTTGCAGGTAATCGGCGAAGACGACGTTGCCGACGAGATAGACGATGAGGCCGAGGCTCGCCGCCGCTATCATGACCGGCACGATGGCGAGGCCGTCGAGCCCGTCCGTCAGATTGACTGCATTGGACGAGCCGACGATGACGAGCGCACCGAAGAGAAAGAAGAGCGGCCCGAGCTGGATGAGGACGCTCTTGAAGAACGGAATGGTGAGCGCGGTCGCCAGCGGCTCCTTCGCCACGGAGACGAGCGCCCACATGGCGATGAAGGCGATGATGAATTCGAAGAAGAGCTTCACGCGGCCCGGCACGCCCTTGGGCGAAATCTTCGACACCTTGAGATAGTCGTCGGCGAAGCCGACCGCGCCGAAGCCGAGCGTGACGAAAAGCACGATCCAGACATAGCGATTGGAAAGATCGGCCCAGATGAGCGTCGAAGGCACCAGCCCGACGAGGATCAGGAAGCCCCCCATGGTCGGCGTTCCCTGCTTCATGACGACATGGCTCTTCGGCCCGTCCTCGCGGATCGGCTGGCCCTTGCGCTGGCGCGCCTTCAGCATGGCGATGATGCGGGGGCCGAATACGAAAGTGATGAACAGCGAAGTCAGCGTCGCGCCGCCGGTGCGAAACGTGATGTAGCGAAACACGTTCAGCACCGTCAGGTCTTTCGACAACCCCGCCAGAAGATCGTAAAGCATCAGGCCTCCCCCCTGTTGCGCCGGATGCTTTCGCTGTCGTCGTCGCCCAATGCCAGCAGCATTTCGACAACCGGCTTCATCCGAGACCCGTTCGACCCCTTGACCATCACGACGTCGCCTTCCTGAATTGCTTCGGCAAGCGGCGTCATGAGGCCGGCCGACGTCTCGGCGTAAAATCCCTGCCTGTCGGCCGGCAGCGCCTTGAAGAGTTCGCGCATATGCGGCCCGCAGGCGAAAACGAGGTCGATCTCGGCCTGAGCGAGCGGCTGGGCCATTTCGCGGTGAAGCGCAATCGAGTTCGGCCCGAGTTCAAGCATGTCGCCCATGACGGCGATGCGCCGCGCGCGGTGCCCCGGCTCGGTGCGGCCGAGCGCATCGATAGCGGCACGCATCGAGACGGGATTGGCGTTGTAGCTCTCGTCGATGAGCATGAACGGTCGGCCGGGCGCGTCGACGCGAATGCGCTCGCCGCGACCCTTCGGAGCCTCGAGATGCGCAAGCGCCAGCGCCGCCATGGCGAGATCGGCTTCAAGCGCCGATATGCAGGCGAGCATGGCAAGGCTGTTCATGACGATATGACGGCCCGGCACGCCGAGCTTGTAGGTCACAGGCTGGCCGCAGATGATCGCGGAGACGCAGGAGCAATCTTCCTTCAGCGCGACTTTTTCGAGGCGCGCATCGGCGGCCTTGTGTTCGCCGAAGGAAATGATGCGGCCCGCGCCGGCTTTCTTCGCCCGCGCTTCGAGCCGGGCGAAATGCGGATTGTCGCGGTTGAGAATGGCGACGCCGCCCTTCTGCAATCCGTCGAAAATCTCGGCCTTGGCGTCGGCAATCTCTTCGACGCTGTCGAAATAGGCCATGTGCACCGCTTCGACCGTCGTGATGAGCGCGATGAAAGGCTCGACGAGCTTCGACAGTGGCGTGATCTCGCCCGAATGATTCATGCCGATTTCGAAAATGCCGTAGCGCGTATCCGCGGGCATCCGCGCAAGAGACAGCGGCACGCCCCAGAGATTGTTATAGGAAGCGGCGGATGCATGCGTCGGGCCCTGCTCGGAAAGCAGCATACGCAGCGCTTCCTTGGTCCCCGTCTTGCCGACGCTGCCCGTAACCGCAACCACCTTGGCGCCGGCGCGGCGGCGCGCGGCGCGGCCAAGCTGGTTCAGCGCCTCAAGTGCATCCGGCACGACGACCAGCGGCCCCGCCTCGCGCATGGCATCCGTGACGTCGGAAACGATGGCGGCGGCAGCCCCGCGCTCGAACGCCTTGGCGACATAGGCATGTCCGTCGCTGTGCTCGCCCTTGATCGCAACGAAGAGATCGCCGCTTTCAAGCGTGCGGCTGTCGATCGAAACGCCCCTGGCGGTCCAGTCGGCGCCTTCGGCCTTGCCTTGCGTCGCCGCAATCACTTCGGAACGCGTCCACAGAGATTTCATGCGGCGCCTCCCAGTTTCGCGGCGGAGGCCCGGATCGCTTCATGATCCGAAAAATGAATTGTCCTTGAGCCGACGATCTGGCCGGTTTCATGGCCTTTGCCTGCAACGACGAGAACGTCGCCCGCTTCGAGGCCGCGCATGGCGGTTTCAATCGCAAGGC
>JARLIS010000029.1 GCA_031291615.1 Parvibaculum sp.
GAAATGGTTATGCCCGGCGACAACGTGAAGATGAACGTGACGCTGATCGCGCCGATCGCGATGGAAGAGAAGCTCCGCTTCGCCATCCGTGAAGGCGGCCGTACCGTCGGCGCTGGCGTCGTATCCAAGGTGTTGAAGTAACAGGTTTCGGGGCGCGGATTGCCGCGCCCCGCTTTATTCGGCCGACAAGGCACGAGGAACGAAAATGCAAAGGCAGAAAATTCGCATCCGGTTGAAAGGCTTCGATCACCGTGTGCTCGACGTTTCGACCCGCGAGATCGTCAACACGGCGAAGCGGACCGGCGCGCAGGTGCTGGGCCCGATCCCGCTGCCGACGCGACTTGAGAAGTTCACCGTGCTTCGCGGCCCGCACATCGACAAGAAGAGCCGCGAGCAATTTGAAATTCGGACGCACAAGCGTGTGCTCGACATCGTTGACCCCACGCCGCAGACGGTCGATGCCCTTATGAAGCTCGACCTTGCTGCCGGTGTGGACGTCGAGATCAAACTCTGAACGCAGCTTTGAGACTTGCAGAGCTGATCGTCGATTAGATGAGGAATGGGACCATGCGTTCCGGAGTGATAGTCAAAAAGGTCGGAATGACCCGTCTGTTCATGGACGACGGGCGTCATGTGCCGGTTACCGTGCTGAAGCTCGACAACCTTCAGGTTGTCAGTCAGCGCACGCCGGAGAAGAACGGCTATAGCGCCGTTCAGCTCGGCACGGGCCGCGCCAAGGTGAAGAACGTGTCGCGCGCTCAGCGCGGCCAGTTCTCCCGGGCCGAGGTCGAGCCGAAGCTGGAGCTCGTCGAGTTCCGCGTGACCCCTGAGAACCTGCTTGAAGTGGGCGTCGAGATCACGGCCGACCATTTCGTTGCCGGCCAGCTCGTCGATGTCAGCGGCACCTCGATCGGTAAGGGTTTTGCGGGCGTCATGAAGCGCCACAACTTCGGCGGTCTGCGCGCGACGCACGGCGTCTCGGTCAGCCACCGTAGCCACGGTTCGACCGGTCAGCGCCAGGACCCGGGCAAGGTGTTCAAGGGCAAGAAGATGGCCGGCCATCTCGGTGCCGAGCGCGTGACGACGCAGAATATCGAAGTCGTTCGCACGGATGTCGAGCGCGGCCTGATCATGGTCAAGGGTTCGGTTCCGGGCTCGAAGGGCGGCTGGGTGCTCGTGCGCGACGCCGTGAAGAGCAAGCTGCCGAAGGAAGTGCCGCTTCCCGGCGCGTTCCGTCGCGCTGGCGGTGCGGTTGCGGCGGAAGCCGTCGCCCAGAAGGAAGGTGCGTAATGAAAGCCGACGTACAGACTCTCGCCGCCGGTAAGGCTGGCACCGTCGAGCTTCCCGATGAGGTTTTCGGGCTTGAGCCGCGCGCCGACATTCTGCATCGCATGGTGGCCTATCAGCTCGCCAAGCGTCAGGCCGGCACGCACAAGACGAAGGGCCGTTCGGAAATCTCGCTTACGGGCAAGAAGTTCGTGAAGCAGAAGGGTTCTGGCGGCGCCCGTCACGGCGATCGCAAGGCGCCGCAGTTCCGCGGCGGCGGCAAGGCTTTCGGTCCGGTGGTTCGCAGCCATGCGATCGACCTGCCGAAGAAGGTTCGCGCGCTTGCGCTGAAGCTCGCGCTGTCGTCGAAGGCCAAGAGCGACAACCTCGTCATTCTCGAGGACACGAAGGTCGCCCAGCCCAAGACGAAGGCGCTCAAGGATGCCTTCACGAAGCTCGGTCTGAAGTCGGTGCTCTTCATCGACGGCGCCGAGGTTAACGAGAACTTCGCGCTCGCCGCGCGCAACATCCCGAACGTGGATGTGCTGCCGGTGCAGGGCATCAACGTCTACGACATTCTGCGCCGCGAGAAGCTTGTGCTGACCAAGGCCGCCGTCGAAAGCCTGGAGGCCCGGTTCAAATGAAAGATCGTTATTACGACGTCATCAAGTCGCCGGTGATCACCGAAAAGGCGACGATGGCCTCCGAATACAATCAGGTCACCTTCAAGGTCGACCGCAAGGCGACGAAGCCCGAGGTCAAGGAAGCTGTCGAAAAGCTTTTCGACGTGAAGGTGAAGGCCGTGAACACGCTGATCCGCAAGGGCAAGTCGAAGACTTTCCGCGGCGTGGCCGGCAAGCAAGGCGATTTCAAGAAAGCGATCGTGACCCTCGAAGAGGGCTATTCGATCGACGTGACGACTGGTCTCTAAAGAGAGCTCGTACCGATGGCACTGAAGAAATATAAACCGACAAGCCCCGCCCAGCGCGGCCTTGTGCTGGTCGACCGGTCGAGCCTCCACAAGGGCAAGCCGGTAAAAGGCCTTACGCACGGTCTGACGAAGTCGGGCGGTCGCAACAATTATGGCCGCATCACCTCGTTCGATCGGGGCGGCGGGCACAAGCGCAGCTATCGCATCATCGACTTCAAGCGTCAGAAGTTCGATGTGGCGGCGGTTGTCGAGCGGCTGGAATACGATCCGAACCGCACGGCGTTCATCGCGCTGATCAAATACGAAGATGGCGAGCTCGCCTATATCCTGGCGCCGCAGCGCCTTGCCGTCGGCGACAGCGTTGTCGCGGGCAAGCGCGTCGACGTGAAGCCGGGCAATGCGATGCCGCTGGCTTCGATCCCGGTCGGCACCATCGTCCACAATGTGGAAATGAAGCCGGGCAAGGGCGGTCAGATCGCGCGTTCCGCCGGCACCTATGTGCAGCTCATCGGCCGCGATCAGGGCTACGCGCTCCTCCGTCTTTCGTCGGGCGAGCAGCGCATGGTGCGCGGCGAGTGCATGGCCACGATCGGCGCCGTGTCGAACCCCGACCATGGCAACATCACGATCGCCAAGGCCGGCCGTAACCGCTGGCTTGGCAAGCGCCCGACCGTTCGCGGCGTGGCGATGAACCCGGTCGACCATCCGCATGGCGGCGGCGAAGGCCGCACCTCGGGCGGCCGTCACCCGGTCACCCCCTGGGGCAAGCCGACCAAAGGCAAGAAGACGCGTCAGAACAAGGCGACCGACAAGTATATCGTGCGCAGCCGCCACAAGAAGAAGGGCTGAGGACACTCATGGCTCGTTCCGTAAAAAAAGGCCCGTTCGTCGATGGCTACCTTCTGAAGAAGGCCGAAGCCACGCGTTCATCCGGCCGCAAGGAAGTCGTCAAGATCTGGAGCCGTCGCTCCACGATCCTGCCGCAGTTCATCGGCGTGACTTTCGCCGTCCACAACGGCAAGAAGCACATTCCGGTGCTGGTGACCGAAGACATGGTCGGACACAAGTTCGGCGAGTTCGCGCCGACCCGTACCTTCTTCAGCCACTCGGCCGACAAGAAAGCGAAGAAGGCTTGAACCATGGGTAAACCAGCCAACAAGCGGAGACTGCCTGAGAACGAGGCGCTGGCCGTCGGTCGGATGATCCGTATCAGCCCGCAGAAGCTCAATCTCGTCGCGCAGCTCATTCGCGGCAAGAAGGCGGAAACCGCGCTCGCCGATCTCACCTTCTCCAACAAGCGCATCGCGCGCGACGTGAAGAAGGTTCTGCAGAGCGCGATCGCGAATGCGGAAAACAACCACAGCCTCGATGTCGACGATCTCGTCGTGTCGCAGGCCTTCGTGGGCAAGAACCTGGTGATGAAGCGGTGGCATGCGCGTGCGCGTGGTCGCGTCGGTCGGATCGAAAAAGCCTTCAGCCAGATCACCATTGTCGTTCGGCAAGTCGAGGAGACGGCCTGATGGGTCAAAAAGTCAATCCGATCGGTCTGCGCCTCGGCGTCAACCGTACCTGGGACTCTCGCTGGTTCGCGGGCCGTCAGGAATACGGCAAGCTGCTGCACGAGGACATCAAGATCCGCGACTTCCTCAGCTCCACGCTGAAGCAGGCCGGCATCTCGAAGATCGTGATCGAGCGTCCGCACAAGAAGTGCCGTGTGACCATTCACACCGCGCGTCCGGGCGTCGTCATCGGCAAGAAGGGCGCCGACATCGAGAAGCTCAGGAAGGACATCGGCAAGATCACGAAGTCCGAAGTGCACCTGAACATCGTCGAAGTGCGCAAGCCTGAAATCGACGCGACGCTTGTCGCGGAGAATATCGCCCAGCAGCTCGAGCGCCGCGTTGCGTTCCGCCGGGCGATGAAGCGGGCGGTTCAGTCGGCCATGCGCCTCGGCGCCGGCGGCATCCGCATCAACTGCGCCGGCCGTCTCGGCGGCGCGGAAATCGCGCGGACGGAATGGTACCGCGAAGGTCGCGTGCCGCTGCACACGCTGCGCGCCGACATCGACTACGGCGTCGCCACGGCGAAGACGGCCTATGGCACCTGCGGCGTCAAGGTCTGGATTTTCAAGGGCGAGATCCTTGAGCACGACCCGATGGCTTCCGAGCGCCGCGCGCTCGAAGGCGGCGGGGAAGGCGGTAGCGGCGGACGTCCGCGCCGGGAAGAGCGTTCCTGAGACTTGAAGTCTTAGGCACACCCTTCAGGAAGAATTGAGCGACAGAGAGTTTCGATCATGCTGCAACCGAAGCGTACAAAGTTCCGCAAGGCCCATAAGGGCCGCATCCATGGCAATGCCAAGGGCGGCACGAACCTCGACTTTGGCTCGTTCGGGCTGAAGGCGCAGGAACCCGATCGCGTGACGGCACGCCAGATCGAAGCGGCTCGCCGCGCGATCACGCGCCACATGAAGCGCGCCGGCCGCGTGTGGATCCGTATTTTCCCGGACGTGCCGGTGTCGAAGAAGCCGACCGAAGTGCGCATGGGCAAGGGCAAGGGCACGCCCGAGTTCTGGGTGTGCCGCGTGAAGCCGGGTCGCATCATGTTCGAAATCGACGGCGTGCCGTTGAAAGTCGCGCAGGAAGCTCTCGAACTCGGCGCCGCCAAGCTGCCGATCAAGACGCGGTTCGTGGCTCGCCCCGGCGAACACGCCTGATCGCTTAAGGAACAAAGGTAAAGGCCATGAAGGTCAGCGAAGTAAAAGACATGACGCCGGATCAGCTGCAGGACGACCTCCTGAAGCTGAAGAAGGAGCAGTTCAACCTGCGCTTCCAGGGCGCGAGCGGACAGCTCGAGAAGACCTCGCGCATGCGCATCGTGCGCCGCGACATCGCGCGCATCAAAACGATCCAGCGCCAGCGCGTCTCCGCGCCGGTCAAGGGCTGAGGACAGAGCAATGCCGAAGAGAATCCTGCAAGGCGTCGTGGTCAGCGACAAGAACAACAAGACCGTTGTGGTGGACGTTGAGCGCCGCTTCAGCGATCCGGTCCTCCGGAAGATCGTGCGCCGGTCGAAGAAGTACCATGCGCATGACGAGACGAACTCGGTGAAGGTTGGCGACATCGTGAAGATCCGCGAATGCCGTCCGATCTCGAAGCTGAAGAAGTGGGAAGTATTCAAGGAAGAAGCCTGAACCCGAAGGGTGAAGGTTTCGTCCCGACAAGGCGGATGAAGTCATGATTCAGCAAGAGACGAACCTCGACGTTGCCGACAATTCGGGTGCGCGCCGCGTTATGTGCATCAAGGTTCTGGGCGGCTCCAAGCGGAAGTACGCGTCCGTTGGCGACACCATCGTCGTCAGCATCAAGGAAGCGATTCCGCGCGGCAAGGTGAAGAAGGGCGAGGTCATGAAGGCCATCGTCGTGCGCACGGCGAAGGACATTCGCCGCGCAGATGGAAGCGTGATCCGCTTCGACCGTAACGCCGCCGTGCTCATCAATGCGCAGGGCGAGCCCATCGGTACGCGTATTTTCGGCCCGGTTACCCGCGAGCTGAGGGCGAAGAACCACATGAAGATCGTTTCGCTCGCGCCGGAGGTGCTTTGATGGCTGCGAAAATTAAAAAGGGCGACAAGGTCGTCGTCCTGACCGGCAAGGACAAGGGCAAGAAGGGCGCAGTGCTCGCCGTCTTCCCGAAGGAAAATCGGGCGCTCGTCCAGGGCGTCAACATTGTGAAGCGCCATACGAAGCCGTCGCAGACCACGACGGGCGGCATCGTTCCGCGCGAAGCGTCGATCGATCTTTCGAACCTCGCAATCGAGGATCCGAAGACCGGCAAGCCGACGCGAGTTGGGTTCAAGACGCTGGAAAACGGCCGCAAGGTCCGTGTCGCCAAGGCGTCGGGAGAGATGATCGATGGCTGACGCTCAATACATTCCGCGGCTGAAGTCGCAGTACCTGGAAAAGATCCGTCCTGCGCTTCAGGAACGGCTCAAGTACGGGAACACGCTTGAAGTGCCGCAGCTCGACAAGGTCGTGCTCAACATGGGCGTCGGCGAGGCCGTTGCCGACTCCAAGAAGATCAAGAGCGCGTTTGAGGATCTCCAGGCGATCGCCGGCCAGAAGCCGGTCATCACCAAGGCGAAGACCTCGATCGCGACCTTCAAGGTTCGCGAGAACATGCCGATCGGCGTGAAGGTCACGCTGCGCAAGGATCGCATGTACGAGTTCATCGACAGGCTTGTGACGGTCGCGCTGCCTCGCGTGCGCGACTTCCGCGGTCTCAATGCAAAGAGCTTCGACGGCCGCGGCAACTATGCCATGGGTCTGAAAGAGCACCTCATTTTCCCGGAGATCGACTACGACAAGGTCGACCAGGTTTGGGGCATGGACATCATCATCTGCACGACGGCGAAGACGGACGACGAAGCGCGTGAGCTGCTTCGCGAGTTCAACTTCCCGTTTGCGAAGTGAGGGTTTGAATGGCTAAGAAGAGCGCCATCAATAGGGATCAGAAGCGTCGCAAGCTGACGGCGAAGTTCGCTGCGAAGCGGGCCAAGCTGAAGGCCAAGACGACCGATCACAAGTTGTCGGTGGAAGAGCGCTTTGCCGCGCAGCTGAAGCTCTCGGAGCTTCCGCGCAACTCCTCCAAGACGCGCATTCACAACCGTTGCGAGCTCACGGGCCGCAGCAAGTCCTATTATCGCAAGCTTCGCATGTCGCGTATCGCGCTCCGGGATCTCGCATCCAGGGGTCAGATACCGGGCATGGTCAAGTCGAGCTGGTGAGGAGACATTCGTTATGACGATGACCGATCCACTCGGCGATATGATCACCCGCATCCGGAACGCGCAGCTCCGGGGCAAGAGCAAGGTTGCGACGCCGGCCTCGAAGCTTCGCGGTTGGGTGCTCGACGTGCTCCAGGACGAAGGCTTCATTCGCGGTTATGCGAAGGTCGACTATCCGAACGGCAAGAGCGAGTTCGAGATCGAACTCAAGTACAATGACGGCTCGCCGGTCATCCAGATGATCGAGCGCGTCTCGACGCCGGGCCGGCGCGTCTATTCGTCGGTGAAGACGATGCCGACGGTGCATAACGGCCTCGGCATTTCGATCCTCTCGACTCCGAAGGGCATCATGTCCGATGTCGCGGCGCGGGAAAAGAATGTGGGCGGCGAGGTGCTGTGCCGCGTCTTCTAAGACGCTGCATTCAAGCTCGGCAGTGACGGGAATAGAGATATGTCGCGAATTGGTAAGAAGCCCATCCAGATCCCCAAAGGGGTAACCGTGACCGTGAAGGGCCAGGATGTGGCCGTGAAGGGTCCGAAGGGCGAATTGAAGCTGACGCTCGTCGAAGACGTGACGGTGGCGCAGGAAGGCGAGGGTCTGAAGATCAGCCCGCGCGAGGACACCCAGCGCGCCCGCGCGATGTGGGGCCTGTCGCGCACGCTCGTGCAGAACCTGATGGTCGGCGTGACGACGGGGTTCACCGAGAACCTCGAGATCAACGGCGTCGGCTATCGTGCCGCGATGCAGGGCAAGAACCTGCAGCTCAGCCTCGGCTTCAGCCACGAAGTTCTCTATCCGATCCCCGCCGGCATCGAGATCAAGGTCGCCAAGCCGACTGAAATCGCGATCAGCGGCATGGACAAGCAGAAGGTCGGCCAGGTGGCGGCGGAAATCCGCGCCTATCGTGGGCCGGAGCCTTACAAGGGCAAGGGCGTGAAGTACGCCGGCGAATTTATCTTCCGCAAGGAAGGCAAGAAGAAGTGAGCGGACGGCTATGAGCAAACTCAAAACCCATCACCAGCGCCGGACCCAGCGCAACCGGTCGAAGATCGCCCGTGTGGCGACTGCACGGCCGAGACTTTCGGTGTTCCGTTCGTCCAAGCACATCTATGCCCAGATCATCGACGATCTGAAGGGTGTGACGGTGGCGGCTGCTTCCTCGGTCGAAGAAGGTTTCGGCGCGAAGGGCGGCAACATCGGCGGCGCGACGGAAGTCGGCAAGCTCGTCGCACAGCGCGCGGCCGAGAAGGGCGTGAAGGACGTCGTGTTCGATCGCGGCGGTTACATTTATCACGGGCGCATCAAGGCGCTCGCTGAAGGCGCCCGCGAAGGCGGTCTCAACTTCTGAAGGATTGAATACAGTGGCACGCGAAAGATCACGAGACCGGGACCGGGAAGAGCGCGACAGCGAATTTGTGGACAAGCTTGTTCACATCAATCGCGTCGCCAAGGTGGTGAAGGGCGGCAAGCGCTTCGGCTTTGCTGCGCTCGTCGTCGTCGGCGATCAGAAGGGCCGGGTCGGTTTCGGACATGGCAAGGCGCGCGAAGTGCCGGAAGCGATCCGCAAGGCGACCGAAGCGGCGAAGCGCGCGGTCATCCGCGTGCCGCTGCGCGAAGGCCGGACGCTGCATCACGACATCGACGGCCGTCATGGCGCCGGTCGCGTCGTGCTCCGCGCGGCGCCTGCCGGTACCGGCATCATCGCGGGCGGCCCGATGCGCGCCGTCTTCGAAACGCTGGGCGTTCAGGACGTCGTTGCGAAGTCGCTCGGCTCGTCCAACCCTTACAACATGGTTCGCGCGACTTTCGATGCGCTGAAGCATGAGCAGAGCCCGCGCATGGTCGCGGCGCGCCGCGGCAAGAAGGTCAGCGAGATTGTCGGTCGTCGCGCCGATGGCGCTGCCGAAGCCGGCGTCGAGTAAGATTGAACTAGAGGAATCGAGCGATGTCAGCGAAGAAGAAGGCAGACGGCAAGACCGTCACCGTCCAGCAGATCGGCAGCCCGCTCCGGCGGATGCCCGACCAGCGCGAGACGCTGATCGGTCTCGGTCTCAACAAGATGCGCCGTACCAAGACGCTGGAAGACACGCCGGCGGTGCGCGGCATGATTAGCAAAGTGGCCCATCTCGTCCGCGTCGTTGAATAACGAAACGGATCGAGGCGTAAGGCTCGCGAGGAATTTGAAATGACGACGCTCAACAAGATCACCGACAATCCGGGCGCCCGCAAGTCGCGCATCCGCGTCGGACGCGGCATCGGCTCGACGAAGGGCAAGACCGGCGGACGCGGCGTGAAGGGCCAGAAGTCCCGCACCGGCGTCGCCATCAAAGGCTATGAGGGCGGCCAGATGCCGATCCACATGCGCCTGCCGAAGCGCGGCTTCAAGAACATCTTCCGCCTCGACTACAACGTCATCAACCTGGACAAGGTTCAGGCGGCGGTCGATGCGGGCAAGCTCGATGCGAAGGCCAAGGTCGACGTCGAAGCTCTTGTGAAGGCGGGCATTCTTCGCCGGGCCAAGGACGGCGTGCGCCTGCTTGCGCAGGGCAAGCTCACCTCGAAGCTCAGCTTCTCGGTGGCCGGTGCGTCGGAAGCGGCGAAGGCGGCGGTCGAGAAGGCCGGCGGCTCCATCGAAATTCTCGCGCCGAAGGTTGCGGCGGCCGAATAAGAGACCATGTTCTGTGCCATTGGCACACGGGGTAAGGTGAATGGCATCAGCGGCCGAACAGCTCGCAGCTAATCTGAACTTCGCAGCCTTTGCGAAGGCGGACGAGTTGAAGAAGCGCCTGTGGTTCACGCTCGGCGCGCTCATCATCTATCGTCTGGGCACCTATATTCCGCTTCCGGGCATCGATCCGGTGGCGCTCGCCCAGGTTTTTCACCAGAACCAGTCCGGCATTCTGGGCATTTTCGACATGTTCTCGGGCGGCGCGGTCGGCCGCATGGCGATCTTCGCGCTCGGGATCATGCCCTACATCTCGTCCTCCATCATCATTCAGCTGATGACTTCGGTGTCGAAGCATCTGGAAGAGCTGAAGAAGGAAGGCGAGCAGGGCCGCAAGACGATCAACCAGTATACGCGCTACGGCACCGTCTTCCTCGCCGCGCTTCAGGGCTACGGCATCGCGGTCGGTCTCGAAGGCGCGCAGCATGTCGTCGTCGAGCCGGGCATGTTCTTCCGCATCGAAACGACGATCACGCTGGTCGGCGGCACGATGTTCCTGATGTGGCTCGGCGAGCAGATCACCGCGCGCGGCGTCGGCAACGGCATTTCGCTCATCATCTTCGCGGGCATCGTCGCGCGTCTGCCGCAGGCGCTGGTCGGCACCCTCGAACTCGGCCGCCAAGGCGCTCTCTCCACGGGCATCATTCTGCTGGTCGGCGTCATGGTCGTCGCCGTCATCATGGCGATCGTGTTCGTCGAGCGGGCGCAGCGGCGGCTCATCGTGCAATATCCCAAGCGCCAGGTCGGCAACAAGATGTATGGCGGCGACAGCTCGCATCTGCCGCTGAAGCTCAATACGTCCGGCGTCATTCCGCCGATCTTCGCCTCGTCGCTGCTGCTGCTGCCGATCACGGTAGCGAATTTCACGGCAGGACAGGGCCCGGAATGGCTCAACACCATCACGGCGCTGCTCGGTCATGGCCAGCCGCTCTACATGCTGTTCTATGCGGCGGGCATCATCTTCTTTGCCTTCTTCTATACGGCCATCGTCTTCAATCCGAAGGACACGGCCGACAATCTGAAGAAGTATGGCGGCTTCATTCCCGGCATTCGCCCCGGCGATCGCACGGCCGCCTATATCGACTATGTGCTGACGCGGTTGACGGTTCTCGGCGCGGTCTATCTCGTCATCATCTGTCTGCTGCCCGAGTTCCTGATCTCGCAGTACAAGGTTCCCTTCTATTTCGGCGGCACGTCGTTGCTGATCGTCGTCAGCGTGACCATGGATACGGTTGCGCAGATCCAGAGCCATCTGCTCGCGCATCAGTATGAAGGGCTCATCAAGAAATCGAAGCTGCGGGGGCCGCGTCGATGAAACTGATATTGCTCGGACCGCCCGGTGCCGGAAAAGGCACGCAGGCGCAGCGTCTGCAAGAGACATTCGGCTTCGTACAGCTTTCGACCGGCGACATGCTTCGCGCCGCGGTAAAGGCCGGCACGCCGGTCGGCAAGCAGGCCGATGAAATCATGAAGCGCGGCGATCTTGTGCCGGACGCGATCGTCGTCGGCATTATTTCGGACCGCATCGACCAGCCGGACGCCCGCCAGGGTTACATCCTCGACGGTTTCCCGCGAAACGTCGCCCAGGCCGAAGCTCTGGACAAGATGCTGGCCGGCAAGGGCTCCAAGCTCGACGCCGTGGTCGAGCTCGAAGTCGACGACAAGATTCTGCTTTCCCGCATCGAGGGCCGTGCGGCCCAGACGGTGGGCGGCCCGCGGGCCGACGACAATGCCGAGGCGCTGGCAAAGCGCCTCAAGGTCTACCACGAGCAGACGGCGCCGCTCGCGGCCTACTACAAGGCGCGGGGCGTTCTCAAAGGCGTGGACGGGATGAAGGATATCGACGATGTGACCCGCCAGATCGAGGCGGTTCTCGGACTCGACAAGAGAAAAGGGAAATTGGCTTAAGCGGTTGACGGGACGAGGTTAAATCCTATAATCCCGGCCTTCGCGACGGCACTTTCAGGGCAAATACCGGTTCTGGATCGAAAATTGGCGGAATTCCGCGGATTTTCGGGTGGTTCCAGCCGGGTTTTGACGTAGGTGGCGCCTTAAGCGATTCCCTCATGTGTCTATGAGGCTTGTACCGGAACAGGGTTCCGGTACTGGAAGCAGGAGAATTGAAGTGGCTCGTATCGCAGGCGTCAACATCCCGACGAACAAGCGGGTTGTGATCGGACTGACCTATATCCATGGCATTGGCAACGCCAAGGCCAAGGAAATCTGCGCGAAGGTCGGCATTCCGGCCGAACGTCGCGTGAACCAGCTGACCGACAGCGAGGTCATCCAGATCCGCGAAACCATCGACCGCGATTTCATCGTCGAAGGCGACCTTCGCCGCGAAGTTGCGATGAACATCAAGCGGCTCATGGACCTCGGTTGCTATCGCGGTCTGCGTCACCGCAAGGGCCTGCCTGTTCACGGCCAGCGCACGCATACCAATGCGCGCACCCGCAAGGGTCCGGCCAAGGCGATCGCCGGCAAGAAGAAGTAAGTCACCCCGCATTAGTGCCGGGGCGGATGCTCAGGCGACAGACAAGGTACGAGACCGATGGCCAAGGAAAAGACCCGTATTAAGCGCAAGGAACGCAAGAACATCTCGTCGGGCGTCGCCCACGTGAATTCTTCGTTCAACAACACCATGATCACCATCACGGATGCGCAGGGCAACACGATCGCCTGGTCGTCGGCCGGCATGATGGGCTTCAAGGGTTCGCGCAAGTCGACGCCGTTCGCTGCTCAGATGGCCGCCGAAGACGCCGGCAAGAAGGCGATGGAACACGGCATGCGCACGCTCGAAGTCGAAGTGACGGGTCCGGGTTCGGGCCGCGAGTCGGCGCTGCGCGCGCTTCAATCCGTCGGCTTTACCGTCACGACGATCCGCGACGTGACGCCGATCCCGCACAATGGCTGCCGCCCGCCGAAGCGTCGCCGCGTCTAACTCGTTTCAGTTTTCTTCGACCTTTAACCGGTCGCGTCTACTCGCACGATTGAATGGTGGGGTGGACGTTAAAGAGACTAGGTGGCGGATGTCTCCCGCCCGGCCGTCCCGCGAGACGGCTGCAAACGGCACGAGGTCTACAAATTGATCCAGAAAAACTGGGAAGAGCTGATCAAACCGAACAAGCTCGAAATCAATCCGGGTCATGATGCCCATCGTTTCGCTACCGTCGTGGCGGAACCGCTTGAGCGCGGCTTCGGCCTGACGCTCGGCAACGCGCTGCGCCGCGTCCTCATGTCGTCGCTTCAGGGCGCCGCCGTGACGGCCGTCCAGATCGACGGCGTGCTGCATGAATTTTCCTCGATCGCCGGCGTGCGCGAGGACGTCACCGACATCATCCTGAACATCAAGCAGCTTGCGCTGCGCCTTCATGCAGAAGGCCCCAAGCGCATGACGCTGTCGAAGAAGGGCCCCGGTGTCGTCACCGCCGGCGACATCACGACGGGCGCCGACATCGAAGTGCTGAACCCGGACCTCGTGCTCTGCACGCTGGACCAGGGCGCGGACATCCGCATGGAATTCACCGTCGCGCTCGGCAAGGGCTATGTCGCCTCGGACCGCAACCGTCCCGAAGATGCGCCGATCGGCCTCATCGCCGTCGACAGCCTCTACAGCCCGGTGAAGCGCGTTTCCTACAAGGTCGAGAACACCCGCGAAGGCCAGATCCTCGACTACGACAAGCTCACCATGCAGGTCGAGACGAATGGCGCCGTGACGCCGGACGACGCGGTCGCCTATGCCGCGCGCATCCTCCAGGACCAGCTCCAGATCTTCGTGAACTTCGAAGAGCCCGAGCAGAAGCTCGTCGAGGAGAGCCGTCCGGAACTCGAATTCAACGCCGCCCTTCTCAAGAAGGTCGACGAGCTCGAGCTGTCGGTGCGTTCGGCCAACTGCCTCAAGAACGACAACATCGTCTATATCGGCGACCTCATCCAGAAGACGGAAGCGGAAATGCTCCGCACGCCGAACTTCGGCCGCAAGTCGCTCAACGAGATCAAGGAAGTTCTCGCCCAGATGGGTCTCCATCTCGGCATGGAAGTGCCGAACTGGCCGCCGGAGAACATCGAAGAACTCGCCAAGCGTTACGAAGACCAGTATTGATCGCCGCGTCGGTTCGACGCCGCACAGGGAAGTAGGGAGACAGGGTCATGCGCCACGGAAATTCCGGCCGCAAGCTCAACAGGACGGCCAGCCATCGCAAGGCAATGCTCGCGAACATGGCTGTCGCGCTCATCAAGCATGAGCAGATCGTGACGACGCTGCCCAAGGCGAAGGAGCTCCGGCCCTATGTCGAGAAGCTCGTGACGCTGGGCAAGGTCGACAGCCTGCACACGCGCCGTCAGGCCTATGCGCAGCTTCCCGACAAGACCTGGGCGGCCAAGCTCTTCGACGTGCTGGGACCGCGCTACAAGGAGCGTCCCGGCGGCTACATCCGCGTGCTGAAAGCGGGCTTCCGCTTCGGCGACAATGCGCCACTCGCCGTGATCGAGTTCGTCGATCGCGACGAGAGCGCCAAGGGCCAGGATTCCGGTCCGGTGCATGTCGAGGGCGAAGAAGAGAACGCGCTCCAGACGGCGTAAGGGTTTTGTCTTCGGACGGAAAAAGGGCGGCCCCTCGGGACCGCCCTTTTTGCTTGGCTATTTCGGACCTGACAAACGCTGTGATCAAAATGGCCTGTCAGGGATGCTCGGCGGATTCCAAGCGGTCTCTGTAGATCAGAACTGCAGCTGTAGTGTGGTCGAGTTCGCGGGTCTCGGTTCCCTCGCCAGATGCTTTTTGCGTGCCCAGTGAGGACGTTGCCTGCACAGCCAGCAAATGTTCTTTGTGGCAAAGCGGCATGATCAGCTTCGCCAATTCTTCGGCAGCCATGCTACGGTCGTCCAGCTTGGCCGCGTTGTCGATGACACATTGCATGTGGTTTCGAACTGCAGTTTCGGCATCGCTGTCGGCAGCTGCGGCACTCCAGGGTGCGGCGAGAATTGCCATTGAGCCAATTAGCAAGATCGCGTTGAAAAGCTGTCGCATAAGAGAAGCCTCCAAGGGCCAACCACCATTGCTCGCTTGCCGGGCCATCTCCCTGACCGGACCACTGCCAGTTTCCCGACTGTTTCGATGTTACGCAAGGGACGGTAGATACCACGCGTGACGAGACATTAATCAAACACGAGTGTTTTCCGTCTTGCCAGTGTCATTCTCTATCGGGACAATTCTTCGGGGGCGTAGCGCCCGTCCTTTTCACAGGGGACGAGCTCATGGTGGTCGAACTGATGTCTCAGTCTTCTTTTTCCGGTTGGTTCGCGATGGCGGGCGCGGCTTTCGCGCTTGTCGTGGCTTTGGCGTTTTATCCCTGGTCGGCGGAGGCGGACAGCCAGCGCGTCCTGCCGTCATCGGCATCGGAAGTGACGCTTTCCTATTCGTCGGTCGTGAAGCGCGTGTCGCCCGCGGTGGTGAACGTCTATTCCAAGCGCGTCGTGCAAGAACAGCCGATGTCGCCTTTCTTCAACGATCCGTTCTTCCAGCGGTTCTTCGGCGACAGGGGCTTTGGCATTCCGCGCGAGCGCGTGCAGCAGTCTCTCGGCTCCGGCGTCATCGTCGATGCGAGCGGCCTCATCGTCACGAACAACCATGTCGTCAAGGGCGGCGAGCAGTTCAAGGTGGCGCTTGCCGACCGGCGCGAATATGAAGCCAAGGTCGTGCTGGCTGACGAGCGCACCGACCTTGCCGTGCTGAAGATCGACCCCAAGGGCGAGAAACTGCCGACGCTCGCCTTCAAGGATTCCGACACGGTCGAAGTGGGCGATCTGGTGCTCGCGATCGGCAATCCCTTCGGTGTCGGCCAGACGGTGACGTCCGGCATCGTCTCGGCGCTTGCGCGCACGCATGTCGGCGTTTCGGATTATCAGTTCTTCATCCAGACGGATGCGGCCATCAATCCCGGCAATTCCGGCGGCGCGCTCGTCACCACCGACGGCAAGCTGATCGGCATCAACAGCGCCATTTTCTCGCAGTCGGGCGGCAGCGTCGGCATCGGTTTTGCCATCCCGTCCAACATGGTGCGGCTCGTCGTCGACAGCGCGCGGCATGGCGGGCACGTCAAGCGGCCCTGGACGGGCGCGCAGTTGCAGCCGGTCGATGCACAGCTCGCTTCCACGCTCGGGCTCGACCGGCCGGGCGGGGCGCTGGTGCGCGATGTCTATCCCGGCGGTCCCGCTGCCAATGCGGGCCTCAAGGCCGGCGACGTCATCCGCGCGGTCGACAACAACGAGACCGAAGACCCGCAGGCGGTGCGCTATCGCTTCGCGGTAAAGGGGCTCGGCGGCAAGGCGACGGTCCGCTATGTGCGCGACGGGCGAACGCTGGAAACCCAGATCGCCCTGCAATCGCCGCCCGAAACGCCGCCGGCGGACCGCTCGCTCATCAAGGGGCGGAATCCCTTCACCGGGGCGACGGTCGCCAATATGTCGCCGGCCATTGCCGAAGAGCTCGGGCTCGACGATCTCGGGGGGCATGGCGTCGTCATCATGTCGATCGAGGAGGGCACGCCCGCCGACCAGATCCAGTTCGAGGTCGGGGACATGATCGTCGAGGTTTCAGGCTCGAAAATCGGCTCGGTGAAGGAGCTCAAGGCGGCCACTGCCGGCACGCGCGGCCAGTGGGACTTCACGGTGAAGCGCGGCGACAGGACCTTTTCGGCGACCGTCGGGGGCTGATGCAGGGGGTGGGGGAAACGTGCTAAACCCCTTCCCATGAGCAACCTGTTCGAAGCCGCGGGCATGGATGTGGGCGCGCCGCGCCCGCTGGCCGACCGGCTGCGCCCGAAGATGCTTGAGGAAGTCGTCGGTCAGGATCACCTGATCGGCCCCAAGGGCCCGCTCGGCCGGATGCTGGCGCAGGGCCATTTGTCGTCGGTGATTTTCTGGGGCCCGCCCGGCACGGGCAAGACGACGATCGCGCGTCTGCTTGCCGACAAGGTGGGCCTCCACTTCGAGCCCATGTCGGCGATTTTTTCGGGCGTTGCCGACCTCAAGAAAATCTTCGAAAGCGCGAGGGGCCGCCGCTCACTCGGCAAGGGCACGCTGCTTTTCGTCGATGAGATCCATCGTTTCAACCGCGCGCAGCAGGACAGCTTTCTTCCCGTGATGGAAGACGGCACGGTAACGCTTGTCGGCGCGACGACCGAAAATCCGTCCTTCGAGCTCAATGCGGCGCTGCTTTCGCGGGCGCAGGTGCTGGTGCTGAACCGGCTGGACGATGCGTCGCTCGAATTGCTGCTTCAGCGCGCCGAGGCGCATCTCGGCCGCAGGCTGCCGCTCGACGAGGATGCGCGGGCGACGCTGCGCGCCATGGCCGACGGCGACGGACGCTATGCGCTCAATCTTGCCGAGGAGGTTTTTTCGCTCGGCCTCGACACGGTCCTCGACACTGCGGGCCTCATCAGCGCCGTGCAGCGGCGCGCGCCGCTTTACGACAAGGGGCGGGAAGGGCACTACAATCTCATCAGTGCGCTGCACAAGTCGGTGCGCGGTTCCGACTGCGACGCGGCACTTTACTGGCTCGCGCGCATGCTCGAAGGCGGCGAAGACCCGCTCTATATCGCGCGGCGCATGGTGCGCATGGCGATCGAGGATATCGGACTTGCCGATCCGGAAGCCGTGCATCAGGCGCTTGCCGCAAAAGATGTCGTCGATTTCCTCGGCGTGCCGGAGGGCGAGCTCGCTCTGGCGCAGGCGATCATCTATCTCGCCACCGCGCCGAAATCCAACGCCGCCTATGTCGCTTTCGGGGCGGCCAGGCGCGCGGCCAAGGAAACGGGTTCGGTCGCGCCGCCCGCGCATATTCTCAATGCGCCGACGCGGCTGATGAAAGACCTTGGCTATGGCGCGGGATACGTTTACGACCCCGACACCAAGGAAGGTTTTTCCGGTCAGGACTATTTCCCGGACGAGATGGAGCGCACGCAGTTCTATCACCCGGAGGAACGCGGCTTCGAGCGCGAGATCAACAAGCGTCTCGCCTACTGGAACAAACTCAGAGAGGAGAAGTCGAAGTGAATAGCATTTTCGCCGTCGCGGTCGGCGGTGCCATCGGTTCGGTTCTGCGTTATCTCTTCAATATTCAGATCACGCGCGCCTTCGGGTTCAATTTTCCCTGGGGCATCCTGGCCGTCAACATCATCGGCTGCTTCGCAATGGGGTTGATCGCCGAGAGTTTCGCGCTGCGTTTCAACGTTTCGCAGGAAATGCGCAGCTTCATCATGACGGGCATCATGGGAGGCTTCACGACCTTCTCCGCCTTCGCGCTCGATGCCGGCAATCTCATCGAACGCGACGCCTTCGGGCTCGCGGGTCTTTATATCGCCGCATCCGTCGGCGGTTCCATCCTCGCTCTTTTTCTCGGCCTATGGGCCGTCAGGACCGTGCTTGCATGAGCAGCGTTAGCCAGCTTGAAATCACCGAGGAAGAAGACGGCATTCGTCTCGACCGCTGGTTCAAGCGTCGTTTTCCCTCGCTGACGCATGGCCGTCTCGAAAAATTGCTGCGCACCGGGCAGGTGCGCGTCGATGGCGGACGCGCAAAGGCGAATGCGCGGCTCGCCACGGGGCAGGTCGTGCGCGTGCCGCCGCTCGGCGATGCGCTGGAGCCGGGGCCGAAGGCCGAAAAACCGGTGACGGAAAAGGACGCGGAGATGATCCGCGCCTGCGTCATCTACAAGGACAAGTCGGTCATCATCCTGAACAAGCCCGCCGGCCTTGCCGTGCAGGGCGGCACGAAGACCGAGCGGCATCTCGACGGGATGCTCGATGCGCTGACCTTCGAGGCGGATGAGCGTCCGCGTCTCGTGCATCGCCTCGACCGCGATACGTCGGGCGTCATCGTGCTGGCGCGAACGGCCCGCGCGGCGGCGGCCCTCGGCCGCTCCTTCAAGCAGAAGGATGCGCGGAAGATTTACTGGGCGCTTGTCATCGGCACGCCCTCGCCACGGCAGGGCACGATCAACCTCGCCCTGACCAAAAAAGAAGGGCCGCGCGCCGAACGTGTCTTCGCCGCCGAAGATGACGACGAAGACGCGAAACATGCGATCACGCATTACTCCGTCATCACCAGCGTCTCGGTGAAATTCTCCTGGGTTGCCTTCATGCCCATGACGGGCCGCACGCATCAGATCCGCGCGCATGCGTCCGCCATCGGGTCGCCGATTGTCGGCGACGGAAAATATGGCGGCGTCGATGCGCATCCCGGCGGCGAAATTCCGCGCCAGTTGCATCTCCATTCGCGCTCGCTCAGCATCGCGCATCCCGACGGCGGCGGAAAACGTATCTATATCGAGGCGCCGCTGCCGCCGCATATGCAGAAGACGTGGAAGCTCCTCGGCTTCGACGAGCGCGACGCCAAGGGCGCCTTCGACGGGTTGGAGGTCTGAGGTTGTCTCGCCTATTCCCCCATCCGTCATGGCCCGGCTTGTCCGGGCCCTCCATGTCTTCCTCGCTTTGCGGCACAGACGTGGATGCTCCGCATAAAGCTGGGCATGACGATGCAGATGGGACGAGTTTCAATTGACCATCGCTCCTCGCCTCGTTGTTTTCGATTGCGACGGCACGCTGATCGACAGCCAGCACATGATCGTTGCCGCGATGGCCCATGCCTTCACCGCGCATGGGCTGGCCGAGCTGCCGCGCGCGCGGGTTCTGTCCATCGTCGGCCTCTCGCTCGATGAGGCGGTGCTGGCGCTTCTGCCGCAGACGGAAGAGCCGGTGCGCCGCGCGGTCACGGCGGCTTACAAGGAAGCCTTCTTTCATTTGCGTGACCGGCCGGAACTTTCCGAACCGCTCTTTCCCGGCACGCGTGAGGCGATTGAACGGCTGGCGGCTCAGGAGGGTGTTCTCCTCGGCATCGCGACCGGCAAATCGCAGCGCGGACTCCGCCACATGCTCGAAATGCATGATCTCGGCAGGTTTTTCGTGACGCTTCAGACGGCGGACGATGCACCTTCGAAGCCTCACCCGATGATGCTGGAGCGCGCCATGGCGGAAGCGGGCGGGCGGCCCGCCGATACGGTCCTCATCGGCGATACGACATATGACATTCTGATGGCGCGCGCGGCGGGGGCACATGCGCTCGGTGTCAATTGGGGGTATCATTCACCCGATATGCTGGCGGAGGCGGGGGCCCGGAAGGTGCTATCGGCGTTTTCGGAGCTCGGTCCGTCGCTTGATGAAATTTGGCAGGAGCCGGCCTCAAGGGCACCGGCGAAAGGGGAGATTTCAGGATGAGGACCATCGGCCGTCTGCTGCTTTTGATCATCGTCGTTCTGGGGCTTGCCGTCGTCGCGCTGAGCTTTGTCGACCTCGGACGCTTCTCGCCGCAGATCGAAGCGGCGGCGCAAAAGGCGACAGGACGCACGCTGAAAATCGACGGGCCTCTTCACATCGGCATTTCTCTGCTCCCTGAGCTCGTCGCCGAGAAGATCAGCTTCTCCAATGCCGATTGGGGCACGCGGCCCAATATGGTGACTGCGGACAAGCTGGCGCTGAAGATCGCGCTGCTGCCTTTGCTCAAGGGTCAGGTCGGCCTGCAATCGGTCGAGCTCGACGGCGCCGACATCTATGTCGAGACGGACAAGAGCGGCAAGGGCAACTGGCAGTTCGGCACGGCTTCGACATCGGCGCCCGCCCAGCAGGCGAGCGGCGGCGGCGCGCCCGTGCTTGCAGGCGTGCCGAAGGTTTCGATTTCCGATCTCAAGATCACCTATCGTGACGGCAAGACGCAGAAGGTGACGAAGGCCGATTTCAAGAAGGTGGCCATCACGCCTTCCGGCAGCGGCGTTCACGCGACGATCGAGGGCGACGTCAACGGCTCGACTATCGCCTTCGATGCCGACGTCAACCAGACCTCGACGGAAATCGCCCTCAAGAATGCGACGCTCACGGCGGCGGGCACCAGCGTCAAGGGCGACCTTACGGTGGGTCTCGCCGGTCCGAAGCCGAGCATCGTCGGCGCGCTGTCGAGCGACAAGTTCGACGTGACGCCGCTTGCCTCGGGCGGCGGCTCCGGCAAGTCGGGCGGCGGCAGCGGCAAGCTCTTCAGCCGCGATCCGCTGCCGCTCGACCAGCTCAATGCGGCCAATGCCGATGTCACGAT
Organism: Parvibaculum sp.; assembly: GCA_031291615.1. Lineage (GTDB taxonomy): Bacteria > Pseudomonadota > Alphaproteobacteria > Parvibaculales > Parvibaculaceae > Parvibaculum. The sequence goes on from JARLIS010000029.1 coordinate 20,846, forward strand.
CAGCGTCGCCACACTCATCTACAAGGGCGTGACGTTGCAGAACCTCAAACTGCCGATCAAGCTGAAGGACGGCACGCTCAACCTGCCGGTGTCGCTTTCCTATCGCGGCACGCCGATCAATGTCGGATTGACGGCGAATGGCGGCGCGCGGTCGGTCGCGCTCGACGCAAAGACTGCAGGCCTCGATTTCGGCAAATTGCTGGCCGATCTCGACGCAACAAATCTTCTCACCGCCAAGGCCGACATTGCCGCGAAGCTTTCGGGCCATGGCGGTTCGCTCCATGACATTGCGGCGAGTGCCAACGGCGCGACCAATTTCGCGCTGGGCGAGGGCACTATCAACTCCCGCATGTTCGCCATCGCATCCAACGATCTCGCCAAGGCGCTGATCCCCAACGGGCAGAGCGGCGATACGGCCAAGCTCGTCTGCGTTCTCAGCGCCTTCAGCTTTCAGAATGGCCTCGGCACGTCGAAGGCGCTTGCCGCCGAGACGGACAGCCTGATCACGACAGGCGGCGGCACGATCAATCTCGGTACGGAACAGATCGACCTGCTCCTGAAGCCGAAGCCGAAGAAGGCAAGCCTTGCGAGCCTTGCCTTCCCGATCCGCGTCTCCGGCCCGCTGACTGCCCCGAGCGGCGGCATCGACAAGGAAGGCGCGGCGCTCGGCATTGCGACGGCCGTGGGCGGCGTTGCGTTGACGGGCGGCGTCGGCGCGCTGCTGCCGCTGATGAGCACCGGCAATGACAGTGCGGCGGCGTCCGGCGGCTGCTCGAAGCTCGCTGCGGCGGCGACGCAGGATTCCGGCGTCGGCGGCACGGTCAAAGGCGTCGGCAGCGCGGTGGGCGGCGCGGCGGAAGGCGCGGCCAAGGGCGTCGGCGGCGCGGTCGACAGCGTAACCAAGGGTATCGGAGGCCTTTTCGGCAAGTGACGGCATGAGCGACGAGCGGTCCATCTTCGATCTCGGTTCGGGTGCGAGCCTCAACGAGCAGGTCGCGCATCCGGGTCGGAACACGTTCCGGCCCATGCCGAAGCGTTTCTACAAGGAAGCCGCCGCCGCGCCGCTCGGCGGGGGCTTCACCGTGCTTCTCGACGGGCGCGGCGTGAAAACCCCGGCGCGCGCGCCGCTGGTTGTGCCGACCCGCGCGCTTGCCGAGGCGATGGCGGGCGAGTGGGACGCACAAGGCGAGCAGATCGATCCGCGCCAGATGTGGCTCACCAAGCTCGCCAACACAGCGGTCGACCGCGTGGCGTCGCGGCGCGATCCGGTGATCGACGAAATCGCGGCCTTTGCCGGCACCGATCTCGTGAGCTACCGCGCCCATCATCCCGATGCGCTGGTGGAGCGACAGTCGGCGCATTGGGACCCGGTGATCGAATGGGCGGCCGAGACGTTCGGCGCGCGGCTCAAGGTCACGACAGGCGTCGCGCCCATTGCGCAGGACGAGGCGGCCCTGGCGCGGCTGCGGGCGGCCATTGCGGCGGCGGGCGAGTTCGAGCTTGCCGCCCTCCATAATGCCGTGTCGCTCACCGGCTCGGCCCTCATCGGCCTTGCGCTCCTCCACAAGCGGCTCGACGCCCTCCAGGCCTTCGACGCGGCGCATGTGGACGAGGCCTGGCAGGCCGAGCTTTGCGGCGAGGATGAAGACGAGGCCCAGCGCCTCGCCATTCGCAAGGCGGAGCTTCTCGACACGGCCCGCTTCCTCGAACTTTTGTCGGACGCTACGTAAACCCCGCTCTTTGGAGGGGGTGCTAAGCCATTGGCAAGCGGGCGATTTCGGTGCTATTCAAAGCCCTTCGCATGGCTATCTCCACATCGGTAAAACCCGGCTGTTTCCATCTTTACGGCATGGGGTTCAGGGGGCTGAATGAAAGAAATTATTCGCCAGCTTGAAGAGCGGCGGCAGGTCGCCCGGCTCGGCGGCGGTCAGAAGCGCATCGACGCGCAGCATGGCCGCGGCAAGCTCACAGCGCGCGAGCGCATCGAACTGCTGCTCGACGAGGGCTCCTTCGAAGAGTTCGACATGTTCGTCGAACATGACTGCCATGACTTCGGCATGGACAAGCAGAAGATTCCCGGCGACGGCGTTGTCACCGGCTGGGGCACGGTCAATGGCCGTCCCGTCTATGTCTTCGTGAAAGACTTCACCGTCTTCGGCGGCTCGCTCTCGCGCAGCCACGCCAAGAAGATGACGAAGGTGCAGGACATGGCGCTGCGCACCGGCGCGCCCATCATCGGCCTTTTCGACGCGGGCGGCGCGCGCATTCAGGAAGGCGTCGATGCGCTCGGCGGCTATGGCGAAGTCTTCACGCGCAACGTGCTGGCCTCGGGCGTCATCCCGCAGATCTCCGTCATCATGGGGCCATGCGCCGGCGGCGACGTCTATTCGCCGGCCATGACCGATTTCATCTTCATGGTGCGCGACACCTCCTACATGTTCGTGACCGGCCCCGACGTCGTGAAGACCGTGACGAACGAGACGGTCACGTCCGAGCAGCTCGGCGGTGCGTCCATTCATACGGTCAAGTCGTCGGTCGCCGATGGCGCATGGGACAATGACGTCATCACCATGACGCAGATCCGCCGCCTGGTGGATTTCCTGCCGTCCTCCAACAAGGACGATGTGCCGGAGCGGCCTTACTTCGACGATCCGAAGCGCATCGAGATGTCGCTCGACACGCTGATTCCGGCCAATCCCAACATGCCCTACGACATGAAGGAACTGATCCTCAAGGTCGTGGACGAGGCGGATTTCTTCGAGCTTCAGGAAGGCTTCGCCAAGAACATCATCACCGGCTTTGCCCGCGTCGAAGGCCGCACGGTCGGCATCGTCGCCAATCAGCCGATGGTGCTTGCGGGCGTGCTCGACTCGGACGCGAGCCGCAAGGCCGCGCGCTTCGTGCGCTTCTGCGATTGCTTCAACATTCCGATCGTCACATTCGTCGACGTGCCGGGCTTCCTGCCGGGCACCGCGCAGGAATATGGCGGCCTCATCAAGCACGGCGCGAAACTTCTGTTCGCCTACACGGAAGCGACCGTGCCGAAAATCACCGTCATCACCCGCAAGGCCTATGGCGGCGCCTATGACGTGATGTCGTCGAAGCATATTCGCGGCGATCTCAACTATGCCTGGCCCACCGCCGAAATCGCGGTCATGGGCGCGAAGGGCGCGGTCGAGATCATTCATCGCGCCGATATCGGCGACGCGCAGAAGATCGCGGCGCATACGAAGGCCTATGAGGACCGCTTCCTCAATCCCTTCGTCGCGGCCGAGCGCGGTTATATCGACGAAGTCATCATGCCGCATTCGACACGGCCCCGCATCGCGCGGGCTCTCGCGCTCCTTCGCCACAAGGAACTCGAGAATCCGTGGAAGAAGCACGACAACATTCCGCTCTGAGGGCGATCCCCATGTTCAAGAAAATCCTGATCGCCAACCGGGGCGAAATCGCCTGCCGCGTCATCAAGACGGCGCGCAAGATGGGCATCAAGACGGTCGCCGTCTATTCGACCGCCGACAAGGATGCGCTGCATGTCGAGATGGCGGACGAAGCCGTCGCCATCGGCCTGCCGCCTGCGGCCGAATCCTATCTCGTCATCGACAAGATCATCGCCGCCTGCAAGCAGACGGGCGCGGAAGCCGTGCATCCGGGCTACGGCTTCCTTTCGGAGAATCCGAAATTCGCCATCGCGCTCGAAAAGGAAGGCATCGCCTTCATCGGGCCGAACATCAAGGCGATCGAGGTGATGGGCGACAAGATCGAGTCGAAGAAATTCGCCAATGCGGCGAAGGTCTCGACCGTTCCGGGCTATCTCGGCGTCATCAAGGACGACAAGGAAGCCGTCAAGATCGCCAACGAGATCGGCTATCCGGTCATGATCAAGGCGTCGGCGGGCGGCGGCGGCAAGGGCATGCGCATCGCCTGGTCCGAGAAGGAAGTCGCCGAAGGCTTCCGCTCGTCCATGTCGGAAGCCAAGTCGAGCTTCGGCGACGACCGTGTCTTCATCGAGAAGTTCGTGACGCAGCCGCGCCACATCGAAATCCAGCTGATCGGCGACAAGCACGGCAATGTCGTCTATGTGGTCGAGCGCGAATGCTCGATCCAGCGCCGCAACCAGAAAGTCATCGAAGAGGCGCCGTCGCCCTTCCTCGACGAGAAGACGCGCAAGGCCATGGGCGAGCAGGCCGTGGCGCTCGCCAAGGCCGTGAATTACGAAAGCGCGGGCACGGTCGAATTCATCGTCGACAAGGACCGCAATTTCTACTTCCTCGAAATGAACACGCGCCTTCAGGTCGAGCATCCGGTATCGGAACTCATCACCGGCATCGATCTCGTCGAGCAGATGATCCGCGTCGCGGCGGGCGAGAAGCTCTCGATCAAGCAATCGGACATCAAGATCAAAGGCTGGGCGATCGAAAGCCGTATCTATGCGGAAGATCCCTATCGCAGCTTCCTGCCGTCGACGGGCCGTCTCGTGCGCTATCAGCCGCCGGCCGAAGGCGTCGAGAAAGGCCTCACGATCCGCAACGACACGGGCGTCTATGAGGGTGGCGAAATCTCGATCTATTACGATCCGATGATCGCGAAGCTCTGCACCCATGGGCCGGATCGGCTCGCGGCCATCGACCATATGTCGGTGGCGCTCGATCAGTTCCGCATCGAGGGCATTCAGCACAATATTCCGTTCCTCGGCGCGATCATGGAGCATCCGCGTTTCCGCTCCGGCAACATCACGACGGGCTTCATCGCCGAGGAATATCCGGACGGTTTCCACGGCGTCGAACTTTCCGACGCGCGCAAGGCGCAGCTCGGCGCGGTTGCGGTGTTCATGAACAAGGTTCATGCCGACCGCGCGGTGCAGGTTTCCGGCCAGCTTTCCAATCGTCCGCGCAAGCTGCCGGTCGAGTGGGTCGTCTCGGTCGGCGACTGGTCGCAGGCGGTGACGGCCAATGTGATCGACGCCGGGCTCGAAGTGACCTTCCTCGACGAGAACGGCAGGAAGGTGAGCGAACATCTGGTCACGAGCGACTGGACGCCCGGCAAGTCCGTCTTCATCGGCAAGGTCGACGGCCAGTCCATCGTCGTCCAGCTCGACCGCGCCAAGCAGGGTTACATGCTGCGTCATCGCGGCGCGAGCGCGCTTGCGGTCGTGCGTACCGCGCTCGCCCACCGGCTCAATCTGCTGATGCCGGAAAAGGTCGCCGCCGATACGTCGAAGTTCCTGCTTTGCCCGATGCCCGGCCTCGTGAAGTCGATTGCCGTCACGGTCGGCCAGGAAGTGAAGGCGGGCGAGACGCTTGCAGTGGTTGAAGCGATGAAGATGGAAAACATCCTCCGCGCCGAAAAGGACTGCACCGTGGCGAAAATCGAAGCCAAGGCCGGCGACAGCCTGGCGGTCGATGCCGTCATCATGGAATTCGATTTCGGGAAGTAGCGTTCCTGCTCGGGGTCTTGCCGGCGGACAATAGCTCCTTGCCCCGTTGACATGACTCGCGCCCGCGCCCAGCCTTGTTCTCACAGGCTTTGGGGCTTGCGGAGGAAGCTATGCGCGGCGGAGCTTTTCTTGGATTTCTGGTGCTGGCGGCGGCGCTGCTCGGCTGGGTCGATGCGGCTGCGGCGGATGCGCCGAAATCGGGCGCGCCGGGCGCCGTCGAGTGGCAGGTCGGCGACGGGCTCTTTCTGGCCGGACGCGACCTCACTTTCAGCCGCGATGTGGACGGTTCGCTCACCATCACCGGCGAGACGGTCGAGGTCACGCGCGAGGCCCGCGTGAAGGGCGACATATGGATCGCCGGACGGCGCGTCGCCTATGAAGGCGACGGGGGAGGCGATCTCGCCATCCGCGCGCAGGACGCGCTGATCAACGGCCATGTGAAGGGCGATGTCAGTTTCTACGGCGTCAATCTCGCCTTCGGGCCGGATGCGCGCATCGACGGCGCGGTTCACTATTTCGCCGCCGGTCCCGCCGAAGTCGATGCCGGTGCCCAGATCAAGGGCGGCATGAAATCGAGCATGCTGCGGGAAGACGGGCGCGCGGTGGAATATGACTGGCGCGATCGCTGGGCGGCGCCGGGCTACCGCATTTCATGGGCAGGTGCGATCTTCTTCGGCATTCTTGCCGGCATTGCCGCGCTCGTTGCGCCTGAAAGCGCGGCGCGGCTTCGCGAGGCGGCAGTCGGTCAGCCGGGCTATGCGCTTGCGGCGGGGCTCCTCTGGCTTGTCGGCACGCCGATCCTTGCCGTCATCGCGCTCATCACCATTGTCGGTCTGCCTCTTGCCCTTGTCATCGTCCTGCTATGGCCGTTCGGCATCGTCATGGGTCTTGTCGCCTCCATTCTCGTCCTTGGAGAAATCCTGTCGGGGCACATGACGGCGGGCGTGGAGGGCGCGACGCGGCGCATTCTCGGCGTCGCGGCGGCGACGATCGTGCTCTGGATCGGCATTTCGCTGCCGGCGCTTGGCGGGCTCGTCTGGCTCGGCGCGGTCACGCTCGGCATCGGTGCGGTGGCGCTGGCGGGACGCGTGAGGTTCACGGCGATCTGAAGTCGGCTTCGTCCTTCGAGACACCATGCTTCCGCATCGCGTCTCGAAGGGCAAGGCCCGGTCACTTCCCGCCGAAAACCTGCTCGAAGGTTTTCTTCATCGCCACATCGACATCTTCCATCGTCGCGGTGATGCCGAGATCGGCAAGGCTCGTCACGCCGTGCTGGCTGATGCCGCAGGGCACGATGCCGTCGAAATGATCGAGCGCGGGATCGACGTTGAGGCTGACGCCGTGAAACGTCACCCATTTGCGGATGCGGACGCCGATGGCGGCGATCTTGTCTTCGCGTCCAGGGCCGAGATCGGGCCTGCGCACCCAGACGCCGACGCGGCCTTCGCGCAATTCGCCGACGACATTGAACTCGGCCAGCGTCGCGATCAGCCAGCGCTCGAGGTCGCCGACGAATCTGCGCACGTCGGGCCCGCGCTTCTTCAGGTCGAGCATCACATAGCCAACCCGCTGTCCGGGGCCGTGATAGGTGTATTGCCCGCCGCGTCCGGTCTTGAAGACAGGGAAGCGGTCCGGCGACAGCAGGTCCTTTTCATCGGCGCTGGTGCCGGCCGTATAGAGCGGCGGATGCTCGAGCAGCCAGACAAGTTCCGGGGCTTCGCCTTCGGCGAGCGCCGTCACGTGCTCCTCCATCCCGGCCAGCGCCGCGTCATAGGGAACGGGGGCGTCTGAAATGCGCCATTCGACCCCGGCGGGGTCGAAAAGGGGGGGCTGGAGAGGGGCGGTTTTAACCATGGCGTAACTCTAACATGCGACCTTTCAGGAATGTTGAAGTCGCGTGATGGCCAGCTGGGGATAGAAGTGAACTCCGTCAACAACGTCTTTGTCGAAATCTCCGTCGTGCTCGGCCGGACCAACCTGCCGATCCATCAGCTTTTGAAGATGGGACGCGGCGCGATCATCGAACTCGACAGCCATTCCGAGGACGAAGTCTGGCTGCTTGCCAACAATGTGCCCATCGCCCGCGGCGAGATCGTGGTGCAGGGCGACAAGATCGCCGTTTCGATCACCAATACGCTCAAAGCCTTCGGCTGAGACCGCGCGGCCGATTTCGGGCATGGACACGCCCACCTCCCTATTATACATAATAATATTGGTAATTAGGCATTAATACGGCCTGATATTGAATTATTGCGCGCACTGGCTTACTTCTTTGAGAATTAGGCCAGACGACCCGCGGCGCCGCTAAATTCCTTCGGCCCGTTTCCCGTCAGGAGATCCGATGTTTCCGATCGTTCTCGATCCCGGCGCGCTCAGGTTTGCGCTGATCGGCGAGGGCGAGGCCGTGCTGAAGCGCCTCGCGCTTCTCGACGAGGCTGGAGTTATTCACGTCGAGGTCTATTCCGGCTCGCCTGACGCCGCTTTTCTGGCGCGGGCCGGAGACCGGCTCAAGGGCAAAAGGCCTTCCCAGGCCGCTCTGGAGGCCGCCCAGGTGGTGTTGATCGCCGGGCTCGAGCCGGGTGAGGCGGAGACCCTGGCAGGCCTCGTCCGCAAGGCGGGGCGGCTGGTGAATACCGAGGATGTGAAGGCGCTTTGCGACTTCCATATCCCTTCGGCGGTGAGGCGGGGAGATCTTCTGCTCACGGTTTCGACCGGGGGCAGGTCGCCCGGCCTCGCAAGGCGGCTTCGCCGTCATATTGAGGCGCTGTTCGGCCCGGAATGGGCGGGGCGGCTCGACGAACTGGCGGACCGGCGCGAGGGCTGGCGGCGTCAGGGATTGGACATCCCGTCTATCGGGCGCCGCACCGACGCGTATGTCGATGAAAAAGGTTGGTTGTCATGACCGTTCTCCAGCTCAAGAGCCACGAAGGCCGCGCGGCCGCGATGGACCCGGCCACCGTCGTCTCGTCGCGCCTCGACTCGCTTCGGACGGATTATGCGGGGCTGACCGGCGGGGCCTTGCTCGAAGCCATGATCAAGACGGAATTCGCGGGCAAGATCGCGGTGGTTTCGTCCTTCGGCGCCGAGTCGGCCGTGCTCCTGCACATGGTCGCCGAAGTCGATCCGACGACGCCGGTCATCTTCCTCAACACCGGCAAGCTGTTCGGCGAAACGCTGCGCTATCGCGACCGGCTTCAGGAAAAGCTCGGCCTGACCGATGTGCGCGCCGTCGGCCCGCATCCGGCCGATCTTGCGGCCAAAGACCCCAATGGCGGGCTCTGGAACGCCGATCCCGACGCCTGCTGCTTCGTGCGCAAGGTGCTGCCGCTCGAACGCGCGCTGAAGGGATTTTCGGCTTCTATCACGGGCCGCAAGCGCTTCCAGACCAGCGCACGCTCGATCATGCAGCCGATCGAGGAAGAGGCGATCCGCGGCACGGGCGAGCCGGGCGGCGCCGGCGGCACGCGCTTCAAGATCAATCCGCTGGCCTTCTGGGGCCAGGAGGAACTGGAGAGCTATACCGAGGCGCATCGCCTGCCGCGTCACCCGCTGGTCAAGGACGGCTACCTGTCCATCGGCTGCATGCCCTGCACTGAAAAGGTCCCGGAAGGCGGTAGCTATCGCGACGGACGCTGGGTCGGCCGCGACAAGGACGAGTGCGGCATCCATCTGCCGGTGAACACGGACGGCGACGGCATCTAACCGAAAGCCAGCGATATGAAGCTTGGCCCGATCTATTCTGAGACGCTGTACGCTGAAACGTTATCAAGAATCAGCGCACTCAACTTTGCGTCGGCTTCTATTTCCAATTGAGTTGCGCGAAGCATTTCCTTCGTGCTCCCTGCCTGTCTGGCCCGTTGATTAAAGAAACGGGCCCAACCTACTTTCTTACTACTGAGGCGAAGCATTTTATGCGCTGCTTCAAAATTCACGGCATGGTTCCTTTGTCGATGAGCCTCTTCGCGTAGTCGAGCATTGCGAGACCACAATTAAGAGCTCCGTCCGCCCGGGGAAACTCTTTCTTAGCAGACGGAAATTTCTCGACGAACTTATTGCCCTCTTGAATTCCAATTCGAACGCCGATGCACCACATTGTTGGTGTTTCATTGATTGAGCACTCGATCAAGAAAGGCCCATAAGCTTCCAACCTTTGATAATCTTGAATTTCTATCGTCATCTTGGTTCCGGAGTTGCGGCCAGTTCATGGATTCAAAGTCTATTTGAAATCATAGTTCAGAACGAAAGTAGAACAAGAAAAACTTGACGGCTCTGCGATCACGGATGAATTGGATTGATTTGAGGATGACGTCGTTGGCACGTTAGACGTGTGAGTTCGGATCAGCTCGCATTCATGGATGATGAAACCCATTGTTCTGGTCGACAGCTATCGCGACGGATGCTGGGTCGGCCGCGACAAGGACGAGTGCGGCATCCATCTGCCGGTGAACACGGACGGCGACGGCATCTGACGGACGGTTCGGCCTGCAAAGCTGCCGAAATTTGCAGCTTGAGGTGCCGGCGCGGATTTGTTACATCGGCGCGTCCCGAGGGATGAGCGGTCGTGGCGGAATTGGTAGACGCACTACCTTGAGGTGGTAGCGGGGCAACCCGTGGAAGTTCGAGTCTTCTCGACCGCACCAAACCCGATGGACAATGGAAAGCCGGTTCGCCGTTCTGCGCCAAGCAGCGGCAGCCGGCTTTTTCATTTATGGGGCCGGGCGGCGGGCAGGCCGGATTGAGTTTTCGCCGGGTTCCGGCATCCCATCCGTTGACCCAACTGAGCTAACCCACCCCGCTGGCGGGCGGCAAGCAAATCGAGCACACTTCGGTCGCTCTAGCCGGAGGCGCTTTCTTGCTCCGTTCGGCCTTTCAATTCGTTTGAGGATCATCATGCGCCAGCCAAGCCGGCCTTTCGTTTTTCCGGCCATTCTTGCCGTCGCCTTGTTCTTTGCCCTGGCGGCGCCTTCGTCGGCGGCGCGGGCCGGAAGCTGGATCGAGGGCGCGCCCATGACGACGGCGCGGGCCTATGCGGGCGGGGTGCGGATCGGCGACGATCTCTACGTCATCGGCGGCAGCGGCACATCCGGTCCGCGTTCGCTCACGGAAGTCTACGACACGGTCGGCAATATCTGGCGGGCCGCGGCCGCCTTGCCGGTGGGGCTGGAGCAGTTCGGCATAGCGGAAAGCGGCGGCAAGATTTACGTCGCCGGCGGATACTCGCAGGTCAGCAATCGCGACGGCGAAAGAGACGAGAGCGAGAGCAACGCCTTGTGGATTTTCGATCCCGTCGTCGGCGTCTGGGTCAGCGGACCGCCCATGCCGTCGTCGCGCGTCGGACTCGGACTCGTTTCAGCCGGCGGCAAGCTCTATGCGCTCGGCGGCAGGGGCAACGAGGCGGGACGGGTTTTCATATTCGATCCGCGCGCGGGCGCATGGAGCGTCGCCAAGGCGGCGATGCCTGCGCCGCGCACGGAAGCGGCTTTCGCTGTTGTGGGAAATTCGATCTATGTGATCGGCGGCTTTGACGGCCATCCGATGGCGCGCGTCGACATACTCGATACGGCAACGGGCGGCTGGCGCTCAGGGCCCGCCTTGCCGTCGCCGCGCGCGGGACATGCGGCTGTCGTCATGGACGGACGGATTCACGTTGTCGGCGGCGAGTCCATTTCTCCGCCGCGCACATTCGCCGATCATTTCCTGCTCGACGGCGCGAGCTGGAGCCGTCTCGAATCCATGCCGACGCCGCGTCATGCCGTCGTCGCGACGGCGGCGAAGGGCAAGCTCTTCGTCGTCGGCGGCAGCGCGGGCGCGGGCGTCTATACCGTTTTCACCGAGACCGACGTCGTCGATATCTACTCGACCGGCAAATAGAAACAGAGAAACCACGCGTCATGCTTGCCAACGATTTTCAGTCCCTCGACTTCGACCTCGGCGAAACCGCCGACATGATCCGCGATACGGTGCGCTCGTTCACCGCCGACAAGATTGCGCCGCGCGCCGCCGAGATCGACGCGTCGAACGCCTTCCCGCGCGATCTCTGGCCCGAGCTTGGCGCGCTCGGCCTTCTCGGCATCACCGTCGAGGAAGAATTCGGCGGCGCGGGGCTCGGCTATCTCGAACATGTCGTTGCGATGGAGGAGATCAGCCGCGGTTCGGCCGCCATCGGCCTTTCCTACGGCGCGCATTCCAATCTCTGCGTCAATCAGCTCCGCCGCTGGGGCAGCGAAGCGCAGAAGCTGAAATATCTGCCGAAGCTCATCTCGGGTGAGCATGTCGGCGCGCTCGCCATGTCGGAGCCGGGCGCGGGCTCGGATGTCGTTTCGATGCGTCTCAAGGCCGAGCGGAAGGGCGACCGTTTCGTGCTCAACGGGACGAAGATGTGGATCACCAACGGGCCCGACGCCGATACGCTGATCGTCTATGCCAAGACCGATGCGGCGGCGGGGCCGAAAGGCATCACGCCTTTCCTCATCGAAAAGGGTTTCAAGGGATTCCGCACCGGGCAGAAGCTCGACAAGCTCGGCATGCGCGGATCGTCGACGGCGGAGCTCGTGTTCGAGGATTGCGAAGTGCCGGCGGAGAATGTGCTGGGCAAGCTGAACGAAGGCGTGCGCGTGCTGATGTCGGGCCTCGACTATGAGCGCGCGGTTCTCGCCGCCGGTCCGCTCGGCATCATGCAGGCCTGTATGGATGTCGTGGTTCCCTATGTGCATGAGCGCAAGCAGTTCGGCGAACCCATCGGCACGTTCCAGCTCATGCAGGGCAAGCTCGCCGACATGTATTCGACGATGAATGCCTGCCGCGCCTATGTCTATGCTGTGGCGAAGGCCTGCGATCGCGGCCGGACGACGCGCAAGGACGCGGCGGGCGCGATCCTTTACGCGGCCGAAAAGGCGACGTGGATGGCGCTCGAAGCCATCCAGGCGCTGGGCGGCAATGGCTATATCAACGACTATCCGACGGGCCGCCTGCTGCGCGACGCCAAGCTCTATGAGATCGGCGCCGGCACCAGCGAAATCCGCCGCATGTTGATCGGCCGTGAGCTGTTCAACGAGACGGCGTGACGGGCTACTTCACCAGCCTTGCGGCGCGGAACATCAAGGGCGCGAGGCAGGTCATGTAGAAGCCGAGGATGGTGGCGACGCCATAGGCGAGCGCAAGTTCGTTGAGCCCGGACGCATGACCCGCGCGTTCCAGAAAGCCGCGCAGCACGAAAAGTACGATGACGCCTGCAAGGCCCATGACGATCCGAAGCCACCAGACCGGCAGGACGGGCGTCGACGGCGCAAGCTTGCGGTCGACCGCAGCCCCGGCGATCCAGCCGAACAGAAGCGCGAGGACGGTGATCGTCGGCGCCGGGTTTTCCGAATTCGGCCAGGTGACGAAAAGGATCGCGCCCACCGCGACGATGATCGCGAGATGCGCGGCCGTGGGCCAGGCCCGGAAGAAGTCGAAGGCGGAGGTGAGCAGAAAGGCGAATATCAACATGCCGACAAGTCCGAGCCCGAGGCCGGTCAGAACGTCATCGACGTCGTGGACGCCGAGATAGAGGCGGCTCAGACAGACACCGGCGACGATGACGGTGGCGGCGATCCAGGCCCAAGAGCGCTTCAGCTCATAGGCGAGCCAGTACCACATGGAAAACGCCACCTGCGCATGACCGCTCGGGCGGCCATAGGAACCGGCGACGCGCTGGTCGAGCCAGTATTTCGGGTCGGGGCGCGGGTCCTGCCAATAGTCCTTCAGCCAGCCGTTGATGACGGCGGTGATGGCGATGAGCACGGTCAGCCGGGTCATCTGCTCGCGGTTCCATAGCCAGTAGCCGAGCGGCAGCGCGATCAGGAAAAAGGTCGTGTAGCCGAGCCAGGTGAAGGCATTGGCGACCACGGTCGCATTGTCGCTGCGAAACGGCAGAACCCAGTCCATATTGTGCAGAAAATCCAAGTGAGCCTCCCCCCGGTTTCGGGCTAGGTTACGAATCTCGTTCCTGCCCATTTTAAGCTCTCAGTCTAACCCCGAGGATATCCATGGCCCAGCGCGATCAAGCGAGCGATCCGATTGTCATTGCCAGTGCGGCCAGAACGCCCATGGGCGGTTTTCAGGGGGTGTTGAGCGACATGACCGGGCCGGAGCTGGGCGCGGTCGCCGTTCGCGCCGCCGTCGAGCGGGCGGGACTTTCCTCGACGGCGGTCGACGAGGTGCTGATGGGTTGCGTGCTGTCTGCCGGCGCGAAGCAGGCGCCCGCGCGGCAAGCGGCGCTGAAGGGAGGGCTCGACGAAAGCACACCCTGCACCACGGTCAACAAGATGTGCGGCTCCGGCATGAAGGCCGTGATGATGGCGCATGACGCGCTGGTGTCCGGCAACGGGCAGGTCATCGTCGCGGGCGGCATGGAGAGCATGACCAATGCGCCTTACCTGTTGCCGAAGGCGCGGGGCGGCATGCGGCTCGGCCATGGCGAGGTCAAGGATCACATGTTCCTCGACGGGCTTGAGGATGCTTACGAAGGCCGGCTGATGGGCGCCTATGCGGAAGAAACGGCGCGCGCCTATCAGTTCTCCCGCGAGGCGCAGGACGCATACGCGACGGCCTCGCTGACGCGGGCGAAGCGGGCGGTGGAAGACGGCAACTTTGCGGCCGAGATCGTTCCCGTCGCGGTCAAGACGCGCAAGGGCGAAGTCGAGATCGTTCAGGACGAGCAGCCGGGCAAGGCCGACATTTCCAAGATACCGACGCTGAAGCCCGCCTTTGCAACCGACGGCAGCGTGACGGCGGCGAATTCGAGTTCCATCTCGGACGGCGCGGCGGCGCTGGTGCTGATGCGTCTGTCGGAAGCGGAGCGGCGCGGGCTTTCGCCCATCGCGGCCATTCGCGGCCACACGATGCATGCGCAGGCGCCGGCCTGGTTTTCGACCGCGCCCATCGGCGCGATTAACAAGCTGATGGAGCGCACGGGCTGGAAGGCGGGCGACGTCGATCTCTTCGAGGTCAACGAAGCCTTCGCCGTTGTCGCCATGGCGGCGATGCAGGAGCTTCATCTCGATCACGACCGCGTCAATGTATTCGGCGGGGCCTGCGCGCTCGGCCATCCGATCGGCGCTTCGGGCGCGCGGATCATCGTGACGCTGCTCAATGCGCTGAAGCAGAAGGGCGGCAAGCGCGGCGTCGCCTCGCTCTGCATCGGTGGCGGCGAAGCGACGGCGCTGGCGGTCGAGATGTTCTGATCGGGCGGCGCGGGGGAAGATGGTGGCGACGGACCGGACGAGCGAGGCGAGGGAGCGGGCAAGGCACCTCGATTTCTGGTCGGGGCCGGTCGAGCCCGAAGTTCTTTCCGGCGGCATCACCAATTTCAATTTCCGGGTGCGCGACAAGGTGGGCACATTCGTCGTCCGCATCGGCGAGGACATTCCGGTCCATCAGGTCTTGCGCTTCAACGAGCTGACGGCGAACCGCGCGGCCTTTCTTGCCGGCATTGCGCCTGAGGTCGTGCATGCGGCGCCCGGCGTTCTCGTGACCCGTTTCATTGAGGGGAGCACGCTGACGCCCGAGGGCGTTCGCGCGCCGGGTTTCGTCGAACGCTTCGTGCCGGTTCTCCGCGCCTGCCACCGCGTCGCGCCGCTGCATCTGCGCGGCGCGGTTCTCGTCTTCTGGGTGTTCCATGTGCTGCGCGACTATGCGGCGCGGCTCCGCGAGGAGGAGAGCCCGCATGTGCCGAAGCTCGTCGAGCTGATGGCGCGGGCGGAAGTTCTGGAAGCCGCGGTCGGCCAGATCGATCTCGTCTTCGGGCACAACGACATGCTGGCCGCGAACATGATCGACGACGGCAGGCGCATCTGGATGATCGACTGGGAATATGCGGGCTTCAACAGTCCGCTTTTCGATCTCGCCAATCTCGCCTCCAACAACGAGTTCACGCCGGCGCAGGAGAAAAACCTGCTGACGCTCTATTTCGAGCGTGCGGTGACGGACGATCTCTGGCGGCGCTACATGGCGATGAAGGCCGCGTCGCTGTTGCGCGAGGCGATGTGGAGCATGATTTCCGAACTGCACTCCAAAGTGTCATTCGACTATTCCGCCTATACGGCCGACTATCTGGCGCGCTTCGACGCCGCCTACAAGGACTTCCTGAAACTCTGACAAGCGTGATCGCACATGACGTCCATTCCCTCGCACGCCCGCGCCATCGTCATCGGTGGCGGCATCATCGGTTGTTCGACGGCCTATCATCTGGCGAAGCTCGGCTGGAAGGATGTCGTGCTGCTCGAACGGGCGAAGCTGACGAGCGGCAGCACATTTCACGCAGCGGGTCTTGTCGGCCAGTTGCGCAATTCGGCGAACATCACGCAGCTTCTCGGCCATTCCGTCGCGCTTTACGCCGAGCTTGAAAAGGAAACTGGGCTTGCGACCGGCTGGCGGCGCACGGGCGGGTTGCGCCTTGCCTGTTCCGAAGCGCGCATGATCGAGCTGAAGCGCCAGGTAACGACGGCGCGGAGCTTCGGCCTTGAAATGCATGTGCTGTCGCCGAAAGAGGCGCAGGATCTCTGGCCGGTGATGGATCTGAAGGGCGTCGTCGGCGCGACCTTCCTGCCGTCCGACGGGCAGGCGAGCCCATCCGACATCACGCAGGCGCTGGCGCGCGGCGCGCGGATGCATGGCGCGAAGATCATCGAGGATTGTCCCGTCGTTTCCATAGAGCGCGACGCGAAAGGCATCACCGGCGTCACTACGCCGTTCGGCGCCATCGCCTGCGAGACGGTCATTCTCTGCGCCGGTCAGTGGACGCGCGAGGTGGCCGCGCAAATCGGCGTCAACGTCCCGCTCGTTTCCGTCGAGCACCAGTATCTCATCACCGAGCCCATTTCAGGCGTCACGCGCGATCTGCCGACCATGCGCGATCCGGACAATCTCATCTATTTCCGCGAGGAGGTGGGCGGGCTCACCATGGGCGGTTATGAGCCCAATCCGAAGCCCTGGGCCATCGACGGCATTCCGGAAGGCTTTCATTTTTCGCTGCTCAACAACGATGTCGAGCATTTCGAGCAGATCATGGAGCGCGCGATCATGCGCGTGCCGGCGCTCGAAACCGTCGGCATAAAGGATTTCATCAACGGGCCCGAAAGCTTCACGCCGGACGGAAATTTCATTCTGGGCGAAGCGCCGGAATGTCTGCGTCTCTATGTCGGCGCGGGCTTCAACGCCTTCGGCATCGCGTCGGCGGGCGGGGCGGGCAAGGCGCTCGCTGAATGGGCGGCGGCGGGCGAACCGCCCTACGATCTCTGGACGGTCGACATTCGCCGCTTCGGCCGTCCGCATCGCGATGTCGACTGGGTGCGAGCGCGCGCGCTGGAACTTTACGGCAAGCATTACACGATCGGCTGGCCGGGCGAGGAACATGCGAGCGGCCGTCCGCTCCGGCGTTCGCCGCTTTACGACCGGCTCGCGACGGCGGGCGCGGTCTTCGGCGAGAAGCTCGGCTGGGAGCGTCCGAACTGGTTTGCGCGAAACGGGATGGAGCGCGTCGAGCGTTACAGCTTTGCGCGGCCGAACTGGTTCGATGCTGTGGGCGAGGAACACAAGGCGACGCGCGAGCGCGTGACGCTCTTCGATCAAAGCTCGTTTGCGAAATTCATGGTGACGGGCCGCGACGCCGCCGCCGCGCTCGACTGGATTTCATCCAACAATGTGCTGAAGGCGCCGGGCACGCTCACCTATACGCAGATGCTGAACCGCAAGGGCGGCATCGAATGCGATCTCACGGTGGCGCGGCTCGCCGAAGACCGGTTCTACATCGTCACCGGCACGGGCTTTGCGACGCATGATTTCAACTGGATCGCGCGCAACATTCCGGATGGCATGGCGGCGGAGCTTGTCGATGTGACGTCGGGCTATGCGACGCTTGCCCTGATGGGGCCCCATGCGCGCGACGTTCTCTCGCGCGTAACGCGGGCTGATGTGTCGAATGCGGCGTTCCCCTTCGGCCATGTCCGCGAGATCGTCATTGCGGCCGGGCCGGTGCTTGCGCTGCGCGTCACCTATGTGGGCGAGCTCGGATGGGAGCTCCATATCCCCACCGAATATGCGGTGAGCGTCTATGAGGCGCTGAAGCGGCAAGGCGCGCAATTCGGGATAACGGATGGCGGCTATCGTGCGATTGAATCGCTGCGCCTCGAAAAAGGCTATCGCGCCTGGGGCGCCGACATCGGACCCGACCACACGCCGCTTGAAGCCGGGCTCGGCTGGGCGGTGAAGCTGAAAAAGAATGTCGGCTTTCTTGGCCGCGAGGCGCTGCTCGCGCAGCAATCGGTCCCGCTCAAAAAGCAGCTTGCCTGCTTCACGGTCAACGATCCCAACGTGTCGCTCTGGGGCCGGGAGACGATCCTCAGGAATGGCGAGCGTGTCGGCTGGCTGACAAGCGGCGGCTGGGGCTACACGGTCGGGAAGAATATCGGTTATGGCTATATCCGCCGCGCCGACGGCGTCAGCCGCGACTTCATCGAAAGCGGCACCTATGAACTGGAAGTGGCGACGGAGCGCGTTTCTTGCGCGGTCCATATGGAGCCGCTTTACGATCCGGCCTCGCTGCGCGTCAAGGCGTGACGCCGTCGAGCACCAGCCGAGTGTGAACTTCGAGCAGTTTCTTCCGGTCGATGCGGCCTTTCGGGTCGTACCATGTGCAGATGCCGGTCAGCATGGCGAGGATCGCATAGGCGCTGACGCGGATGTCGGCGATCCTGAACTGTTTTTTCGCGACGCCCTTTTCGAGAATGGCGCAGAGCCGGTCTTCATAGTCGCGGCGCAGCGCGACGATGCGCTTGCGGTTTTTCGGAGAAAGGCTTCGCAGCTCCGCCGAGCCGATGAAGACCTCTCGCTTGCGCTCGATGTGGTAGGTGAGGTGGAAGGCGACGAAGGCCTTCAACCGCTCCAGCGGATCGTCGATGCCGGCAAGATCGGCGTCGATGCGTTCGAGCAGCGTCACCATGTGATTGTGGATGAGGTCGTAGAGCAGGTCCTGCTTGGTCGCGATGTGGTTGTAAAGCGAACCCGGCTGAAGGCCCACCTTCGCCGCCAGCGTGCGCAGGCTCATGGCTTCGTAGCCGCTCCTGTAGATCAGGTCGAGGCCCGCTTCGCGGATGGCGGCCAGGGTCTTCGGGCCCGAGGAACCCACGGTTCTGGTCATCGGATATCCTGTTTTGGGCAGTCCCGCCGGCGGTTCTTGCCCGTTCCACGAAACAAACGTATGATTGTTTTTATAAAAAATCCAGCGGGAACCCGGGCCATGGCCATCCTGAAAACGAACGTCAATGCGCGGGATGCGCGCTTCAAGGAAAATGCCGAGGCGATGGCGCGGCTTGTCGCGGGCCTGGCCGAGGAGCGCGGCAAGGCGGCGCTGGGCGGCGACCAGCGGTCGCGCGACCGGCATGTCTCGCGCGGCAAGCTGCTGCCGCGCGACCGGGTTTACGGGCTCATCGATCCGGGGTCGCCTTTCCTCGAGCTTTCGCCCATGGCCGCGCATGGCATGTATGGCGAGGCGATCAACGGGGCGGGGATCATCACCGGCGTCGGTCGCGTCGCGGGGCAGGAAAGCGTCATCGTCTGCAACGATGCGACGATCAAGGGCGGCACCTATTATCCCGTGACGGTGAAGAAACATCTCCGCGCGCAGGAAGTGGCGCTCGAGAACAATCTGCCCTGCTTCTATCTCGTGGATTCGGGCGGCGCGAACCTTCCCAATCAGGCGGAGATTTTTCCCGACCGCGAGCATTTTGGCCGCATCTTCTACAATCAGGCGCGCATGTCCGCGAAGGGTATTCCGCAGATCGCCGCCGTCATGGGCTCCTGCACGGCGGGCGGCGCTTATGTTCCGGCCATGTCGGACGAGACGATCATCGTCCGCAAGCAGGGCACGATCTTTCTCGGCGGCCCGCCGCTCGTGAAGGCGGCGACGGGCGAAGTGGTGAGCGCGGAAGACCTCGGCGGCGCGGATGTGCATTCGCGGAAATCCGGCGTCACCGACCATTATGCGATGGACGACAATCATGCGCTGGCGCTCGCCCGCCAGATCGCCGGCACGCTCAATCGGCAGAAGAACGTCAACATACCGCTGCGCGAGCCGCGCGATCCCGTTTACGATCCAGGCGAGCTCGACGGCGTGGTGCCGCATGCCTTGTCGATCCAGTACGATGTGCGCGAGGTGATCGCGCGTCTTGTCGACGGCTCGGAGTTCGACGAATTCAAGGCGCTTTACGGCACGACGATCGTGACGGGCTTTGCGCATCTTTGCGGCATGCCCATCGGCATCGTCGCCAACAACGGCATTCTTTTTTCGGAGTCGGCGCTCAAGGCAGCGCATTTCATCGAGCTGTGCTGCCAGCGGCGCATTCCGCTGCTGTTTCTGCAAAACATTGCGGGCTTCATGGTCGGCCGCGAATATGAAGCAGGCGGCATAGCCAAGGACGGCGCGAAGCTCGTGACGGCGGTCGCCTGCGCCGATGTGCCGAAGATCACGGTGGTCATCGGCGGTTCCTACGGCGCGGGCAATTACGGCATGTGCGGACGCGCCTATAGTCCGCGCTTCCTTTTCACCTGGCCCAATGCGCGCATCTCCGTGATGGGCGGCGAGCAGGCGGCGAGCGTGCTTGCAACGGTCAAGCGCGAAGGCATGGAAGCGCGCGGCGAAAGCTGGAGCAAGGAAGAGGAGGAAGCCTTCAAGGCGCCCGTTCGCGCGCGCTACGAGGAAGAGGGGCATCCCTATTATGCGACGGCGCGCATTTGGGACGACGGCATCATCACGCCAGGCGAGACGCGGCGCGTGCTTGCGCTTGCCTTCTCCGCGACATTGAACACGCCGGTTCCGGAAACACGCTTCGGCGTGTTCAGGATGTGAGGGAATGACCATGTTCAAATCCATCCTGATCGCCAACAGGGGCGAGATCGCGGCGCGCGTCATGCGGACGGCGCGGGCCATGGGCTTGCGCACCGTCGCCGTTTATTCGGATGCCGATGCGGGCGCCTATCATGTGCGGCAGGCGGACGAGGCAGTGCATATCGGCCCGGCGGCGGCGAAGGAATCCTATCTCGTCATCGAGAAGATCATCGCGGCAGCGAAAGCGTCCGGCGCCGAGGCGATCCATCCGGGCTACGGGTTTCTGTCCGAGAATGTCGCCTTCGCCGAGGCTTGCGAGAAAGCGGGGCTTATTTTCGTCGGGCCGCCTGCCTCGGCCATTCGGGCGATGGGGCTGAAGGATGCGGCCAAGGCGCTGATGGAGAAGGCCGGCGTGCCGGTCGTGCCCGGCTATCACGGCGAGATGCAGGATGCGCGCTTTCTCGAAGGGGAGGCGCAGAAGATCAGCTATCCCGTTCTCATCAAGGCGGTGGCGGGCGGCGGCGGCAAGGGCATGCGCCGCGTCGACGATCCGGCGAAGTTCGAGGCGGAACTGAAATCGGCGCAGCGCGAGGCCGGTTCCGCGTTTGGCGACGAGCGCGTGCTGGTCGAGAAATATGTCGCGCGGCCGCGGCACATTGAAATCCAGGTCTTTGCCGACGCGCATGGAAATGCGGTCTATCTGCATGAGCGCGATTGTTCGTTGCAGCGCCGCCACCAGAAAGTGATCGAAGAGGCGCCCGCGCCGGACATGCCGCCCGAGATGCGCCGCGCCATGGGCGAGGCGGCGGTCGCTGCCGCCAAGGCCATCGGCTATCGCGGGGCGGGAACGGTGGAGTTCATCGCCGACGCCTCGAAGGGGCTGCGGGCGGACGCCTTCTGGTTCATGGAGATGAATACGCGCTTGCAGGTCGAACATCCGGTGACGGAAGCGATCACGGGCACCGATCTCGTCGAATGGCAGCTTCGTGTCGCGGCGGGGGAAAGGCTGCCGCTCGCGCAGAAGGACATTCCGCTCAAGGGACATGCGGTCGAAGTGCGGCTCTATGCCGAAGACCCGGCGAAAAAGTTCTTTCCCTCGACGGGCAAGCTCATTCGCCTCCGTGCGCCGAAGGACGAGGCGCATATACGCTGCGATATGGGCGTTGAGGAAGGCGACGAAGTTTCGATGTTCTACGATCCGATGATCGGCAAGATCATCGCGCATGGCGAAACGCGCGACGTGGCGCTGGCGCGGCTCCGCCATTTCCTGACCGGCATGGAAGTCGCGGGACCGAAGACCAATCTCGCATTTCTTGCCGCCGTGATGGGACATGAAGCGTTCCGGCGCGCCGATATCGATACGGGCTTCATCGACAGGCATCTCGATGCGCTGGTTCCGTTGCCCGGCGTTTCCGCCGAGGTGCTCGGCGCGGCCTTGATCGGCCATGTGCTGACGCGGGTGCGAAGGGCGAGGGCGGCGCAGGCGGCGACGCGCGATCCCTGGTCGCCCTGGGCGGCGACGGATGAGTGGATCGTCGGCGGACACAGGACCGAGACGATGAAATTCATTGTCGGCGGGGTGGCCTTGTCCGTTCCGGTGACGCCGCGCGGTTCCGCCGCGCATTTCGTGCATGAGGGGACCGAGCATCTCGTCACGGGGTCGCTGGAGCCCGATGGAAAGATGGCGGTCGCCGTTGACGGGCGCGGGTTCAAGGCGGCCTTCGTGCCGGCGGAGAGCGGGTTCACCGTCATCCGCGAAGGCGTCGCCACGGAATTTTCCTATCCAGATCCGCTCGACGTCGACGTTGCTTCGGAAGCCGATACAGGCGCGCTCAAGGCGCCGATGCCGGGCAAGATCGTGCAGGTTCTGGCCGTTCCCGGCGCGTCGGTTCGCAAGGGCGCGGCGCTCGTCGTCATGGAGGCGATGAAAATGGAACAGACGCTTGCGGCGGCGGCCGATGGCGTCATAGCCTCCGTCCATGTCGCGGCCGGCGATCAGGTGGAGGCCGGCGCGGCGCTTGTCGTGTTCGAGGAGAAGGCGGAAGCGTGACGCTTCATCTCATCAAGTTGTGTGTCGGCGCGGACGATGTCGAAGACCTGCGGAGCTGGCAGGCGGAGCGGCTTGCGGAGAAGCGCAAGAAGAAGGAAAAGCCGGTGCTCGCCCATGTCACGCGCATGGTGCCGACGCGGGCGGCGGACATTCTTGACGGCGGATCGCTCTACTGGGTGATGAAGGGCTATATCCGCTGCCGTCAGAGGCTTCTCTCCATCGAGCCCTTTGTCGATGGCGAGGGCATCAAGCGCTGCCGGCTGGTGCTCGATCCTGAAATCGTGCTGGTGCGGCGGCGCGAACGGCGGGCCTTTCAGGGCTGGCGCTATTTCGAGGCGAAGGACGCACCCGCCGATGTGAAGGGCGTCGACGATGTGGACGACATGCCCGAAGCCATGCGCGCGGAGCTTGAGGCGCTGGGGCTGCTTTGAAGCAATTTTCTCAAGCATCTTCCCTAGGCTGATCGTTTTATTATATCCTCCCTCTACGGGTAAAAGGGGAGGGGACAATGAATTTTATTCGCATGTTGGCCGTGGCCATGACAGCGCTTGCCCTTGCAGGCTGCGCTTCAAGTTACGGCACGTCGGGCTTTACCGGCGGCTATGACGAAAAGGAACTGGAAGGCGGAATCTGGCGCGTGAGCTTCGGGGGCAATGGCTATACGACGCCTGAGACCACTCAAACCTACTGGCTCTATCACTGCGCCGAACTTGCAATTGCAAAGGGCTTCGACGGGTTTGAAATTTTATCGCCCATCAAGCTTACCTCCAATATCGTTCCAAATGATCCAGACGAGCCGAGGCTCATTGAAGCATCCTTTGTCTACGTGCCGATGTATATGGACTCATCTCCCAAGCCGTCGCTGACGGCGGATATTCGGATGATCAAGAAGCCGTTCACGGAGACGCCGCCGAGTATCTTCGACGCCAAGAAGCTCAAGGACGAGTTGACTCCTTATGTGACAGGCAAGAAATGCGACATGGGCAATGTATGCCCGCATGTCCATAGGTATCTCTATCCGATCGGTCCTACCGACAAGCCCGTTTGAAGGCTGCCCTTGGCAACATAGCGATAGCTCATCGGTATCCGCAGTGATGCAGCCGAGCCGTTTCCGGGAGTCAGACCGGCATGTTGTCGATCAGGCGCGTGCGGCCGATCTTTGCCGCGACGAGGATGCGGGCGGGCGCGGTGACGCGGCCCGTGGGGAAGTCGGCGAGGGAGGCGGCGTCGCGGACGTCGAGATAGTCGACGTGATCGAAGCCCAGCGCGCGGACGCGGTCGGCGCCTTCGCGTGTCGCGTCGGGAATGATCGCTCCGCCTGCGACCTTCGCCGCCGTCTCGCGCAGGATCACATTGAGCTGGCCTGCCGCCTTGCGCTCGGTTTCCGAGAGATAGACGTTGCGCGAGGACATTGCGAGGCCGTCCGCTTCGCGCAGGATCGGCCCGCCGATGATTTCGACGGGAATGTCGAGGTCCGCGACCATGCGGCGGATCACCTGCAATTGCTGCCAGTCCTTTTCGCCGAAGCAGGCGATGTCGGGCATGGCTTGCAGCAGGAGTTTTGAGACGACGGTGGCGACGCCTGCGAAATGCGTCGGGCGGAACTTGCCTTCGAGCGGCTGGGAAACGCCCGAGACGGATACAGTGGTCGAAAAGCCGTGGGGATACATTTCTGCGGCGGCCGGCGCGAAGATGAGGTCGGCCTTGCCCGCGAGTTTTACGGCGTCGGCGGCTTCGGTGCGCGGATAGGCGTCGAGGTCTTCATGCGGCGCGAATTGCGTCGGGTTGACGAAGATCGACACGACGGCGCGGTCTACCTTCGATTTGGCAAGATCGACAAGCGAGAGATGGCCCGCATGGAGCGCGCCCATGGTCGGCACGAGGCCGACCTTCTGGCCTGCCTTGCGCCAGCCCGCAATGGCGGCGCGCAGGTCCGCGACGGTGCGGGCGACGGGAAGGGCGTAGCTTTGCGTATCGAGGGACATGGGCGCTCTCCGGAAATCCGGCGCGGACCTTAAAGGAATGAGCGTCGGGGCTCAACGCGGCATGGCGAAGCGTCGGCCGCCTTCCTATATGGGCAGGATGATGCGGAAACCGATTGGCCTTGCGGTTCTTGTTGCGCTATTCGCCGTGCCTGCCCATGCGGGGCAATTCCCGTGGGAGCCGGCCCAGCCCGTTGCGCCGCCGCCGCTCAACTCGGTTCAGCCGAAGACGCCCGAATTCAAGACACCGCCGATCAATGCGCCGACAAAGCCGGTGCCGGGGCATGAGAGCAGCTACGGCTACGTGCCCGGTTATCAGAGCGACGGTCCGGTGCCGATCATTGCGCCGGGCCGGAAGTCTCAAGGCTGGGTGCCCGGCTATCATGACAGCAACGGGGCATGGGTGCCGGGGCATCCGCAATAGCGAGGCTATGCTTCGAGACGGCTGCGGGCCGCAGCCTCCTCAGCATGAGGTCTTATTTTGAAGCCTCATCCTGAGGAGGGCCGAAGGCCCGTCTCGAAGGATGCTTACAGCCGCCCTTCGATTGCGTCCCGATAGAGCTTCTCGTAATCGCCGACCGTCATGGGCAGCGGGTTGCCGCCGGTGGACGGGTCTTCGAGCGCCATGGGGGCGGCTTCCGGGATCATGTCGAGGTCGACGCCGATCTCCTTCAGCGTGTGCGGAATGCCGATGTCCTGGCGGAGCTGGAGAACCCAATCGACGAAGCCGGTGAAGCTCTGGTTCTTCAGGTTCATGTAGCGGGCGGAGGCGGCGAGCTTTTCCTCGATGGCGCTGCGGTTGTGCATCAGCACATAGGGCATGACGACGGCGTTGGTCAGGCCGTGATGCGTGCCGCGCAGCGAGGAGCAGGGATGGCTCATCGAGTGCATGGCGCCGAGGCCCTTCTGGAAGGCGGTCGCACCCATGGAGGAGGCTGCGAGCATGTAGGCGCGGGCGTCGATGTTCGAGCCGGTCTTGACCGCCACCGGCAGCCATTCCTTCACGAGGCGCATGCCTTCGAGTGCGATGCCGTTGCCCATGGGATGCCAGAGGGTGAGCAATAGGCTTCGAGATTGTGCGAAAGCGCGTCCATGCCAGTCGCTGCCGTGATGTGGGCGGGAAGGCCGACAGTGAGTTCCGGATCGGCGATCACTTCGACGGGCTGCATCTTCGGATGGAAGATGATCTTCTTCGTGTGGTCGCGCTCGTCGACGATGACGGCGGCGCGGCCGACTTCGGAGCCGGTGCCGGCCGTCGTCGGAATTGCGACGATGGGCGCGATGCCCTTGGGGTCGGCGCGCGTCCACCAGTCTTCGCGGTCCTCGTAATCCCACATCGGACGCGTCTGGCCGGACATGAAGGCGATGGCCTTGCCCGCGTCCATGGCGCTGCCGCCGCCGATCAGCACGACGCCGTCATGCTTGCCGGCGCGGAAGACCTTGAGGCCTGCATCGACATCGGCGCCGACGGGGTTCGGATGCACGTCGGCGAAAAGCGCGGAGGGAAGGCCGCCATGTTCGAGCGTATGGATCGCATCGACGATCATCTGCATCGGCTTCAGGCCCGGATCGGTGACGATGAGTGGGCGCGAGATGCCGGCGGCGCGGCAGGCGTCGGCGAGCTCGGACAGACGACCGGCGCCGAAGCGGACCTTCGTCGGATAATTCCAGTTGGAAGAGAGCGAAGCGTATTTGTCGATCATTTGGTTTTAATCCGCAGGTGATAGCTCTTCGGGCGCGTGAGATATTCATAGCCGACGCGGGAAAGCGTGCAGCCGCGGCCCGTATCCTTGACGCCCGTCCAGGCGAGCGCCGGGTCGAGATAGTCGCAACGGTTCATGAACCAGGTGCCGGTGTCGATGCGGTCGCCGATGGCGACGGCGGCGTCTTCATCTTCCGTCCAGATCGCGGCGGTGAGGCCATAGGGGCTGTCGTTCATCAACTGAACGGCTTCGTCGTCCGAACGCACCTTCATGATGCCGATGACGGGGCCGAAGGTTTCCTCGCGCATCACATCCATCTGGTGATTGACGTTCACGAGAACCTGCGGCGCGAGATAGGGCGTGCCGGGTTTGGAAGCGGGGAAGAGCTTCTCATCGACCAACGCCTTTGCGCCGCCGCGGATGGCGCTTTCGACCTGGCCGCGGACGAAGGCGGCTGCCGACGAGCGCACCATGGGTCCGAGCGTCGTCGCGCCGTCGAGCGGGCTGCCGAGCTTGTAGGTCTTGGCGAGCGCGACGAAGCCTTCGACGAATTTGTCGTAGACGGATTCGTGAACGTAAAGGCGTTCCATGCCGCAGCAGGACTGGCCCGAATTGAAGTAGGCGCCATCGACGAGATTTTCGACGGCATGGGCGAGGTTCGCATCGGCGCGGACATAGGCCGGGTCCTTGCCGCCGAGTTCGAGGCCGATGCCGATGAAGCGGTCGGCCGCCGCCTTGACGACGGCATGGCCGCCGGCGACCGAGCCGGTGAAGGCGACATAATCGACGCGAGGGTCGGCGATCGTCTTTTCGGTCAGCTCATGGCTCATGTGAAGCGCGGTGAAAAGCCCGTCGGGCGCGCCCGCCTTTTCGAAGGCCTGCGCGAAGCGTTCGGCGCAGAGCGGCGTCTGGCCGGAATGCTTCAGGATGACGGCGTTGCCCGCCATGATCGCGGGCACCACGGAGTTCACCGCGATGAGGTAGGGATAGTTCCAGGCGGCGATGGTGAAGACGACGCCCAGGGGCTCGCGCTTGATGTAGCGGTGGAAGCCGTCTTTCGGGCCGACGTCGATATCGGCCAGCGTTCCGGCGGCGATGCCGACCATGTAGCGTGCGCGCTCTTCGAAGCCGCGCACCTCGCCCGCGCCATAGGCGATGGGGCGGCCCATCTGCCAGGCGAGTTCGGGCACGATGTCGTCCTTCATGGCGACAAGGGCGTCGACGAAGCGCAGGCAGAGCGCGGCGCGCTCGTCCATGCTCATCAGTTTCCAAGAGGCTTGTGCGCGCTTCGCCTCGTTCAGCGCTTCGTCAACATCGCGGGCGGTCGCCAGCGGACGTTCGACATAAATGCTCCCATCGACGGGAGATACGACTTTCAACATGGAAGCGGTCATCCGCGCTCAAATCCTCTCGTGACTTCCCAGTCCGTTACCCGGCGATCATATTCAAGCTGTTCCCAGCGGCCGGTGTGCAGATAGTGCTCGACGACATCCTTGCCAAGCGCGGCGCGGAGAGTAGCCGACTTTTCAAGCTCGGTCAGTGCGTCACGAAGACTTCGCGGCAGCGAGGGAATGCCTTCGCCCGCATAGGCGTCGCCCGAAAATTCGGGTTCGAGCTTCATCTTCTTTTCCACCCCGTCGAGGCCCGAGGCGATGAGCGCCGAGAAGGCGAGGTAGGGGTTCACATCGGCGCCGCCGATACGGCACTCGACGCGCAGGCTCTTGCCGTGGCCGCAAAGGCGGAAGCCAGCCGTGCGGTTGTCGTTCGACCAGACGACGTTGGTCGGCGCGAAGGTGCCGTTGACGAAGCGCTTGTAGGAATTGATGTTCGGCGCGAGGAAGTAGGTCATTTCGCGGGCGTGCTTCAACTGGCCGGCGAGGAATTGCTGCCCGAGTTCGGACAGGCCGTGGATCTTGCTCTTGGCGTCGTGGAAGAGCGCCTTCTTTTCCTTGTCGTCCCAGAGCGAAATGTGGATGTGGCAGGAGGAACCGGCCAAGGCATAGTTCCACTTGGCCATGAAGGTGATCGCCTTGCCGTGCAGATGGGCGATTTCCTTGATGCCGTTTTTCAGGATCACATGCCGGTCGGCCATTTCGAGCGCCTCGGCATAGCGGATGTTGATCTCTTCCTGACCGGGGCCCCATTCGCCTTTGGAGTTTTCGACGGGAATGCCTGCGCCTTCGAGCCCGTTGCGGATCGCGCGCATGATCCCTTCTTCCTTGGTCGTGCCGAGGACGTGGTAGTCCTCGATATAGAAGTTCGCCGTCTTGAGGCCGCGATAGCCTTTTTCATGCGCGGCTTCGTAGCTGTCGTCGAAGAGGTAGAATTCGAGTTCGGAGGCGGTCATCGCCTTCATCTTTGCCTTGGCGAGGCGCTTCAACTGCTTCTTCAGGATCGCGCGAGGCGCATGCGGCACGTCTTCTCCGTGATGGTCGAGCGTGTCGCAGAGAACGAGCGCGGTGCCGGGAAGCCAGGGGATGCGGCGCAGCGTGCCGAGGTCGGGCTTCAGAACGAAGTCGCCATAACCTTGCGCCCAGCTCGCGGCCTTATAGCCGGGCACGGGCTCCATGTCGGTGTCGACGGTCAGCAGATAATTGCAGGCATGCGTTTCATGCACGGCCGTGTCGAGGAAGTAGCTTGCCTGCATGCGTTTGCCGACGAGGCGGCCCTGCATGTCGGGCATCGCCATGACGATGGTGTCGATGTCGCCCTTGGTCGTCAGGTTCGACAATTGGTCGAGAGTGAGCATTCCACGCATTCAGCAGGCTCCTTTTAGGGGTATGGACGGCAATTGCCGGGCCCAGACAACGGAAGCCGGTTTGCGGCCTTCGCCGCAGTCCGCTTCCATTTCCGAGGGTGGGACGCATCGGCACGATGTCCGATGCGTCCCTGGTCTCAGCGAGCGGCCGGCTATTTGCCGATGGCAGCTTCTGCGGCGGCGATTTCCGCCTGACGCTTGGCGATCATGTCGCCGATGGGCGGTCCCTGGAAACGGCGACGCTCGAAGACTACCCAGACGATCGCCGTCAGCACGAGGAAGCCGATGGTGATGTTGAGCGCCCAGTCGTTCGGCGGCTGAATGCCGATGATGAAGATCAGCACCATCGAGATGATCGAAAGGATGGCGAAGAGCGAGTAGGCCGCCCGTCCAATATTCCACGGCCCCATTTTCGGCCACTTCGAAGTCCCGTAGGCGAAGAGGCCAAGGGTGATCGGGATGGCGAAGGAGAAGAACAGGAAGATGACCGTGCAGGAAACGACGATGGTGTAGGCCGAGGTGCCGCCGATCGAAACGTCCGGAAGCGACGTGAACCAGACGAAGAGGAAGGCCAGCGTTGCGCCCGTCCAGATGGCCGCAACGGGTGTCCGGTACTTGGGCGACACCTTGGCGAGCACTTTGGAGAAGGGCAGTCCGCCGTCGCGCGAGAAGGCGAAGATCATGCGCGATGCGGATGTCACTGTCGCCAGGCCGCAAAGAAGCTGCGAGATGAAGATCGCGACATAGAGCACTTCCTTGATCGTGTGCGGCACCCGGGCGTCCATTGCCCAGAAGAAGACGTTCCAACCCTGCTTGGCGGCTTCGTCCATGTTCGGGATCATGAGCACGAAGGCGCAGAGCATGATGTAGCCGAAGACAGCCGACCAGATGATCGAGCTGACGATGCCGCGCGGCACGGAATGAGCGGCGCGAACCGTTTCTTCCGAGGTGTGGGCCGAGGCGTCATAGCCGGTGATAGTGTAGATCGGCAGCAAGAGGCCGAGCAGGAAGATCCAGTTGTTGGAGACGGAGGGCCAGACGCCACCGCCGACATCGCCTGAATAGTTGTGGAAGGTGAAGAGCCTGCTGAAGTCCCAAGACGGCGCGTAGTAGAGGCAGACGACGGTGAGGGCCACGGCAGTGGCGAAAATCAGGTAGCCGGAGAAGTCAGTCAGCTTGGCTGTCAGCGAGATGCCGAAGTGATTGATGAGCGCCATGCCGCCGGTGATGATTCCGATAAAGGCAATCTGATTGAAGAGACCTGCCGAAGTGGTGGTGTCCACGTTGATGCCGAACCAGGGTGCGATGGCGCCCGCGAAAAAGCCCCAGGTGCCGGCGTTGATCGCGCCGAGAACGGTGACGAGGCCGAGCAGGTTGAACCAGGCGGTCAGCCAGCCGGTGAAGCGGTTGCCGAGGATCGAGCCCCAGTGATAGAGGCCGCCCGCGGTCGGATAGGCCGAAGCGATCTGCGCCATGGCGAGACCGAACACGCCGGAGATGAGACAGCCGAGCGGCCAGCCGATGCCGATGCCGATGCCGCCCGCGCCGGACGTTGCCTGGGCGAGCGAGTTGATGCCGCCGGACAGGATGCAGATGATCGAGAAAGAAATCGCGAAGTTCGAGAAAGCACCCATGCTTCGCAGCAATTCCTGGGCGTAGCCCATGCTGTGAAGTATCTTTACGTCTTCGGAAATATCGCCAGCCCCTGGCGTATTCGGATTGCTGCTCATCTTCCCCTCAATGTTCGAGTTCAGTTGCGCTACCGGACCGAAGGTCCGCTGTCTCAATCATGGACTGGGAAGGCACAGCCGTACGGCTCCGGCTTTCAATGCCGGACCATACATTCCTCCAGACTTTGCGGGTGTTTCAGCGACTTCATCGGTGGAGCGGCCCCCCTTCCAGCGAACCGCGCGGACTTCCCATGAAATAAGTCTGCACGGTTTCAAACGGCATTTCATCAGGATTGTGATGATGCGCAGTCTGATTTTAAGAACGCAGTTGATCGGCTAATCAGAACGGGTAGGTATTGGCCGGAGGGCCGGTTGACGCGAGGATGGCCCGAACCCACACTCCGATTTTGGAGTTGGACGCGGCAAGGACTTGAAGGGGCATATGGGAGAGACTGGGGCCAGGCGGACTTCCGCGCATGTTGTCGTGCTGGGCAATGAAAAGGGCGGGTCGGGCAAAACCACGACAGCCATGCATCTTATTGCGCATCTGCTTCATGAAGGCGCGCGCGTCGGCTCGATCGACCTCGACAGCCGCCAGCGTTCGCTGACGCGCTATGTCGAGAATCGCAAGGCATGGGCGGATGGCGCGAGCGTGAAGCTGGTGATGCCCGACCATGTGGTTATTCCACGGTCGGATGCCGCAATTGTGAGCGACGCGCAGGCGGCGGAACGCGCCGCGTTTGAAACGGCCTTCACGCGACTTGCAATTGCGAACGATTACGTTGTCATCGATTGTCCCGGAACCGACAGTTTCCTGTCGCGCATCGGCCATGCGGTCGCCGATACGCTGGTCACGCCGATGAATGACAGCTTTGTAGATTTCGACCTGCTGGGCCGCGTCGACCCCCAGAGCTGGAAGATCAAGGGACCGAGCGTCTATAGCGAGATGGTGTGGGAGAGCCGGAAACGCCGGGCCATGGCCGATGGCGGGACCATCGACTGGGTGGTCATCCGCAACCGGCTTTCGACGCTTGCGGCGAAGAACAAGCGCCGGGTTGAAAACGTCCTTGAAGCGCTGGCCGACCGCATCGGCTTTCGCATCGCGCCGGGCTTCGGCGAGCGCGTTATTTTCCGTGAGATGTTTCCCTCGGGCCTGACGCTTCTGGACATGCGTTCGGAAGGCGTGGAGGCGCAGATGTCCATGTCGCATGTTGCGGCGCGGGCGGAGGTGAGGGGGCTTGTGGATGCGTTGAACCTGCCGCCGCTGACGCGCAGCGATCCGGCCGCAACGGCGCAGGCGAGCTAGCTCGGCGCTTTTTCCTTGGCGCCGGCCGAAGCGGGCATCGACCAGTTCGCCGGCGGGATGGCGATGCAGGAGATGCTTTCGCGCGCAAGCCGTCCGCAGGCGTTGCGGGCTTCCTTTTCATCGTCGAAGCCGCCGAAACGCGAACGATAGAGCGTGCGGTTGTCCGCCGTCTTGAAGGGCAGCGTCACCGGCACGGCCTTGCCGAGTTCAGTCGGAGCGGCCTTGATGGCGATGCGGATACGGTCGACGGCGTCGGCCTGATCGGCATAGGCGCCGATCTGGATGACCCAGGAGCCTTCGGGGATCAGCGGGTCGCCGGCCTGCCAGCCATGCTGCGGCGTGGAGAGCTTGCCTTCATTGACGGCGGTGCGCAGACCGACGGCCGAGGCCGATTGCGGGCCTTCGCTCGCCTGAGCGGGCGTCACGATCAGGCTGCCGAGATCGCGGCCGACGCGGCGAACCGGGCCTTCTGCCTGGGCGAGGGCGGCAAGCGCGTAAGCGGTTGCGTGATCGAGCGGGGCGGCGGCGCGACGTCCGGGCACCATCGGGCCGTTTGTCGAAGCGGCGGCTGCGGCAATGGGTTCGGCGGGACGCGGCGCGGGCAGGACGCCCAGCGTGTTGGCGGCGGCGGGTTCAGCCGAGGCGACGCGGACCGGCGCGGCGGCAACGGGTTTCGTTGGTGCCGGCGCCGGGGCCGGAATGGCGGCGGCGACGACAACGGGCTTCGGCAGGGCGGTAGGCGCGGCGGCGACCGCGACCGGCTTTACAGCGGCAGGCGCGGCGGGCCGTTCATGATCGTCGGCGACGGGGGCCATTTTCACGGTCGGCGGCGTGGCGCTCATGCTCGCGACCTGATCGGTGCCCGTGTAGGACTCTTCATCGGGATCGGACTCATCCGTCGAGGCGAGGGCTGCCAGCGCATTGCGATCGTCGTTCGAAATGCCGGCCGGTTTGTCGAAAGCGCGGGGCGCGGGGGCGGCCGAGGCGAAGCGCGTTCCGGTGTCGCGCATGGCGACGGCGCTCGGCATGGTGCGGTCGAGGATCGAGACCATCTCCAGGTCGCGGGCGCGCGCGGTCTTGCCGCCCAGCACAACGCCGATAACCGACTTGTTGTCGCGCCAGACGGAGGTGGTGAGATTGAAGCCGGATGCGGCGGTGTAACCCGTCTTGAGGCCGTTCACGCCCTGATATTTGCCGAGCAGATGGTTGTGATTGCGGATGAGCTTGCCGTCCCAGGCGAATTCCTCAGTCGAGAAGTAGTGATAATATTGCGGAAAATCGACCTGGATGCGCTTGGCCAGCGTCGCCATGTCGCGCGCCGTGATGAGCTGGTTCTTGTTCGGCAGGCCGGAGGCATTCATGTACTGGGTGTGCTTCATGCCGAGCGCGCGGGCCTTGGCGGTCATGAGCACGGCGAACTGTTTTTCCGTTCCGCCGATATATTCGCCGACCGTGACCGCGGCGTCGTTTGCCGATTTGGTGACGAGGGCGAGGATCGCGTCTTCGACGGTAATCGTCTGGCCGGCCTTGAGACCGAGGCGGGAGGGCGCCTGGGCGGTGGCGTGATGGGAGACGGGCATCCGCGTCTTCAGCGTGACCTTGCCGTCGCGAAGCTGCTCGAAGAGAAGGTAGAGCGTCATCACCTTGGTCAGCGACGCGGGATAGCACTGGGCGTCGGCATTGTTGGAATAGAGGATGCGGCCGGTATTGACGTCCATGACGAGCGCCGCGGCCTTGGGCGTGAAGGCGGGCCCGGCCGATGCGCGGTTGTGATGATGCTTGGCGCGGGCGTCGGCGTTCGTCATCGTCAGGCCGAGCGCGAGGAGGACGGTGCATGCCATCCCGAAACCGCGAATCCAGCTTGAGCCGGACGACGGACTGCGGAGCGAACTCACTGACTCGGAAGCAACCATGCCCCTCGATACCCCTTTGACTGCACCGATCTTGTGCAAACCGGCGGACGCCATCATCTGTTGCCCGATCAGACTCTAACTGCTTCGCTCGGGCTTGTGAATCCCCCCGGGGTCTTAAAAAGTCAAAAAACGTCGAGATTCCCGAGAGTTGGACCGGATGACCAGAATAGACCCCCGGCCGTTGCCAATATCTTAAGGGATGGACCCGGCGGGGGACGGGATCGCCGCCGATTCGGCCGGTTGCGCCGAAACGGATGAAACAGGTCGGCCGGCTGCGCCTTCGGCGGCCCGCCGACGGGCCAAACCGCAAATAGCCGTGGCTGAAAGAAGATCGCGGCGAACGGGCTTTGAATTCGTCGCGATTCACCTATGTAATGGGGGCGTCGGAACTTGCGTTCCGGGTGCAACCTTGAGTCGAGACTTCGGAATCCGGCATGCCGGGATGGGAGTTCAAGCCGGTTGAGTGATTTTGCGGGATCGAGGCATGTCTGACAAAGACAGACGGCAGGACGACGACGGCGGGACGAATACCGGCGTCATCACCAAGACCAAGGCGAAGACGAAGAAGCCTTCGCTCTACAAGGTCTTGCTGCTCAATGACGACTACACGCCGATGGAATTCGTCGTGCACATTCTTGAGCATTTTTTCAACAAGGGTCGGGAAGACGCGACCCGGATCATGCTTCACGTCCACCAGCATGGCGTGGGCATCTGCGGCCTCTACACTTACGAAGTCGCGGAAACGAAAGTGACGCAGGTTATGGATTTCGCAAGGCAGCACCAACATCCGCTGCAATGCACGATGGAGAGGGAATAGCGTAGAGTTGTTTTATCGGCTGATTCACGGGGTTAGCGTGCAGCGGAAGGAAAGGTCTTAGGTGCCTACATTTTCACGCAGTCTGGAGGAAGGCCTACACCGGGCGCTGGCGCTGGCCAATGACCGAAATCACGAATATGCGACGCTGGAGCATCTGCTGCTCGCGTTGCTCGACGATCAGGATGCCGCCGCCGTGATGCGGGCCTGCAATGTGGATGTCGGCGTTCTTCGCCAGCAGCTCACCAATTACATCGACAACGAACTTTCGAGCCTGGTCGTGGACGATGGCGAGGATTCGAAGCCGACGGCCGGTTTCCAGCGCGTCATTCAGCGCGCGGTCATTCATGTGCAGTCGTCGGGACGCGATGAGGTGACCGGCGCCAATGTGTTGGTCGCCATGTTCGCCGAGCGCGAGAGCCATGCCGCCTATTTCCTGCAGGAGCAGGACATGACGCGCTACGACGCAGTCAATTACATCAGCCACGGCATAGCCAAGCGCAGCGAGATGAACGAGGCGCGGCCGGTGCGCGGCGCGAATGAAGGCGAGGCGGAGCCGCGCGAGAAGCCGCGCGGCAGCAAGGAGCGTTCGACCGAGGCGCTCGACGCCTATTGCGTCAATCTGAACGAGAAGGCGAAGGCGGGAAAGATCGACCCGCTGATCGGGCGCGAGAAGGAAGTGGACCGCACGATCCAGATCCTCTGCCGCCGCTCGAAGAACAACCCGCTTTATGTGGGCGATCCGGGCGTCGGCAAGACGGCCATCGCGGAAGGCCTTGCGCGCCGCATCGTGAAGGGCGAAGTGCCGGAAGTGCTGCTCGATGCGACGATCTTTTCGCTCGACATGGGCACGCTGCTTGCGGGCACGCGCTATCGCGGCGACTTTGAAGAGCGCATCAAGGCGGTCATCAAGGAACTCGAAGCCTATCCGGGCGCGATCATGTTCATCGACGAGATCCACACCGTCATTGGCGCGGGAGCGACGTCGGGCGGCGCGATGGATGCGTCGAACCTGCTGAAGCCGGCGCTCGCCTCGGGCACGCTCAGGTGCATCGGCTCGACGACCTACAAGGAATACCGCCAGCACTTCGAGAAGGACCGCGCGCTGGTGCGCCGGTTCCAGAAGATCGACGTGGCGGAGCCGACGGTTCCGGACTCGATCAAGATCCTCAAGGGCCTCAAGCCCTATTACGAGGAGTTCCACAAGGTCCGCTACACCAACGACGCGATCAAGTCGGCGGTGGAGCTGTCCTCGAAGTACATGCATGACCGCAAGCTGCCCGACAAGGCGATCGACGTGATCGACGAGGCGGGCGCCTCGCAGATGCTGCTGCCGGAGTCGCGGCGCAAGAAGACCATCGGCGTGCAGGAGATCGAGAGCGTCGTCGCCACCATGGCGCGCATTCCGCCCAAGTCCGTGTCGAAGACCGATACGGAGAAGCTGAAGGACCTCGATGTCGAGCTGAAGCGCGTCGTCTTCGGGCAGGACAAGGCCATCGAGGCGCTGGCCGCTTCGATCAAACTCGCCCGCGCGGGATTGCGCGATCCGGAGAAGCCCATCGGCTCCTATCTCTTCTCCGGCCCGACGGGCGTCGGCAAGACGGAGGTCGCGCGCCAGCTCGCCGCGATCCTCGGGGTCGAGATGCTGCGCTTCGACATGTCGGAATATATGGAACGGCATACGGTGTCGCGTCTCATCGGCGCACCGCCCGGCTATGTCGGTTTCGATCAGGGCGGCTTGCTGACGGATGGCGTCGACCAGCATCCGCATTGCGTGCTGCTGCTCGACGAAATCGAGAAGGCGCATCCTGACCTTTTCAACATCCTGTTGCAGGTCATGGATCACGGCAAGCTGACCGATCATAACGGCAAGAAGATCGACTTCCGCAATGTCGTTCTCATCATGACGACGAATGCGGGCGCGTCTGAAGCCGCGAAGAATGCGATCGGTTTCGGCCAGGCCAAGCGCGACGGCGAGAGCGAGGAGGCCATCAAGCGGCTCTTCACGCCTGAGTTCCGCAACAGGCTCGACGCGATCATTCCGTTCTCGTCGCTGCCGCCGGAGGTCATCGCCTCCGTGGTGCAGAAGTTCGTGATGCAGCTCGACGCGCAGCTTGCCGACCGCAACGTCACGATCGAGCTGACGCCGGAGGCGAACCATTGGCTCGCCACGCGCGGCTATGACGAACAGATGGGCGCGCGGCCGCTTGCCCGCGTGATCCAGGAATCGATCAAGAAGCCGCTGGCCGACGAGGTCCTGTTCGGCCGGCTGGTCAAGGGCGGTCACGTTCGCGTCAAGGTCGGCGAGAACGACACGCTTGCCTTCGACATCGAGGAAGCGCCGCCTCGCGCCGCGCCGCCGCCGAAGAAGCGCGGCGGAGCGGGCGGCGACAGCGGTTCGACGCCGAAGGTTCCGCTGCTCGTCGAA
Organism: Parvibaculum sp.; assembly: GCA_031291615.1. Taxonomy (GTDB): domain Bacteria; phylum Pseudomonadota; class Alphaproteobacteria; order Parvibaculales; family Parvibaculaceae; genus Parvibaculum. The sequence goes on from JARLIS010000029.1 coordinate 57,770, forward strand.
TGACGATGCGATAAAGCGACAGAAACGGCCCGGCGACTTCCGGGCCGTTTTCTTTTGCACAGGCGGCGCGTGCGGGCGGCGATTTTCCGCCGCGGGGAAATCCTGTATATCGGTGCGGTCTATAGCCAATCGGAGAATTGGAATGAACGACAATGCAGGGAGCATCGCGGCGGCCACGAAATGTCTCGACGATTTCATGACCGCATTCAACGCACGCGATCTGGAGGCCTGGGAGAAGACCTTCAATTTTCCGAGCGTGCGCCTTGCGTCGAATACGCTTGTCATCATCGAGCCGGGACATCACAAGCCCGATCTGTTTGTGAAGGGGCTCGGCGAAGGCTGGCATCATTCCGGTTGGGACCGGCGCGAAGTCATTCATGCCGGTCAGGACAAGGTGCATTTCGATACGCGCTTCACGCGCTATCGGGCCGATGGCAGCGTCATCGGGCACTACGATTCAATCTATGTCGTGACGAATGAGAACGGACATTGGGGCATCAAGGCGCGATCGAGTTTCGCTCCGTGATGCGCCGGTGAGAGAAACAAACAGGGACGAGGAACAAACATGATCGGATATGTGACTTTGGGCAGCAACGACCGGCAGCGGGCGGGCGCCTTCTATGACGAATTGCTCGGCCTGCTCAATGCCAAGCGCGCGATGGTCGATGGCGACAGGCTGATCCTCTGGGCAAACGGGCAGGGCCCGATGCTCGGCGTCATTAAACCGGCCGACGGCAATGCGGCGACGGTGGGCAATGGCAACATGGTGGCGCTCGCCGTCGGCTCGCGCGAGAATGTCGACAAGATCCACGCCAAGGCGCTGGCGCTGGGCGGCAAGGACGAGGGCCCGGTCGGCTTGCGCGGCGGCAATTTCTACGCCGGCTATTTCCGCGATCTCGACGGCAACAAGTTCTGCGCCTTCCATATGGGCTGAGTGCGCCCGCGCGAAACATCGAAGCCGCCGTGGCGACACGGCGGCTTTTTTGTTTTTCGTTTGAGGTACGGGCCTCGTCCTTCGAGACGGGTGCTCTGCACCCTCCTCAGGATGAGGGTCAAGTTCACAGATAAATCCTCACCCTGAGGAGCGGGCAAAGCCCGCGTCTCGAAGGGTGAGGCCCCGGCCGCGCGGCGTCTCAGACAAGCTCCGCCTTGATCCGTTCGGCGTGCTTTTTCAGCAGGTCGAAATCGGCGAGCTTGCGGGCATGGAGCGCGAGGTCGATGCCTTGCGCGCGGGGGATGATGTGGGTGTGGAAGTGAAAGACGGTCTGGCCTGCGGGCGCGCCGTTCAGCTGGGCGATCATGATGCCTGGCGCCTTGAAGGCGCGTTTGACGGCGGCGGCGACTTTCTTTGTCGTCTTCGCCTGGGCGGCGGTGAATTCCGGGTCGAGGTCGAAGAGGTCTTCGGCGGGAAATTTCGGGATGACGAGGGTGTGACCTTCGGTCTGCGGCATCACATCCATGAATGACAGCGTCATCTCGTCTTCATAGACCTTGAAGCTCGGCGCTTCGCCACGGAGGATTTTCGCGAAGATGTTGTTCGGATCGTAGGCCATTCAGAAATCGTCCTCTTGGGTGGTTGCGCCGGCGTCGTGCCGGAAGGGTGAGTATTCGCCGAGCAGCTGAATGTCGCTGTCGACATGCTGGCGCTCGCGCTCCAGATATTCGGCGACGGCCTCGCGGAAGGAGGCGTTGGCGATCCAGTGGGCGCTGTAGGTGCGCGCGGGCAGGTAGCCGCGCGCGAGCTTGTGTTCGCCTTGTGCGCCCGCCTCGACGCGGGCAAGCCCGCGCGCGATGGCGAAGTCGATCGCCTGATAGTAGCAGCATTCGAAATGCAGGAAGGGGTGGTGTTCGACGGCGCCCCAGTTGCGGCCGTAAAGTGCATCGCCGCCGATGAAGTTGAGCGCGCCGGCGACATAGCGGCCTTCGCGTTTCGCCATGACGAGCAGGGTTTCGTCGGGCATGCGTTCGTTGACGAGGCTGAAGAACTCGCGCGTCAGATAGGGGCTGCCCCATTTGCGGCTGCCGGTGTCCATGTAGAAGGCATAGAAGGCGTCCCAATGGTCTTCGGTGAGATCGGCGCCCGTCACCCATTCGACGGTGACGCCGTTTTCGACCGCGCGTTCGCGTTCCTTGCGGATCATCTTGCGCTTGCGCGATGAGAGATCGGACAGGAAATCGTCGAAGGTCTTGTAGCCGCGATTTGTCCAATGGAATTGCTGGTCCGTGCGTTGCAGGAGGCCATGCGCGCCGAGGCGCTTCCACTGGTCCTCGGGCAGGAATGTGACGTGGAGCGAGGAGACGCCGGTGCGGCGCGCGACTTCGATGGCGCCGGCCAGCAATTGCTCCTCGGCGGCGATGCGGCCTGGCCCCGGTTTCGTCAGCAGGCGCGGGCCGGTTGCGGGCGTGAAGGGCACGGAGATTTGCAGCTTCGGATAGTAGCTGCCGCCCGCGCGTTCGAAAGCATCGGCCCAGCCGTGATCGAAGACATATTCGCCGCGGCTATGCGACTTCAGATACATGGGCACGCAGCCGGCGAGCGCGCCCACGCCGTCTTCGAGCAGAAGGTGATAAGGCGCCCAGCCGGTGCGGCGGGTGGCCGAGCCGCTGTCTTCTAGCGCGCTCAGGAAAGCGTGGGAGAGGAACGGATTGGCGGGTTCGCCGGGCGGGTTTGCGCAGGCGTCCCATTGGACGGCGTCCACCGCGCCCAGTCCTTGCGCTACCTTGATGATGGCTTGTTCGGCGTCGCCCATGCGGGAAGTTTAGTGCATGTTCGCGGGATCGTCATGGCCGTCATGCCGGGCGTGGACGGCATTCATCTGCTCATTCGCGGCTTCAAAGATGGACCCCGGCTTTCGCCGGGGTGTCGTGAGATTGACTTCAATCTCACGACACCTCGAAGATCGCTTCGATCTCGACGGCGATGTCGATGGGGAGGCTGGGGGCGGAGACGGCGGAGCGGGCATGACGGCCGGCCTCGCCGAAAATTTCGACCAGCACGTCCGATGCGCCATTGATGACGGCGGGCTGCTGGTTGAATTCCGGCGTCGAATTGACGAAGCCGAGCAGTTTCACCACGCGCGTCACGCGGTCGAGGTCGCCGCCCAGGGCTTCGCGAAGCTGGGCGATGACGTTCAGCGCGGTCAGCCGGGCGGCTTTCTTGCCTTCCTCGACTTCGAGGTCGCGGCCGAGCTTGCCCCTGAACTCCGGTCCGTTGGGGCCCATCGGACCCTGGCCCGAAATATAGACGAGCGAGCCGGTGACCACCCATGGCACGTAATTGGCGACGGGGGCGGCGGCCTTCGGCAGCACAATTCCCAATTCCTTCAACCGCGCGTCGATCCTGCCTGCCATATGGGCCTCCCGTTGCGTCCCGATTATGAGACGTTATACCTAACCCGACAGGGATGCGTGGAAAAGCCCGAAAGGCAGACCGATGAAGCTCGCCAACAAAACGCCCGCCGATGACGGCCTGTTCATGCCCGCCGAATGGGAGCCGCATGAGCGCTGCTGGATGCAATGGCCCTCGCGCGGCGAGGTCTGGGGCGAGCAGTTGCCGCAGGCCTATGCCGCCTATGCGCAGGTGGCGCGCGCCATTGCGCGCTTCGAGCCGGTGTCGATGGTGTGCCGCCATGCCGACGAGCCGCAGGCACGGCTTGCCTGCGGGCGCGACATTGAGATCGTGCCGATCGAGATCGACGATTCATGGGCGCGGGACTCGGGGCCCATTTTCGTTGCGGACGGGAAGGGCGGCGTTGCGGGCGTGCATTGGCGTTTCAACGCCTGGGGCAATGCCTATCAGGGTTATGAGAACGACCGGAAGGTGGGAGGGGCGATCCTCGAAAAGCTCGGCATGCGGCGCTATGACGGGCCGATGAATTTCGAAGGCGGTTCGATCTGCGCCGACGGCTACGGCACCTTGCTGACGACCGGGGAATGTCTGTTCAACGACAACCGCAATCCGGAACTGACGCGCCAGCAGATCGAGGAGCGCATTGCGCTTTATCTCGGCGTTCGGCGGATCATCTGGCTCGATCAGGGGCTCGAAGACGACGAGACGGGCGGGCATGTCGACATGATTGCCTGCTTCGCCGGGCCGGGGCGGGTGCTGCTGCATATGCCGGACGATCATTCGGATGCGAATTATGTGCGCATGCGCGAGAACAAGCTGCGGCTCGGCGCGGCGCGCGACGCACGCGGGCAGAAGCTTGAGATCATCGAGGTGCTGCAGCCCAAGATCAACCGCAAGCAGCCGGACGGGCGCAGGCTTTCGACCTCCTATGTCAATTTCTACATCGCCAATGGCGGCATCGTGATGCCGGGCTTCGACGATCCGAATGACGAGCGGGCGAGGGAGATTATCGCCGCCGCGTTTCCCGACCGCGAGGTCGTGCAGGTTCCCTCGCTCACCATCGCGGCGGGCGGCGGCGTCATTCACTGCATCACGCAGCAGCAACCCAAGGGAACGGCGCTCGCCTGACGCGCGGGCTAGCGCAGCCCGTGCGCGGGGTGAAGCTGCTCGCCGTCATGGGAGAGAATGTCGCGGTAGAGGTCCACGCGCCGGTCGCGGAAAATGCCCCAGGCGACGCGCTGGCGGCGGTTCGCCTCGATATCGAATGAAGCGGTCAAGACGGCTTCGCTTGTTTCGTCGGCTTCGGCGACTTTCGCGCCTGTCGCGTCGGTGATGAATGACGAGCCGTAAAAGGTGATGGCGCAGCTTTCGCCTTCCTCCCGGCCGATGCGGTTCGAGGCGACGACGGGTACGAGATTGGCGGCGGCATGGCCCTGCATGGTGCGCTGCCAGTGGTCGCGCGAATGGATCGTCTCGTCATGCGGTTCGGAGCCGATGGCGGTGGGGTAGAGGATCACGTCGGCGCCCTTGAGCGCGAGGATGCGCGCCGTTTCCGGAAACCACTGATCCCAGCAGATCGCGGCGCCGATGCGGCCGAGCCGCGTGTTCCAGACGCGAAAGCCGGTGTCGCCGGGGTTGAAGTAATATTTCTCGCGATAGCCCGGACCGTCGGGAATGTGCGACTTGCGATAGACGCCGAGAATGTCGCCGCCGGCATCCACCATCACCAGCGAATTGTAGAGCGCATTGTTCGCCCGTTCGTAAATCGACACGGGCAGGATCACGCCGAGTTCGGCCGCGAGTTCGCGCATACGGCGGACGGCCGGGTTTTCCGCGACGGGTATCGCGAAATGCATGAAGTCGGGCTTTGTGTCCTTGCAGAAATAAGGCGTCTCGAAAAGCTCCTGGAGAAGAATGAGCCTCGCGCCGCGCTCCGCCGCCGCGCGCACTAGCTTTTCTGCGCGGGCGATGTTTTCGTCCCTGTCCCAGCCACAGGCCATCTGTGTCGCGGCAACGGTTATTTCGCTCATTGTCATGCCTGTTTTGATGTCAATCAATGTTCGGAAGGGCCAAAGCGGATGATCTGTTTCCGGCGGTTCGTGCCCGGGGCGCAGTAGCGCGGAGAAGGACTGAAATGGTCAGGCATTATATAAGCACGCAGGATTTCCCGAAGGAAGAGTTGCTGAGGCTCATCGAGCTTATCGGCCTGTTGAAGCGGGCAGACAAAGAGGGCGCATGCCCCAAGCTCCTTGCGGGCGCATCGCTCGGCATGATCTTCGAGGAACCTTCGACGCGAACGCGCGTTTCCTTCGAAGTGGCCATGACGAAACTCGGCGGCCACGCGATCTATATGCGCCCCGGAGAAATCCACATGGGCGTGCGCGAGTCGATCAGCGATACGGCGAAGGTCGTTTCCCGCATGGTCGATGTGATCGAGGCGAGGACGCTGAAACACCAGACGGTGGTCGACCTCGCCAGGTTTTCGACCGTTCCCGTTTTCAACGGGCTCACCGATTTCAATCATCCCACGCAGGTTCTTTGCGACGTTTTCACGATGCTTGAGCACGCGCCCGCGGGCAAGAAGCTCGAGGAGTTCAACGTCACTTTCGTCGGCGATGCGACCAATGTCTGCAATTCGCTGATGATGATCTGCACGCATTTGGGCATGTCGTTCACCCACGCGGCGCCGAAGGCATACCAGATTTCCGATTCCACGAAGGCGATCGGCCGGGCCAATTGCGAGAAGTCGGGCGGGCGGCTCACCGTGACGGATGACGTCAATGCCGCCGTCGCCGACGCCGATTTCATCTATACGGACCTCTGGTGGTGGGTCGGGCAGGAATCCGAGATACCCGACAGGACGAAGGCGTTCATGCCGAAGTTCCAGGTGAATGCGGCGCTGCTCGCCAAGGCGCCCAAGTACGCAAAGGTCATGCATTGCCTGCCCGCCTCGCGCGGCGTGGAGGCGACCGACGAGGTGCTCGACTCGGCTCAGTCGATCATTTTCGACCAGGCGGAAAACCGCCTCCATACGGAAAAGGCGCTGCTCGTCTATTTCGTCTATCCGCGGCTCAAGCAGGCGCCGCAGGCGCTCGTGCAGCATCACGAAGGTCTTGTCGAAGCATTCCTCAACGCGTGAATGCGCCGGGGAGGCGACAGGTTCAAAGCAACGGGGAAACACCATGGCTGACGTCGTGCAATTGCAAGCCGGTTCGACGGGTGCGTTCAAGAAAGTGATGAGAGGTCTCGATATGACCCTCTTCACCGTCTGCGCTATTCTGGTCATCGACCAGCTAGCGGCTTCGGCGGCCATAGGGCCGCAAGCCGTGTTCTGGTGGATTTTCACGATGGTCTTCTTCTTCGTGCCTTACGGTCTCATCACGGCTGAACTCGGCAGCAGCTATCCGGACGAAGGCGGCATATATGCCTGGGTCAAGCGGGCCTTCGGGCCGCGCTGGGGCGGACGAACGGCCTGGCTCTGGTGGATCAACGTCGCGTTGTGGCAGCCGTCGGTCTTCATCATCTTCGCGGGCATTCTTTCGGCGCTGTTCTTTCCGTCGATGACGCTTTGGATGAAGATCGGTATCGCGATTGCGCTCACCTGGGCGACCGTCTGGGTCAACGTCATCGCGCTCGATGTCGGCAAGTGGGTGCCGAATGCGGGCGCCGTCTTCAAGGCGACAATCATGCTGGTGATCGGGTTCGGCGGGTTCTGGTATGCAAGCCGGCACGGCGTCGCCAACTCCTTCACCTGGTCCAGTATGGCGCCGAGCTGGGGCGCGCCGCTCGCCTTCCTTCCGGTCATTGTCTACAACTTCATGGGCTTCGAATTGATGTCTGGCGCGGGCGCGGAGATGAAGAATCCGGGCCGTGACGTTCCCGTTGCCATCGTCGTCGCCGGACTTCTCATTGCGGCGTTCTATCTTCTCGGCACGGTCGGCATTCTGATCGCGCTGCCGCTCGACCAGATCAATGTCGTGAGCGGCATCGTCGATACCTTCCACAAGCTCTTTGGAGATTCAGACACAGGGGCAGCGGTTACGGTCGCGCTCGGCTGCATGGCGCTTTACAGCTTTTTCGCCAATATGGTGACCTGGACGATCGGTGCGAACCGTTCTGCCGCAGAGGCGGCGAACCAGGGCGACCTGCCTATGCTCTTTGCGCGGCTCCATGCCGTTCACCAGACGCCGGTCGCTGCGGCCGTTGTCACGGGCGTCGTCACCACGGTCGTGATCGTCATTTATGGGATCATGGCGAAAAGCGCGGAAGATTTGTTCTGGTCGCTCTATGCCTTTTCCTCGGTGGTCTTTCTGCTTCCCTACCTCGCGATGTTCTTCGCCTTCCGGAAGCTCCGGCTCGCGGACGGCGACCGCCCCCGGCCCTATCGCGTACCGGGCGGGAACGGCGTCGCAACACTTCTGGTCGCGATTTGCAGCCTCTTCATTCTGCAGGCGATCGTGTTCTTCATCTATCACCCCAACGACTTCAAGTGGAGCTATGCGCTGCCGATCATCATCGGCGTGGCGATCACGGTCGCCATCGGGGAAGTGCTTGTGCGATTGGGCAAGAAGGCGTGAGGACGTTATGAGCCGTTTGTTGAATACGACACCAGCCGCGGACGGGTTTCGCATGCCGGGGGAGTTCGAGCCTCATGCCGGAACCTGGCTTCTCTGGCCCGAGCGGCCGGACAACTGGCGGCTCGGAGCAAAGCCCGCGCAACGCGCCTTTACCGCGGTCGCAACCGCGATTTCGCAGAGTGAGCCGGTGACCGTCGGCGTGTCGCATCGTCAGTACCAGCATGCGCGCGCCGTGCTGCCGGCCGAGGTGCGTGTCGTCGAGATCGCGAATAACGACTCCTGGATCAGGGATTGCGGACCGACATTCGTCGTCAACGATCAAGGTGAGGTTCGTGCCGTCGACTGGGAGTTCAATGCCTGGGGCGGGCTCGACGGCGGCCTTTATTTTCCCTGGGACAAGGACGATCTCGTTGCGTCTAAGGTCAGCGAGATCGAGCGTGTGGATCGCTATCGCGCGCCTTTCGTTCTGGAAGGCGGATCGATCCATACGGACGGCGAGGGCACGCTGATCACGACCGAGGAATGCCTTCTCAACCCCAACCGGAACCCGACGCTTGCGCGGGGGGATATTGAGGAGTTGCTCTCCCGGTATCTCAATGTCGAGAAGATCATCTGGCTCGACAGGGGCGTCTTTCACGACGAAACGAGCGGCCATGTCGACAATATCTGCTGCTTCATCAAGCCGGGCGTCGTCGCGCTGACATGGACGGAGGACAGAGCGGATCCGCAATACGATATTTCATCCGACGCCTTCGAGCGTCTTTCGCGGGTGCGGGACGCGCGGGGCCGTGCGCTCGAAATCCACAAGATTCACCAGCCGGACCCGGTTCTCATTTCCGAGGAAGAAAGCGAAGGCGTCGATGTGGTCGAAGGAACCTTGCCGCGCCGTGCAGGCGACCGTCTGGCCGCATCCTATGTCAATTTCTATATCGGCAATTCCGTGATCGCGATGCCGTGCTTCGGCGACCGGCACGATGAGCTGGCGGCGGCGGCGCTCGGCAGGCTCTTTCCCGAGCGGCGTGTCGTCTCCGTGCCCGCGCGGGAGATTCTTCTCGGCGGCGGCAACATTCATTGCATCACGCAGCAGCAGCCGCTGGCCTTGCACCGCATGCCGGCCCGCTGACATGAAAGTCGTCGTGGCGATAGGCGGCAATGCGCTGTTGAAACGGGGCGAAACCCTGAGCGCGGAGAACCAGCGCATCAACATGCGCGAGGCGGCGGGCGCGATTGCCGCGATTGCGAGCGCGCATGATCTCGTCCTCGTTCACGGAAACGGGCCGCAGGTGGGGCTTCTGGCGCTGGAGGCAGACGCCTACAAGGGCGCGCCGCCATACCCCTTCGATGTGCTGGGCGCGGAGTCGCAGGGCATGATCGGCTATGTCATCGAGCAGGAGATGCGGCGCGTGCTGCCGGGGCGCGAAATTGCGACGCTGCTGACGCAAACCCGCGTCGATGCGAAGGACCCCGCTTTTGCGACGCCCTCAAAGCCTGTCGGGCCGGTTTACGACGAGGCGACGGCCCGCTCGCTGGCGGCGGAGCGAGGGTGGGCGGTTGCAGCGGATGGCCATGGCTTTCGGCGGGTCGTGGCGTCGCCCGCACCTATCGAGATTGTCGAGATCGCATCGATAAGGCGGTTGCAGAAAGCGGGCGTCATCGTCATTTGCGCGGGTGGCGGCGGCGTGCCCGTGGTGTCGGGCGACGAGGGCGGGTTTGACGGCGTTGAGGCGGTGATCGACAAGGATCTCGCCGCCGCGGTTCTCGCCGTCGCCATGAGCGCCGACCGATTGATCATTCTGACGGATGTGGACGGCGTTTATGCGGATTGGGACACGCCCCAGCAGAGGCTGCTGCGGGCGGAGAAGGCGGCTGTTCTGGCGCAGGGGAAGTTCGCGGGCGGCTCGATGGGTCCGAAGGTTGCTGCCTGCTGCAACTTTGCGTGGGCGACGGGTCGTCCTGCCTATATCGGCAATCTGGCGGATGCCGCGCGGGTGATGAGCGGCGAGGCCGGCACGCGGATCGATCCCTGATCCGGTCCGGGCTTCAGCCGTTGATGATCATGCGGGCGGCGCGGCTGCCCTTGTTCTTGTCGGCATACATGGCGCGGTCGGCGCGGGTGAGAAGCTCGTCGGCCTGCGCGTTGCCGTTGTAGAAGGCGATGCCGAGGCTTGCGCGCACAGTTATGTCGTCCTTGCCGGTTTCGATGACCAGCTTGTTGATGCCGCGCACCAGACTGCGGGCGCGTTCGCGCGCCGGAGAGTGCTGCGCGCGCACGAAAAGGATGGCGAATTCGTCGCCGCCGAGCCGCGCCGCATAGTCGGTGGCGCGGATGTTCTGCATCAGATAGCGGCCGACGGCGCGAAGGACGTCGTCGCCCGTCGGATGGCCGTAGCGGTCGTTGATCTGCTTGAACTTGTCGAGATCGATATAGGCGAGGATGCCTTCTTCGTCATAGCGCGCGGCGCTCAGCAGGTTGCGCTTCATCACGTCGTTGAAGCCGCGCCGGTTGAGAAGGCCGGTGAGATCGTCCGTGACCGTGACCGCTTCGAGTTGCGCCACGCGGGCGCTCAATTCGGCAATGCGGTGTTCGGCTTCTTCCGCATAGGAGAGGGCGACCGACAAAATGCGGTCGGGATCGGATGTCGCCTTCGCATCGCCGACGCGCTGCCGGAAGCGCTCGGTCAATTCGTCGGAAGGCCTCAGCATTGCATCCGCATAGAGCGGCTTCATAGAAGCGGCCGTCATTTTTCCGCGTCGCATCTTCGTGCCCCATAGCCCATGAGCAAATCATGTGCAGTCCAGGGTGCAAACCGCTTGCCAAGAAGAATATTTCAATAAAAACAAATGGTTACATTTTGTGTGCGCCAATATTCACCGGGCAAAACTTGCCGCGTGAGCGGGCGTTGCCGGGCCTGGACGGGCCCTCAGGGTACGATCTGATCGCGCGGGCGGCGGCCGGCGAAGAACTCATCCAGATTGTCGAGCGCGCGGAAACCCATGGCGTTGCGCGTCTCGAGAGTGGCGCTGCCGAGATGCGGCAGGAGGAAGGTATTGGGCAGGGTTCTGTAGCGCGGGTCGATATTCGGCTCGTTGTTGAAGACGTCGAGGCCCGCCGCCGCGATATGGCCGGATTGAAGCGCGGCGATCAGGGCGTCGTCGTTCACGATGTCGCCCCGCGCCGTGTTGACGACGACGGCCCCCTTGGGCAGCAGGGCCAGCGTTCGCGCATCCAGAAGCCCGCGCGTTTCCGCCGTCGATGCGCAGTGAACGGACAGAATGTCGGAGTGGGCGAGGAGGTCTTCGACCGTTTCGTGCCAGACGGCGCCTTCGGCGGCCGCTTCGTCGAGGCGGCGGCGATTGTGATAATGGATAGCCATGCCGAAGGCGCGGGCCCGGGCGGCGACAGCGCGGCCGATGCGGCCCATGCCGAGAATGCCGAGGCGCTTGCCCGTGATGCCGATGCCGAGCATGCCCGTCGGCGCCCAGTTCGCCCATGTGCGCTCGCGGATCGCCGTCATGCCGGGGCTCGCGCCGCGCGCCGCGCCGAGGATCAGCAGCAGGGCGATGTCGGCTGTGGCGTCGGTCAGGACGTCCGGCGTATTCGTCACCACGATGCCCCGCTTCGCGGCCGCATCGAGATTGATATGATCGAGCCCGACGGAAAAGCTCGCCATGATTCGTATTGTTTCCGGCAGTTTTTCGATCGTCTCGGCGTCGAGGCGGTCCGTCACGGTTACGAGCAATCCGTCCCGGCCTTGCGCGCGAGCGACAAGTTCGGCACCCGCCCAGGGCCCATCGGCTGCGTTGATCTCCACGTTATAGCTTCGGGCGGCGCGCGCCTCGACAGCGGAGGGGAGCCGGCGTGTAACGAGAAGTCCGGGGCGTGTGGCGGCGGTCATGATCGACGTGACTGGTTAAACGGGGCCGGGCGTTGAAGCATTGGTTTACTTGATGGTGTAGCCTTCGGAAAGGCCGTCCGGGCAGGCCGGGCGCGAAAGGTCGGAAAAAGCATGTTGCGGACGATGTGGGAAAAGTACGGCGCGCGCCTGGATTCCGCGACCTGGCTGTGGCTCATCCTCGGCGGCGCCGTTGTCGTCGGCGTCGTATTCGGTGCGACGGCTACCGTGCGGAAACACGCACGGGCGGCGGCGGCCGTTCCGCCGCAGATGCACCGCGCCGTCTACGACCTCTCGATCGACCATCTGAAATCGACGAGCGACATGCAGGGCTTCGACGGCCGCATGGTGGTCGAGTGGCGGGGCGGGCCGGGCTGCGAGGGCTATACGTCCGACCAGCGCGTGGTGACGCATTCGACCGACGCGGACGGGCATGCGAGCTTCAGCGACGTGCGGCTCAATTCCTGGGAGTCGCTCGACGGGAACGATTTCCGTTTCGACCGTACGGAATATGTGGACGGCAAACTTTCCGTGCGCGAGTCGGGCGAGGTGAAGCGCGTGGACGGCAAGGTCACGCTTGCGGAGCCGGACAAGGACCCGATCGTGCTGCCTTCCGACGTCATGTTTCCGAGCGTCTTCAACATCGCCCTGATCAAGGCGGCGCAGGACGGACAGAATGTCTTCATCGGCGCTTTGTTCGACGGTACGCAGACGGCGGCGTCCAATGTGACGGCCTTTCTCGGCAAGCCGGGTGCGGCCTCGCCCGACGCGGCGTCGGTTGCGATCAAAAATCGCGGCGATGGGCAGCTTCTCAAATCCACGCAGGCATGGCCGGTGCGCATGAGCTATTTCGATGTCGCCGCCGACGGCGACCAGGCCGACAGCACGCCGAATTTCGAAATGGGTTTTGCGATGTTTCCCAACGGCGTGATGAGCGCGCTCAAGCTCGATTACGACGATGTGACGCTGAAAGGCGTGCTGACGCAGATCGAATATTTCAAGCCGGGCGCCTGCTGAGCGGGGACGGGCTCTATATCCGCATTATTTCCTGATGCCGCGTCCCTTGACGATCGCATCGGCGCCGAAGCGGGCGCGAACGCGGTCCATTGCGCGTTCCGCCTCGGCGCGGCGCGTCGCCGCGGGATCGAGCATGTCGGGCGGATCGGCGAGATCGCCGTCGGCGAGTTGCGTAAGGCCGATGCCGAGAAGACGGAAAGCCGTGCCGTCGGCTTCCTTCGCCAGCATGGGCGCGCCGGCGCGGTAGATCACTTCGGCAAGTTGCGTCGGATCGGGCAGGGTGAGGCTGCGCGTGCGCGTCTTGAAGTCGGCGGTTTTCAGTTTCAATACGACCGTTGCGCCGGAAGCGTCCGCCGCCTTGGCGCGCGTCGCAACCTTCTCGCAGAGCGGCCAGAGCTTGCGGGCGAGTTTCTCGCCGTCGGATATGTCAGTCTCGAATGTGGTTTCGGCCGAAATGCTTTTTGCGACGTTCGCGCTCGACACTGAACGGTCGTCGAGGCCGCGCGACAGGCGCCACAATCGGCGGCCCATGACGCCATAGCGCGCCATCAGGTCGCTTTCCTCGGCGCGCTGCAATTGCGCGATGCGGGTGAGGCCGTCCTTCGCCAGCCGCGCTTCGAGCGCCTTGCCGACGCCCCAGATCAGGGAGACGGGTTTTTCCGCGAGGAATGAAAGTGCTTCTGCGCGTCCGAGCACGGCATAGCCGCGCGGCTTGTCGAGATCGGAGGCGATCTTTGCCAGAAACTTGCAATAGCTGAGGCCGACGGAAACAGTAATGCCGATTTCGTTTTCGATGCGCGCCTGCAACTTCGCCATGCTGAGAGCGGGGCTCGCGTGATGCAGCCGCTCGGTGCCGTTGAGATCGAGAAAGGCCTCGTCGATCGAGAGCGGCTCGACGAGCGGCGTCAGCTCGCGCATCAATTGGCGTATCTCGCGGCCGACGCGGCCATATTTCGCCATGTCGGGCCTGATCACCACGGCGTCGGGGCAGGCGTTCATCGCCTTGAACATCGGCATGGCCGAGCGGACGCCGCGAATGCGCGCAATGTAGCAGCAGGTCGAGACGACGCCGCGCTTGCCGCCGCCGATGATGAGCGGCTTGTCGCGCAGCTCGGGATTGTCGCGCTTTTCGACGGCGGCGTAGAAGGCGTCGCAATCGAGATGGGCGATGGCGAGTTCGTTGAGTTCGTCATGGAAGACGAGGCGCGGGCGGTTGCAGGCGGGGCAGCGCGTTCTCCCCGCATCGACGGGCGCAAAGCAATCGCGGCAGAAGCCCGCCGCTGCGGCGGGCGCGGTCACGGCTGCGCCTCGGGCCAGAGCCAGGCCGCGCCGCGCACGCCGCTCGAGTCGCCATGCATGTTGCGGACGAGCCGCGTGTCGACGCAGTCGGAGAAGACATAGGCGCCCCAGCGCGCCGGCACTTCATCATAAATGGCGTCGATGTTCGACATGCCGCCGCCGAGCACGATCACATGCGGGTCGATCAGGTTGATGACATGGGAGAGCGCGCGGGCGAGGCGGTCGGCATAGCGGCGAAGCGCGGCGCGTGCGGGGCGGGAGCCCGCCTGGGCGGCTGCGACGATTTCATGCGTCGTCAGCTTTTCCTTTTCCTCGCGCTCATATTCGGCCTCGAAGCCGGGGCCGGAATTCCAGCTTTCGATGCAGCCATCCTTGCCGCAATAGCAGCGGCCGCCCGGCAGCTCGTCCGGCAGCACCCAGGGCAGCGGGTTGTGGCCCCATTCGCCGGCGATGGCGTTCGGTGCCTGCAACAAATGTCCGTTGACGACGATGCCCGCGCCGACGCCCGTGCCGAGAATGACGCCGAAGACGGTCGGCGCGCCCGCGCCCGCGCCGTCGGTCGCTTCGGACAAGGCGAAGCAGTCGGCATCGTTGGCGAGGCGCACTTCACGGGCGAGCGCCGCCTCCAGGTCCTTGTCGAAAGGCATGCCGTTGAGGCAGGTGCTGTTCGCATTCTTGATGAGGCCGGTGGCGGGAGAGATCGCGCCGGGTATGCCGATGCCGACGGTGCCGGTCTCGCCGGTTTCGCTTTCAAGCGCGAGGACGAGATCGCGGATCGCCTCGACGGTCTTGCCGTATTGGCTCGCGGGCGTCGGGACGCGCTTGCGCGCGAGTTCGCGTCCGCCCGGTGCGAGCGCGATGCCTTCGATTTTGGTTCCGCCGAGATCGATGCCGATGCGCATGGTGTTCCGGCGCCTAGAAGCCGCTGTCGTCCAGTCGCGCGGCGATGAAGTCATGCGCCTCCGACCATTCCGTTGTGTGGAAATGGCTGTCTGGCGACTGGCCCATCAGCTTTGCGAGGCGCTTGTCGGCGATGAAGTGGAGGCGGTGCGAGGCGTCATGCGCCCTGGCGACGGAGGCGATGTTGTGGGGAATGTCGTCGAGGAAGAAGACGGGGGCATCCACCATGTCGGCGAGCTTCTTTACCGCGCCGCCCTTGAGGCCCTTATTGGCGACGACGGGGTAGTCCATGCCTTGCGCCGCAAGGTTTTTCGCCCGCGTCTCGCGCTCGGAAAAGGGCACGTTGGTGAGCACCACGATCTGGGCGCGGGCCGACAGGGCCTTCAGCGCATCGGCCGCGCCGGGAACGGCGATCAGGGCGTGGGTCGAAGTTTCGAAGAAGCCTTTCATCAGGCCGGGCATGCTGGAGGCGGCGAAAACCTCGTCGGTGCCGTGATGCTTGATGTTGCCGGTGAGCGCATAGCTCCTGAGGTCGAGCCACAGGCCTTGCGTCTCGAGATAGGTCTCGAGACCGACGAGGAACTGCATCAGCACTTCGTCGCAATCGGTGACGATCAGCGGCACGCCGCGGCGAAGGCGCAAGGCCTCGATCTGCGGCACGACGTCTTCATGAAGCGCGAGCGGGTCCATGTCAGGCATTGGGGGTGGGGTCGGGCTGTTCATGTCCAGTGCACCTCTTCGCCGCCCGGCAGCAGACGGCGGGCGAGGCCGGGAATTTCGGGTTTCAGGTCGGCGGCTTCGCAGAATGAGAGCAGGCGCTTTTCATCCATCAGCAGGAAGTCGAGCACGCCGCCGAGAATCTCCGGTTCTCCCGCCCGGGCGCGAAGCTCGTTCGGCGCGAGGCCGCAAAGGTCGACAAAGGCGAAAAGCAGCTCCTCGTCGGCGGCGATGTGGCCAAGCGCCTGTATGGCGATCAGTTCGGCTTGTTCGGTCTTCATAATGTCCAAGTCAGGGCCCACATATGGTGATCCTACAAGCACTCATTAAGCATAGGCCCGGTTTGGCGCAAATTGGGCGGCCGACAGGGCCGGGTTAAAGACTTAGTTAACGATATTGGAGTGATATGGGCCACCTGAGGTTGGCGGGATTCGGTTCCCGCCTCCCCGAGTATCGAGGCGCCGGACCCTTCCGGCAACAGGGTGGGAGTGTGGAGCTATGGACGCGATGACCAAAAAGGTTCTGATCGTCGAGGATAACGAGCTCAACATGAAGCTCTTCCACGACCTGCTCGACGCGCATGGCTACGAGACGTTGCAGACGCGCGACGGCATCGAAGCCCTTGAGATCGCCCGCAAGAATCGCCCCGACCTGATCCTGATGGACATCCAGCTGCCGGAAGTCTCGGGCCTGGAAGTGACCAAGTGGATCAAGGAAGACGACAGCCTGCGCTCGATCCCGGTCGTCGCCGTGACGGCCTTCGCCATGAAGGGCGACGAGGAGAAGATCCGCGAGGGCGGCTGCGAGGCCTATATCTCCAAGCCGATCTCCGTGACCCAGTTTCTGGAGACCGTTCAGCGTTTTCTGAGGTAAGGACCAGCCGTGACGGCACGCGTACTCATTGTCGATGACGTTCCGGCGAATCTGAAGCTTCTCGACGCCAAGCTCACAGCCGAATATTTCGGCGTGCTCAAGGCCGCTTCGGGCCCGGAAGCCATTGAAATCGCCACCAGCCAGCAGCCCGACATCATCCTTCTCGACGTGATGATGCCCGGCATGGATGGCTTTGAAGTGTGCCGCCGCCTCAAGGGCGCGCCGCAGACCGAACATATTCCGATCATCATGGTGACGGCGCTCGACCAGCCGAAGGATCGCGTGCAGGGGCTTGAGGCCGGCGCCGACGACTTCCTGACGAAGCCGGTGAACGATCTGGCGCTCTTTGCCCGTGTGAAGAGCCTGGTGCGCCTCAAGATGGTCACCGACGAGCTCAAGATGCGCGAGGCCACGGGCCAGCGCATCGGCGCCTTCCTCGGCACCAGCACCGAACGGATGCTGATGTCGGAGCCGGGCCGCGCCCTGGTCATCGACGACCGGCCGACCTCGCTGAAGCGCATGAGCGAGGCCCTGTCGCTCGAACACATGGTCACCGTCGCCGAAACGGCCGACGAGATGATGCAGCTTGCCACGATCGGCGATTACGACCTGCTGATCGTCAGCCTGACGCTTCAGGATTTCGACGGCTTGCGCCTCTGCTCGCAGCTTCGTTCGCTCGAAGCGACGCGGCAGACGCCGATTCTCGCCATTGTGGAGGAGGGCGATACGCCGCGCCTCGTCCGCGCCCTCGATATGGGCGTCAACGACTATCTGGTGCGCCCGGTCGACCGCAACGAGCTTGTCGCCCGCTGCCGGACGCAGCTTCGCCGCAAGCGCTATCAGGACTATCTGCGCGACAAATTCCAGCAGGGGCTGGAGCTTGCCATCACGGACGGCCTGACCGGCCTCTACAATCGCCGCTACATGGAAAGCCATCTCGCCTCGCTGGTCGAGGAAGCGACACATGCCGGCAAGCCCGTTTCGCTGCTGATCTTCGACATCGACTATTTCAAGTCGGTCAACGATACGCATGGCCATCCTGCGGGCGACGCCGTGCTGAAGGAATTCGCCCAGCGCATTCAGCAGAATGTGCGCGGCGTCGATCTTGCCTGCCGGCTGGGCGGCGAGGAATTCGTCGTCGTCATGCCGGATACCGATCTTTCCTATGCCTTCATGGTTGCCGAGCGGCTCCGGCAGAAGGTGGCGGAAGTGGCCTTCCATGTTGAGCCGACGCTGAAGCTCAACATCACGGTCAGCATCGGCATCGGCGTGACTGAAGGTCCGGCCGATACGGCCGAGAAGCTGCTCGAGCGCGCCGACAATGCGCTCTATCGCGCCAAGCGCGATGGCCGTAACCGCGTGGTTTCGGAAGCGGCCTGACGCGCTTTCCTGCTTTGATTTCAAATGATTGGCTTCGCTGCCGGATAGATCGGTTTTGAAGCGGAGCGCCGCCGGCTGTTTTTAGGTCGGCGCTGCATTAACCATGAATGTTCATGGTTAATCAGCGTTCTATGGTGATTCTCTTCAATCTGACTTTATTTGGGACAGTCGCTATGATAATTTTTTTTAACTAAATGTTTCGCTGCCGCATCTGCTTTCCAGCGCTGGGGGGTGTGAAGGAGGCGGGTTTGAGGCAGCGATATGTGTCCTCGTGGGCCGCTCGGGTCCGCCGCATCTCCTGAGCTCCTGCGGGGCACGGCCGGTCGGAACGTGGCAGTGGAGTGGCCTCCTCTGATAAGTCACAGCTTCCGGCCGGCCACCATTTCCCGCCGGCGCATGCGCCCGGGCAAAGGAAAAGGCCGGTCCCTTGGGACCGGCCTTTTGCGTTCGGAAGCAGCCTTGCGGGGCGCTTCTTATTTGATCTTGGTTTCCTTGAACTCAACGTGCTTGCGCGCGATGGGGTCGTATTTCTTGATGACCATTTTCTCGGTCTTCGTACGCGAGTTCTTCTTGGTCACGTAGAAATAGCCCGTGTCCGCGGTGCTTTCGAGTTTGATCTTGATCGATGCCGGCTTCGCCATGGCGCGAAATCCTTAAGGTTGGCAAGCACTTGGCAGTGCCCGCGAAAGTCAGGTCGCCATCGGTGTTCGGGGCGATTTGGCGCGGAGAGTACTTGCGCGGGCGTCTAAGTCAACCCCCGGACTGCGGGAATGCCGGGGTAATAACGCCGGAGCATGACGGTGTTGGCGAGCACGCCGGCGAGCGACAGCAGGATGCCCACCCACAGGGGCGCGCCACAGGCGGCCAGCAGGGCGGCGACGAGAAGGCCGGTCGCGCCGCCGATGTCCCAGCCGGCCTCGGTCGCGACATGAAAGCGGAGCGAGCAGGGCGAGCGCTTCGCCTGGGTGTAGATCGCCGTCATCAGCGTCGGCACATAGAGGCAGGCGCCGAGGGAGCCGAGCGCGTTTGCGAGCACGGCGACGGTGGCGTTTCCGGTGGCCACGGCGCGCAGCACGACGATCAGCGCGAAGGTGCCGAAGGCAAGAAAGACGGCCTGCTTCCCGTGGCCGGCGTCGATGTGGCGCCCGAGGGTGAGGCTGCCCACCGCGCCGAAGAGGGCGGCAAGCGCCAGCGCGCCGCCATAGGCCATGATGTTCTCGCCGAGCGAGGTGAACAGCGCGATCTGCCAGACGAAGACATAGCCCGCCGCGATCCATCCGTCGGCGGCGAAGAGCAGCACGCCGGGCAATGCCGCCCTGAACGCGCCGGGCACCTCCGGCGCCACCTTGACGTCTCTCGTCCAGAGGAGCGGCAGGGCGGAGAGCATCGCCACCGCGGCCGTCACGCCGAAGGCCGCGCGCGGTCCGAAGGTGACGAGTATCCAGCCGACGAGCAGGGGGCTCGCTATGCCCACCACCGCGACGACCGCTTCGCGCACGCCGATCTGCTGGCCGCGATGCTCGTCGTCGCCGAGCGCGGCGAAATAGGCGTGATAGGTGGTCCAGTAGACCGTATCGCCGATCGACGAGACGACAATGACGGCGGCGAGGAACAGCCCCACGCCATGCACCTCGGCGAGCAGCGGATATTGAAGCGCGCCGAACAGCGTGCCGCCGACGATCATCGCCCGAAGGCCCCAGCGAACGGCGAAGCGGACGATGAGGGGGCGGATGAAGAAGCGGCCGAGAAGGATCAGCGCCACGGAGACCAGCACGCCGGGTATCGAAACGCCTGCCTTCAGGAGATAGATGGCGAAGAAAGCGCCGCCGCCGGTCATGGCGACGGACCGGATCCAGTAATGCAGATTGAGAAGATTGATCGTGCTGTTGCGGAAATACGCCATGGTCCGGCCAGATGGCGCTCACGCGCGGCGGAGGGCCTTGTTGTTGCGGTAGGAAAAAAGCGGAACCCGCGAACGAGCTTCGGCGCCGCGCGAGACATGGCGAAGCACGAATTCCGTAACGTCGATCACCGGCAACTTAAGCGCTTCGGAAATCGGGTACCAGCCCAGTTCTTCCAGCTCGCCGCTGCCGGCCAGCGTTCCTTCCAGCGCAGCGGCGGAGGCGACGAAGAAGCGGGCGTGAAAGCGGATAGGGCTCGATGCGGGCGTGATCGCGCGGGCGAGGCAGGAGAGTGCGTCAAGGCGGGGCGCGAGGCCGCGCTCGCGGAAATGCGCCCAGCCGGGGCCGGAGGCTTCGCCGACATCGCCCTTCGCGGCGAGGACGAGGCCCGTCTCCTCGAAGGTTTCGCGGATGGCGGCTTTTGCCAGTGCTTCGGCCTTTGCGCCGAACGAGGCATGGTCTGCGAGCGGCGTCGCGGGGCGCGCCTTCAGATCGCCCGCGTCGAGCTTGCCGCCGGGAAAGACGAAAGCGTCGGGGATGAACTTCATCCGCGAATGCCGCCTGCCCATCAGCACGCGCGGTTCGCCTTCGCGCTCGTCGAGGAGGACGAGGCTGGCGGCGTCGCGGGGGCGCACGCGCCCGGCGGGCGGCAGGGAGCTTGCGTCAGCCATCACGCGCCCAGCACGTCGCGAATGGCCTGATTGCTGCGGAAGTGGATGAAGGGAACGGGTCGCGCCTTCTGCGCCGCGCGCGTCTGGCGGAGACGCTCGTCGATTTCGGCGAGCACGACGCGGGTTATGTTCGGCAGGTCGAGGTCTTCGGCTTCCTTGATGCCGATCCAGTGCAGGCCCTGCAATTCGCCGGAGCCCGCAACCTTCGTCGGATCGCCGTGAATATGTTCGGCATCGGCGATGAAGAAGCGGGTGTCGAAACGGCGCGTGCGGTAGGGCGGCGTGATGGCGCGGGCGACGAAATCGAGCGCGCCGAGCGCGGGCGAGACGCCGCGCGCGAAATAGGCGGCCCAGTCCTTCTGCTTGCTTGTCTGCGGCGTTTCAACGAGGCGGCCGACGGCGAGGCCCGTTTCCTCGAAGGTTTCGCGGATGGCGGCCATGGCGAGCGCGCGGGCGCGATTTTGCGACGGCGTGCCGCGCATGCGGGCGAGCAGGAGGGCGGCGACTTCGGCGCGCAGGTCTTCGGCCGGACGCACGCGGCTGTCGGCCGGATCGACGCGGCCACCGGGAAAGACGAACTTGTTCGGCATGAACTTGTGGTTGGCGTGGCGCTGGCCCATGAGGACCTGCGGCGTCGGACCGTCATTGCGGACGAGAATCAATGTCGCCGCATCGCGGGGGCGGACAGCGCGGCCGGCGGAAGCTTCGCGATATTCCTGGTCGCGCGACTGCTTCGGGTCGAATGCCCCTTTTTCACCCTCTGACATGCGTTTTCGCCCCGGTTCTTTAATATTGTTATGGGATAAGGATGCCTGCGGGCCGCTGCGCTGTCCAGCGAGAGGCGAATAGCGTAGGGTGCGCCGTCGTTAATGGGGGGAGTCCTTCGGGTGCTTCGCCCGGTCAAATTGGATTCTACGTATTTTGAGCATCGGTCATAACGTCGACCCGTCGGTCGAACCCCGCGCCTGGACGCAAATCCTCAGCCGATATCGGGAAGCCTCGCATCTGCGCAGCCTTGCAGAGCTTGCAGTGACGGCGCTGCCGCTTGCGGGCCTTTGGGCGGCCGCGTGGCTTGCCTATTCATTCGGACATTGGTGGCTGTCGCTGTTGATCGCGGTGCCGGCATCCGGATTTCTGGTGCGCCTCTTCGCCATCCAGCATGACTGCGGACACGGCGCGTTCTTTCCGCATAAGTGGATGAACGACTGGCTCGGCCGCGCGCTGGGCGTGCTCACCGTGACGCCTTACGATTTCTGGCGGCGCAGCCATGCGATGCATCATTCGACCTGCGGCAATCTCGACCGGCGCGGACTTGGCGACATCGACACGCTGACGGTGCGCGAATATCTCGCGCGCTCGCCCTGGGGCCGGCTCAAGTATCGGCTCTATCGCCATCCCGTCGTGCTGTTCGGCATCGGGCCGGCCTATATGTTCCTGTTGCAGCACCGCCTGCCGGTGGGCTGGATGCATGGCGGCTGGCGGCCATGGCTCAGCACGCAGTCGACCAATATCGGCATCGCGCTCGGCGCGGCGGCGCTTATCTCGTTCATCGGCTTCAAGGCCTTCGTCATCGTGCATCTGCCGATCGTGACGATCTCGGCGTCCATCGGCGTCTGGCTCTTTTACGTGCAGCATCAGTTCGAAGACACGTTCTGGAGCGAGAGCGGCGGCTGGAGCTTTCATGAGGCGGCTCTGCACGGCTCGTCGCATTACGACCTGCCCTGGATGCTGCGCTGGCTCAGCGCCAATATCGGCATCCATCACGTGCATCATCTCTATGCCCGCATCCCGTTCTACCGGCTGCCTGCGGTGCTGCGCGACTATCCCGATCTCGGCGAGATCGGCAGGGTGACGCTGATGGACAGCCTGCGCTGCGTGAAGCTGGCGCTGTGGGATGAAGAACGGCAGCGCCTCGTTTCGTTCCGCGAAGCGGTCTGACGAGACGAGGCGCCGTCAGCGGCGGCTTTACTCGTAGACGAATTCCGGTGCGTCGAGGTCGATCGCCGGGAGTTCGTCCTTTTCCAGCCAGTAGTCCTGCGTGTGCTGCCATTCGGGCTTGTCGCCGCGCTTGGGCAGGAGATGCATGCCGCGCATCAGATAGCCCGGATTGAAATTCTCCGGGTCGATCCAGGGCAGGAGCGGCATGTCCTTGTCTTCGGGGCGGAGCGCCACGGTGACTTTCTTCGCGTGCTTCTCCTTCATATGAGTGAGAAGCCGGGCGACGAAATCGCCGAGGAGATCGACGCGCAGCGTCCAGCTCGCCCGGAAGTAGCCGAAGACCCAGACCATGTTCGGCACGCCGGTGAACATCATGCCGCGATAGGTGACGGTCTTCGAGAAATCGAGCGGTTTGCCGTCAATGGAAAAGTCGATGTCGCCGAGGACGCTCAGATTGAAGCCGGTCGCGGTGACGATGATGTCGGCCTCAAGCTCCTTGCCGGATTTCAGCAGGATGCCCTTTTCGGTGAAGCGGTCGATCTCGTCGGTGACGACAGAGGCCTTGCCGGAGAGGATGCCCTGGAAGATATCGCCGTCGGGCACGAAGGCGATGCGCTGCCGCCAAGGGCGATAGGTCGGCGTGAAGTTCTTTTCGATTTCCTCCTGCGGCAGGAACATGGCGACGGCCGCCAGCAATTCCTGCTTCACCACTTCGGGCTCCTCGAAGGCGCGGCGCGTGAACTCCGCCTGATCGAAGAGGATTTTCCGGCGGGTGATTTCGTGAATCCAGGTCTCGTCGACCTTCAGCGCGCGCAGCTGGTCGGCAAGCTCGTTCGCATTGCGGCCGGGAATGAAGTAGGTGGGCGAGCGTTGCAGCACCGTGACATGGGCGCAGTCGCCGGCGATGGCGGGCGCGAGCGTCGCCGCCGTTGCGCCCGATCCGATGACGATGACCTTCTTGCCCTTGTAGTCGAGGTCTTCCGGCCAGGTCTGCGGGTGGACGATGCGGCCCTTGAAGCTCTCCATGCCTTTCCATTCGGGCGTGTAGCCTTCGGAGTGGCGATAGTAGCCCTGGCACATCCAGAGGAAATTGGCGGTGAAGCGCGCCGTTTCGCCGGTGTCGGCGCGGACGGCCTCGATGGTCCAGAGGTTATCCTTGCTCGACCAGCGCGCCGATCTGATCTTGTGGCCGTAGCGGATGTGGCGGCCGAGATCGTTCTCCTCGATCACTTCGCCCATATAGTTGCGGATTTCTTCCGCCGTTGCGATGGGCGCGCCCGTCCAGGGCTTGAAGCGATAGCCGAAGGTATAGAGGTCGCTGTCGGAGCGGATGCCCGGATAGCGATGCATCAGCCAAGTGCCGCCGAAACTTTCCAGCGCTTCGAGGGCGACGAATGTCGTGCCCGGCAATTGCTTCGAGATGTGATAGGCCGCGCCTATGCCTGAAATTCCCGCGCCGACGATGAGCACGTCGAAATGCTCGGCGGATTGCTGCGCGGTCTTTGTCGGTCTTTCGAGTGTGTCCGTCCCTGTCATGGTGCACCTTTTCTTTTTGATTTGCGTTTGCAGCGCCCCGGTCTTTGCCGGTTAAGCGCACTGCCAAATATCCATGGAAGAAGAATGGATATTGTTTCGGCTTTTTGGAATGGCGCCTGCCGCGTCAATTCGTCTCTAGGCGCGCGCCCGGTCGAATATGTCGCATGAGTCAGAAAGGCGGTCCAGCGGGTCATTCATGACGCGCGGGACCGCCTTTGCAGAAATTCCAGGATAGATCGAGCGGGAAGGAGGCCGAATTAATCGTCCGTGTGCCCACCAAAACCATGCATGCGCTGCGCCCACTGCATGCCGACCACCGCGCCCTTGATGCGCGGCAGGAGGATCAGCGAGAGGAAAAGCGTCAGCGTCGGCCAGAAGACCATCTGAAGCCAGACGGCGGGCATATATTCGAGCTCGACGGCCAGCATGATCGGCACGACGATGTGGCCGACAATCAGGATCGTGAAATAGGGCGGCGCGTCGTCGGCCCGGTGATGATGCAGCTCTTCGCCGCAAGCGGGGCAGTGGTCGGCGACCTTCAGATAGGCGCGGAACAGCTTGCCCTTGCCGCAATTCGGGCAGCGCAGCATAAAGCCCCGGCGGACAGCCTGCCAGAAATTGCGCGTGGCAGGCTTTGCCGATTGGAAGATGACGGGCTCGTCGATGTTCAAAACGGTGCTCATGCTCGCGCGCCTTTACCTAAATACATTGTCCAGCATATGGGTCTCATTCCCAACTGGTATGAATGTGGCAGGTTGCCGCGCGACGGTGTGGCCCGTGGAAGCGCGTGTCAGCGCTTGCCCTTGCGTCCCGATTTGGGCTTGCCTCTGGAGCCCTTTTCGGGCGCGCGGCCGGGCTTCGTCGGCGGACGGCGAAAGCCTTTGCCGCCGGAGCGCCCGGGCGAGGTCCGGCCGTGCCGTCCGGCGGGCTTGCCTTCCTTGCCGCCCTCGACGATCTCGAAACGCAGGCCGCCGGTGACGGGAACGGCTTCCTCAAGGCGCACCTTCACCTGCTCGCCGAGGCGGAAGGTGAGGCCCGAACGCTCGCCGATCAAGGCGTGTCCCGCCTCGTCGTGATGGAAGTATTCCGCGCCGAGATTCGATATGGGCACGAGGCCGTCGGCGCCCGTCTCTTCCAGCCTGACGAAGAGGCCGAAACGGGTGACGCCGGAAATGCGGCCGGTAAACTCCGCGCCGATGCGGTCTTCGAGATAGGCGGCGATGAAGCGGTCGTTCGAATCGCGTTCGGCGAGCATAGAGCGGCGTTCGGTCATCGAAATGTGCTCGGCGATCTCGGCCATGGCCGAGGTTTCCTCGTCAGACTGCCCGTCCTTGCCGAAGCGGTTGGCGCTGACGAGCGCGCGGTGGACGATGAGGTCGGCATAGCGGCGGATGGGCGAGGTGAAGTGCGCGTAGCGGCGCAGATTGAGGCCGAAGTGGCCGATATTGTCCGGCGAATAGATGGCCTGCGCCTGGGAGCGCAGGACGACGGTCGAGACCATCTGGTCGTATTCGGTGCCGTCGACTTCGCCGAGGATCTTGTTGAAGTTCGCCGGGCGCACGGTCTGGCCCTTCGGAAAGCCGATGTTGAGCGTCTGCAGGAACTCCGCCAGCGCCACCAGCTTTTCGCGCGAGGGCGCGTCGTGGACGCGGTAGATGAGTTTCGTCTGCTTCTGTTCCAGCGTTTCGGCAGCGCAGACATTCGCCTGGATCATGAACTCTTCGATGAGTTTCATGGATTCGTATTTGTCGGCGATGCGCACGGCGGCGATGCGGCCGGAGCGGTCGAGTTCGGCCTTGTATTCCGGCAGGTCGAGATCGAGCGGCCCGCGCTTCTCCCGCGCGATGCAGAGCGTCTTGTAGGCGTCCCAGAGCGGGCGGAGGACGGGTTCGAGCAGGGGGCCGGTCTTGTCGTCCGGCGCGCCGTCGATCGCTTCCTGCATCTGGCGGTAGGTGAGGCGGGCGGCGGAGCGCATCAGGCCGCGCACGAATTCGTGGCTGCGCTTGTTGCCCTGCGCGTCATAGACCATGCGCACGGCGAGGCAGGCGCGGTCTTCCTTTTCGCGCAGCGAGCAGAGATCGTTCGAGATGCGTTCGGGCAGCATCGGCACGACGCGGTCGGGGAAGTAGGTCGAGTTGCCGCGCTTGCGCGCTTCGCGGTCCATGGCGGAGCCGGGTCGGACATAGGCGGCGACGTCGGCGATGGCGACGATGACGACAACGCCGCCTTCGTTTTTGGGATCGGTGTCGGGCGCGGCCCAGACGGCGTCGTCATGGTCGCGCGCATCGACGGGGTCGATGGTGACGAGGGGAATGTCGCGGAGATCGGTGCGGCCCTCGATGCCTTGCGCGGTCGCGACGTCGGCCTCGGCGATCACGCTGTCCGGGAAGCGGTCCGGGATGCCATGCGTGTGGATGGCGATGAGGCTGATCGATTTTGGATCGCTACTCTTGCCGAAGACTTCGCGCACGCGGGCGCGGGCAAGGCCGTAGCGTTTGCCCGGCACGGTTTCGGCGAGCACGAGGTCGCCGTCTTTCGCATCGGCCGTGTCGCCGCGCGCGATTTCGAATTCGTTGCGGAGTTTCTTGTCGACGGGGACGAGGCGTCCGCCTTCCGAGTTTTCGCGGAAGAGGCCGAGAATGCGCTCCGCGCCCTTGCCGACGCGGCGGACGATGCGGGCCTCGTAGTCGTAGGTTTCGTCGGCGTCGGTGGTGCGCGTCAGTTTCGCGAGCACGCGGTCGCCGATGCCCGCGGGCGGCTCGGCGTCGCGTTCGGCGACGCGGCCCTTATGCGGCTCGGGCGTGACGACGATGGTGGGCGCGGGCGTTTCGTCGGTCCATTCGAGCGGGCGGGCGACGAGTTCGCCGTCCATGTCGCGGTGCGTGATTTCGATGACGGTGACGGGCGGCAGGTCGCCGGCGCGGCGGAGCTTGCGGCCCTCGTCGCGGGCGAGCACGCCTTCCTCGGCCATGGCCTTCAGCATCTGCTTCAGCGGGATGCGGTCCGCACCCTTCACGTTGAAGGCGCGGGCGATTTCGCGCTTGCCGACCTTGCCGGTCGAGGACGCGACGAATTCAAGGATCTGCTCGCGCGAGGGCAAGCCGACCGACTTGTCACGCTTGCGCGGCGCGTCTTTTTTCACAGGCGGTTTGCGGGCGGGCACGCGCTCAATCCGCCGCGGCGGCGGGGCGCGGCTTCGCCTTCGCCGGGGCTTTCTTTGCCGCAGGTTTCTTCGCCGGTTTTTTCTTCGGCGCGGCTTTCTTTGCAGTCGCGGCCTTGGTTTCGTTTTCCGCGGGCTTTGCCTTCTTCGCGGGCGCCTTCGCCTTCTTTGCCGGTTTCTTCGAGGGCGTTCCCGCCTTGGCGTCGATCAGCGCGATGGCTTCGGCGAGGGTCACCTTTTCGATGTCGGCATCCTTGGGCAATGTCGCGTTGGTCTTTTCGTGCTTCACATAGGCGCCGTACTTGCCTTCCATGATCTGCACGGGCTTGCCGTCGACCGGATGGGCGCCGAGTTCCTTCAGCGGCTTCGGGCCGCGCGGCTTGCCGCCACGGAGTTTCTTTTCGGCAAGCACGGTCACCGCGCGGTTGATGCCGACGGTGAAGACTTCTTCCGGGCTGTCGAGATTGGCGTAGGTGCCGTCATGCAGCACGAAGGGGCCGTAGCGGCCGATGCCCGCCGTGATCGGCAGGCCGGTTTCGGGATGAATGCCGACTTCGCGCGGCAGCGAGAGGAGCTTCAGCGCTTCCTCGAATTCGATGGTGGCGGGCGATTTGCCCTTCGGGATACCGGCGCGTTTCGGCTTCTCGCCTTCCTCGGGTTCGCCGAGCTGGATGTAGGGGCCGAAGCGGCCGGACTTTACCATCACGGGCTTGCCGGTATCGGGGTCGATGCCGAGCGTGCGGTCGCCGGTCGTGCCTTCGCCGTCGGCGCCGACGGTGAGCTGGCGCGTGAAGCGGCAATCGGGATAGTTCGAGCAGCCGACAAAAGCGCCGAACTTGCCGACCTTGAGCGAAAGCCTGCCGTCGGCGCAGGAGGGGCATTTGCGCGGGTCGGAGCCGTCGCCCTTGTCGGGGAAGACATGCGGGCCCAGCACTTCGTTCAGGCGGTCGAGAACTTCGGTGATGCGAAGCTCCATCGCCTCGCCGACCGCGCCGGTGAAGTCCTTCCAGAATTCGCGCAAGACCTGCTTCCAGTCGAGCTCGCCGGCCGAGACCTTGTCGAGCTTTTCCTCGAGGTCGGCCGTGAAGTCGTATTCGACGTAGCGGGTGAAGAAGTTTTCGAGGAAGGCCGTGACGAGGCGGCCCTTGTCGTCGGGCACGAAGCGGCCCTTGTCCATGTTGACATAGCCGCGGTCGCGCAAGGTTTGCAGCGTCGAGGCGTAGGTCGAAGGGCGGCCGATGCCGAGTTCTTCCATGCGTTTGACGAGCGTCGCTTCGGTGAAGCGCGGCGGCGGCTCGGTGAAATGCTGGTCGGCGCGGACTTCGTGCAGGCCGAGCTTGTCGCCGCGCGCGACCTTGGGCAGGCGTCCGCCTTCCTCGCCGTCCTCCGGCTCGTCGCGGCCTTCCTGATAGAGACGCAGGAAGCCGTCGAAGATGACGACGGAGCCGGTGGCGCGAAGGCCGATCTGCTGCTCGTCCGCCTCGATCTCGATGGTGGTGCGCTCAAGCTGTGTGCTTTCCATCTGGCTCGCGATGGTGCGGTTCCAGATGAGTTCGTAGAGGCGGCGCTGATCGTCGTCGAGCGTCTTGGCGACATGCTTGGGCAGACGCGACAGATCCGTCGGGCGGATCGCTTCATGCGCTTCCTGCGCGTTCTTCGCCTTGGTCTTGTAGATGCGCGGCGCGGAGGGGAGATAGGCCTCGCCGAATTCATTGTTGATGACGGTGCGCGCCTGGGCGATGGCTTCGTCGGCGATCTGCACGCCGTCGGTTCGCATATAAGTGATGAGGCCCGTCGTCTCGCCGTCGATCTCGATGCCTTCATAAAGGCGCTGCGCGACCTGCATGGTGCGGCTCGCCGAGAAGCCGATCTTGCGCGAGGCTTCCTGCTGGAGCGTCGAAGTGGTGAAGGGCGGGTAGGGGTTGCGGCGCGCGGGCTTGCTCTCGACCGACTTCACCGTGAAGTGCGACGACTTGATCCGCTTGACGATGTCGTCGGCGGTTTCCTTGTTCGGAATGTCGAACTTCTCGAGCTTCTTGCCGTCGAGCGTGACGATGCGGGCGGTGAAGGCGCCGCCGGCTCCCGTCTGCATGTCGGCTTCGATGGTCCAGTATTCCTGGGCGCGGAAGGCCTCGATTTCCAATTCGCGGTCGCAGATGAGGCGCAGCGAAACGGATTGCACGCGGCCGGCCGAGCGCGCGCCCGGCAGCTTGCGCCAAAGCACGGGCGAGAGCGTGAAGCCGACGAGATAGTCGAGGGCGCGGCGGGCGAGATAGGCGTCGATCAGTTCCTTGTCGAGGCCGCGCGGATGCTGCATCGCCTCAAGCACGGAGTTCTTGGTGATGGCGTTGAAGACGACGCGTTCGACATTGACGCCCTGAAGCGCCTTCTTCTTGTTCAGGACTTCCAGCACGTGCCAGGAAATCGCCTCGCCCTCGCGGTCGGGGTCGGTTGCGAGAATGAGCTTGTCCGCGCCCTTCACGGCGGCGGCGATGTCGTTCAGCCGCTTCTGCGACTTCGGGTCGACGTCCCAGGACATGGCGAAGTCGTCGTCCGGCAGCACCGAACCGTCCTTGGAAGGCAGGTCGCGGACATGGCCATAGGAGGCCAGGACCTTGAAGCCCTTGCCGAGATATTTGTTGATCGTTTTCGCCTTGGCGGGCGATTCAACAATGACGACGTCCATCGAACGCTCGCACTTTCCTTAATGTCTCATTCCGCCTTGCCCGGCCTCTGAAAGCGGCAGCTTTGGGCGCGGCCGATTTGCCTCGACACCGACGGACGGGGGCATATCGACCGGCTACCGATGAGCAGAGAAGGGACTATTTCACGCCCTCAAGGGCAATTCTGGCCTCGCGCAGAACATGGGGAAAAGGCGGGGACGTGTCAAATGTCGCGGAAATCCGCCACTGCGCGCCTTTGAACCGGATTGGAGGGGATTTCAGCTGCGTTGCCTGGCTAGATTGAATTATCTGTTTTAACGCCCGTATGGTTATGTATAATCCTTTAGTATATATCCTAAGGTTTATGTCTGGATTGACAATCCGGAGCCAATCGGGGGGCGTTGCATGAGGTCGAGTCCGGAAGAACCCAACCCTGCCATCGATCACGCCGGGTTCGGGGCCAGCGTGGCGCTGAAGAACGGCGCTCCCGCTGCGGCGCATGAAGCCGAAGAGGAGGTGGCGAGCTATCTCTTCGAGATGCTCATCGGTGCGCGGCGGCTGGCCCTTGCGCGGCGTCACAAGTTTCTGGCCTATCTCATCGGCATGGCGGCGGAAGAGGCGCGGCTTCTGACGCAGGGCCGTTCGGCAAGCCGGGCCTGAACGTCAGCTTCAATCCTCCGCCGGGAGCAGGCTGACGCGGTCGCCCGGATCGCGGTGAAGCCTGCCCGCAAGGTCCAGTTCAAGCAGGACCATGCGTATGACGGGGACGGGAAGCCCGGTCTGGCGGACAATTTCATCGACATTGGTCGGGGTCGGGCTCAGAGCCGACATGACCCGTTTGCGCATGGCGGCATCCGGCTCGACCGCCGGGCCTGTTGCCGGACCGAAGAGTGTCGGCTCCGGCTCCGTCAGGAGACGGCGGAGCGGCTGGTCGAGCGCGTCGATGACGTCGCCGGCATTTTCAACCAGCGCGGCGCCCTGCTTGATGAGGCTGTTCGAGCCTTGGGCGCGCGGGTCGAGCGGGGAGCCGGGCACTGCGAAAACGTCGCGGCCCTGTTCCAGCGCAAAGCGTGCCGTGATGAGCGAACCGGAACGCAGGGCGGCCTCGACGACGACGACGGCGAGCGACAGTCCGGAGATCAGGCGATTGCGGCGCGGGAAGTGGCGCGCCTGCGGCCGCGTGCCGGGCGGCATTTCGCTGACCAGTGCGCCGCGTTCGCCGACGATGCGTTGAAGCTCGCGATTTTCTTCCGGGTAGACGACATCGAGTCCGTCGGCAAGGACGGCGACGGTTCCCGTTTCCACCGAGGCACGGTGCGCGGCAGAGTCTATGCCGCGCGCCAGGCCGGAAACGATTGCGAAGCCACGCGCTCCGAGATCGCGGGCGAGCGTCGCCGCGATTTTGGCTCCGGCGGCGGAAGCGTTTCGCGAGCCGACGATGGCGATGGATTTCTGCTCGAGCAGATGCATCGAACCCATGACCGAAATCGCCGGCGGCGGGGGATCGAGCGCGGCGAGGCGGGTGGGAAAGTTTTCTTCGCCGAAGACGATGAGCTGCGCGCCGATCGCTTCCGTCGCCGCGATTTCACGCTCCGCCTCGGCGCGGGTGGCGATGCGCAGCGCGCTTTTGCGGCCGCCGCGCTGGGCGAGCGAAGGCAAGGCGTCCAGTGCGGCCGCGCCGGACGGATAATGTTGCAGCAGTTCGCGGAAGGTCACCGGGCCAATGGTGTCGCTGCGCGCAAGGCGCAGACGCGCGATGCGCTCGGCCGCCGAAATGCCCGAAGTCATTTTTTCGAGCCGATGCGGGATTCTTCGCCTGCAAGGAGGCGGCCGATATTGTCGCGATGGGCGATGTAAATCAGGATCACGAGCACGATGCTGAGAGGCACGAGGTCCGCCCGCCCGAAAAGAAACAGATAGACGGGCGTGGCAAGAGCCGCGACCAGCGCGGCGAGCGAGGAGTAGCGGAAGATCGCCGCGACAGCGAGCCATGTCGCACAGAAGAGAAGGCCGACCGGCCAGAAGAGCGCGAGGTTGATGCCGATGAAGGTCGACACGCCCTTGCCGCCCTTGAAGCCCAGCCACACCGGATAGAGGTGGCCGAGAAATGAGGCGGCGCCCGCAACCATCGCCATGAGCGCCGGGTCGCCGCCGATATGCGGCGCGACGAGGACGGCGACCGCGCCCTTGCCCGCATCGCCGATGAAGGTGCCGCCCGCGACCCAGCGATTGCCGGTGCGGAGCGCGTTCGTCGCGCCGATATTGCCGGAGCCTATGTCGCGGATGTCGCCGAGGCCCGCCATGCGCGTCAGGATCAGGCCGAAGGGGATCGACCCCAGCAGATAGCCGACCAACGCCGCCAGGGCGAACAATGGCACTGCCGACCCGTCACTCAGTGAGCTGAACATATATCCCCCCTCGGAATTGCGGCGCAATCATAGCCGCCGCGGTTCAGGGGCGCCAGTCCATCGGTACATGGCCGGCTTCGCCGGCGACCCGGGCGAGCCACGCCGTGACATGGGGGAAGCGGGCAAGGCTGAAACCGCCTTCATGCGCGACATGGGTATAGGCGTAGAGCGCGATGTCGGCGATGGAGTAGCGGCCGGCGGCGAAGAAGGGCCGGGTGGCAAGGTGGCCCTCCATGACGCCGAGGGCGGCATAGCCTTTCTCGTGCCATTCGGGAAAGCGTGCGGCCTGTGCGGGCGGAATTTCAGGCGCGATCGACTGCCAGAAGCGGGCGACCGCGATATAGGGCTCGTGACTGTATTGCTCGAAGAACATCCATTGCAGCGCCTCGGCGCGGGCGAAGCGATCTTCGGGCAGGAAACGCGTGCCATCGGCCAGGTAGAAAAGCATGGCGTTCGATTCCGGAAGCGTGCGCCCGTCGTCGAGTTCGAGAAGGGGCACGCGGCCGTTCGGATTTTTTGCAAGAAAGGCGGGCTTGCGGGTTTCGCCTTTCAGCATGTCGACGTCGATGAGGTCGAGCGAGAGCCCGAGCTGATGGGCCAGCAATCGCGGTTTGTAGCAATTGCCGGAGTTCTGCATCTGATGGAGACGCATGGTCTATCCCTGAACGTAAACGGTCCTGCCGCCGACGACGGTTCGGATGGCGCGGCCTTGCAGGCGGCGGTCGTCGAAGGTCGTGTTCTTCGAGATGGAGCGGAGTTTTTCGGCTTCGACGATCCAGGGCGAGCCGGTGTCGATAAGGACGAGATCGGCCGGCAGGCCGACGGCGAGGCGGCCCGTTTCGAGGCCGAGAAGATCGGCAGGCGTATGCGTCATCGCGCTGAGAAGACGCGCAAGCGGCAGGTCGCCGTTCTGCACGAGGGAGATCGCGGCGGGCAGAAGCGTTTCAAGACCGATGGCGCCGAAGCCGGCTTGCGCGAAGGGACGGCGCTTCGCTTCCGGGTCTTGCGGATCGTGGCTTGAGACGATCACGTCGATGGTGCCGTCGGCGAGGCCGGCGACGAGCGCGCGGCGGTCCGCTTCCGAGCGGAGCGGCGGCGACAGCTTGAAGAAGGTGCGATAGCCCTGAACGTCGTTCTCGTTGAGCGTCAGATGCGCCGCCGAAACGCCGCAGGTGACTTTCAGACCATGGCGGCGGGCGCGGCGGATGATGTCGACCGAGGCTTCGCAGGAAATCTGCGCGACGTGATAGCGGCCGCCTGACAGTTCCAGAAGCCGAAGGTCGCGTTCGATCATGATGGTTTCGGCAGCGGATGAAATGCCGGCAAGGCCGAGGCGGCTCGCCAGCTCGCCTTCGTTCATCACGCCGGTTGCGAGCTCCGGCACTTCGGCATGCTGCACCAGCAATGCGCCGAAATGGGCGGCATAGGACATGGCGCGGCGCATGACCTGCGCGTCGGCGATGGCGCGGGTGCCGTCTGTGAAGGCGACGGCGCCCGCTTCCTTCAGCAGGCCGATCTCCGTCATTTCCTTGCCGTTGAGGCCCTTGGTGAGCGCCGCCATCGGATGGATGTTGACGATGCCGGTGTCGCGCGCGCGGCGCTCGATGAAATCGACAAGCGCCACATCGTCGATCACGGGATCGGTGTTCGGCATGACGATGAAGGTGGTGACGCCGCCGGCCGCCGCTGCATGGCTCGCGGTGCGCAGGGTTTCGCGGTGTTCCGCGCCCGGCTCCCCGGTGAAGACGCGCATGTCGATCAGGCCGGGGGAGAGGACATGACCGCGGCAGTCGACGATCTCGGCGCCGTCGGGAATGCCGTCGCTGAAGAGATTGGGGCCGAGGTCGGCGATTTTGCCGTCGACGACGTAGAGATTGCCGCGTTCATCGAGGCCCGAGGCGGGGTCGATCAGGCGCGCATTGAGGAAGGCGGTCCTGCTCATGGCCGGTCACGCTCGTTCGGCAGGTTGCGGGCGAGCGCGTCGAGCACGGCCATGCGGACGGCGACGCCCATCTCCACCTGTTCGCGGATGACGCTGCGGTTGATGTCGTCGGCCACCGCGCTGTCGATCTCGACGCCGCGGTTCATCGGGCCCGGATGCATGATCAGCGCGTCGGGCTTGGCGGAAGCGAGTTTTTCGTAATCGAGGCCGTAATAATGGAAATATTCGCGCTGCGAAGGCACGTAGGAGCCGGACATGCGTTCGAGTTGCAGGCGCAGCATCATCACGATGTCGCAGCCTTCGAGGCCCTTGCGCATGTCGTGGAAGACTTCGACGCCGAAGCGCTCGATGCCGCTGGGCAGCAAAGTCGGCGGGGCGACGACGCGGACGCGCGCGCCCATCACGTTCAGCAGCAGGATGTTGGAACGGGCGACGCGGCTGTGCAGGATGTCGCCGCAGATCGCGACGGTGAGCCCTTCGAGGCGGCCCTTGCGGCGGCGGATGGTCAGCGCGTCGAGAAGCGCCTGCGTCGGATGCTCATGGCTGCCGTCGCCGGCATTGACGACCGAGCAGCTCACCTTTTGCGCCAGCAGCGCGACCGCGCCCGAGTCGCCATGGCGGATGATGATGAGGTCCGGGTGCATGGCGTTC